>NZ_BAHD01000006.1 GCF_000298215.1 Kineosphaera limosa NBRC 100340 | reverse complement strand
GCCCGTAGCCGCCCCCGGCACCGGGCCCGTCGCGTCGCGAGCCGCGGGCCGCGCGCTCGCGGATGGCGGCCAGCAGCTCGGGATTGACCTCCTCCACCGGGGCCCGGCCGTCGGCGGACCGCCCCGGGTCGTGCTCGACGAACAGGTCGAACAGTTCGCGCCCGACGAGCATGTGCTGCCACAGCGGCACCGGACGGTGCTCGGAGACGATGACCTCCGTCTCCCCCCGGACCGCCCCCAGCCAGGCGCCGAACTCCTCGGCGTTGCTGACCGTCGCCGACAGCGACGCGACGAGCACGTCCTGCGGCAGGTGGATGATGACCTCTTCCCACACCGCGCCGCGCATCCGGTCGGCGAGGTAATGCACCTCATCCATGACGACGTAGCCGAGCCCGTGCAGGGTCGAGGAGTCGGCATACATCATGTTGCGCAGCACCTCGGTCGTCATGACGACGATCGGCGCCTCGGAGTTGATCGAGGAGTCACCCGTCAGCAGCCCCACGTGCTGCGCGCCGTGCCGGCGGGAGAGGTCGGCGAACTTCTGGTTCGAGAGCGCCTTGATCGGCGTGGTGTAGAACGCCTTGCGGCCCTGCGCCAACGCCAGGTGCACCGCGAACTCGCCGACCACGGTCTTGCCGGCACCCGTGGGCGCGGCGACCAACACGCTGCGGCCGTCCTCCAGGGCGACCGCAGCCCGCTCCTGAAAGTCGTCGAGAGGAAAGTCGAGACCGGCGGCGAATTCGGTGAGGGCGGGATGGCTCGCGGCCCCCCGCCGACGCGCGGCGGCGAACCGTTCGGCGGGACTGGGCATGCGCCTCACGGTACGTCAGCTCGGGCCGAAACGCCCCGGAGCTACAGCGGGCTGGCCGTGTCGTCGTCGAGGTCGGCCCAGTCGGGCCGCTTCTTGGCGCGGTGCCGGTCGATCAGGAAGGCGACCCCGACAGCGCCGAAGTACAGGCCGCACATGGGGATCGCGAGCACGAACAGCGTCCAGGCGTCGGGAGTCGGGGTCATCATGGCCGCGAACACGAAGTTCAGCAGCACCGCGAATCGCCAGCCCTTGATCATGACGCGCGCGGGCAGCACGTGGGCGAAGTTCAACGCGACGAGGAGCACCGGCAGCAGGAAGGCGATGCCGAAGGCGAGGATGAAACGGGTGACGAACGCCAGATACTGGTCGGCGGGGATGAGGTTCCAGGTGCCCTGAGGCGTGAAGTCCAGCAGCACCCGGACCGCCGTCGGCAACACGAAGTTGGCCAGGGCGCAGCCGGCGAAGAACAGCGGCACGGCGGCGCAGATGAAGGCGACCGCGGTGCGCTTCTCCCGCTTGGTCAGGCCGGGCACGATGAACGCCCAGATCTGCCAGAGCCACACGGGCGCCGACAAGATGATGCCGAGCCACAGCGCCACGGTCAGCTGCAGCCCGAACGGCGTGGTCAAGCCTTGGAAGTTGAGCCCCACGTCGCCCCAGCCCTCGCGGACGGCCACGATTCGCAGGGGCTGCGTGAGGAACTCCAGCAGGGGCTTGTACTGGATCCAGCCGACGACGCCGCACAGGACCACGGCGATGGCGGCGATGATCGCCCGGTTGCGCAGCTCGCGCAGGTGGTCGCCCAGGGACATGCGACCCTCGGGATCCCGCTTCTTGCGACGCGGAACGTTGACGCGGCGTTTGCCGCCGCGCCCCGCCTTGGCGGGCCGGCGGGCACGACGTCCACGCCCGCGCTTGTCCACGGCGCCCGACGAGGAGCCCCCGCCGGAGCCACCTCGGGAGTCGTCGGGTTCGGGCGCGGCCGCGGAGTCGTGGGGCGCGCCGATGTCGGCGCTCACACTCAGTTCCGCTGTTGCTGGGAGTCGGGCGAGCCGCCCGTGGCGCCGGTCGAATTCTCCTGCACCGGGCTCGAACTGCCGCTGTCCGCCGCCTTCGCGTCACCGGTGCCCGAGCCGGGTTTGCCCTCGCCGGCGTGCGGGGCACCGTTGTTCACGGTCTCGCCGCGGACGGTGTCGGAGCTGGCGGCGCTCCGGCCATCGCCCTTCATCTCGTCGACCTCGGCCTTGAAGATGCGCATCGAGCGCCCCAGCGAACGAGCAGCGTCGGGCAGCCGCTTCCAGCCGAAGAGAATGATGATGAGGATGATGAGGATGACGAAGTGCCATCCCTCGAACAGTCCGCGCCAACCCATGTGCTCGTGCCTTCCGTGGGAATTCGACTCACCTGTCGGGCAAGCCCGGGGCAACGAGGGCAACTCTACAGGTTGTCCCCGTACGCCAGCAGTGCGTGCCGGGCCCCCGCGGCCACGTCGCGAGCCAGCCATTCGGGCTCCACGACGCGCGCGGAACCGCCGAGGCGCCACAGCAATCGGCGCAACCAGGCCGGATCCCCGACCCGCAGCACCAGCCGCATCGTCCCGTCCGATTCACCCGACTCGCCCGAGTCGCCCGGCTGCGCGGCGACCTCGCGTCGAGACTCGTGCGGGTAGTAGTCGGCGACCCAGCGGGCAGCGGGGCTCAACTCCAGCTCGACCAGCAGGTCACCGGAACCGCCCTGATACACCCCCGCGTCCAGGTCGCGGGCTTGCGCCTGCGCCGGCGGGGTGCCGTCGATATCGAGCACGGTGGCCGACTCGATGCGGTCGAGCCGGAACAGGCGGACGTCGGCCGCCCGATGGCAGTAGGCCTCCAGGTACCAGTGGCCGTCCTGGGCGAACAGGCGCATGGGGTCGACGTCGCGGGTGGTCACCTCGTCGCGGCTCGGCACGTGATAGTCCAGCCGCACCCGGCGCCGGTCGGCCAGTGCGCCCTGCAGCTGGAGCAGCCGCTGCGACTCGGCCTCCTCGGCGACCTCCACGTGGATGCGCCGGCCCACCTCGTCGAGCTGCGGTCGGGCGGCCGACCCGGTGGCCTGCTCGAGCTTGGCCAGGGTGGTGGCGACGACGTCGCTGTCGCCAACCTGGCCGGTGGCCTCGATGGCGCGCAGCGCGACGATCAGGGAGAGCGCCTCCTCGCGGCTCAGCCGCAGCGGTCGGGCGATCTCGTCGGCGTTGCCGAGGTAGACCCGCCCGGTCTCCCACTCGGCCTCGATGAGGTCGTCGGGCATGCCGCCGGGGGTGCCGCAGAGAAAGAGCAGCTCGAGATCACGCACGAACGCCTTCTCGCCCAGGCCGAACTCGGCGGCGGCCTGCGCCACCGGCACCCCGGGGTGGGCGAGCAGCCAGGGCACCATCGTTAGCAACCGGGCGACCCGAGAGGTCGAGGACTCCTGGCTCACGACGCCTCCCCCGCGCCGGTGCCTGCGCTGCCCGCCGGCGCCATCTGGGCCGCGGCCCGCAGTCGGTCGATGACCGCCGACCGCACCGGCGCCGGCTCCAGGGCCACGACATCGGCCCCGTACGAGCACAGTTCGTCGACGAAGCGGCCGGTGTCGTCATAGGCCACCGAGATCCGATCCCACGTCTCGTCTCGCTGCGGATCCCCCAGGTCTTCGACCGACTCAGCGGCGTCGGATGCTCCTGCACCGGGGTCGGCCAGCGTGTCGGGAATGGCCCGGCGGCGTAGGGCGTGGGCGCGCCCGGCGCGCACCAGCAGCTGCGCGACACCGGACGACTCGCGGCTGCCGGCGCTGAAGCGCACGGCCGAGCGGGCGTCGTGGTCGGCGGGCACCTCGTAGGAGCCGGGCCGCCCGTCCCTGACGACCTTGCCCTCGATGCGGCCGAGTCGAAACACCCGGCTGTCCTGCCGGTCGGTGTCGTAGCCGGTGAGATACCAGCGGCCGTGCCACGACGCGATGCCCCAGGGGAGCACATGCCGACGACTCGCCGGAGCCCCGGATCGGCGGTAGTCGAAGGCGATGGGCTGGGTGGCCACGACGGCCGCGTGCACGGCGTCGAAGGCGGGTTCTACGGCCCGCACCCGCGGCTCGACGCCCAGCGTCGGGCTGCTGGCGGCCCCATCGGTGTCGACACCGGCCGCCGTCAGCTTGCGCAGCGCCTCGGCGCCGCTGCCGGCCAGCGCGGCGTGGGTCCACGTCCGGGCGGCGAGGCTGAGGGCCGCAGCCTCGGCGGGCGTGAACTCGATCTGCGGCAGCGCGTACTCGCTACGGTCGATGAAGTACCCAGTGTCGTCCTCGAAGACGACGTCGACGCGGCTGCGCAGCGGGATGCCCAGCGTCCGCAACTCGTCCTTGTCCCGCTCGAACATCCGGTCGAACGCCTCGTCGGACTCCTGGTCGTACTGCGGCACCGCCCGCCGGATCTGCTCCTTGAGCAGCGGCCGCCGGGTGTGCAGCAGGCAGATGACGAGGTTGAGCAGCCGCTCGACCTTCTCCGACGCCTGCGTGGCCATGAGGTGAGGGCGACCCGGCAGCGCTCAGCGCACGTCGACGAGGTCGACGACGAAGATCAGCGACTCCCCCGGCGCGATGACGTTGCCGGCGCCCTGGTCGCCGTAAGCGAGCCGGCTGGGGATGACGAGGCGGCGCCGACCGCCGACCTTCATCCCGACGATGCCCTGGTCCCAGCCGGCGATGACGCGGCCGCCGCCGAGCGGGAAGTCCAGTGGCGCACCGCGGTTCCAGGAGGAGTCGAACTCCTCCCCGGTGGAGTGGGCGACACCGACGTAGTGGGCGCTGACGACGTGACCGGCTTGCGCGAGCGCACCATCGCCCTCCCAGAGGTCTTCGATGACCAACTCGCTGGGAGCCGGGTCTTCGGGAAAGTCGATCTCGGGCTTACCGACGCCAGGGTCGAACGGCATAGGGGCTCCTTCGCTGAAGCGCGACCGGCGGGCGGCCGCGCGTGTTCGGTTCGCGGGCCAGGTTACCCGCGCACCTCTCAGCTTGCGTCGAGGATGTCGAGGACGAAGACCATCGTGTCGTCGCCCTTGATCGCTCCCGAGCCCGCGGCGCCGTAGCCGTCGGCCGGCGGCACGACGAGCAGCAGGCGGGTGCCGACGGTCTGGCCGACGATGTGCTGGTCCCAGGCCTTGATGAGGTTGCCGGTGCCGATCTGGAACTCGGCGTAGCCCTGCGGCTGCTTGCCGGAGTAGTCGAACGGGTTGCCCGGGTCGCGCCAGGTGACACCCGTGTAGGTGACCCGCACGGTCTGGCCGGCCACCACCCGCGGTCCGTCACCGATGATGAGCGGTTGGGCCACCGTCTGGGTCGGCGGCGCGCTGTCGGGCACCGTGATCTTGGCCGGGTCGTTGGCGGTCTCGCCCATCTGCACGGTCGGCAGCCCGGCCTTCGGCGGGACCACCGTGCCCTCGGCCTCCTTCAGGGGGGCCGTCGCGCTGATCGGCTCGATGAGGTAGAGCAGCGTGTCGGCGGGCCGGATGTCGAGCTTCTCGTCACCGGACTGGCCCATGGCCGTCGAGGCCGGGATCGCCAACAGCACCTGGGATCCGAGCTTCTGCCCGATAAGTGGCGAGAACTGCGGGATCTGCCCGATCGGCAGGGTCACGGGTTTGTCGGCCCACATCGTCGCCCGCGGCTTGCCGTCGCGCGCGTTGACGAGCAGGTACTTGGCGACGACCTTCTGGTCCGCGGTGATCGGCGCACCGTTGCCCGGTTCCACGACGAGATGCTCGGGCTGGGCCACCGTCAGTGGCACCTGCGGCAGCTTCAGCGTGGGCGCCTGCGAGCTGGAGCGGGCCGGCTCGATGGTGATCTGGTCGAGGATCCCCGACTGAGCGGTCGCCGTCGGGGTCGCGCCGTTCTGGGCGGTCGCCTCCGATTCGCTGCCCGGGTCATGACCGCCGCAGGCGCTCAACAGCAGGACGAACGGCAGCACACTGGCGGCCACGAGACGGCGAGAGACAGGCAACGGACACCTTCGCAGGTACAAGGCCCGACGGCGCGTGCCGCTCAGGCGAGTCAGGGAATTTCACGATAGCCGCCGGTTCTGCACGCGACCTGCGCTCTGGGTGTGAAGGGCCGACTCGTGCCGAACTCGTGGCGAATTCGTTGGCGGACCGTGACCTTTGGGGACCTATGGGGACCTTTGGGGTCGGTGGCCGGCGCTTCAGGCGGGAGTGGGGTCGTCGGAGACCGGTTGAGGCACCGCGTTGAGAAGGCGGTCGACTCGCGGGTCGGTGGCGGCGAACGGGTCCTTGCACAGCACGGTGCGTCCGGCCCCGTCGTTGAGGCGTAGGTGGGTCCAGTCGACCGTGTAATCGCGGCCGTGTTCGCGGGCCGCGGCCACGAACGCCCCGCGCATCGCCGCGCGGGTGGTGGCCGGGGGGTGGCGACGTGCCTGCTGCACATCCGCCGGGCTGACGTGGGTGGTGGCACCGCCGCGGGCCTGCGTCAGCGCGAACAGGCCGCGCCCCGGCTCGACGTCGTGGTAGGCGAGCTCGAGTTGAGCGATCCGCGGATGCTCCAGCCCCAGGCCGTGCCGGTCGGCGTACCTGGTCAGCAGGTGGCGTTTGAGGATCCAGTCGACATCGCGCACGACGTCCTGCGGCCGGTCGCTCTCGATGGCGGTCAGCACGCGGTCCCACAACTCCAGCACCGGCGCGTCGTGGGCGGTCGCGGCGCCCGTGCGGTCGACGAATGCTGCGGCCCGCTCCTGAAACTCGCGTTGCAGTGCGGTCGCCGACAGCGCCCGTCCGCTCGTCAGCTCGACCGGCACGGCGCCGCGCGGGTCGCGGCTGACGGCCCGGATCGCCTTCGCGGGGTTGACCAGACTGAGGTCGGGCAGCGGCTCGCCCGCCTCGTGCATGCGCAGCACGAGGTCGGTGGCGCCGACCTTGAGCAGGGTGCTGCTCTGGGCCAGGTTGGAGTCGCCGACGATGATGTGCAGCCGCCGGTAACGCTCGGCGTCGGCGTGCGGCTCGTCGCGGGTGTTGATCATCGGGCGGCTGCGGGTCGTGGCGCTCGACGTGCCCTCCCACATGACGTCGGCGCGCTGGCTCACGTGGTACTCCACGCGCTCCCCCGCACCGTCGGGCACTCGCATCAGTCGGCCCGCGCCGCAGACGATCTGCCGAGACACCAGGAAGGGCACGAGCAACTCGCCGAGGCGGGCCAGGTCGCTGCTGCGAGAGACGAGGTAGTTCTCGTGGCAACCGTAGGAGTTGCCCGCCGAATCCAGGTTGTTCTTGAACAGGTAGACGGTGCCGGTCAGCTCGAGCTCGGCCAGCCGCGCTCGGGCCTCGTCGACGAGGTCGTTGAGCAGCGTCGTGCCTGCCTCGTCCTGCGCCAGCAGATCGGCGAGGGAGTCGCACTCGGCGGTGGCGTACTCCGGGTGGTTGCCGACGTCGAGGTAGAGGCGGGAGCCGTTGGGCAGAAAGACGTTCGAGCTGCGTCCCCAGGCCACGACGCTGCGGAACATGTGCCGGGCCACCTCGTCGGGCCCCAGCGCCCGCCGACCCTCACGGGTGCACGTCAGGCCGTATTCGGTCTCCAGGCCGAAGATGCGCCGGTCCATCTCAACCCGCCGATCCCTGGGTCGCGTCATCTCCCGGGGTTGCGTCATCGCCCTCGGGCGCGTCGCCCTGCAAGGCCTGTTCCTGCGTGGTCTCGTTCTGCGTGGTCTCGTTCTGCGTGGTCTCGTCGCTGCGCTGCGTCTGCGGATTGGACGACGCCTCGGCCGCGGACGCCGTCGGGGCCGGAGCCTGCGGCACGGGGGTACCGGAGGTGGTGGTGACGGTCTCGTCGGTCTGGGGTAGGTCGTGCGTAGGGTCGCTGGCCGAGAGCAACTGGGTCAGCAGGGCCGCCGGGACGCGCCGGAAGGTGCGCCGCGGGCGGGACCGGTCGAGGACCGCGACCTCCAGGACGTCGGCGTCGAGGGTGCGCGCCTGCCCACCGGCCGGGTCGGCGGACAGGGCGGCGATGGCGAGCGCCAGGGCCCGCGCCAGCAGCAGGTCGGGCTGCCAGTGTCGGCCGAGCACCGCGGCGGCGGCCTCGGTGGTGCCGCCCATGACGACGTAGCCCTGCTCGTCGGCAACCGATCCGTCGTAGGTCAGCCGGTAGATCTGATCGTCGGCGGCGTTGCGGCCGACCTCGGCGACGACGATCTCGACCTCGTAGGGCTTGTGCTCCTGGGTGAAGACGGTGCCCAGGGTCTGGGCGTAGGCGTTGGCCAGGCCGCGGGCTGTGACGTCGCGCCGGTCGTAGGCGTAGCCGCGCATGTCGGCGTAGCGCACGCCGGCGACCCGCAGGTTCTCGAACTCGTTGTACTTGCCGACCGCGGCGAAGCCGATGCGGTCGTAGATCTCGCTGACCTTGTGCAGCGCCCGCGAGGGGTTCTCGGCGACGAACGCGATGCCGCCCGCGTAGGCCAGCACGACGACCGAACGGCCCCGGGCGATGCCCTTGCGGGCGTAGTCGGCCCGGTCGTTCATGAGCTGCTCGGGGCTGACGTAGAACGGCTGCTGGCTCATCGGCGGCCGCCGGGGTGTTCGCGGCGGTCGGCGACGATCGCCTCGACGGTCGCGGCGAGGGCGTCGTCGGGCAGCAGCCGGGCCCCGCGCACGTCGATCAACGCGCAGGTGGGCCACAGCCGCCGAATGAGGTCAGGGCCGCCAGTGGCGGTGTCGTCGTCGGCGGCGTCGTACAGGGCTTCGATGGCGACCCGCAGCGCCTCGTCCGCGGGCAGGCCCGGCCGCCACAGCTTTTTCAGGGCGCCGCGGGCGAACAGCGAGCCGGAGCCGACGCTGTGGTGCTCGCGCTCCTCGTAGCAGCCGCCGGTGACGTCGTAGCTGAACATGCGGCCGTGGCCGTAGTCGAGGTCGTAGCCCGCGAACAGGGGCACGACGGCCAGGCCCTGCATCGCCAGCCCGAGGTTGCCGCGCAGCATCGCCGCGAGGCGGTTGGCCTTGCCCTCCAACGAGAGCACCGCGCCCTCGATCTTCTCGAAGTGCTCGAGCTCGACCTGAAAGAGCTTGACCATCTCGATGGCGACCCCGGCGGTGCCGGCGATACCCACGGCGGAGTGGTCGTCGGTGACGAAGACTTTCTCGATGTCGCGGCTGGCGATGATATTGCCCATCGTGGCGCGCCGGTCGCCGGCCAGCAGCACCCCGCCGTCGTACGCGAGGGTGACGATCGTGGTGCCGTGCGGGGCGGACACAGCGCCGATCGACGCGCCCCCGCCGCCGGTCTGCTCGCTGAACCGGCGCCCGGGCAACAGCTGCGGGGCGACGTCGCCGACGAACTCGGTGAACGACGACGAACCGACGGACAGGTAGGCCGGGCTCAGCCGTCCGCCGGCCGCGGGCGACCCACCCGATCCGCCGCCGAAACCGAGCCGGCTCACTGGCCGCCCTTCTGCACGAAGCCCGCGACGAACTCCTCCGCGTTGGTCTCCAGCACCCCGTCGATCTCGTCGAGCACGCTGTCGATGTCGGCGTCGAGCTCGGCCTTGCGCGCCGACAGCTGCGCCGCGTCGGGCGCGGGCGCCGGGGGCGGCTCGCTGGGCTCGGGACGCCCTCGCTGCGGCTGCACCTGCTCCTGACCGGCCATGACGATCGCCTCCTGCTCTGGTCTAACGAATCCCTCGGGGGGTCTGCGGTGCTTGTGCGCCCAACATAACCGGCACCTACGACAAGCGTGCTGCGCCCTGCGTGCCGCGCCCTGCTCAGCCGGGGTCGCCCCGTTCACCGCGCAACTCGGCCAGCAGTCCGGCGGGCTCGGCGTGCCGGTCGAGCAACTCCCCGACGAGCGCCCGGGTGCCGCGGTGCGGCTCGGCCAGGTGCAGCCGCTGCAGGCGGTCGTGGCCCGGCACCTCGAAGACGACCGACTCCCACGAGGCGGCGGCGACGCCGGCGCCGTAGCGGCGCACGCACTCTCCGCGGAACCAGGCGCGCGTCGAGGCCGGCGCCTGATCGACGGCCGCCGCGACCTCCTCGGCGGTCGTCAGCCGGTCGATGCGGCCGGCGCGCTCGAGGGTGCGGGCCACGCCCTTGCCGGGCCGCATGTCGGACCACTGGAAGTCGATGGCCGCCAACCGCGGCGCATCCCACTCCAAGCCGTCGCGCTCCCGATAGCCCTGCAGCAGTGCCAGTTTGGCGACCCAGTCGACCTGAGCGCGGGCGTCCAGCACGTCGCGGCCCAGGGTCGTCAGCACCTGCTCCCACAGGTCCATGACCTGGCGCGTCGGCGCATCCCACCCGTCGCTGGCGCTCAGCCAGGCGGTGGCGGCCTCCAGGTAGCGCCAGTGCAGGTCCAGGCCCGTGAGCCGGGTGCCGTCGGCGAGTACCACGTGGGTGCGCAGACTCGGGTCGTGGCTGACGGCCGCGAGTTGCCGCAGCGGCTCGATCATCCGCAGGTCCGCCGGCAGCGCCTGGTCCTCGATCATGCCCAGCACGAGGCTCGTCGTGCCCATCTTCAGCAGCCCCGCGACGTCGCAGAGGTTGGCGTCGCCGAGGATCACGTGCAGCCGCCGGTAGCGGTCGGGCGCCGCGTGCGGCTCGTCGCGGGTGTTGATGATCGGCCGCTTGAAGGTCGTCTCCAGGCCTACCTCGGCCTCGAAGAAGTCGGAGCGGGAGGCGAGCTGGTAGCCGGGGCGCTGCGAGCGCTGGCCGAGCCCGACGCGCCCGGCGCCGCAGATGATCTGCCGGACGACGAAGAACGGGGTGAGGCCCGCGACGATCTCCGCGAACGGGGTATCGCGGCGCATGAGGTAGTTCTCGTGGGTGCCGTAGGAGGCGCCCTTGCCGTCGGTGTTGTTCTTGTAGAGCACCGGCACCCCGTCGCCGGGCGGCCGCAGCCCGTCGGCCTCCTCCTGGGCCAGCACCCCCGCGGCGATCGCCATGATCTGCTCACCCGCGCGGTCCCAGACGAGCGCCTCCATCGGGTCGACGACCTCCGGCGCGGAGTACTCGGGATGCGCGTGATCGACGTACAGGCGGGCCCCGTTGGTCAGCACGAGGTTGGCGACGCCCGGGTCGTCCTCCCACTCGTCGGTGAGCATCGAGACGTGCGCGTCGAGGCGGTGCATCGAGTAGCCGCGCGCGTCGGCCAGCGGCGTCTCGCCCGCGTAGTCCCAGCGCACCCCCACCGGTCGAGCCGATCCCCCGCGGTGGCCGGCGCCGGACTCGCTGCCGCGCGCATAGGCGCGCACGACATCCCCGGAGAGGATCATCGGGTTGGCCTGCGGGCGCCCCGGCACGCTGATCCCGTACTCGGTCTCGATGCCCATGACGCGCCGCACACTCATGAGCCCCAGCGTAGGCGGGTGCGATCAGACCCGCCCCAGGCGCAGCCCAGGTGAATATCAGATGAACGTCCAGCGTATGGAAGGTGAGATGGTGGTGGGCAGTGGGTGACGCACCATAGGGGGATGCTCAACGCCCCACCCCCGCGCGCCCTGCCGTGGCGCACCCGTCTGCTGCACGGGCTCTCGTCGCTGACCGGCTCGGTCGCCGACCTGCCCAAAGAACAGTTGGCGTCGATGCGCATGCCGCGGCCGCGCTCGCGGATCCTCGACGCGTTGAGCGGCTACACGGCCACGGATGTGCAGATCAGCGATGTGCAGGTGCCGGTGCGCGACGAGCGGTCCGTGCGGGTGCGGCTCTACGACAGCGCCCTGGGCGCGCACGGTGCGATCCACCGCGAGGAGATCGACGCCCAGCCGCGCCCGCTGCTGGTGTTCATCCACGGCGGCGGCTGGGTGCTCGGGCTGGTCGAGGGCTACGACGCGCTCTGCTCCTACCTGGCGCAGCAGGCCGACGTGATCGTCGCCTCCATCGAATACCGGCTGGCGCCAGAGCATCCCGCACCGGCCGCCATTCACGACTGCGTCGACGTCGTGCGCGCCCTGCCCGATCTCGCGCCGCAGTGGGGGGCCGACCCACAGCGGATGGCCGTGGCCGGAGACAGCGCGGGCGGCAACCTCGCGGCCGTGCTCACCCAGGTGCTGCGCGACGAGGGCGGGCCGGCCCTGGCCGCCCAGGTGCTGCTGTATCCCAGCGTCGACTGCACGTGCCTGAGCCGGTCGAAGATCGACTTCGCGCGCGGACCCATCCTCAACCGCCGCGACGCCGACGCCTACTTCGCGTACTACCTGGGCGACGGGCCGGACGCCCTGAGCCCCTTCGATCCCTTGATCTCCCCCGCCCTGGGTGACCTGCGCGGCCTGCCGCCGGCGCTCGTCCAGACCGCCGGACTCGATCCGCTGCGCGACGAAGGCGCCGCCTACGCCCGCTCGCTGCGCGGTGTCGGGGTGCCGGCGCAGCACACCGATTTTCCGAAGGCACCCCACGGCTTCGCGAGCTGGCCGGTGCTGGCCCCCGGGGTCGGCGCCCACCGGCCGCAAATCGTCGAGTTCCTGCGCGAGCACCTGGCGCCAGCAGGCACGAGCAACGCGCCCGGTGGCAACGAGCTCGCTGCGGACGCGCCACCAGCCCAGCCCTCTGTCGCCTGAACGCTAGGCCGCTACAACGCCCCGGTCGGTCGCCGGAAGGCGAACGCGAGCACGCGGGCGGCGAGCACGAAGGCGAACAGCAGGAAGGTCGCGCCCAGGATCGGGTAGATCGGCACGCTGTCTTCCAGCTCCGGGCTGTTGGGGGCGACGAGAAGGACGACGGCGACGAGGGAGCAGGCGGCGGCGATGATCGTCGTCGCCACCTGTTGCAGCAGGCCGGTGACGTAGCCGCGGTCGCGGTCGTCGGCGAACACCCGTAGCTGCATCGACAGCTCGCCGCGTTCGAGGGAGCGGGCCAGCGCGTCGACGCGGCGCGGCAGCCGCCGCAGTGACGGCAGCAGCTGGGCGAGTTCGGTCTCCAGGGTTTCGCGCATCGCCGCGGGAGCCAGCCGAGCGGAGAGTTGTCGGGCTCCGACCTCCTTGGCGGTCTCGACGAGGTCGAAGCCGGGGTCCAGCAGCACCAGCGTGCCTTCCAGGGCCGCCAACGACCGGAACACCGCTGCCAGCGGCGCCGGCACGGTGAAGCGGTGGGCGACGATGAGGGCGAACAGGTCGGCGAACATCCCGGCCGTCCCGCCGTTGCCGCCGGCGGCGCCGACGTGGCGCACCATGATCTGGCCGATGGCCCGCTCGAAACTCGCCTCGTCGAGGCTGGCGGGCCGTTCCAGCAGGCCGAGCAGCGCGTCGGTCGCGGAGACCGAATCGTCGCGTTGCACGGCCAGCAGGAGTCGCGCGAGATCGTCGCGGGCGGCGCGGTCGAGGCGTCCGACCGAGCCGAAGTCGAGCAGCACGAGGGTGTCGTCGTCGCGCAGAATGACGTTGCCCCCGTGCAGGTCGGCGTGAAACACCCCGACCCGCACGATCTGATCGAGCACGATCGCCAGCAGCGCGCGGGCCAACTCGACCCGCCGCTGCGCGCTCAACCCGGCCAGGCGCTGACCGGCCCGTGACAGCGGCACTCCCCGCACCCGCTCCATGACCAGGACCCGGCGCCCGGAGAGGCCGTCGACGACGGCCGGCACGGTGACCAGTCCACCTCCGGCGCTCAGGGAATGCTCGATGCCGTGCACGTTGGCGGCCTCGACCCGGTAGTCCAGCTCCTCCCCCAGGCTCTGCGCGAAGCCGTCGACGAGGTCGGGTAGTCGCAGGTCGGCGCCCCATTGAGTGCGCCGGGCCAGGAAGTGGGCGATGCGGCGCAGGATGTCGAGGTCGGCGTCGACCTGTCGTTGGGCGCCGGGCCGCTGCAGCTTGAGCACCACCTCGCGCCCGTCGCGCAGCGTCGCGCAGTGCACCTGCCCGACCGAGGCGGCCGCTAGCGGCGCCTGCTCGACGTGGGCGAACACCTCCTCGATCGTCGCTGCGCTGCCGGTAGCGCTGCCGGCGAGCTGGTCGCGCAGGATCGGTTCGACCCGCTCCCAGGGCTCGGGCGGTACATCGGCCTGCAGGTGCGCCAGTTCGTCGGCGAACTCCTGGCCGATGAGGTCGGGGCGGGTCGCGAGCATCTGGCCGAGCTTGACGTAGGTGACGCCGGCGTCGGCCAGGGCTCCGCGCAGGGCCTGGGCGGTGCGACGGGTCTCGGCGCGATCCCCGGAGAGTTGTCCGCCGGCGCGGGCGAACCGGCTCAGTCCGCGGCGCGCGACGATGCCGGTGATCGCGGCGTAGCGCCGGGCGCGGCGCTGCCGGGCGGGCAGGTCCCGCAGCAGGGCGATCGGGTCGGGCAGGGATCCGGTGGGGACGATCGCCTCGAGCACGACGAGCGCGGCCAGGCCGATCGCGACGACCCAGGCCAGCAGCAAGGTCAGGCCGGCGCCCACGAGCATGACCGGCAGGTCCGCGGCGTACTGCCCGTCGGGGGTCACCCAGTGCAGCGCCTCGGCCACGCTGTTGAGCACACCGCTGCCGGTGACCACGAGCAGAAAGGCGACGAGCAGCGTGCGCCCCCAGCCGACCGGGGTGCCCAGCAGGCGGCGCGAGACGATGCCCAGCAAGATCGTGTTGACGATCGTTGCGAGGGTGAGGGCGAATCCGCTCATGGCAGGGTCCTGCGGCTCCGGGGGGCGCGAGTCATGCCTCTAGTGTGCGGGCGCTCAAGGCTGAAAGCCGGGGACGTCCGGTGACGCGTCTGGCGTCGGGCCCGGCGCGCCGCGTGCTCGTGCCGGTCGGCTGCGCGGCTACCCATCTCGTAAGCTGACGCCGACGCCCACGCTCCCGCGACGACGAGGTGGTCCTTTCGTGCGTGATGTCATCGTTTTTTCCGGTAATGCGCACCGCGCTTTGGCCCGTCGCATCTGCGAGCAACTGGGGGTGCCGCTCTCACCGGCGGATATCACTCGGTTCAGCAACGACTGCCTGCAGGTGCAACTGGGGTCCAACTGTCGGCAGCGGGATGTGTATCTCGTGCAGCCCCTGGTGCCGCCGACCCAGGACCACCTCATGGAGTTGCTGCTGATGATCGACGCGGCCCGCGGCGCGTCGGCCTCCCAGATCACCGCGGTCATTCCGCACTACGCCTACGCCCGCTCGGACAAGAAGGACGCCTCACGCATTTCCTTGGGCGGGCGGCTGGTGGCCGACCTGCTCGTGACGGCTGGGGTCGACCGCGTGTTGACGATGGCGTTGCACGCTCCGCAGGTGCACGGCTTCTTCTCCGTGCCGGTCGACCACCTGACGGCCATCGGTGTGCTCGCCGACCACTTCCGCGGACGCGACCTGAGCAACCACGTGGTGGTCTCCCCCGACCTGGGCAACGCCAAGACCGCGACCCAGTTCGCCCGGTTGCTCGACTTGCCGGTGGCCGCGGGCAACAAGCAGCGGTTGGCCGACGACAGGGTCGAGATCGACTCGATCGTCGGCGATGTCGCCGGCAAGTCGGCGATCGTGCTCGACGACGAGATCGCGACCGGAGGCTCGATGGTCGGTTTGTTGGACAAGCTCGGGGAGGCGGGGTGCCCGAGTGCGTCGGTGGCGTGCACGCACGGCCTGTTCGCCGGGTCTGCCCCCCAGCGACTGCAGGGGCACCCGCTGGTCAGCGAGGTCGTCACGACCGACACCGTGCCCGCGCCCGCCGACTGGCCGCAGCTGCGCACTCGCTCGGTCGCGGGCCTGTTCGCCGAGGCGATCGCCCGCATCCATATCGGGGAGTCGGTGAGCAGCCTGTTCGACGGGGTCGATCCGCGGCACGCGCCACCGCAGTTGTCGCTGCAGTTCGCGGATACGGCCTCGGAACAGTCTGTGCAGGGTGCGCCGTCGGTGCCGTCCGTGCTGGGCGGCATGCTGGGCGGGCCGGCCCCGCTGGTGGGTCCTGACGGCACTGAACTGCGCTTGGCCGACCTGGAGGCCGCCGGCCCGCAGCTCTCGCAACCGGTGCTCGTGTCCGCCGACGGCGACGGGCCGGCCGTTGCTGCGAGCGAGTCGGCCTCCGTGTCGTCAGCTGTTACCACTGCGGCCCGGCGGTGAGGGATGTGAGTTCAGCACCGGGTCTTCGGGTGCGCACTGGCCCGGCCATCGGCTTGGCGGTTGCCCTCGACGCGGCGCTCATCGTGACGTTCGCCGCCTTGGGTCGCGGCAGCCACAGCGAGGCGCTGTCGGTGGCCGGCATCGCTGGGACCGCGTGGCCGTTCCTGGCCGGTGCCGCGCTCGGTTGGGGCGCAGCGATCGGGCTGCGTCGTCGGCCGCCTGTCGACGTGACCGGTGGTGTCGTCGTGTGGGTCTGGACCATCGCTGGCGGCATGGCGCTGCGCGCGCTGACCGGTCAAGGGACGGCGTTCAGCTTCATCGTGGTCGCCTCCCTGGTGACCGGAGCCTTGCTGCTCGGCTGGCGCGCCATCGCCAGGGGCCTCGCGCGCCGCTGACAGCGAGCCGGCCAACCGCAGATCAGCTCGCTAGGCCCAGCGGGCAACATATTGCCCGCCCCACCTAACACTCCCAGCGCCGCACCGACCCCAGCCAA
>NZ_BAHD01000007.1 GCF_000298215.1 Kineosphaera limosa NBRC 100340 | reverse complement strand
AGGATTTGTAGTAGCAACACTATTAATTGCTGAATCCCTTTGCAGCACAAAGGCTTTCAGGTTCGTCGCATGAGTCGCGAGTTCCGTTGGGGCGCAGGCGATCTCGGGTCCAATGCCAGCAATCGAGAACTGTGACATGCCTCACATCATTAGGTTGCCGACCAGCGCTCACCTCTCGCGCAGCCCCACCAGTTGACCGACCGAGGCTGGCGCGACCGGCCCGGTGGCGACGTACTGAGCGCGCGGACGTCAAGGCCTGATCCAGCCGCCGGAGACGCGCTCGGCGCGGCGGCGCAGGGAGAGGCGACCGAGGAGGGCACCTACCTGGGCGTGGGAGAGGCACGTGATGACGGCCAGCTCCTCCACCGTTCGCGGCCGCGCGCCCAGGGCGTCGAACACGCGGCGCTCGTCCGGCTCCAGCTCGTCGCCGGGACGGTCGGGGCCGCGGCGCTGCGGGGCGGCGTCCTCCCCCATCCGCCCGATGAGCTCCATGACCTCGTCGGCGTCGGTGACGAGCATGGCCTGCTCGTCCCGGATCATCGCGTGGCATCCAGCCGACGACGGCGAGGTCACCGGCCCCGGCACCGCCATGACGACCCGCAGGTGCTCCCCCGCGGTCCGGGCGGTGTTTCTCGAGCCGGACCGCAGGCCGGCCTCCACGACGAGGGTGCCTCGCGTCATCGTCGCGATGAGCCGATTACGTTCCAAGAACCGATGTCGCAGCGGTGCGCACCCTGGGGGCAACTCGCTGACCACGAGACCTCGCGCCGCGATCGTCTCCAGCAGGTCACGATGCCCAGCCGGATAGGCCCGTTCGACGCTGCACGCCAGCACCGCGATCGTGCTGCCGTCGGCCGACAGGGCTCCTCGATGGGCGGCGGCGTCGATGCCGTAGGCCGCGCCGCTCACGACGCTCACTCCGCGCGCGGCCACGTCGTGGGCGATCCGGGAGGCGATCTTCTCGCCGTACATCGTCGCGGCCCGGGCGCCCACGATCGCGACGCTGCGCTCGCACGCCGCGCGCAGGTCGGCAGAGCCACGCACCCACAGCACGTGCGGCGGGGCGGCCAGATCGTTCACGCCGGTCGGCCACTGCGGATCGTTCGGCACGATGATCCGCGCGCCGACCTTCGCGGCATTGACCAGGTCACCGGCGACGTGCAGCGTCTGCCAGCGAGGCCGAAACCGCGCGAGGATCTTCGTCAGAGCCGCGCCGCCGCTGCAGTGCCGCAGCAGGGCCAACGCCCCGACGTGCCCGTGGTCGCGCACCAGCTGCGCCGCCTCGAGGTCGCCCGGTTCGGCCAAGCGACTCCACGCGACCCGCGCCCAGACCTCCGGGGCAATCCCCACGGCGGCGGCCGCCGTGCCGATGTCGTGCGCCTCGGGCACCGGCAAGGCAAGCGCCCGCTGGTCCAACAACTCACCCAGGCCTAGGATCACGCCCTGCGCAGGCCGCGAACCGCCTTCCAGAGCCGACCCACCACCACCGCCATCCCGCGCGATCGCCTCGGACTCGTGGTGACGGCGCTCGCTCACGCTGCACTCAGCCACGCTGTGCCCGTTGCCGCTGGGCCCGTTGCCGCTGGGCCCGTTGCCGCTGGGCCCGTTGCCGCTGGGCCCGTTGCCGCTGGGCCCGTTGCCGCTGGGCCCGTTGCCGCTGGGCCCGTTGCCGCTGGGCCCGTTGCCGCTGGGCCCGTTGCCGCTGGGCCCGTTGCCGCTGGGCCCGTTGCCGCTGGGCCCGTTGCCGCTGGGCCCGTTGCCGCTGGGCCCGTTGCCGCTGTGCTCGTTCATGCGGCGCTCACCTCCTGGCCGCGCAGCAGCAGCGCCGCGCCGATGTCGTCGCGGGTCGGGCCGCCGTCGCCGCCGCGCAGGTCGTGAACGGTCCACGCAACGCGCAACACGCGGTCGTAGCCGCGCAGGGTCATGAGGCCGTGGTCGAGTTCGCGGTCCAGGTCGACGGTGGCGCCGCGCGCGACGGGCAGCGGGCCGTTCCGCAGGTATGGGCCGGGCACCTGCGAGTTGAGCTGCCACGTGCTCTCCCCCCACCGGAGGGCCTGCGCTCGCCGGGCCGCAGCTACCCGATCCGCCACGACGGCCGACGAATCCCCGCGCGGCAGAGCCAGATCGGCCAGGCGCACCGCATCGACGGTGACCCGCAGATCGACCCGGTCGAGCAACGGCCCACCGAGCCGAGTGAGGTACTCGCGGCGCTGCTGCGCCCGACACCGGCACGCCAACCCCTTGCCCACCGCCGCCCCGCACGGGCACGGATTGGCCGCCAACACCAGCTGGAAGCGTGCCGGATAACGCACCGAGCGGCGCGCCCGCGCCACCACAACCTGTCCGGACTCCAACGGCTGCCGCAGAGCCTGCAGCACGGTCCGCCGAAACTCCGGGGCCTCGTCGAGGAATGGAAAGTACACCTCGGTGTGTACAGGAATTCTACCGCGAGCTGCGCTCAGACGCCCCTGCTGGAGCCGCGGACCGCAACAGCCTGATCGGCGATCGTGACACCTCCCACCAAGCCTGTCTCCCCGTCCTCCAAGCGACCAGGAGCACGGGTCCTGCACACCGACATGGCCGTGCGCCCGCACTGCGGCCGGCAGGTGTTCTAGTGCTCGGCGCATGGCACAAGTCTCCGATGCCGCACGGATCGGACGACGACCTCCGGCCTGGGTGGTCGTCAACTGCTCCGCGCCGACGCCGCCGCTCTACGAGACTCCGTGACCAACGACGCTCGCGTTCACAGCCCGGCCGTGCCGCTACCTAGCGCTTCTTGCCGCGGGTGCCGTAGGGACTCTGGTTGGCCGGCTTCAGCGAGACACCCAGCTCGCCGGCCCGGCTGCGCACGGCGTCTTCGGTCCGGCCAAGGTGTAGGCCCAGGACTCTGGTCGGGGTGTTCTGCGCAGCCTCACGGCGAAGCTGGGCGTCATGGGCGGCTGTCCACGACTTGCCGGCATTAGCAGGCTTCTTGGCCATGCTGGGACCTCATCTCTCGGAAGGGGGCGGGTACGACATCCGCCGCTAGCACCAGCGTGCCAGGGAGTGCGAGAGGACTCAAGCAGCAACACGCGCGTCTGCTTAATTTTTCTACACATGTTGCACGGTCTTGCTCATCAGCGTGTCGCATCGGCGGCTGACATGCGGGCCTGCTTAACTGGTGTCATGACGTCATGGGACCCACATGGGCATGTCCACCTGGACTCGCTCCGTACCAGCTTCGCCGAGGCGGGGTTGATCGACTTCGTTCAGGCTGCGGTCGCCGAGGTGTGGCGGATCAACCGAGAGCGCCACGAACCGGTGGAGGCGTACGACGACGCCTTCACCTTGAGCGTGCTCTCCTCGCGGAATCTGGCCAACAGGTTGCTCGCCGAGGTGCCGGACAGTGCCGCGCTCCGAGCCGCGGGGGTGGTTGCCAGCAAGGAGTTCGGCTCTACGGTGCTGCACACTCCCCGAGCTGACGTGCGCTTGGTGAAGGCACCCTTCGGGTCGGGGCGTCACCCGAGTTTCGAGGCGGACTTCGATTGGGCCGACTCCGAGGGCAGACAGGCCGCAGCGCTACGCAACCATGCCGCGTACGACCCGCCGTCGCGAGACCCGCAGGCTGAGCCGCTGTTCGAGCTTCCGTTGCCGAACGCTGCTGAAGCGGTCATTCACTGTCGTGAGGTGTTCCTGGTGTGGGGTGCGGAGCTGAGGACGGGACTGACTGCGGGGTGGTTGGGACTGCCCACAGCGAGCGCTCAGCGCTGGATCGCGGTGACCCCCGTCTGGTGGGACGAACCGCCCGCCCAAGACAGCTCGGCCAGTGGTGAAGGACCCGGTTCCGACGACGGATCGACCTTCGGCGATAAGCCCGCCCCAGTGCCCTCTCTGACGCTCAAGCCGCGCCGGCAGGAAGGAGGCAACAGACTGTGACGTTCGAGTCCGAGTCACGTCAACGGGCACGTCGTCGCCGCGCGAGCGGAGCCTTGGTCGACTTCGATGGCAAGCGCCTGTCGGTTGCGCGGCGCCTACGCAGGATGCAGCGGACCGCTCTGGCAGCGCAGACCAGCGTGACAGCAGCGGCTATCACCCAGTACGAGCGCGGGGGTCGGCCCACGAACACCGTCGCAGCAGAGCTGGCGTTGGCTTTGGGCGTGCCGATCGAGTTCTTCCGGCAAGGCCGCCCTTTGACAGCGGTCACCACGGGCGATGCGCACTTCCGGTCGCTGCGAGCCACACCGGCCATCTCCCGCGACCAGGCCCTGGCCTTCGCCGAGATCGCACTGGCCGTCATCGAGGTCATCGAGCAGTACGTCGACCTCCCCCAGATCACCGACATCATCGAGCCAGTCGACGACGAGCCCTCCCCGGCCCTGATCGCCTCCATCGCCGCCGATACCCGTTCCCGACTCGGCGTGGAACCGGGGCCAGTCCCACACGTCGTTCGTCTCCTTGAGGCTCACGGCATTATCGCCCTGCGCCTGCCACCGGAGATCGACCCCCGCGTCGACGCGTTCTCCACTGAAGCCGGCCACCGACCCCTGGTGCTGCTCTCTCCGCTCAAGGACGACCGAGCACGAAGCCGTTTCGACGCCGCCCACGAACTCGGCCACCTCGTGATGCACCAAGACGTCGAGCCCGGCTCCAAGATCATCGAGACTCACGCACATCAGTTCGCTGCGGAGTTCCTAGCACCGACACCAGAGCTAGAGCCGGACCTGCCACGCAAGGTCGACTGGGACGCGCTACTGCAAGCGAAGACCAAGTGGGGCATCAGTCTGGCTGCTCTCGCCTACCGATGCCACGCCATCGGACTATGGGGCGAACACAGCTACCGCCGCGCGAACCAGCACCTGCGCAGCCAGGGTTACCCCGAACCCGGTCCGCTCGGTCCTCCTGAGTCCCCGTATCTGCTCGGCGCTGCCGTCGATTTGCTCAACCAAGCAGGAACCACAACCGATGACCTGGCAAGAGCGAGCCGCTTCACCGTCGAGCAGATCGACGACATCGTCGCGGCCGGCAGCGAGACCAAGCCCCGGCTGCGCCTAGCCGTCGGCCCCACACCCTGAGCCCACCTCGATCCCTGGGAGAACCAATGCGACTCCTTCCCGCTCCAACTGAGCACGCGGGTTCAGCCTGATGGAGGACCCGATGCCGGACTTGTGCGCGCGGGACGGGCACGGTGTGCGGCAGCGCACTCCCATCGCGCAGCCGACCAGCGGAGCAAAGGTCCACGGTGAGGGGAGCATGAGATGAGGTTCAGCAGCGCCTTCGGTGTCACCCACGGCAAGAAGAGCCCGTGGTTCAATCCCCTGCTTGACCAAGACACGCCGCTGTACGTCGACCCGTTCCTGGTGTTCGACGACAACAAGCCCCTGTGGGCGGGTGCCAAGCAGGAAGTTACGGACTTCTTCGACGCCGCAGCACGTCTCATCGAGCAATCCAAGGGCAACCAGAGCTCGCTCGCATACAAGAAGGCGCTCGAACTGCTGAGGTTCCCCGAACCCAACGAGTTCTGCCTCGGCCTGAGCATGGGAGCCCCGCACGGGTCCGGGACGGGCCCCAAGTTCGCCCGCGAGATGGCAGGCGTCCTCGACCTCGCACGCCAGTACGGGCATATTGAAGACCTCGCGTCCATCGCGGGCTTCAACCTCTTCGCCAGCGGGATCGGTCTGGATCGGATCAGCGACATCCTCTGCAACATCCTCAAGCACCGGTTGGGACTGCCGCACGGATGGGTGACATCTGATCTGGCTTGCCCGATGGGCGGCCTGGAAGGATGTGCGCCATGCCCACTGCCTACCCACAGGAGTTCCGCGAAGACGTTGTGCGAGTGGCCCGGTCCCGTGAGGACGGCGTCACTCTCGCGCAGATCGCGAAGGATTTCGGCGTCCACGAGATGACGCTCCATAAGTGGATCCGTCAAGCCGACATCGACGACGGCAACCGCCCCGGCAAGACACGGGAGGAGTCGACCGAGCTGCGGGAGCTCCGCCGCCGGAACCGGCTGCTGGAGCAGGAGAACGAGGTCCTGCGCCGCGCGGCCGCCTACCTGTCCCAGGCGAACCTGCCGGGAAAAGGTTCTACCCGCTCGTGAGCGAGCTCGCCGCTGACGGGATCCCTGTCGCGGTGTCCTTGCGGGTCCTGAAGCTCTCCCGCCAGCCCTACTACCGCTGGCGCAAACAGCAGGTCACCGAGTCCGAACTGGTCGAGGCATACCGGGCCAACGCGCTGCTGGACGCCCATCTGGATGATCCCGAGTTCGGGTACCGGTTCCTGGTCGGCGAGGCCGCGGAGGCCGGTGAGGAGATGTGTGAGCGGACCGCGTGGCGGATCTGCCGGGACAACCAGTGGTGGTCCGTGTTCGGCAAGAAACGGGCCAAGAACGGGAAGCGTCCGGGCCCGCCCGTGCACGATGACCTGGTCCAGCGGGACTTCACTGCCGATGGCGTCAACGAGCTCTGGCTGACCGACATCACCGAGCACTGGACCGATGAGGGTAAGCTCTACCTCTGCGCTATCAAGGATGTGTTCTCCGGCCGCATCGTGGGCTACTCGATCAGCGACAGGATGAAGGCACGTCTCGCGGTGAATGCCCTGGAGAACGCGATAACCCGGCGTCGCGATGCTGTCGGTTGCATCGTGCATTCGGACCGAGGATCTCAGTTCAGGTCACGGAAATTCGTGCACGCGCTGGACCGTCACCACCTCATCGGATCGATGGGTCAGGTCGGTGCCGCCGGGGACAACGCCGCGATGGAATCGTTCTTCGCGCTGCTCCAGAAGAACGTCTTGGACCGTAAGCGCTGGCGGACCCGGGAGGAGCTCCGCATCGCGATCATCACCTGGATCGAACGGACCTACCACCGACGCCGTCGACAGGCCCGCCTGGGCCGATTGACCCCCATCGAATACGAGACCATCATGAACCCGACCGTGAACCTCGCGGCCTGACACCCCAACTGTCACCTAAACGTGCAGCAGTCCCGTTCATCCGATACACCCAGAAGGTGTCCAAGAAACTCGGCATCCTGATGGAGCCAGTGACCGTCAAGCACCTCGGCTGGGACCGGCAGCGATCCAGGTGGCTTCCCGACGCCAAGATCGAACTACCTAAGTCGCCCTTCGGTGACGGTGGAGTACTGCTCGCACCCGAGCGGTTCTTGAAGGAAATCCCGACGGTGACCCCGGACGAGTTCTGGAAGTGGGCCGAGGTCCACGAAGCTCATCTTCTGCGACAGGACTTCAGCTACGAGATTGCACAGGGCCTCAACCAGGCAGACCGCCGCGTGCTGGCACGACGCTTCGCCCGCAAGTATCCAGACAAGGCAGCCGACTACTTGCGACTGGTAGCACAGATGCCCCACCTGCCCTACGACGTCGAGATGGACCCGAAAGGCCTGGTCTTCTGGCGGGAGACCGGAGAGGCCGTGGGTAAAGCCTCGCCCATCACCTCAGCCGAGGTTCCTTCCCAGCAGCGGGAGTTCCCGGCGTTCGTCGAACTCCTCGCGACACGCTTCCAGCACGCAGTCGAGAACACTGATCTGTGGCGGGCACTGTGGGCCGCCGGCAACCCGCAAAAAGAAGAGGTCATCCAGGCCATCGCCGGCGCGATGTGGACAGAAGCCTGCCGCGCCGCACAGGTTGACATCAGCCAAGAGGTCAACCGCGGCCGCGGCCCCGTCGACTTCAAATTCTCCAAGGGCTGGGAAGATCGCGCCCTCCTCGAAGTCAAAGTGATCCGCAGCAGCGGCTTCTTCAAGGGTGCCGCGACCCAGCTGCCCCAATACATGAAGACCGAGCAGATCAGCCACGGCGTGTACCTATGTATCGGACACTACGACGAGGACTTCGCGCCCGCGCGCATCAAGCGCGTCGAGGACACGATCGCCACTCTGGCGAAGGAAAAAGGCATCAAGATCAAACTCGTCCTCGTCGACGCCAGGCGAGAGAACAAGACTTCTGCCTCGAAGCAATAGACGACTCCGGTTGGTTGCACGAACTGTTCGTCGGGACGCGTAAAGGGCACACCGCCTCCTGGTCCGGAACCAGCCAACCCAGAATGCGGTTGCAGACGTCGCCAACCTCAACTCCGGCACCAATTTCTCGATTTCCCCGTCTGCGATCAGCTTCACCGCGCTACCCGGTCTCTACGTCATACGGCCGGCGGGATAGATACTGATGATGATCTCGACCACGAGGTTCGGGAGCTTCGGCCTCATCCGCCGTCGCCGGCGGGTGGGAGGTCACCACCGCGAGCGCGCGGGTTGCCGACGCGCGCCCGGTGAGATCCGAGCTGAGGGGTGCGCCTGCTGTGCCAGAGCGTTCATGCGTCTGCTCGGATGCTCTCTCCACGGCCACGTAGTAAGCGGTAGCGTTGCGCACTGTCCGTCCGACGCCCACAGGCTTCAGGCGGCTCCCGGGCGGATGAAGGAGTCTTGCGTTATGGCAGACCGCACGAGTGCAGGTTCTCATCCACCCGCCGAAGACCGCCCCGGTTCAGACGGCGGTGTAGACGATGAAGCCGTCGTCAGAAGCACATTCTCTGCGCTCGACGACTGGCGGAAGGTCCGCGGGCCGTTCATCCCCGTTCCTGGGAGTGACCTAGCGATAGACGACGAAGATTGGCCTCCCTTCGGCGTCTCGCAGGTGGCGTGGGCAGGATTCACCGTCGCGGCCGAACACCTTCAGGCGATCCGGGCCCATATCGACGTTCGTCCCCCGAACCGGCCCAATCTGTACGCGTTCGCTCACCAAACGCTGGCGCGCACGGCGTTGGTGGGCGCCACGAGCGCGGTATGGGTCCTATCACCGGAGGAGCGGGAGGTGCGAATCGCTCGGGCACGGAACATCGTGACGTACATGCAAGGCGAGCATCTCAAGTACCTGCGTGCGCTCCAAGAACTGGCCGAGCACCACGGTACTGATTTGGTGGCCAGCCACGTAGAGATGCGTCAACGAGAACTCGCGGAAAAGCGGGAAGCCGACGGCGACAGAGCCAAATTCGAGACGACGAGAGTTATCCGGGAGGCTGCGGTAGACACATTCGGAGACAAGAATATTGCTAAAGAGGTCGTGGCGGAGTGGAGGTCTGGTTCGGGCGCGGCGCACGGACTCTTGCACGCAGTCATTGGTCGATCAGGAATGACACAAGATGGTCCGGCGGACTCCTCCGGCCGCGCGACATTCATCAGCGGTGGAGACTTCGGACTGTTCTCTAATTCTTACATGGCTGCGTACCATATCGCGCACAAGGCGCATGAGCTCCTAGCCTCACGGGGACTCCAAACCTCCGCACGGTAAGTCGATGGCGTTCATGATTGGGGCCGTCATCCCAACGCGTTACGGTCACACTGGCTGGGCTATCCGCCACCGGCGAGGTTTCTGGATATGCCGGGGTAGCAATTTGTTTGGCGGAAGAGGCTGGTTTCAGCCTGCGCAGCAGCGACTGCCGATTAGGCGACCACGGTGCCGCGGCGCCGGGCCGAGAGAGCAGCCTTATAGGTCGGCTCTACTCCAGCACTGTCACAGGCCGGCGCTCGCGCGCCTCCGGGTGACTGCGTCACGGCGACAGTAGCCTTGAGATGTGAAGGACGATTCGGCCCCGGACGCTGCGGCGCTCAGACGCGCTGGCGTCCCCTAGTCGCGGCTTTGGTCGCATGCCAGCCCGCAAGACGCGCCAGTACGTCACCGCCGCTGTCGAGTCGCTGACGATTGCCATTGAACTGTTCAACCGCCCGAGCCCGGCGGGCCGCGAGCATGCCACCGTGATGATGGCGGCGCACGCCTTCGAGATGCTGCTGAAGGCCGCGATCTACGAGGAACGGCGTAAGGTTCAGTTCTCGGGGAGCGACCGCTCGTTCGACTTCGGCAAGTGCGTCTCCGTTGCCGAGACCTCGCTGGGCATTATCGACGCCGGGGACCGTGTGGTGCTGCTCGCGCTGAAGGAGGACCGCGACGCCGCCACTCATGACGTGATCGCTATGAGCGATGACGTGCTGTGGCTGCACCTGCGGTCTGCGGTGACCATCTTCCGGAAGGTGCTGCTCGGACTGACGGGGCAGGACCTGACCGACGTGATGCCTGGACGGGTCCTCCCGGTCTCCGCCAGTCCGCCCACCGACGTGGGTCTGGTCGTAGGGAAGGAGTTCGAGCAGATCGCGGACCTCCTGCGCCCCGGCAGGAGGCGTAGCGCCGAGGCGAGGGCTCGACTGCTCCCGCTCATGGCCCTGGACCGCGCGGTTCGCAGCGAGGCCGAGCCGCCCACCGAAGCAGAGATCAACCGAGCCCTTCGGGCGGTGAAGGAGAAGGGCAAGTGGGAGACCGTCTTTCCGGGCGTCGTAGGGCTGCGGCTTGTCGGAGGCCCGCGCCCGTCGGATCAGGTCCAGGAGATCAGCCTGAAGATCGACCCGAAGCACGGCGACCTGGCTGCACGTCCTGCGCACGACGGTGAGGATGCCATCGCCTACCGCGAAGTGGACACGTTCGACCGCTACTCACTCAAGCTCAGCAAGCTGGGCGAGAAACTTGGGCTGACCCGCCACCAGGGCCTCGCAGTCATCCATGCGCTCGATCTTCGGTCTGACCCCAAGTGCTACAGGGAGAAGCGGACGGCCAACGGTCACGTTCAGTTCCAGGGTCTGAGCAACATCGCGCTGGAGCGCGCAAAGAACGCCGTAGTCGACGGTCTCAATGTGGATCAGGCTGTTGCCGACTACAACACCCACGTCGCGAGCAGGTCGAAGACCGCGCAAAGAAGCGGTAGAGGATGAACGGCAGGGACGCCGGGAGCGGCCAGGCGGCTTGGTCCCACGGCGTGCTGAGGGAAGTCGCTGCCGTGCTGGCGGACACCGACCATGGCCTGACTGGCCGCGAGATCGGAGACCTGCTTGCCCGTCTGAGAATGACCGACCCGCTCGCCGGAGCCACGAAGCGCGACCGCCTGACCGAGGCGTTCATCGCCCGCCAGAACACGGACCGTAGCCCCAAGCGCATTATCACGTTCATCACGCACGCGATGGAGCCTGTGCGCTACCGCGACCGCCCTGAACTGTTCACGCTGCGCCAGGACCGCCTCAACGAGCGACTCGCCTTTGTCGGGCTACACGTCAACGACAAGGGCCAGGTGGCGCGAGGTGCTCGCGCGCAGACACTCGATGAGTCGACGCGCATCGCGACCTCGATCCGTGATGAACTCCAGCGCCGCAAGACGCACTCCGAGGTGCTGCGGTACTGCTCGGTGGAGGTCCTGAAGCGCGCGCATTTCCACGCCTGCCTGGAAGCGACAAAGAGCATCTTCGACAGGCTCAGAACCATGACGGGCGTATCGGGCGACGGCGCGACGCTGGTGGACGCCGCACTCTCCCTGGGCAAGAGCGGCACTCCGGCGCTGGCGATCAACTCTCTGCAAACCCAAACCGAAAGAGACGAGCAGACTGGCCTCGCGAACCTGGTCAAGGGGCTCGGCGGGCTCTACCGCAACCCCACCGCTCACGACCCCCGCCTCAGTCGTTCGATCAGCGACGATGAGCTGCTGGATGTGCTGACCATGGTTTCTATGGTCCATCGTCGGCTCGACGGAGCGAGGTCGCCGGGTTAGTGCCGCCCTGGCACCGAGAAGCGACGTACGAAGTTGGCCGCGCTCAGTCCGTGATCGTTTAGGAGGCTGGTGACGCGAGCGGGATCGCGGAAGGCGTCGTTGGCCACCAGACCCGTCGCGAAGGCCGACACGGACTCTCGGAGCCGGGCAAGCCGCTTCGTCGTGACGACGCGACAGCCGGTCGGTATCGCGGCATGTGAGTCGAACCTTTCCTCCGGATGGATCAGCAGTGGCGTCGCCTCACTGTTGGGGTACTGCTGCCGGAACCAGTCCATGGCGTTCGAGAGTTGCTCGGCATCCTTCTTGTACACGGGATGTCCGGGGTCGGCCCCACTCTTCGCTTCAATGACATAGAACGTCCCGTCGCGAAGCGCCCATAGGCCGTCCGGCCCGCGGCCGAGGGTGTCCTCGGGCCGTTGCCCGATGTGACCGATGTGTTCCGCAAGGGTCGCGCACGGCTTGCTCGAACTGTGGTGTACGAGGTCCCCAGTCAAGGTCCTGTAGGACGGCCTTGAACCCGAGCAAGAGATCATTGCCGGACGTGTACTTCGCTTGCAGCCAGGATGAAGCCTGTTCGCCCTGCGGGCGGCTCGCCGCCTTCAGACGCTCGTACAGCACACCCGTCAGGGGCCGGAGTAGCCGTCTGTTCGCGAGGTTGGCCGTCTTCTGGGTCTGCTGAGCCCCGGAAGGGTCGAAGAAGTTGGTGTATGACGCGAGCCGCTGCCTCTGGAGTGCCTGAGTCGCGGCGTCGTCTGTGATGCCATTTACGACTGTCTGCTGTTCCTGAGCTGCGACCACGTAGTCGCCGCGTAGGGCGGCATCGAACGCGCGCCGCTCAGCGCTGGCGGTGTCGGCGATCCGAGACGTGTCGTACCGGACCTGTGCCAGTGCGCCCTTGCTGTAGGCCACCCAGTCCTTATCGCGTTCGAGGCACTGCTCCATGATGTCGTGGAGGTCGTCTAGCGAGTCGGCCTCGACTTCGCTAGCGATCTCTGCTGCGAGGTCCAACTGCGCCCTCGTCGCGGGTGAGAAGAAGCCGCGTGCCTCCGGCGCATTGAGACGTTCGGCCAGCCGCGCCCCAAGGAGAAGGACCACAGCGTGATCCTCGTTCGACCGGGTGGCTCGTCCCATGCCCTGTTCCAGGCGCTGAATCTGTCGGCCAAGGAGGTTCGTTGATCCGGTCAACCGGGCCTGTGTCAGCCGCTCCGGTCCGTCGAGTGCTTCTGGTAGGCCATCCAGCACGAGGACGTGGCAGGCATCACCGGGCAGGTCGATCCCGTCGTAGCGGTTGATGAGCACTACTAGACCCAGTTGTGGGTTCTTGCGCAGTTGCTCGACGCCCTGATGAATGTTGTTGCGGTCCAGCACAAGAGCCGCGTCTTCTCGCCACCAGTCAGCGCGAGCGTGGCTCGGCACGATCACTACCACGTTCTGGTCCTCGGCCAGGTCCAGGACGAGATCACGGACCTCCTCGTCCGTCGCCTTGGGCACGAGTTGCTGTGGGACGAGGATCATCCGATCCCCGATGTCGCCAGCGCTCGAAGGAAAGATTGGCCGTGAGACTGACTCCGGTGCCGCGCCGAAGTGGCGGACCAGCACCGAGTCGTCAGCAAGCGTGGCGGTGAGGTAGACACGCCGCTGTGCCTGCGAGAAGCCGAGGAGTGTCTCTGTGGGATGGCAGGGCGGATAAATCTCGAACGCATCGCTGGTGATCACGGCGGTGCAGAGCGGGAGGCTGTCTACGACGAGCGGCCAGCCCCACTTCAGCGCGCTGTCCGAGATCGGATGGAGAATCGACAAGACCTGATCTTGCTTGTCCTGCCATGCCCAGAATGGAACCTCCTGTATCGCCGTCCGGCGGCGCGCTTCTAGGTCCAGCAGGCCGTTGGGCGACTGCGCTTTCAGGTCACCAGCGAAGAGTGTTAGCAGATCGCTGTACGCCTCCGAGTCGTCGTCGACGCGGAGCCGGAACACGTGGTCTGCCTGAGCGATGCAGGCGTGAGCGTCGTCAATGATCACCGCGCCAAGGCTGTGCGAGGGAGGCTTGGACACGCTGCCGCCGACTCCGAAGACGGACAGGCCGTTGAAGAGCTTCGCGAATGTCCCGACGAGCACCGCGCGTCCCTGCTGGTACTCGGGCGACCTGGGATCATTCGTGGTCGCGATCCCGACTCGTCCCGCCTCGGTCGTGACCTGTGCCGTCAGGAAGTCGTCAGGAACAAGATATGCAACGGGCCGGATACCCTCGTTGAGCCAACTGCGGGCGATGAGGAGCCCGACCAGCGTCTTGCCGCCTCCTGTGTTCATCTTGATCACGAGGTCGCGCTCGTCGCGACGGTCATGCCAGGCGGCCAGCACCTGGTCCTGGGGCCCTCGCAGGTAGTCGAGGCCAGAGACCTTCTCGGGTAGGGCGTTGAACAGGTCGCGGGGGTCGGTGATCGTGTTGGCTGGGACCGAGGCGCCCTGGCGCAGTCGCTTGAAGTTGACCTTGGCCATCGCGCGTTCTCCATCCTTCCCGGGCCCGTCCTCGGGCATGCTCATTCTCGCCCGCGCCTCCAACCAGCCGCGAGGGGCGCGCCGCCACGCCTGTCCAGAAGCGTTCGTTTCTGTCGCACCCCACAGCGCGGTAGCGAAGAGTCCCCGCAACGCTTGCCGATCAGCTCGCCGCCGAGCGAGTGATCTCGCGGTGGGGTTCGACCTCGACACGCTGCTGACGACGGCGCTCGGCACGCTCACGGAGGCGGGCACCGATGAGCAGGACCACGCTGACAGGGCCGATCCAGACCATTTTCAGGGCGTTCCAGATCGACCACAACACAACCAGGTGCAGCCACCTGGGACCGTTATCAGCGATGGCCTGCGCGCAGAGGTTCGCGATCAGCAGGTACGGGGTGGCGAGCAGCATCGCCGGGACGCCCCACCGCAACCCGCGCCTAGTGCGAATCGCGTCCAGCAGGATGTTGGTCGGCATCCAGGCGCGCAGGAGCAGGCGGGTACGAACGCTAAGGTTCCAGATCAGACGGATCATCGTGGACAGTCCTCTCCTCGGGGTTCCGTAGCGAACGAACTTCCCTGAGAGGGCCTTGTCGCCGAAGCGATGGGCCATGCCGCCGAACCTGTCGACGGCGCATATCTATGGCGCTACCTAGACATCATTCTACGACTGCACGCCGACATGAGGAAGGGCGCTGGCGACGGCCACCATCGGCCGCGTGTGCTCAGAGGCTCGGCCCTTGCCGGGTCGGGGCAGGTAGTCGGTGTTGCTGGTGGTGTTCGGGCTGGTCGGCGAGCTGGCGAAGTGCGGTCTCGGCTCTGGCGCGGTCGATCTTCTGTGCCGTGTTCTCCGGCGCCGGGCCGAGGGGCATGTCCTCGGTGAGGCCGTACCGGTCGCGGTAGGCGGCGACGGTGCGGGCGTGCCGGCGCCATGCCGCTGCCTTGCGGGGGTCACGCGGTGGCTCACCGAGGGTCCGCGTCCAGGGCTCCGCGGCGTCGCGCGCGGTGTCGAGTACCGCGTCTGCGCGGGTCTCGATCAGCTCTCGCCGCTCATCGAGGGCTTGCCGCATGTCGCGGGTCATCGGGCCGTCCGCGGAGGGGATGAGTCCGGCGATGAGCCGTGGCGTCTTGCGGGTGCGGCCTGAGCCGGCGGGGCGTGCGGTGGCGCGCGCAACGCGGTAGTGGAGGACGGAGGCGATGTCGTCGGCGTCTTCGAAGCCTCGCGCGGCTACCAGGCGCGGGAACAGGGTGTCGAGGTCGTGGTGGTTGGCCTCGGCGCGGCGCAGCTCGGCGGTGAGCGCACCGAACGTCTCGGACTCGATCACGGCGTCGATCTGGTCGGCAGTCAGACCAGAGGCACGGACGAGGGTGGCCCAGCGGTCTCGTTGTGCTGCGGCAGCAATCGTTTCGTACTCGGCGGCGAGCTGCGCGATAGAGCCCCAGTGCTCGTGTTCGGCGGTGATGGTCTCGTGTGCGGACAGCTCGGCCCCGGTGTGTTGGAGCACGCCGAACAGGACGGAGCGTCCGGTGGCGTCGGGGTTGTCGCCCGGATGCGGGTGGGCGTGTTCGTCGGCCCGGTCGAGGATGACGTAGGCGTGGTTGGAGTGCTTGCCGCGGGTCATCGCGACGTAGAGGTTCTCCCGCGTGGTGGTCGGCTCCACCAGCACGTGGGCGGTATCGACCGTGACGCCCTGCGCCCTATGCGCGGTGATCGCGTAGCCCAGATCAACATGGTCGGTCACGTAGCCGGCGGGCAGGACGATGGAGCCGCCGAACCGGCGGCCGGTCTTGCGGATGGTGACTGAGCCGTCGTCGCGGACGCCGGTGATGGTCCAGGTGTCGCCGTTGCGGACCCAGTCTTTGCCGTTGCGGAGGCGGCGGTCGTTGCGGCGGGTGATGATCGTGTCCCCTACCCCGGCAGTGGTGCCGTCGTTCAGCTCGACCTCCCGGCCCGGCTTCAACGTGCCGTCGAGGATCAGATCGGCACGGGCGCGCTGGTTGAGGGCGCTCACGTCCTCGCGGGTCTCGGCCACCAGCACCGACACCAACCCTCGCTCCCGGTCGGCGCGCCAAGCGGTGTAAGCGGCATCGGTCATCACCTCGGCGTCACCGTCGCGGATGCGGTCGTGGTCGAGGTAGGTGTCGATCACCTGCGTGCGTCCGTGCCGCAGTGCAAGGGATGCGGTCTTCTCCCAGGCGTTGGTGAACCGGTGCACGTCGACCAACTCGGGTGCATCGCCGCGGTCACCGACGAGAAGTCCGAACGCGCCGCCGGCGTCCACGGACTGGAGCTGTGCGTAGTCGCCGACCAGGAGCACCTTGGCCCCGGCTCGTTGGGCCAGGTGCGTGATCCGATCCAACGACAGAGTGCCGGCGAGGGAGGCTTCGTCGATGATGACGAGCTGCCCCGCCTCGAAGTCGGTGCCGTGGACGAGATGGTTCTGCCACCACTTCGCGGTGTTCTCCGTCGCGATCCCGAGGTCGTCGGCGAGAACCTGCGCAGCCACCGCGGACGGCGCGAGTCCAACCACGGAGCCCTTGCCGTGTTCCTTCTCCCACGCGCGCCGCAACGCGAACATCGCGGTGGTCTTCCCGGCGCCGGCCGGCCCGACCAGCACATCGAGCATCCGGCCAGAGACCGCGATCCTCATGAGCGCGTCGGCCTGATCCTCACCGAGCATCCGCCCCTCACGATCAGGCTTCGTGGTGACCTTCTCGACCGTCGCCAGCGGCACGGTCGGTCCGGTCAGGGCGCGGGAGCGTTCGAGCAGCCGGTCCTCGGCCGCGAGCAGCAGCTCGGAGGAGAACACGGTCGAGTGCTTCGGGCGGAACACGCTGGTGCCGTCCACCCGCCGAAACGCGGCCGGGCTCGTGACGAGGTCGGGCGGCGTCAACCGCAGCGATGCTTGCTCGGCGGCGTCGGCGATCATCCCCACGACGGCTTCGCGGTCGCGCATGGTGGCGAACCGCCAGCCCATCGTGTGCCGGGACGCCTCAGCCATCAGGTTCCACCGCCGCCACGTCGAGCGCTTCTCACCCACCACCTCAACCACGGTCTGCCCGAGTTCGGCAACGACCTCCAGCGGCACGTCGTCGGCACGCAGCAGCAACGCCTTGTCGTTGTCGGTGACAGTGCGCGCCCATCCGGTGGCGTCCTGACCGAGCACCCCGGTCGCGCGGGTGCGCCACTCGGCGGTGAGGTCGGCCAGCGACCGCACCTCCTTCTCCGGGCGTGTGGACAGGGTGGCTTGCGCGCGGAGCTTGATGATCGTGGCCGTGGAGGGCTGGCGACCGTGCCGGGCGACATACTCGGCGATCAACCGGTCCTTCTCGGCGTCGATGTGCCGGGCACGAGTCGAGAACTCCTGGACCAGCTCCTCCGGCACGGTGCTGATCGCCCACGCCGGGTTGCGGTCCCGGCCCATGTCGCGGGCTTCCCACTCGACGCCGAAGGTGCGCGTCATATGGTCGGCGAACACCGCCTCGTGCAACTCCGACAGCGCGACCACCGCGGCGTGCATCGGCCGACCATCCAAGCTCCGCCACTTCCCGTCGAACGCGGTCTGCACCTTGTTGGAGATGACGACGTGGGTGTGCAGATGGGGGTCGCCGGCGCGGGAGTCGAAGTGATCGAACGACGTCGCCACCAACCCGGTCACGTCAACCTGCGCAACGGCTCCGTCGCCGGCGGTTGCACCGGACCGCGTGGCTGCAACCTCCCGCTCCATGAACGCAACCACCTCCGCAACCGCCGCATGATGCGCCTCCCCGATCAGCGCCTGCGTCCCGGCATCAGCAACCGCCCACAACGCCGAGGCCGACTTCGGGATCGAGAAGGTGAAGTCGAACCCCGCCACCGCACGGCGCCTGCCGCGCTCGGTCTCCTCGGCCTCGATCCGCGCGACCGCCTCACCCTTCGCGCCAGGGCTCAGGCCGGGGTCGAGGTCGGCGATCCGGGCGTCGATCCGCTCCGGCACCGACTGGTAGGCGGGGAACGCGTGCCCGAGCGGGTCGCCGGTGATCGGGTCACGACCCATCCCCATCAAGAGCTGGAGCTGGGCCTCCGAAACCCGATCACCCACCGCGAGCTGGCCCTGGCCGAAGGAGGCGACGCCGGCCCCGAGCCATTGGCCCGGTGGTGTGCCCGCCTCCACGTAGTACCTCGTCAACGGCGTGGACAGCGCACGGTCGCCGTCCGCGGCCGCGACCGTGCGCAGCAGGTACTTGTAGCCGTCCCCGGCCGACATCACCCGCATCGAGACCGTCATGCATCGAAGGTGCGCGCGGCGACGATCGTGGCTCGTTGCATGGTGGTCGTGTCGCGCGGACCTCGTTCCGCCTCGGTCGTAGGATGGAGACGTGACTACGGACACACGGCACGAGCGGTAAGCCAGTTATCTGTGCTGCGCTCGCTATATAGAGGAGTAGAGCATGGCGCAGGATGTGTTTGTCAGCTTCGATTATGACCATGATGCGCGCCTGAAGGACCTGCTCATCGGCCAGGCCCGACTGCCAGATAGCCCGTTCGAGGTGGCCGACTGGTCAGTGAAGACTGCGAGCCCGACGTGGCGAGAGGACGCACGTCGTCGTATCCGCCGCTGCGACCAGGTCATCGTTCTCTGCGGTCAGCACACTGCTAGCGCGACAGGCGTGAGTGCTGAGATCGAGATCGCCCGCGACGAGGGTACGCCGTACTTTCTCCTGAAGGGCTACAACGTGACGTGTCAGCGGCCTACGGCAGCCTTGGCGAGCGACAAGCTCTATGACTGGACTTGGGACAATCTGAAACTGCTGATCGCTGGCAATCGATGAAGGAACCCACTCACGACACAGTGGAGCTCTACAAGTTGGCTGTCGAGATGGCCGATCGAGTCTCCGCTCGGCGCGGCCATGCTAATCAGTTCTACCTGACACTGCAATCGATCCTTCTTGGCGCTCCTGCTTTAGTTCAAGCAGTAGGATCACGAGGTTCCATCGAGCCGTTCTTGTCTTTTCTTCTTTGCGTTGTCGGCGTCGTCACAAGTGCGACCTGGTGGCTCCAACTGAAAAGTTACCGCGACCTAAACAAGGCGAAGTTTGCTGTCATCAACGCAATTGAGGAAGAGTACTTCGAGGTGCGTCCGTTCTTGGACGAGTGGAATCAACTTAAGAGTGACCCGATCGCCAGATGGCGTCCTAGATACGCTGAACTTGGTACGATCGAGAGAGTCGTCCCGGTCGTGTTTCTGCTGATAAACTTAGTGCTGGCTGTGATCGTATGGCTCTGAACTATATCGACGAGATCGCCGCGCGCATCGAGGCAACACTGGATCCGGAACAGCGACCCGACGACGACGCTTGGGCTCTCTATCGTCTGTATGCGTTGCTTGTACTGGTGAAGGGCGTGGACGTCTCGCTTGAAGACGTCCATGACGCTTGGTCTGTATGGATGGCGACGATCAATCCTAAGCACGATGCCCTCGTGCCCTTCTCTTCGCTCGATCCTGCGAAGCGATCGGAGGATGGTCCTTACGCGCAAGCGATAGCAGCCGTGGCGCGAGTGCTGAATAGTCAGTCGTTCGACGGCACAGGAGCGCGTTGATCTATGGGAAGTGCTGCACGCCCGCCGTCGTCACGTGCCGTGAAAGTCGAGATCGGACGGCAGCGCGTTGACGGCGATGACTCGCGTAGGTTCACGCCCGCCGCCATCACTTTCGATACACGCGCTCACACGCTGACTACCGAGATCAAAGATGACTGGGAAGAGCAGATAAAGAAGCAGTGGCTAACTAATCAATCGCATGTGAAAGAAGCGATTATCTACCAGTTCGGCATCGAAGACTTCGAGCAGAAGATTCGCGATTTCACCGATCTCGGTGTGGCGCCCTGGTCGGTTGTGGCGCTTCACAACGTCTACCTAGCGCAGGTGCGTAACGCCTTTGTCTCGGGGAGCTACTACTCAGCGCTTCTGGGGGCCTGCGGCCTTGGTGAACGAATACTGAATCAGCTAGTCCTGACATTGCGAGACGACTACTCATCGCATCCGGCGACTAAACACGTTGCTGGAAAGAAATCTCTCGATGACTGGCAAAAGTGCGTGCGGACGCTAAAGGAATGGGGTGTTCTCGACGAAGAGACCGCCCGTGACTACTTACGTCTCATGCGCATGAGGCACGCAGCCGTGCACTATCGCTCTGATCTCGACAGCGGTGACGCGCGCGACGCCGCACTGGCCGCTGTCGTTCTGTTATGCGAGCTGGTCCAGCGAATCTTCAGCCCTCATGGCCGAGATGAGAACTACTTTCCAGGCCCAATCGGACGCTCCTACGTGCGCCGTGATGCTGAAGCCATTCCTTTCGTCAAGCACTTCATACTCCCAGCTTGCGTGCTCGTAAGCCCTGTCTATCGATTCGTGGCCTCAGCGTCGGAACCAGGTGGATTCGCTGTCTACGACGATCCTGAGTACGGCCGCAATTCACCCTCTCTCAGCGATGACCAGTTCGCCGAGCCGTCGCGAGCGAGCCCTCAAGTTCAATACCCGTTCTGACCTCGGACAGCAACACCGATCGTGCCTCATGCCGCGGCTTAGGTGCTCATGGCGACTGCATCTTGACCTCGATGGATGGTGCTCGGATTTCGCAACGCGGGCATACCTGAGCATGCGCACGGATGGCGCTAGGTGTCGAGAAAATCCCACTCACTGCCAAGGACCCATCGCAACGCAGAGATTTTCCCGTTGAGCATGCCAAGTTCGAAATCTGAGTATGGTCCTAGCTCTCCCGGTTGCGTGTAGGTCCCCTCAACGCGTGCTCGCCCCTCGCCGGCGATTTTCCGTAACCGTTCGAGCCCGGCATAGTCGCCAGCATCCTCCAAATGGTACTCGTGTTGCAGTGAACGGTGGTACCAGATGCGATCGAAAAGCTCCTTCTCAGCGTCTTGGATTTCATCCAAGCGTCGCGGCTCCTCCACGAAATCGGTATCTGCGAACAGTTCCTCGATCTCTGGACTGAAGTGGTGACGAAGGACCCCGTTCAATCCGTCGACTCCCAGTGCGTAAGTGGAATGCTCCGATGCGAAGGCTGCCGAGATGTCTGGATGCGGCAGCCGCTTGTCCCCATTGGGTAATGAGAAGTCCTCGCTGTTGGACGTAACGAACGCATGGGGGTGTTGCGCAAGATCGACAGTTGCAATCGCGGTTGCGTACAACTCGAGCAGCAACGCGTCGGCGACACTGTTGCGCGAGCGGTGAAAAGGTGCTCGCTTCGAGAGACCTCGTTCGACCGCCGCGTGGCGTTCCGAGTCCGTGGCCTCCACTGCGCGGCCACCACGGAGCAGATCGAGGACTTCATCGAAGTTGCGGGTCGTCATCGCGCCAATCAGTGGTGCGTGGCGTGCAAGGTCTTCAACGGTCCTGAGCGCCTGCTCGGTGTCGGTGCCGCCGAAGTCATCAAGATCCTGTCGGATCAGTTTGAAGCGCTGAGCGACACTAGCGGTCATCGACGCCTCGACACGCTCTCGATTGCGCTCATACTCCTCGATGACGAGCGACGGCACGATCAACTCGACCTCACCCTGATGAACAAGGACGCGGAGGGCAACGATCCATCGCTGACCGTCACGTCGTTTGGACAGGTCTAGCCACGTCGAGGTGTCAACCAGCAAGTTGAGCATGGTACTCACGTTATCCGTCACCGACAGCTCCGAGCCGTAGTCGGCGACGAGGCGGGGGTCCGAGGCGCACGACGAAGGGGGCACCCTCCCTCGACCTGCAAGACGCGTGGCAGCTCAGAGAGGGCTGAGCGGGGAGACGGATCGGCGTCGGGCTGCCGGTCGAGAGCGGACGCGCTCCGTCGGGTTATCGGCGGGGTTCCGCGGGCGACCAGGCGGGATCGTGCACCTGGCAGGTGATCAGCCCGGCGACAGGGCGCCGTGAGGGGCTCGGGTTCGGGGTCACCGAACTGCCGGAGCCTTCATGCACGACCACACCCCGTCTGGTGAGCGTCGTCTGCGGGTCGGGTCGCTGTTGTCTCGATACGGCGGACTCGATCTGGCTGTCAAGTATGTCTTCGACGCCGAGACGATCTGGTTCTTCGAGATCAACGAACCCGTCGCCCGCCACTGGCCCGACGCGCTGAACCTCGGTGACGTCACCAGCATCGACTGGAGCGCCGTCGAACCGATGGACATCCTCTGCGGTGGCTTCCCCTGCCTCAATGTCAAGCCTGGGAGCGAAGCGCTCGGTCAGCGTACCCGGATGTCGCACGGTGTCAGTGCTGGGTGTCGTAGTGGTCGCGATGGGTCTGGACAGTGTCCATGTGGTCTTGCGCCCAGACCCTGAGCTGCCGGGTGGTCCGGTGGAGCGAGAGACCGAGGTCTGTGAGCGCGTAGTCGACGGTGGCGGGGACAGTCGGGGTGACCGTGCGGGTGATGAGGCCGTCTCGTTCCAGGGATCGAAGGGTTTGGGTGAGCATCTTCTGGCTGACACCGGCGATGAGGCGGGAGAGTTCGGAGTACCGCATAGACGCCGGCTCGCCGACGCTGCCGGTGCCGTCGCCGCCGAGAGCACAGAGGATGAGCACGACCCATTTGTCGGCGAGCCGGTCGAGGAGCTGACGGCTCGGGCACACCGCGAGGAACGCGTTGTACGCGCTCTTGGCCCGCTCGCGCTTCTCGGCCGCGGTCGTCGTCGCCATCATGTCCGCCTTTCCACAGGAGGTAACGCACTCCGAAGTGCGTACTTCCCAGAAGAGAGTTGCTCTCCAACACTGATACAAGACGGTGCGGAGCACCACCCCTGATCCGAACAAGGAAGGCACGACACGATGACCACAGCGTCAATCACGCTCCCGGCGGCACCTGGAACCTTGGCGAACGGAGTGTCACCCGCTTCGGCTACGGGGCCATGCAGCTCGCGGGACCCTGGGTGATGGGGCCACCGGCTGACCATGACGGCGCGATCGCGGTGCTACGCGAGGCGGTCGCGCAGGGCGTCACGCACATCGACACCAGCGACGCCTACGGCCCGCGGGTCGCCAACGAGTTGATTCGTGAGGCGCTGCATCCGTATCCGGAGTCGGTACTGATCGCCACCAAGGTCGGCGCGAACCGCGACGCCGAGGGCGGCTGGCCAACCGCGCGCACTCCCGAGGAGCTGCGCCAGCAGTTCCGGGACAACCTTGAATCCCTGGGGGCCGAGCGCCTCGACCTGGTGAACATGCGCATGGGAGATGCCAACGGCCCCCAGCCAGGCTCGATCGCCGAAGCCATGGAGACCCTCGCCGGCCTCCAGCAAGAGGAATTGATCGGCCAGCTCGGAGTCAGTAACGTCACCGCTGAGCAGGTTGCCGAAGCCCGCGCGGTGACACCGATCGTCTGCGTGCAGAACATGTACAACCTCGCCAACCGGTGGGACGACCATCTGATCGACAGCCTCGCCGCCGACAACATCGCCTACGTCCCCTTCTTCCCCCTCGGTGGGTTCTCCCCGCTCCAGGCCGATGCGCTCACCGCCGTGGCAACCCGTCTGGAGACAACCCAGATGGCTGTCGCCCTTGCTTGGCTGCTGCAGCGCTCGGAGAACATCCTCCTCATCCCTGGGACCTCGAAGGTCGCGCACCTGCGCGAGAACATCACCGGCGCCAGTTTGTCCCTCACAGAACAGGACCTCGCCGAACTCGACAACATCAACTCCTGACGACCCGATCCAATCAGGGAGACGCCTCACGCAGCCCGACGCATGTCCGGGACATCGTCCTCCTGACCACGGCAACTACTAGTGGACGTGGGCATGGCTCTCGATCTCGGCTCGCACTTGCGCCATGTCGAGCGCCCGTACCTGTGTGATCAGGTCGTCAAGCGCGGGCCTCGGGAGCGCACCGGCCTGGAAGAACACCCTGATCGAGTCGCGGTAGACCGCGATTGTTGGTAGCGCGCGGATTGCGAGTGACTCAGACAACTGCTGCGCCGCCTCCGTGTCGACCTTGCCAAAGAGGATATCCATGTGGCTCTCAGATGCTGCCTCGTACACCGGCGCAAACGCCTTGCATGCACCGCACCAGGTAGCCCAGAAGTCAAGGATGACGATCCCTTCCCGCTCGGTCACTTCGCGGAAGTTCTTGTCTGTCACATCAACCGTTGCCATCTTCCGTCCAATCGCTCGGTGAGCTAACAATGGACCCCAGGGTCCACTCTCATGATTGCCGATCTTCGCGAGCGGCGCAAGCGCCATGGGCCTTAAGCCAAAGGGCTGCCGGGAGAGCGCAGCGCCTTCCCTACGCGTTCGACTTGAACGTGTTCTGGACCCTCAAGTCCACAGATTCTAGGAGCCGGGCGAATCTCAGGGTCGCTGCGCTGGCCGAGCGGGGTGGGGCGCAGTCACGCAGAGTTGCTCTCCGTCGAGTACGCCCGCACCTGTGCGATGGCCATGTCGAGGACCACCCGCATGGGACGGACGTCTCGGGCCGTCTTAGCGAGTAGGTAACCTCCTTGGAGAGCAGCCAACAGCCCAGTGGCCAACGCGTGCGCCTCGGCGCTCGGGATTAGCACGCCGCGCTTCTTCAGCTCTTCAATCGCATCAGTCAAGAGTTGGAGCCAGGCGTCAAAATGAGCAGCAATGACTTTCCGTGTGTCTTCGTCATGATCAGCGATCTCATTCGCCAGCGCTCCTAGTGGGCACCCATAGGCGCCGTTTCGGAGCGCATTGCGTTCAACTAGCTCATCGCGCCAGAGTTCGAGTCCGCGCAGCGACTCGACCCTCGCAAGGCGACGGCGCTGCTGTGACAGCAGTGCCTCTGCACGTGCCTCAATGACTTCTTTCACCAGTGCGTCCTTCTCAGCGAAGTGCTGATAGAGCTTGCGACTTCGACGTCCCACTCGATGCACGGACGTCGGCCAGAGTCGTCGAGGCAACGCCGCGCTCGTACATCAACTGATCGGCTGCCTCGATAATCCGTGCCTTCGTTGCGGCGCCGCGCGCCGTCAAGCGGCGCGGGCGGGGGCCGCTGGCGCTGTCAGTCATACCCCAAGGCTAATCGCCTCGGGTTGGGCGGTCTCTCGCCCGCACTCAGGTGCCAACGACCATCGGCGTGGACCACCCTTGCGAGCAGCCGACGAGAGCCTCATGTCGTACTTCAGGATCGGGGCCCTCGCGGTTGGGCATGGCTGTGCAGTCGTCAACCGTCACCGGACCCTTCGGGGGCGGCGAGGCGGATCTCGACCCCAGATGCCCGGGCCCAAACCTCAGAACCTTGCTATGTTGCCACGCTGGGCGAACTCCGCTCCGGTAGTACCCAGCCGTCGCGGGGGAAGTGGCACGTGTAGCCGTTCGGATACTTCTCCAGGTAGTCCTGGTGCTCGGGCTCCGCCTCCCAGAACGGACCGACCGGCTCGATACTGGTAACTGCCTTACCCGGCCACAGACCCGATGCGTTCACATCCGCGATCGTGTCGCGGGCGATCCGCTCCTGCTCCGGCGTCACCGGGAAGATCGCGGAGCGGTAACTCGTCCCTCGGTCGTTCCCCTGACGGTTCAGCGTCGAGGGATCGTGGATCTGGAAGAACAGCGCCAGGATGTCCCGATAGCTCGTCTTCGAAGGGTCGAAGACGACCTCGATCGCCTCCGCATGGCCTGGGTGGTCGCGGTACGTCGGGTGTTCGTTCTGCCCACCCGTGTACCCGACGCGGGTTCCTAAGATGCCCGGCTGGCGACGGATTAGGTCCTGCATGCCCCAGAAGCACCCGCCAGCCAGAACGGCTGTCTCCGCTCCCGAGACCTGCGCGATCGCTCCGCTGTCGTTGGTCCCGCTGGTCATGCGGTGGCTCCCTTCGTAGAGTCCTGGTCGGTGTCGAACAGTGCACTGAACTGGCCGTAGCCCTCCTCGACGAGCTTGGAGGCAGGAACGAAGCGCATCGCGGCCGAGTTCATGCAGTACCTCTGGCCCCCGGCGGCGGCGGGTCCGTCGTGGAATAGGTGCCCGAGATGGCTGTCGGCGCCCGCCGAGCGCACCTCGGTGCGGATCATGCCGTGCGTCCGGTCCGCCTTGGTCGTGACAGCGTCGGCGGCGATGGGCGCCGTGAAGCTCGGCCATCCCGTGCCGCTGTCGTACTTGTCGGTGGACGAGAACAGCGGCTGACCCGAGACGATGTCGACGTAGATGCCAGGCTCGTGATTGTCCCAGTACTCGTTCCGATAGGCCGGCTCTGTGCCGTCCTGCTGCGTCACCCGATGCTGCTCGTCGCTCAGGCGGCTGAGCAACTCAGGGGTCCTGCGGTAGTCGTTGGTGGTCACTTTGGCTCCTCCTAGCAGGTGACGCGCGGCCGCGCCATCACGTGCTGTAACGGACCGGGCGGTCCAACTATTCCACATGTCCTGCGTTAGAGTCGAGGCCAGACGATGCGTCGCCCCCGAGGCGGGGCGGCTGGTCTCGCGACGACCGACAAGACCGATGTCACGCGGCTGCTAGGGTCAAACCAAGACTCCTCGGCGATGCAGGTCCGGCGACAGAGGTTGGAGAGGAAACGGCATGAACGAACCCGAGGACCTGGGTCAGGTGACAGGAAGTATGGACCCACAGGACCAGAATCAGGCTGGTGGCGCCTTCACGGACACAGGCGCACGGCATGACGAGCCCGATGCCAGGTCGACGAACCTCGAGGACGGCACGTCGTTCTCGATCGCAGTGGATGCTCAGGCCAGCGCCTTCGTCGCAACCAAGGATGGCGTCGAATTCGGAGCCGTCCCGTTCGCGGACAAGAACGGCAGAGTGACGCTGTTGGCGACCTCGATCCTGCCGGACTACCGAGGACAGGGCTTGGCGACCGAACTCACCCGCAGGGTGCTGGACAGCATCCGCGCGGAGGGCAAGAGCGCGACCGTGAGGTGCCCCGTGTTCCGGTCCTTCATCGAGCGCAACCCCGAGTACGCCGCCATGGTGGACATTCCGGGCACTGGACGGGACGGTCGCGACGATGCCTGAGCCCGGCACCGAAGACCCGAAACCGGTACTCGGGAGTCTCCGGTTCGAGAACACTCGCTTCGACCCAGACATCACCCCGTTCCACGAACTTGCCAAGGACATGGCCGCACAGTTCGGGTACGCCGCAGAGCTGTCGGCGGACCGTGTCCTGCTACAACTCCTTCGTCTGCGCGTCGCACAGCTCAACCCCTGCTCCTACTGCCTGATTCTCCACGCCGAGGTGGCGGCCAGGATCGGGATCCGGTCCGAGCAGACCGCACACCTGGCGTCGTGGCGCGAGAGCGCCATGTACTCGCCCGGGCAGAGAGTCGCGCTCGCCTACTGCGAAGGTCTCACCTTGTTCCGTCACGAGGAGATTCCGGCCCTGCACAAAGAACTGCGGCTCCACTTCACGGAGCGCGAAGTCGCCGAGATCGCCGCGGTCGTCATCAACATGAACGTGTGGACCCGCCTAAAGCTGGCTCAGGGTGCCACTCCGAGCCTGGCGTCGTCCGGAACACCTACCCAACATCGCTCCCTCGTGAGCGACGCCGACCGTTCGCGCGGGCCACAGTAGAGAGTTCCCGGAGGAAGGGGTAGCCATGACAGTGATCAACAGCGGTTTCGGAGGACGAGGTGGCTCCAGTGACCCGCGACTGCCTCCTGGGCAGACCCACGTCTACGACTGGCCGGTGCTCTCGACGGGACCCACGCCCAATGTCGACGAGAGCCGATGGAGCTTCACGATCACGACCGAGGACCAGGTCGCGCACCGATGGAACTGGAGTGAGCTTCAGGAGGTGGGCGTCGAAGACATCGTCACCGATATCCACTGCGTCACCCACTGGTCGAAGCTGGACATGGCTTGGCGTGGCGTGCCCATAGACCGGCTGTTCGAGGATGTCGAGACCAGTTACGACTATGTGATGGTCCGTAGTTACGGCGGATACACCACCAACCTCCCTCTCGAGGATCTGCTCGATGGTCAGGCATGGGTAGCCACCGAAGCGGAGGGCGAGCCTCTCAGGCCCGAGCACGGAGGTCCTGCTCGACTTCTCGTGCCTCACCTCTACTTCTGGAAGAGCGCGAAGTGGGTTCGCGGGATGGAGATGATGCCCTCGGACGACCCGGGGTTCTGGGAACAGAACGGCTATCACCTCCGTGGCGACCCGTGGCGGGAGGAGCGCTACTGGTGATCACCTCTAACCGAGTCCGGTGGCACCTCGGGCGGGTGATCAGTCGGCAGTTTGAGACCGGCTCGGCCGTGCGTCTTGAACTGGCTGTGCCGACCTGGCCTGGAAACGACGCCGGAGCTCATCTCGACATCCGGCTCACGGCACCGGGCGGGTACCAGGCGTCCCGGTCTTACTCGCTGGCGTCTTCGGGTGAGTCGACACGGGTCGTGCTGGTGGTCCAGGAGCTACCCGGGGGCGAGGTGTCGCCGTTTCTTGTGCGTCAGCTCGCGGAAGGTGAAGAAGTCGAGGTACAAGGACCGCTCGGACGCTTCTTCGTCTGGATCCCCGCTGAGCCCGAGCAGTCACCGGTTCAGCTCATCGCGGGCGGCTCAGGGGTTGTGCCCTTGTTCTCGATGGCCTCGGCGCGTGAACGTGAGTTGAAAGGTGCTGAGTTTCGGCTGCTGTACTCGGTCCGCAGTCCGCGCGATGAGTTCTTCGCTGACGAACTGGCAGAGCTCTCACGAACCGTCGTCGAGATTGTCTACACGCGCGAGTCAGCACCTGGAGCGGGCCGGCCACCTGGACGGCTGACGCGTGAGGCGCTCGCAGCGTCGACCTTTCCCGCGTCGCTGTCGCCACGCATCTTCGTCTGCGGACCGACATCGTTCGTTGAGGCCGTCGCCGGTTGGCTTGTCGAACTGGGCCACGACCCCACGCAGATTCGTACGGAACGATTTGGAGGCAGTCGATGACTCACGTCGACGGAAACGCCCTCGCGGGTGCGTTCGCGACTGCTCTCGGTATCGAGATCACTGTGACGGTCGGCAGGTGCCGGGGCTGCGGCAGCTCTTTCAACCTCGCCTGCGCGCATGTCTTCATCACGGCCATGGGTGCAGTCATGCGATGCGGCCATTGTCAGGCGGTCCTGGGCGTCATCGTCCGCGGTTTCCGAGAGACGCTAGTGAACCTCTCGGGCCTGGACTACATCAGGGTGCCCCGCCTATGACTGGTCCGCTCGTCGCGATCGCGGCTTCTACCAGGCAGGAGGCTGCGGACTGATGCTTCGCATCTACGACAGTGCTGTCCGGGAGCTACGTAGCTTCGTCCCGCTGACCCCAGGACGAGTCTCCATCTATGTGTGCGGGCCGACCGTGCAGTCCGCGCCGCACATCGGGCACCTTCGTAGCGCCCTCGTCTACGATCTCTGGCGACGCTGGCTCACCCACCGCGGCTACGCGGTCACCCTCGTTCGCAACGTCACCGACGTCGACGACAAGGTTCTGGACCTAGCAACCGAGACTGAACCATGGTGGGCACGCGCCTACCGTGTCGAGACGGAGTTCGCGCGCTCGTACACCGCGTTGGGTGTTCTCCCGCCAACCCATGAACCCCGAACCTCCGGTCACATCCCGCAAGCACTGACCCTGATCGAACGACTCCTTCGCCGCGGACACGCCTACGTCGCCGGCGACGGCTCCGGCGACGTCTACTTCGATGTCAGCAGCTGGCAGGCATACGGCACGCTCACCCGGCAGACCCCCGACGCCGTGGTGGACCCTGACGAAGGGCCTGGCGGGGCAAAGACCGATCCCCGCGACTTCGCGCTTTGGAAGGGAGCCAAGCCCAGCGACCCAGCATCCGCTCGTTGGCGCTCACCATGGGGAACCGGCAGGCCGGGATGGCACATACAGTGCTCGGCGATGTCCAGGCACTACCTCGGCCGTGCATTCGACATCCACGGAGGTGGCCTCGACCTGCGGTTCCCGCACCATGAGAACGAGCTTGCCCAGTCCACCGCAGCAGGCGAGGAGTTCGCCAAGTACTGGGTGCACAACGGCCTCGTCACCGTCGGCGGTCAGAAGATGGCCAAGTCGCTAGACAACTCTCTGTATGCCGACGAACTCCTCCGCCGCGTCGGCCCGGCGACCCTGCGTTACTACCTGCTCAGCGCGCACTACCGCAGCGCCTTGGACTATCACCAGGAAGCCCTCGCGCACACCGAAGCTGCGGTCACGAGAATCGCGACCTTCCAGCGCCGCGCACGAACACAGCTCGCGAACACAGCATCCGACGTCCCGAAGCCGCCCATTGCCTTTGCGGCCGCGCTCGACGACGATCTGAATGTTCCAGCGGCGCTCGCGGTATTACACGACCACGTGCGCGCGGGCAACATCGCTCTGGATAACGGCGATGCAGCTGCCGTCATGTCCGCGTACGAATCGGTGCTCGCGATGACCGAAGTGTTAGGAGCCGAGCCCGGCGGCTTCACGACCGCCCCGCGAGCCGACGTGCAGAGCAGCACGATCTCTACCCTCGTCGAGGTCCTGCTCGCGAATCGCTCTCATGCGCGAGACGCAGGAGACTTCTCCACAGCCGACCGCATCCGGAACGAACTGGCTAGTGCTGGGATCGCCATCCAGGACCACACCTCCGGCACCACCTGGACGCAGGCGTAGCCAGCTCGTGCACGATGGCCGAATATTCCCAGTCCGGGGTGATCCGATCAGAGCAGGAGACCGAGTGAAGCGTCCGCCAGACGTCGAACCGTCATAGAGGCAGAGCTGTCTCGCTTGTCCGCCACAGTGTCGGTACCAAGCGAGGCGTCAACCCACGCCTGCACAATGGTAACCGCGGCCGGAGCGTCCAGGTCGGCGGCTAGTGCCGATAGCACGGCCTGCACGACCGGTGCTGCCGGCGCCCCGCTACCGAGCGCCAGGGCACGCCGCCACTGCTTCAACGTGACGAGTGCGGCAGGGAGTTCGGCGTCTGTCCACTGCCAGCTTGATCGGTAGTGGTGCCGCATGAGGGCGAGGCGGATGGCCACAGGGTCCACTCCTTGCTTTCGCAGAGAGGAGACGAAGACCAGGTTTCCGCGCGACTTCGACATCTTCTGGCCGTCGTAGGCAACCATCCCGGCATGGACGAAGGTCTGCGCGAACCGATGCTGTGGATGAATGACATGACCGAGTCCTGCGGACATCTCGTGGTGCGGGAATGCCAGGTCTCGTCCTCCACCCTGTACGTCGAAGGATGGTCCCAGATATTCCTGGGCGATTGTGGTGCATCCGATGTGCCATCCGGGTCGTCCCGGCCCCCACGGACTGGGCCAGAACGGCTCCCCTGGCCGCTCGCCGCGCCAAACCAGACAGTCGAGCGGATCGCGCTTGCCTTTCCGGTCGGGGTCACCACCACGCTCGGCGAAGTCCTTCAGCATCACGTCGCGGTCGAGTGACGATATACGGCCGAAGGATGGGTCGGCAGACACCTCGAAGTAGAGGTCGATCCCCACTCGGTAGATGGAGCCGCGTTCTTTCAACATCTCGATGCGAGAGATGATCTTGGTGACGGTCTCGGCAACCCCGATGTAATGCGCGGGTGGCAGCACGCGTAAGGCTGTCATGTCCTGCCGGAATCGCTCGATCTCGCGTTGTGCGAGATCACTCCAGGGAATGCCTCGCGCGTGGGCGCGTTCCAGCAGCGGGTCATCGACGTCGGTCACGTTCTGGACATAGATGACATCGCGCCCAGCGTTTCGAAGGGCGCGGTTAAGCAGATCGAAGCCGACGTAGGTGGCCGCATGGCCGAGATGAGTGGAGTCGTACGGTGTGATACCACAGACGTACATCCGCGCGGCGTCGTCCGGCCGCAACGTCACCAACGATCGCTTCTCAGTGTCATAGACCGAGACTGCGGGCCCGTGCACATCCAGGCGTGGAATCTCTAAACGGGGCCATGCCAACATGTCGTGGTCCTCGTAGTCGATGAAGCCACACCAGAGGATTCGGCGTGGATTCCTGATCCTGCTGACAGAGTGTCGCGAGGGGTCATGCGGGCGTCCACCCGCGCAGGAATGCCAGCACCTTGGCTTCGGATACCTCACAGGGCCGTAGGTGCTCTGCTTTGCGAGTGCGGTACACGTTGGCGCTGATCAGGTCTTCGCCTCCTAGCTCTTCGGCCGAGATGCTGATGCTCTGGCCCTGCACTCGCGTGGTCCGGGTCAATCCGTATGAGCGACCTTCGTATGCGACGACGGTCCAGCCTTCAGGAACCCGGTCGACCATTGCCCGCAAGCTGGCCGTGGCCTGACTCGCACCATCATGCTCGGGAGGCATCGAGTGGAGAGAGCTCGAACTGTGAAAGGCCGGGGCAGAACTCCTCCTCACGGCATGGCTCGTGGAATCGTCCGCGGGCTCTGGGACTCGTGCCTCAGAAGGCATGTGCTCTCCTCCGCAGTTCACTCTGCGGCGCTCAGCGCGACGCGGATGGAGTCGAGAGCCATGTCGAGCGCGATTGCCATGCTGCGCTCGTCCCGTGTGGTCTTGACGAGGAGGTACCCGCCTTGGACAGCCGCCATCAGACCGACGGCGAGTTCCTCAGCATCTGCGTCCGGCCGTAGCTCGCCTGAGTCCTGCATGCGCTCCAGTCCGAGACGGAACCAGTGCTGCCAGACGCTGAATCCTCGCTGGAGATTCTCACGCGCAGTCTCAGACCGGCCAGCGATTTCGCTCGCCAGCGACCCCATCGGACAGCCGTGAGCACCTCGCCAACCACGCACTCCTACCACGATCGCATCCCGCCAACGCTCGAAGCCGCGCATCGTGCGCAGGTCGTCGAGGAATGGTGCCTGCTCGCCAAGCACCCGCTCAATCTGGGCCCTCACGACTGCCTCAACCAACTCGGTCTTGTCCGAGAAGTAGTGGTAAACCTGAGACTTGCCCGTTCCACTGGCCTCTATGACATCGTCAACGCTGGTGGCCTCGACGCCCTGCGAGTACATGAGATCGGCGGCTGCCGCGACGATACGCAGGCGAGTGGCCTCGCCCTTGGCGGTCAGCCGTCGCGGCTTCTTCTCACTCACCGTGCTCCCGATCTGGACTGAACCCGCCAGCCTCGGAGGTCACGATGAGTCCTGCGATCGAGTGGCTCCCGTCCGCGGTTTCTCAGCCGTACCGCCACCTCCCGGTACGTCAACGGCACCTGACGACCGGTCGCGTTCCCACTGCTCAAGAACCGAGTTGATGGCATGACTGATCGAGTGCAGATCGGCTTCGGTGTTCTGAGAGATGTGGAACGTCTCGATGTCTCGCGCACGGTCCCGGTCCGACTCCCGTCGCTGAGTGAGCAGAATCAGCGGTCCCTGCAGAGCCGCGACGATCGCCAGAGCCGTTCCTAGATAGTCCAGCATGGCCGTCGGGTGGGGATAAAAGAGCGGCAGGATAGTGTTCACGACAAACCACGCGAGAATCGCCACCACCAGGATTAGCAGGAACGGCCATGAGCCCGCGACGCTCGCCACCCAGGCAGCGGCCTTGTCTCCGGGGCTCGACCGCGCTTCTCTGAACATGCTGAGTTGGTGCCCGCAGTGCGGGCAAGCGAACATCTCGCGGCCAACGCTGTCGTTGGAGTGGTCGCCCGCCTCCGGCTCGGCGTGGTGTCGAGAAGCGCTGCGGGAGCCAGGGCTATCTCCCGTTCCAGCGTCTGGTGATGGTTCTGTCCGCTCGTCGCGTCCCGGCTCGGTCATCGCTCTCGCTCTCCCCGGGCGCTCTCCCCGGCACTGGCGCGTTCCTGCGCGATTTGCTCACGGAAGCGCGCGTCCTCCTGTTTCACCGCTGTCGCACCGAGTAGGACCTCGTCGATCTCCGCGCCGGGGATGATGACCGCCCCCGATCCGTCGGCGAGAACGTAGTCGCCCGGCATGATGCCGACACCATCCAGCACCACGGGAACGTTCGCCTGGTGTGGAGTGATCAGCGCACCGCCAGCCTCGACCGCTTCCCCGGCGCAGTACGCGGTGAACCCGTACGTTCGAAGCTCGGCGTAGTCCCGGAGCCGGCCATCTGTCAGCACCCCGTCGAGCCCGTAGTGGTGAACGCGGCCAAGCTTCGTTCCACCACCGACCGAGACGCCTGGATGGCCGTTGGTCGCGAGCACGAGGACCTTTCCCTCGGCGTCGTCGCCAACCGCCTCACGGATCAGCGATCGGAAATCGTGTACAGCGGGGTCGACGCTGGCAGCGCAACTGGGGAAGAAGGCGATAGTCACGACTGGTCCGAAGAGGACCCTGCCGGGGGTGGGACTCTCCAGCCCCAGGATGTGCGCACGGTGGCGGTGACGACGACCCAGCGCATCGACCACGTCGGCACAACTGATCTGCTCGGCCTGGGCACGCCGATGCTCGGCACCCCAACCGTTGGCCACACGAGGATCTCCACTCACAGCACATCACGATGCCAGAGCCATTTATGTACCGTCAAGTACGATCTTTGATACCAATGGCGTGAGTATGGGTTGGGAATCTCGCAGCCTGCGATGCCCTAGTTAGGTCCAAGACTGAGGTAGAACTCGTTCTATAGTGCGCTAAGTCTCCCGCGCATGACGGTGACATCTCCCGCTCGGGAGCTACGACACGTCTCACCCCCTTCGCCCGCGACTCGACACCGACGCGGCGACCGCGAACTCAGCCACAGGCGGTCAATTGTACTATCTGCTACATTTTTTACCGTGATGCCCGGTGGGAGACCACACACGCGGCAGAAGCCGTGGCAGGCCCTTGGGCGGGGATCCAAGCACCATTGCTGCCGGAGGAGAGGACCAAGAACGCCGACTATGACCACCCCGACTTCACCATGGCGCGACCGGTCGGCCAGTGGGCTGCTCGCCGCGACGCGCTGGGGTAGGGCTGCCCGACCCCCCCTCTGGGGGTCAGCCCCGTGACGTCTCTGGTTCCTAGACCTCGTGGCGCCCCACCAGCGACCGCAATGAGAGGCTGCGCGCCATGACCCGGCCCACGCCTGGTGCGGGTCGGCCGTAGCAGGCATGTATGCCTTCGGCGCGCCTTCAACCAATCATTGCTCGCACTTGCAGCATCCGTGTGCCTATCGCGCCCGTGGCGCATGACTGCGTCAAGCTGATCTTCGTCCGCGCAGGATCTGCGATCGTGCTCAGCGAGTTTGGTGAGAAGCCCGTCTGCGCCGGTGACGTCGTGGCCCTGGGTGCCAACACCCTGTGTGGTGGCGAACCCGAAGATCTTGTCACCGTCACCACGCTCTACCTGGACCGAGACTACGTCGTCGACCAGGTCTTCTGGCAGCATGCCGAGCTGCTTGCAGACCGGCTCGATGCCCATGACTTCGCCGACGAGATCTACTCCGAGTCGGCCCAGATACTCCGCCTCGGAGAGAACCGCACTCGGATGTTCACGCCACTCCTGGACGAGCTGGTCGCGCTCAGTGTTGACGGACCGTGCACCAAGAGGTTCTACCGGACGCAGGCCCTGCTCTTTGCCGTGCTCGATGTCGTGAGCCCGTATGTGAAGACCTCGCCCGTATCACGAACCACGACCCAGAAGAGGACGGGTCGTCCTGGCACACCACGTTACCGGCGGTTCGCGCCCCTGCGGGCCGAGGCTCGCGAAGCGCTCGACCTGCTTCGCAATGCACCGGCCGAGGACTGGACACTCGGTCGACTCGTCGAGAAACAGCACCCCCGCGTGCGCCTGGGAGATGAGCCCCGGGCGCACCGCCGCGCTGCCGCCGCCGACCAGCGCGGCCAACGAGGCGTCGTGGTGCGGCGCGACGAACGGCGCCCGCCGCATCATCGAGCCGTCTTCCAACTGCCCCAGCAGCGAGTGGATCGCTGTGACCTGCATCGCGTCCTGCTCACCCAGCCGCGGTAGCACCCCAGGCATGCACTCGGCGAGCATCGTCTTGCCGGCGCCCGGCGGCCCGAGCAGGAAGAGGTGGTGCCCGCCTGCGGCCGCAACCTCGAGGGCGAAGCGGGCCTCCGTCTGCCCAGCGATCTCACCAAGGTCCCGCATCGGCCCGGGTCGAGAAGCCTCGCCTGCCGGTACCGACACCTCGGCGACGGGGCGGCCGTCAGCGAGCGCCTCGTAGCGGGCGATCACCTCGGCCAGGGTCGTCACCGGCACGACTCGTGCCCCGGAGACGAGCGCCGCCTCCGCGGCATTGGCGGCGGGCACCACGACCTCCCGATGCCCCGCCTGCACCGCGGCCAGGACCAGCGGCAGCACGCCGCGCACCGGCCGGATCGTGCCGTCGAGGCCCACCTCACCGATGTGCACGACGTCGGCGATATACCGCTGCTGCAGCGCTCCCGTCGCGGCGAGCACCGCGACCGCGATGCCCAGGTCGAAGGTCGAGCCGACCTTCGGCAGCCACGCCGGGGAGAGGTTGACGGTGATCCGGTCCTGCGCCAGCGAGCGCCCGAGGTTGGCGGCGGCCGCCTTGACCCGGTCGGCGCTCTGTCGGCACGCTGCATCGGGCAGCCCGGAGATCGCGAATGCCGGCAGCCCCTTGACGATGTCGGCCTCGACGTCGACGACCGCTCCCGCGATGCCGTCGAGCGCGACACAGCGTGTCAACCCCATCGTCATGGCCGGTGCCCCGATCGGTTCGCGGGCTCGGCGGCGCGGCGGACCGGGGCGGCGCCAGCGGCGCTGAGCGGCATTGGCACGCCCCAGGCGGCGGCGCTCTGGTCGAGCTGGTGGAGTTGGTGGAGTTGGTGGAGAAAGAGGTTGTCGGTCACGGCCCGGACATTAGGCAAGGAGTGCCTCGGCCCGCAGAATTCGGCCTAGTCGCCTGTGGATGCACCCCGGGACCCGATGCCCCCTGTGGACGGCGATTCGTGCGGAGAAGCCCCCAACAGGCTCCGCTCAGACGCCCATCAGGTGGGTCACCTCAGCGGCACCGCGCGGCGGCTGCCGGACGCCGACGATGTCGATGCGCACGCGGCGGCTGGCCACGTGCGGGTGCTGCGCCAGCCAGGTGCCCGCCAATCGGCGCAGCCGCGCGGCCTTACGCGGCGTGATGGCCTCGATCGGGGAGCCGAAGCGGTCGCTCGTGCGGGTCTTGACCTCGACGACGACCAGGCAGGTGCCGTCGAGGGCGATGATGTCGACCTCCCCCTCCCGGCAGCGCCAGTTGGTCGCCAAGATCTCGTAGCCCAACTCGAGGAGCCGACGCGCGGCCACCCGCTCACCGTAGGCGCCCACCGCGCGATTACGTCCGCCCATGATCCGCTGCCCCTTCACTCCTCGATTGGGCAGCAGACCTACCGCGAACAGACCCCTGCGCGCAGACGCAGCGACGCCTACCTGTGGATGGGCCCCACCGGCGCTGGAGGCTTGTGGATCAGGAAGAGAACTTATCGTCGTCGGGCAACTCGAGGTCGGACTTGGCGAGCTCTTCGATGTTGACGTCCTTGAATGTCACCACGCGCACGTTCTTGACGAACCGCGCTGGGCGGTAGACGTCCCACACCCAGGCGTCCGACATCGAGACGTCGAAGTACACCTCGCCGGCGTCGCCGCGCACCTTCACGTCGACGGAGTTGCACAGGTAGAACCGGCGCTCGGTCTCGACGACGTGCGAGAACAGTCCGACCACGTCGCGGTACTCCCGATAGAGCTGCAGCTCCATCTCGGTCTCGTACTTCTCCAGGTCTTCAGAACTCACGCCCGGCTCACCTCCACGTCCAGCAGTTGCGCCCCCGCCGGGGACGCCAGCCCATCATCACTCATGCCCGCGCTACCGCGAAGCCCCCGGGCGGCCGAGTCGCCGGCGGTGTCACAACCCCGCTTCTCCGGCCCGTCGTCGGCACACTTCGGCTCGTCGCCTTCGGGATCGCTCGCGGTGGGGGCAGCCAGCAGGTTCCACGACCGTCGGTGCAGCTCACAGGCCCCCAAGCGCAGCAGGGCGGCGCGGTGCTCGGTCGCCGCGTAGCCCTTGTTGCCGACCCAGCCGTACTCGGGGTACTGCGCGGCCAGCGACACCATCATCGCGTCGCGCTCGACCTTGGCCAGCACGGAGGCGCCCGCCACCGAGGAGCAGCGCATGTCGCCCTTGATGAGGGTGCGCACGAGCGGCACCTCGCCGGACAGCGACTCGCTGGCCTCGCTGGCATCGGCGACCTCGGTGGCCGGGTGACCGGCGAGGGCGGCCGGCTCGGGCTCGGTGAATCCCAGCAGTCCCTCGCGCCGCGGATCGGTCAGCCAGTCGTGGTTGCCGTCGAGCACGATGACATCGGGTCGCACCCCGGCCGCGGCCAGAGCGCGCCGGCCCGCCAACCGCAGGGCCGCCATGATCCCGACGGCGTCGATCTCGGCGGCGCTGGCGTGCCCGACCCCGAAGGCCAGAGCCCAGCGCCGCACGGGGGCCACGAGCTCCTCGCGGCGGCGCGCGGGCAGCAGTTTGGAGTCCTTCAAACCGGTCGGCGCGGATCGGCAGCCCTCGTCGATCACGACGACCCCGACGCTGACGGGCCCGGCCAACGCTCCGCGGCCGACCTCGTCCATGCCGGCCACGAGCCGGTACCCCTGGCGCTGCAGGTCGCGCTCGACCCGCAGCGACGGCTTGCTCGACCACGTGGGTCGACGAGCCCGCCGAACCGCCGGGGTTCGCGCTCCGACCTCGCTACCAGTGGGGGGCCTGCCGCTCACGGCGTCCCGGCGGGGGTGGCCGCCGTGGGGCTCGGAGACGGTGTGGGGGCCGGGGTCGGCTCCGTCGCGGGCGGCGCGGGGCTGGTCTGCCCCGGCTCACCGGGCGTTGGGTCCGCCGGCGCTGCGCCGGGATCGGGCACCCGCGCGAACGTGCTCTCGGGGGTGCTCAGCCAGCTCAGCTTGCTCAGTGGCCACACGACGGCGAAGGCTCGGCCGACCACATTGTCGATCGGCACGGAGCCGAGGCTCCCGTTGTCCGCGGGCGCGTCGTTGTACCGGGAGTCCTTGGAGTTGGAGCGGTGGTCGCCCATGACCCACAGGTGATCGGCCGGCACCGTGATGTCGAACGTGATGTCGCTGGGCCGGTCACCGGGGTAGACGTACGGCTCGGTGATGGGAGCGTTGTTGACCAGCAGCCGTCCGTCGGCCGTGCAGCACTGCACCTTGTCACCGGGCAGGCCGATGATCCGTTTGATGAGGTGATTGCCCTCGTCGTTGGGCAGCAGACCGACCCACGAGAGCACCGAGTTGATCCGCTCGGCGACGGGACCCTGCTGCGGCGGGACGACGTCGGTGAGCCATTCGCCCGGGTCCGCGAAGACGACGATGTCGCCCCGCTTGAGGTCGAAGAACCGAGGGGTCAGTTTGGAGACACTGACCCGGTCGTCCTTGACGAGCGTGTTGTTCATCGAGCCCGACGGAATCCAGAAGGACTGCACGAACCACGTCTTGAGCACGAGGGAGAGGACGACCGCCAGGACGACGACGATGACGACCTCTTTGAGGAACATCAGCAGGCTGCGCCCGATGCTGTTGCCCTGCGAGGGGCCACCGGCGCGCTCCTGGGTACGGGTGGCGCTCCGGCTCTCCTGCCTGCCGTCGTCACCTGCTCCTGTCCCCGACGCCTCTGAGGTGGAGTCCGAGGGTTTCGCGGCATCCGCTGGGTCCCGCTGAGAACCGTCGCTCATCTGGCCGTCCTGTCGTCTCGCACGTGCGGCACGCTACCTGCCGAAGCTGAGCAGGCGACGCAGCCGGGCCGTGACCGACCCAGGCCGTGTCGCAACTGCGAAGGCGGGGCGAATCCCCGCGTGTGTCAGCGCTTTTCGCGGATCTTGGCGGCCTTGCCGCGCAGGTTGCGCAGGTAGTACAGCTTGGCGCGGCGCACGTCGCCGCGGGTAACGACCTCGATCTTCTCCACGACCGGGGAGTGCACCGGGAAGGTGCGCTCGACCCCGACGCCGAAGCTGACCTTGCGCACGGTGTAGGTCTCGCCGATGCCGCGGCCGTGGCGGCGGATGACGACGCCCTGGAAGATCTGCACTCGGGAGCGCGTGCCCTCGATGACCTTGACGTGCACCTTGACGGTGTCACCGGCGCGGAACGCCGGGATGTCGTCGCGGAGGCTGGGAGCATCGACAACGTCGAGCTTGTGCATGGCCAAGTCGCTTTCTCGCGGTGCCACAGGTCACCCACGGATTCGGGGGCGCTCGGTGTCACACCGAGTGCCGACAAGTGTTGGGTTTGGTCCGCGGCGACCGGGAATCCCGGAGTGCTCACCCCCCTGTGGCAGGGGCACGAACGCGGAGCGGACGCGAGAATCCAGTCTGCCACAACGAGCTCGGTCGGCCGAAATCGTCGCGCCTGCCGGCGCGCGAGTACCCCGTGACAATGTCATCGCAGCAGCCTGCCTTCGTCATGGGCTCCGATGACAGCCGTCCGCCGCACGCACCCACCCGATGGGTGATGGTGGAGACATGAGTCACCTCAACGCCGACCTTGTCCCACCGGGGGCACCGACACCCGGCCTGCCGTACTCAAGCACCCTGCGCACGACGAAAGCCCGCTGGTGGAAGCCGGCCGTCGGCATCCCGCTCGGCATGATCCTCATGCTCGTCGCGAGCTTCGCGGCGTCCCTGGGGGCGATGGCGATCGACGCCTCCGTTTTCGGGCGACCCTTCGACTTCACCGCCATGACCCCGATGGTCTATGCCGGGAGCCTGTTGGGCCTCGTCGCGCTCATCCCCATCACCTGGTTTCTGGTGCGGGTCATCCACCGGCAGTCGTGGGGGTGGAACTCCTCGGTGCAGCAGCGCCTGCGCTGGCAGCTGATCCTGACGCCGGTACCGCTGCTGCTCGTCCTGTTCTTGGCCTACATGATCGTGTTCACGCCGCTGTTCGCCGACCAGGGCGGCGGCGGCCGCAGCCCCCAGTGGCTCACGTTCCTGCTCATCGGGGTGCTGCTGATGCCCCTGCAGGCGGCGGCGGAGGAGATCTTCTTCCGCGGCTACGTGCAGCGCGCCGCCGGCTCGTGGTTCAGCGGGCAGCGGGCCGCGCTCATCGGCGGCACCACGGTCTCGGCCGTGTTGTTCGCCTCGGCTCACCTGGCGACCGACCCGTGGCTCAACCTCTACTACCTCGCCTTCGGGGTAGCCCTGTCGATCGCGACGCAACTGACCGGGGGCCTGGAGGCGGCGATCGCGATCCACGTCGTGAACAACGTCGTGGCGGGGGCGGTCGCCTCCTACACCACGGATGTCACCCAGATGTTCGACCGCAGCGCCGGCGTCGGCGGCCCGTTCATGCTCGTCCAGATCGCCGTCATCGGCGTGAGCGCAGCAGCGCTGGTCTGGTGGTCGCGGCGCCGGCAGGTGGCTACGCGCGTCGCAGCGGCTTGACGAGTTCGACGGTCCCGCGGAACGGGTCGGAGCCCGTCTCGCCCGGGCGGGCGGGCCGGTATCCGGCGCGTTTGTAGCGGCGCAGGTTGGCCGCGCTCGCCTGGCCGGTGATGAGATAGGCGATGTCGGCGGAGGCGGGGGCCGCGGCCTCCGCGTGCTCCAGCAGCGCCTTGCCCAGCCCGCGCCCGCGCACATCGGGGGCGAGCATGAGCCGGCCGATCTCCCAGCCGTTGCCGTGCAGGCGGGCGCGGACCCCACCGACAAGCCGCCCGGAGGGGTCGCGCACCACCCACTGCGACCACTGGGAGAGGTCGCGGCGCACGTCGTCGAGCTCCTCGGTGACCGGCGGAATGTCCCAGTCGCCGTTGTCGCGCACCTCCGCCAGCCAGCAGCACCGCTGCAGCACGAGCAGCTCCGCGGCGTCGGCGGGCACCGCGGTGGTGATCCGTAGGGCGCCGCCCTCGACATCGTCGCTCGGGAGTCCCGTGAGGGCCGCCGCGGGGAGCAGGTCCGGGCGGCGCGCGACCGTGCGTTCGATGCTGCGTTCGCGGCGCCAGGCGGCGATCCTGCCGTGATCACCGCCCAGCAGCACCGGGGGCACGTCGCGGCCGCGCCAGCTCGCCGGCTTGGTGTACACGGGATACTCCAACAGCCCGTCGCTGTGCGACTCCTCGACGAGCGACTCGGCGTTGCCGACAACGCCCGGCACTAGTCGGGCGATGGCCTCGACCATCGCCAGCACCGCGACCTCCCCGCCGTTGAGCACGTAGTCGCCGAGCGAGACGACCTCGACCCGCAACCCGAGGTCGTCGGCCGCGTACTCGTAGACCCGCTCGTCGATGCCTTCGTAGCGGCCGCACGCGAACGCCAGCCACGGCCGGGTCGCCAGCTCGGCGGCGAACGCCTGCGTGAACGGGCGCCCGGCGGGGCCGGGCACGATGAGTAGCGGTGTGGCCGATGCCGATGCCGATGCCACTGCCACTGCCGATCCCTTGGCCGGTGCCACGAGCGCATCGAGCGCCGCCGCCCACGGTTCGGGCTTCATCACCATCCCGGCTCCCCCGCCGTACGGGGTGTCGTCGACGGTGCGGTGGCGGTCGTGGGCGAACTCGCGCAAGTCGTGCACCCGCACGTCGAGCAGCCCGTCGCGCTGAGCCTTGCCGATAAGGGAGAGCTCCAGCGGCGCGAGGTATTGCGGGAAGATCGTCAGGACGTCGATGCGCACGATGTCGGGCCTCCCCCGTCAGCCGAGGTCGAAGAGACCGTCGGGGGCGTCGAGCACGACGTGCGGGTCCTCGGCCCCGGCGCCGGCCTGGACGCTGGGCACCAGCGCCTCGACGAACGGCACGAGCCCGGTGCGACCGTCGCGCAGGCGCACCTGCAGCAGATCTTGGGCGGGCCGGGTGACCAGATCGGTCACCTCACCGATCACCGCACCGTCGACATCGCGCACGGGCAGACCGACCAGTTCTTCGGCGTACCAGGCGTCGTCGTCATCGTCGGGATCGTCGAGGTCCACGTGGGCCACGAGGCGGGTGCGGCGCAGTGCCTCGGCCGCGGTGCGGTCGGCGGCCTCCTCGAAGCCCAGCAGCCAGATGCCCTGGTGCAGCCGGGCGGACCGCAGCGTCAGCGCGCCGCGCTCGGGTTGTGTCGCGAACACGGTTCCCGGCACGAACCGCTCCGCCGGGACGTCGGTGTGCGCCTGCACCGTCACCTCCCCGCGAAGGCCGTGCGGCTTGCCGATCCGGGCGACGAGCGCCTCCTTGGCCATCTACCTGGCACCTCCGGTGGTCGAAAAGACGGTGGTTCTACCTGGAGAAGTTCGGTGTATGCGCGACAGGGGCGTGCCCAGGAGGCACGCCCCTGTCGGTGCGTTTCGGCTGATTCGTCCGCTTCAGCTGCGTTCAGACGCGGGAAGACGCGGTGCGAACCGTCCGGGAAGTACGTCGGGCTCCGGCTCAGCGCACCCGGTCGGTGTCGACGATGTCGACCCGTACCGGCCTGCCTCCGGCCAGCGCTCCGACCACGGTGCGCAGTGCGCTGGCGGTGCGACCCGAACGGCCGATGACGCGACCGAGATCGTCCGGGTGCACCCGCACCTCGAGAACCTCGCCACGACGCAGCTCCTTGCGGCGCACCACGACCTCGTCCTCGTTGTCGACGATGCCCTTGACGAGGTGTTCGAGGGCCTCCTCGAGCACGATCAGGCCTCGGTGGTGGAGTCCGCGCCCGCCTCGGCAGCCTCGGCCGCCGGGACCTCAGCGGCCTCAGCGGTCTCGGCGGCCGCAGGAGCAGCGGCCTCGGCCGGCGCCTCGGCCTTGGCGGCCTTCTTGCGCGTCGGTCCGCTCTTCGCGAAGTCGTCGTCGGCCTTGCCGGCGGCGGCCATGGCGGCCTCGTAGAGCTCCCGCTTGCTGGGCTTGGTGGGCTGCGGCTTGAGGGTGCCCTCGGCGCCCGGCTCACCCTTGAACTTCTGCCAGTCGCCGGTCACCTTGAGCAGGCTGAGCACCTGGTCGGTTGGCTGGGCGCCGACGCCGAGCCAGTACTGCGCGCGCTCGGAGTTGATGTCGATGACCGAGGGCTCACGCGTCGGGTGGTAAAGCCCGATCTCCTCGATGGCACGGCCATCGCGCTTGGTGCGCGAGTCCATGACGACGACACGGTAGAACGGGCTGCGAATGGCACCCATTCGCTTCAGACGAATCTTGACGGCCACGTGGGTCGTTTCTCCTGTTTCTTGATCGTGAGCACGGCAAGACCACTATGGAAAGACCACTGTGTATGGAAAGACCACTGTGGGGATGTCGTGGGGAACCGTAGCTCGGTGTGTAGGCGCCCGGCCGCGGTCGAGAGGGGACTACGGCAGACGGGTACGAGTGACATTGTGCCAGACGCCGGACGGACTCCCGCACACCCGCAGGTCACGGGTCGCTGACGCCGGCGCCGGCGCGGGCCTGCAGCGCCAGCCGCACGATGTCGGCGGCGCCGGCGATGCTCGCGAGCGCCGCCACGACCGGGGAGCTGAAGCCGGCGTCGAAGACTCGGTCGAGCAGCCGCTGCGGCTCGCGCGCCGAGAGCACGACCACTCCGCTCACCGCGTCGCCCAGGCACCGTTGCAGCTGCGAGCCGGAGGGGTCGCTCTCCTCGTCGTCGCGCACGACGCTGACGCCGAGTTCGACGGCCGCGGCGCGGGCCAGCGCCAGGGGTCGCGGCACCTGTACCTGCTGCGCTGTGGGTACGAGCAGCAGCAACGCGGGTCGGGCGGGCACCCGGGCTGCATACGGCGGCGCCGGCCACTGCTCGCGCATCACCCCGTAGGTGATGTGGTCGCGCCAGGCGTCCCGGCCCGTGGCGTCGCCGAGCCACAGAAAGCCCGGCCAGTCGCCGCGCGGCAGAAACCCCAGGGCGCGCAGCACACCGGCGCTGCGCGTGTTGCCGGGTTGGGTGCTGGCCTCGATGCGGTGCAGCCCCATCCCCCACGGCGGGGCGTCGAAGGCCAGGTCGACGACCAGCCGCAGCCCTTCGGTGAAGAGCCCGGTGCCGGCGTACGGGTCGTAGGAGTCGTAGCCCAGGGTCGCCGCCAGCGCCCGCCCCCGCACGATGTTGGTGACGTTGACCTTGCCGACGATGTCGTGGTTGCCGGTCGACTCGAGCGCCCGGATCAGGAAGGTGCGGTGGACCTCGGACTGCATGCGCAGGTGGTAGGCCAGGTCGCCGGGGTTGACCGGGTTCCACGGTCGCAGCCGCTCCTGACTGGCCAGGACGGCGCGGCGGTAGGGCGGTACGTCGGCCTGACTGGGCACGTGGATGCGGACCCGCTCCCCGTGCCGGGCGAGCGTGGGCGGCGCCCCGCGATCAGCGGACAAGGTGGCCGCGGAGCACGATGTGGGCCGGGCGGCCGAGCGCGGCGACATCGGTGCGGGGGTCCGCGTCGTAGACCACGAGGTCGGCGGGGGCGCCTTCGGTCAGGCCGGGGCGACCGAGCCACTCCCGCGCGCCCCACGTTGCGGCGCTGATCGCCTCCAGGTTCGACATTCCGGCCCGCACGAGTTGAGCGACCTCCTGGGCGACCAGTCCGTGCGCGACCTGACCGCCGGCGTCGGTGCCGGCGTAGATCGGCACACCGGCCTCGTGCGCGGCGCCGATCGTCTCGTAGCGCCGCTCCCACAGGTCGATCATGTGGTCGGCGTAGGTGGGGAACTTCTTGCGGCCGGCGTCGGCGAAGGCGGGAAAGTTCTCAATGTTGACCAGGGTCGGCACGATGGCGATGCCCGCGGCGGCGAACGCCTCGATGGAGTCGGTGCTCAGGCCGCTGGCGTGTTCGATGCAGTCGGTGCCGGCGGCGGCGAAGTCGTGCAGCGACTCCTCGCCGAAGCAGTGCGCGGTGACTCGGGCGCCCTCCTCGTGGGCGGCGGCGATGGCCTGCGTGAGCGCCTCGCGCGGCCAACAGGGACGCAGATCGCCGGCGTCGCGGTCGATCCAGTCGCCGACCAACTTGACCCAGCCGTCGCCGCGGCGGGCCTGCTCGCGCACCTGCGCGACGAGCTCGTCGGGCTCCACCTCGACCCCGACGCCTGGAATGTAACGGCGGTGGCGGGCGATGTGCCGGCCCGCGCGGATGATCTGAGGCACGTCGTCGCGCTCCTGCAGAAACCGGGTGTCCACCGGGGACCCTGCGTCCCGCAACAGCAACGCGCCGGCGTCGCGCTCGGTACCGGCCTGCTCGAGCGCCGTCTGCTCGTCGACGGCTCCCCGGCTGTCCAGGCCCACGTGGCAATGGGCGTCGACCAACCCGGGCAACACGAATCCGCTGACCGACTCGACCTCGCCGCCGCCGGGCGGCTCGAACGTGATCCGCCCGCCGACCACCCACACCTCATCGCGCACGTCGTGCGCCCCGACCAGCACCGATCCACGCACATGCAGCACCGCAGCCATGCCCCCAACCGTAGCGACGCCACGGCAATTTCACCGGCTGACGCCACCACCTCACACCCGCAAGTCACCGACCGTGAGAACCAGTTGACCGTTCGGCAACACCGACGCAATCGCCCGGGCGCAGGGCGTTCCTACCGTCGATGAGGTGAGCTCACCACCAGGGTGAGCCCCGGCACGAAGGACGATCATCGTGACCTCGAGCACCTCGCACACGCCAGGCGCCCCCGCGGTGACCACGGCCACCGCAGGCGCGACAACCGCAGGCGCCACCCTGCCGCAGCCACGGGTCGCCCTGACCCAGCGCCCGGGACGTTGGCTCGTGCACTGGGACCCGGAGGACCCGGGCCAGTGGGGCCGCGGCGGATCGGCGATCGCGCGCCGCAACCTGGCCATCTCCGTCTTCGCCGAGTTCCTCGGCTTCGCGGTCTGGGCGCTGTGGAGCATCGTCGTGCCCCAGCTCAACTCCGCGGGTTTCAGCCTCACCGTCGACCAGATGTTCTGGCTCGTTTCCGTGCCGGCCCTCGTGGGAGCGGCGCTACGCCTGCCCTATACCTTCGCCGTGCCGCTGTTCGGCGGGCGCAACTGGACCATCGTCTCCGCGCTGCTCCTCCTCATTCCCACGCTCGCGCTGGTCTACGTCGTGCAGAATCCGGCGACCCCGTTCGGGGTGCTGCTCTTCGTCGCGGCGCTGGCCGGGCTCGGCGGCGGCAACTTCGCCAGCTCGATGGCCAACATCTCGTTCTTCTATCCCGAGGCGCAGAAGGGCAAGGCGCTGGGGCTCAACGCCGCCGGCGGCAACATGGGCACCGCCGCGGTGCAGTTCGCGGTGCCACTGGTCATCGTCACCGGCGTCGGGCTGGCCCTCGAGCGGGCCGGTCTCATCTTCCTACCGCTCATCCTGCTGGCCGCCTGGCTGGCCTGGCGGCACATGGACAACCTCGACGGCACGACCTCGGACCTGCGCAGCTTCGGTCGCGCCGCCGGCATGCGACACACCTGGATCATCTCGTTCATCTACATCGGCACGTTCGGCTCGTTCATCGGGTTCTCGGGGGCGTTCCCGACGCTGCTCAAGAGCCAGTTTCCGGACATGTCCTTGTCGATCGCCTTCCTGGGCGCGCTCGTCGGGTCGTTGTCGCGGCCGCTGGGCGGCATGTTCGCCGATCGCTTCGGCGGGGCACCGATCACGATCCTCAGCTTCGCGGCGATGTCGCTGGGAACCGTCGGGGCGATCTTCGGGATCACCGGGCAGAACTTCACACTGTTCTTTGGGTCGTTCCTGCTGCTGTTCGTGTTCACCGGGGTCGGTAACGGCTCGGTCTACCGAATGATCCCGGCGGTCTTCCGCCGCGACGCGGGCACCGAGGCGGCGGGGGTGCTGCGGGCCAAGAAGGCCGCGGCCGGGTGCATCGGCATCGCCGGCGCCGTCGGCGCAGTGGGTGGCTTCCTCATCCCGCGCGGGTTCGCCCTGAGCAACTCGATGACCGGTTCGCTGACCGCGGCGCTGTGGGTGTTCATCGGCGCCTACGCGGCGATGGCGGTGACGACCTACGTGGTCTACGTGCGCGGCCGCGCCGCGGACGCCGCACGCATCTGAGGCCGCGATGACCGACACGCACTGCCCCTACTGCTCCCTGCAGTGCGGGATGCGGCTGACCGTCCCAGCGCAGACGTCCGACCGAGCCTCGAGCCTGGAGGTGACCCCGCGCGACTTTCCCACGAACGCCGGCGGCCTGTGCGCCAAGGGGTGGACCAGCGCCCAGGTGCTCGACGTGCCCGACCGGCTCACCACCCCGCTGCTGCGCGGGCCGGACGGTGCTCTGCATCCGGCCAGTTGGGAGGACGCCCTGAGCGCGATCACCGGGGGTCTGCGCGATATCTGGGCGGCGCACGGCCGGTCCGCGGTGGGGGTCTTCGGGGGCGGTGGCCTGACCAACGAGAAGGCGTACACGCTGGGCAAGTTCGCGCGCGTGGCGCTGCGCACGCCGTTCATCGACTACAACGGTCGGTTCTGCATGAGCAGCGCCGCCGCGGCCGGCAACAGGGCCTTCGGGCTCGACCGGGGGCTGCCGTTCCCGCTGACCGATCTCGCCGGAGCCGACGCCATCCTGCTGCTCGGCAGCAATGTCGCCGAGACGATGCCGCCGGCACTGCGACACCTGAGCGGGGCCCGCGAGCGGGGCGGTCTGCTCGTCGTCGACCCGCGCCGCACCGCCACGGCGGCGCTGACCGACGACGAGGCCGGCCTGCATCTGCAACCGTTGCCGGGCACCGACCTGCAGCTCCTGCTCGGGCTGACCCACGTGGTCTTCGCCGAGGGTCTGGCCGACACCGACTACCTGCGGCGGCGGGTCGACGGCGTGGGCGCGGTGCGCCGCGAGGTGGCGCAGTGGTGGCCCGAACGGGTCGAGCGGGAGACGGGGGTGCCGGCCGATCTGCTGCGCCGCGCCGCCCACCTGCTGGCCGCCGCCGCCCCCGGGCGCGGCGGTGCGGGCGCCTACGTGCTGACTGGCCGCGGCGCGGAGCAGCACGCGCATGGCACCGACACGGTCACCGCCGCGATCGGTCTCGCGCTCGCGCTCGGCCTGCCGGGGGTGCCCGGCTCCGGCTACGGCTGCTTGACCGGGCAGGGCAACGGGCAGGGCGGCCGCGAACACGGCCAGAAGGCCGATCAACTGCCGGGCTACCGCTCGATCGGCGATCCCGCGGCGCGGGCGCACGTCGCGCAGGTGTGGGGCGTCGATCCGGAGCTGCTGCCGGGGCCGGGGGTCCCCGCCGTCGAACTCTTCAAGAAGGTCGGCCGGCCCGCCGCCGAGGGCGGCATCAGGGCTCTGTTCGTGCACGGCGCCAACCCCGTGGTCTCGGCGCCGGATGCCGGAGCGTTGGAGGCTCGGTTGCGCCGCCTCGACCTACTCGTCGTGGCCGACCTCGTGCCCTCCGAGACCGCACAGCTGGCCGACGTGGTGCTGCCGATCACCCAGTGGGCCGAGGAGTCCGGCACGATGACCTCGCTCGAGGGGCGGATCCTGGCTCGGCACAAAGCGATCGAACCGCCGCCGGGCGTGCGCGACGAGCTGTGGGTGTGGCGTGAGCTGGCCGCGCGGCTGGCGGCGCCCGCGCCGTTCAGCGACGACCCCCACGAGGTGTTGGCCGAGCTGGCCCGCGCCAGCGCCGGCGGCATCGCGGACTACGGCGGCGTCACCATGGAGCGCGCGACGCGCGAAGCGCTGTACTGGCCGTGCCCGAGCGCCGAGCATCCGGGGACGCCGCGGGTCTTCCTCGACCGCTTCGCCACCCCCGACGGGCGCGCCCGCATGCTGCCGGTCAGTGCCGCGCCCGTCGCCGACGACCTGCGCCCGGAGGCGCCGCTCTACCTGGTGACCGGGCGGGTGCTCGAGCACTACCAGTCGGGGGCGCAAACCCGACGGGTGCCCCAGCTCGCGCGGGCGCAGCGGCAGGCCACCGTGACGATGCATCCGGTGACGGCGGACCGGCTGGGCATCGAGGAGGGCACGCCCGTGCGGCTGACCTCGCAGCGCGCAGTGGCCGTCGCCACCGCGGTCTTCTCCACCGGCATCCGACCCGATGTCGTCTTCATGCCGTTCCATTTCGCGGGGCGCCAGCGGGCGAACCTGCTGACCAATCCCACCACCGACCCCATCAGCGGGATGCCCGAGTTCAAGGTGTGCGCCGTCGACGTCGCCTCCGCAGACACGCCGGCGGCGCGGCTCGCGCTGCTGAGTGAGGAGGCCCGCGCGTGAGCGCATCCACTACCGATCACCACCGGGTGCTGGTCGTCGGACACGGCCTGGTCGGCCATCGATTCGTGGCCGAGTTGGCCCGCAACGCCGCCGATCTGCAACCCGAGCGGCTGTCGATCACCGTGCTCGGCGCCGAGCCCTACGAGCCGTACAACCGGATCCTGCTCAGCGAGGTGCTCGCCGGGCGCGCCGACCTCGGCGGCATCACCCTGCCTACCGCTCCGCAGGGCGTGCGGGTGTTGGCGGGGCACTCGGTCGCCTCCCTCGACCGCGTGCGCCGGATCGTGGTCGATCACTTGGGCTTCGAGCACCCCTACGACACGCTCGTGCTCGCCACGGGAGCAGCGCCGCGCGTGCCACCGCTGGCTGGGCTGCCCGACCGCTGCGATCCCGACGACCTGCCGCCCGGAGTTCGGGCGTTACGCACCGTCGACGACTGCCGCGAGCTGCTCGCGCTGGCCGGCAGATCGCCCCGGCCGGCCGACCCCCCGCGCGTGGTCGTGCTCGGCGGCGGCCTCCTCGGGCTCGAGGCGGCCCGTGCCTTGGCGGGCCGGGGGGCCAGGGTCGCCGTGGTGCACAGCGGATCACACGTGTTGGACCGGCAGCTCGACGCCGAGCGCGGTGCGGTGCTGGCTGCCTCCCTGGGCGACCTGGGGGTCACGGTTGTGCGCGGGGTCCGCGCCGCGGGTCTGCGGCGCGGTGCGGACGGCACCCTCGTCGGCGTCGAGCTGTCCGACGGACGTCGGCTGGCCTGCGACGCGCTGCTACTCACCGCGGGCGTGGCCCCCCGCATCGAGCTCGCCGCGACGGCAGGCCTGCCGTGCGAGCAAGGGATTCTCGTGGGCCCAGACCTGCGCTCCCCCGCCGACCCGCGGATCGCCGCCATCGGTGACTGCTCCCAGACGGCCGAGGGCGGCTGCCCGGGCCTGCTGGCCCCCGGCTGGCAGCAAGCCGAGCGCCTCGCCCGCGCCATCCGCTCCGCCGCGTCGACCCCTGCCCCACGTCGCGCCGCAGGTACGACCTTCGGCCGCGAGCCCGACTTCTGCCCAGATGCCTCCGCCGAGAGGGCGCCGTTCGGCGCAGGGGGGCAGGAGGTCGAACCCAAGGAGGTCGTGCGGCTCAAGGCAGCCGACCTGGATGTCGTGGCCTTCGGTCGCTTCCCCGACGAGGCAACACCGGAGGAGTCGACGCCGGTCGACCCCGACGAGCTCACCGCGTGGAACGAGGCTCCTCCCGCGAACGACGCGGCGCCCTCGACCAGGCCGCGGGTGCTGTCGCTGCACGATCCGGCGGGCCGCCGCAGTCTGCGGCTGCTCGTGCGGGACGGGCGGCTGGCCGCCGGCATCCTCGTCGGAGCCGGTGCGCTCGGCGCAGATCTCGTCGTGGCCTACGAACGAGACTCCCCCCTACCTCTGGATCCCGCTGACCTGCTGGTGCCGATGACCGGGCGGCGCGGCGGCGGCCTGGGCGCCGTCTCCACCCCCGCCAATATCCCCGGCTCGGCGACGATCTGCCGCTGCAACGGAGTCAGCAAAGCCGCGCTCGTCGAGGCCTTCGAGGCCGGGGAACGCACGATGCCCGCCTTGTCGGCGGCCACCCGCGCCGGCACCGGCTGCGGCGGCTGCAAGGACGCCTGTCAGGGCATCCTCGCGTGGCTGCTCGAGGCCGACCCGGCGCAGCCCACCGCGCCGGCGGTCGGCGGCCGGCTGCTCACGACGGAGACGCCGAGCGCGTGAATCCCAGTTTGCACGGGCGAAACACAACGCCGATTCCCGCGTAACACGGGCTACTTACCGTCGATTTATCGCGAGCTTCTCCCGTCCTTTCATCGCGAATTCTCGCAATTCCCGGCGCCGTCGCCGACTTTCCCGCACCGCACACGAAAGAGGACACCGCTATGACCTCGACCCCTTTTCAGGCCGAGCCGCCGCAGGTGCCCATCGGCGACCCGTCCGGCACCCGGCACTGCGTCGTAGTCGGCGGCGGCATGGTCGCCCACCGTCTCGTCGAGGCGTTGCGATCCCGCGACACCGAGGGCACCTGGCGGATCACCGTGCTCGCTCAGGAGCCTCGTGCCCCCTACGACCGGGTCGCTCTGACGAGCTATTTCAGCGGCAAGAGCGCGACCGAACTGGAGTTGGGCGATCCGCAGCTATGGCGCGATCCGCTGGTCACGCTGCGGCGCGGCGTGGCCGTCACCGGCATCGACCGCGCGGCCCAAACCGTCGCCGTCACCCGCGGCGAGCCCATCGCCTACGACCACCTCGTCCTGGCCACCGGCTCCAACGCCGCGGTGCCACCCATCGAGGGCAACGAGCACAGCGGCGTCTACGTCTACCGCACGATCGACGACGTCGCCGAGCTCAAGGGGTACGTGCAGCAGCGGGGCCGCGACCTGGCGCGGCCACTCAAGGGTGCGGTCATCGGTGGTGGCCTGCTCGGCCTGGAGGCCGCCGGCGCGCTGCAGGCGATGGGCGTCGACTCCACCGTCGTGGAGTTCGCACCGCGACTCATGCCGATCCAGGTCGACGAGGGCGGCGGGCAGGCCCTGTCGCGCCTCATCGGCAACCTGGGTGTCACCGTGCTCACGGGTACCGCGACCAAGCGGATCGGCGCCACTCGCGGCCAGGTGTCCTCCATGACGTTCAGCGACGATCGGCGCATCGACGTCGACGTCGTCGTGCTGGCCACCGGCGTGCGCCCCCGCGACGAGCTCGCCCGCGCGACCGACCTGCCGGTGGGCGAGCGCGGCGGTGTCATCGTCGACGACGTCTGCCTGACGCAGGACCCCGCGGTGTCCGCGATCGGTGAAGTCGCGTGCATCCAGGGTCGCGTGTGGGGGCTGGTCGCGCCCGGCTACTCGATGGCCGAGATCGTCGCCGACCGGCTCCTGGGAGGGGCGGCGAGCTTCCCCGGTGCCGACACCGCGACCAAGCTCAAGCTGCTCGGCGTCGACGTCGCCAGCTTCGGCGACGCGTTCGCGACTCAGCCCGGGAGCCTGGAGATCGTCTACGCCGACCCTGTCGCCGGCGTCTACAAGAAACTCGTGCTCTGCGACGACGCGCGCACGCTGCGCGGCGGAATCCTCGTCGGCGACGCCTCCGCCTACGCCTCGCTGCGGCCTCTGTTGGGCCGCGAACTCGGTGGCGATCCGGCCGCCTATCTGCTGCCCGAGGGAGCGGCCGGCGGTGCCCCTGGCGGGGAGCTGCCCGACGACGCCACCGTCTGCTCCTGCAACAACGTCGACGCGGGCGCCATCCGTTCGGCCGTCTGCGAGGGCGGCTGTACGGACCTCGGCGAGGTCAAGGCGTGCACCAGGGCCGGCACGAGCTGCGGCTCCTGCCTGCCGCTGGTCAAGAAGTTGTTCGCCGCGGAGATGGTGAAGTCGGGCCTGAGCGTCAGCCGTGCGCTGTGCGAGCACTTCGACATGCCGCGCGCCGAGCTGTTCGACATCGTCCGAGTCACCGGCGAGCGGTCGTTCAGCCAGATCATCGCCCGGCACGGCCGCGGTCGCGGCTGCGACATCTGCAAGCCGACAGTTGCCTCCATCCTGGCCAGCCTGGGCTCCGGGCACATCCTGGCAGGCGAGCAGGCCACGCTGCAGGACACCAACGACCACGTGCTGGCCAACATCCAAAAAGACGGCACGTACTCGGTCGTCCCGCGCATCCCCGGCGGCGAGATCACCCCGGAGGGACTCATCGTCATCGGCGAGATCGCCCGCGACTTCGGGCTCTACACCAAGATCACCGGTGGTCAGCGCATCGACATGTTCGGCGCGCGGATCGAGCAGTTGCCGCTCGTGTGGCAGCGTCTGGTCGACGCGGGCTTCGAGTCCGGCCACGCCTACGGCAAGTCCCTGCGCACCGTGAAGTCGTGTGTGGGCTCGACGTGGTGCCGCTACGGCGTGCAGGACAGCGTCGGCATGGCGATCCGGCTCGAGTTGCGTTACCGGGGGCTGCGCGCGCCGCACAAGCTCAAGGTCGGGGTCAGCGGTTGCGCCCGCGAGTGCGCGGAGGCCCGCGGCAAGGACGTCGGCGTCATCGCGACGGAGCAGGGGTGGAACCTCTATGTCGGCGGCAACGGCGGGTTCACGCCGCGGCACGCCGTGGTGCTCGCCGAAGACCTCGACGACGACACCCTGATCCGGGCGATCGACCGGTTCTTCATGTACTACATCCGGACCGCCGACCGGCTGCAGCGAACCGCCCCGTGGATGGCCGACCTGGACGGCGGCATCGACCGGTTGCGCGAGATCATCCTCGATGACGCCCTGGGCATCTGCGCGGACCTCGACGCGGCGATGGATGCACACGTCGCGGGCTACTCCGACGAGTGGCGCGACGTGCTGGAGGACCCGGAGAAGCTCGCTCGCTTCCGATCGTTCGTCAACGCGCCGGCCATGGCTGATCCCGACCTGGCCTACGTGCCCGAGCGCGGCCAGAAGCGACCGGCCGCGGCGGATGAGCGCGACGTCACCACCGGCTTCCCCGGTGACGTCGCAGTGACACACGCCGACGAGGGCAGCGGTGCGGACACGCCCGTTTCGCTCGGAGCGCGGATCGAGGTGCGCTCGTGACCACGGCCCGAACAGCCCCCACCCGTCCGACAATCACACACGTTACTGTGGAGGATTCGTTGTCCGTCGAGACCGCCTATGAGGATGTCTGCGCACTGACCGAACTGCTGCCCGAGCGGGCCGCCGCGGCGTGGGTCGGCGGCGCACAGGTGGCGCTGGTCCGCCTGCTCGACGACTCGGTTTACGCTGTGGCGCAGCACGATCCGTTCAGCGGGGCCAACGTCATGTCCCGTGGCATCGTGGGCTCGGCGATCGTCGACGGGGAGCAGGTGCCGACGCTGCAGTCGCCGATGTACAAGCAGGCCTTCGACGTGCGCACCGGCGTCTGCCTCACCGATCCGGCCGTGGCGCTGGCCACCTGGCCGGTGCAGGTCTGCGAGGGTCGGGTATGCGTAGCCCGGGCTCCGCACGCCGGAGCATCGCTCGACGCGTCCACGTCGAGCGCAACGGCCGTCACGGAAGCGGGATAAGGAAAGACCATGCAGGAGCAACTTGGTGGACTTCGGGTGCTGCTGACGAACCAGCGCCGGGCTGCCGAGTTGGGGGCGGCCCTGGCCCGGCGGGGTGCCGCCATCGTCGATGCACCGGTGCTCTCGATCGTCCCGCACGCGGACGACGACGAGCTGACGGATCGAACGCGCGACCTCATCGCCGATCCTCCGGACGTCCTCGTGGTGACGACCGGAGTCGGGCTGCGCGGCTGGGTCGAGGCGGCCGACGCGGCGGGCCTGGCCACCGACCTCCTCGCGGCGCTGGCCGACACGCAGATCGTCGCCCGCGGCCCCAAGGCCAAGGGTGCGATTCTGCAGGCCGGGCTTTCCGCCGCCTGGACCGCAGAGTCGGAGACGGCGGCTGAGGTCGGCGAGTACCTGCTGGCGCAGGGAGTCGAGGGTCGCCACGTCGCCGTGCAGCACCACGGATCCGGCGACGACGGCCTCGACGCACTCTTCGCCGATGCCGGCGCCCGGGTCACCCCGGTGGTCGTCTATCGAGTCGGGCCGAGCCCGGATCCGGCGGCGGTGGCTCGCGGGATCGACCTGGTGGCCGACAAACAGGTCGACGCGGTCGTCTTCACCTCCGCGCCGATGGCGGCCGAGTTTCTCGACCGAGCCCGCAGCCACGGCCGGTTCGAGGAGGTCGTCGCTGCCTGCCATCCCCAGGGAGACGTCCTCGCCGCGGCCGTGGGTCCGGTGACGGCGGGCCCGCTGCAGGCGGTAGGCATCGAGCCGATCGTGCCGGATCGCTACCGCCTCGGGGCGCTCGTGCGCGAACTCGTCAAGGCGTTGGCGCCGCGGGCTGCCGCGCGCGTCCACACCCCCGCGGGGACCCTGATGGTGCGAACTCGCGCCGCCCACCTGGAGGGCCGGCCGCTGCCGCTCACGCCGGCGGGGCTGGCGGTACTGCGGCTGCTGGCGCAGGCGCAGGGTGCCGTCGTCACCCGCGCCGCCATCCTGGCCGAACTACCGGGAGACAGCACTAATCCGCATACGGCCGAGATGGCGGTGGCCCGGCTGCGCGAGGCCCCGGGCCTGCGCCCGCTCGTGCAGACCGTGGTCAAACGCGGCTACCGACTCGATGTGTTGCCCGATGACGTACCGCCCGAAAACGTACGCACCGCAAACATGCTGCCCGACGAAGTGCGCAACGACCCGATGCTCGATCCGAGCCGGCCCCGCGCCGAACAGGGAGCCCACCCATGACCACCGCCCCGACCCTGCTGCCCCCGCGGCACGACCGATCCGCTCACCTCGATCGGGGTGCACCCACCGATCTGGTGCTCGTCGCCCACGGCACCCGCGACGCGGCGGGCGCGGCGACCAGCCATCGGATCCGCGAAGCCGTAGCCGCTCAGCTCCCGGGCGTGCACGTCGAGCTCGCCTATGTCGACGTGCAGGAGCCACGCGTGGCGCAGGTCGTCGCGGCGCGCGCTGCGGCCGGTCGACGAGTGGCCGTCGTTCCGCTGCTGTTGAGCATGGGCTACCACGTGCAGGTCGACGTGCTGGGCGCCGTCGCACCGCACGCACTGGCCGCGACCAGCGGCGCCCTGGGTCCGCACCCGCTGCTGGTCCAGGCCCTGATCGAGCGCCTCGTTCAGGGCGGCGCGAAACCGGGCGATGCGATCGTGCTGGCGGCCGCCGGCTCCTCGCGCCCCCAGGCCGCTGCCGACGCGAAGGCCGTAGCCGCACTCCTGGCGCGCCGCTGGCCGGGTCGGGTGGGTGTCGGTTTCGGGGCCAGCGCCTCCCCCACGGTGCCGGCGGCCGTCGCCGCGGCTCGCGCCTGGCGCGCCTGCCGCACCGGCCGTGCCGTCGTCGCGTCGTACCTCATCGGCGAGGGCTTCTTCCACGACCGACTCCGCGAGGCCGGCGCGGACCTGGTGACCGACCCGCTGGCCGAGCACCCGGCGGTCATCGAACTCATCACCCATCGGTACGCGGACGCCCGCGCCCACCTCGACGAGGTCACCCGCGCGACCGGCTGACCGGACCGCCGCAACGCGCCGCCACCAGTCCGCCACCAGTCCGCCACCAGGCCGGCGCACCGGGCCGCATCGGGGGGTCAGGGCCGCCACCTGGGGCGACGCGTGGAGCTCGCGCGAAATTCACGTGCTTCGCCGGGGCTGACTCATTACGCTTCGGTACTCGTGACCACTCTGTTCGCCCGCTCCCTCGACTCAGCCGGCACCAGTGCCGACGCGGGTCGGCGCGCACCGGCGCCCCCGACGGTCACCTGGCGGCGGCTGCTGACCCCCGTCTGTGCCGTGGCGCTGCTGGCCCTGCTGCTCGGCTCGATCGGCACCGCTCTCGGCACGGTCGTCGCGGGCCGGCTGGCCGAGGGGGTCCGCCTCGATCTCGTGGGCTGGCTGGCCCTATGCGTCGTGGGCGGCGCGTGTCTCGACACCGTTGGGCGGGTGCTGTGGGCGGGGGCCGCCGATCTGGCCGAGGGTCGGCTTCGGGCGGACCTGCTGGACGCAGCGCTCAATCAGCCGCTGGCGGTGCTCACCGAGCAGGCCGTCGGGGAGGTGCTGGACCGCGTCGACGACGACACCCGCGAGGTCGGCTCGCTCGTGCGCCTGCAGGTGTGGATGATGCTGCGCGCCGTGCTCACCGGCGTGCCGATGCTCGTCGTGGCGGCCCTCACCTGGTGGCCGGGGGCCATCGTGTTTCCCCTCGTCACATGGCTGACGCTGCGCGTCGTGCGCCCCCTGCTGCCCGGCATCGCCGAGCGCAAGGTCGTCGAGGAGGCCGCGTGGACCGATCACGCCGCCGCTCTCGAGGAGGGTGTCGCCGGCCGCGACGACCTGCGCACGAGCCTGGGGCAGGCGTTCGCCATCAAGCGCCTAGCTCGGCTGTCGGCGATCGTCCACGCTCGCTTCGAGAACGTCCTGGTGCTCGAGCGCAAGGTCGTGCTGCGCGCCGGCCTGACCCTGCACGCGCTGCTCGCCGCGACAGCGGTGGTCGGCACCGCGTTGGCGCTGGGCGGCGGGCTGAGCGTGGCCCAACTCGTGACCCTGTTCCTCGTGACGAGCACGTTCGTCGGGCTCACCGCCCACGTCGCCGAGCAGTTGCCCGACCTGCAGGCCGGGATGGGCGCCGTGTTGCGGCTGCGCCTCATGCTCGCCTCTGCCCCGGAGCCCGTCGGCGGGCGCAGCCTCCCGCCCGGCGCACTGGACCTGCGCTTCGAGGACCTGCACTTCGGCTACCCGGAAGGCTCCTTCGCCCTGCGGGACATCGACCTGAGCGTGCCGGCCGGGCAGACGCTCGCGCTCGTGGGCCGCACCGGCTCCGGCAAATCGACGCTGGCCGCGCTCGTCTCCCGCGCGGTCGACCCTCCCGCCGGCACGGTCTTTCTCGGCGGAGTCGACGTGCTCGACGTCGACCTGCAGGAGCTGCGGCGCGCCGTCGGGGTCGTCACCCAGCGCACCGAGATCGTCGCGGGCACCCTCGCCGAGAACATCACGCTGTTCGCGGACCTGCCGCGCGACCGCATCGAGCAGGTCATCACCGAGCTGGGGCTCACCGATTGGGTCGCCGGCCTGGACGAGGGCCTGGACACCGCGCTGGGCGCCGGAGGCACCACGCTGTCGGCCGGCGAGGAGCAGCTGCTGGCCTTCGCTCGGCTGCTCATCCGCGACGTCGAGGTGGTCGTGCTCGACGAAGCGACCGCCCGGATGGACCCGCTCACCGAGTCCCGCGTCGTCGCCGCCGCCGACCGGCTGCTGCGCGGCCGCACTGGCATCCTCATCGCCCACCGCCTGTCCACGATCGCCCGCGCCGACCAGGTCGCAGTCCTGACCGACGGCCGGATCGTCCAGGCCGGGAGCCGCGTCGAGCTCGCGCGCGCCGAAGGACCCTTCCGCGACCTGCTCGAGGCCGCCGGCCTGAGCGAGGAGAATCGGGCCCCGCACGAGGCCACCCAGACATCCGATGCGGCGACCACCACGGCGCCATCCACGGCACCATCGACGGCACCATCGACGGAGCCGAGCTCTGAGCCGGCCGGCACCCGTCCCGGCGGATCCGCCGAGCCGGTAGCGGTCGGCACTTCCCGACGCCGCGGCGAGGTCGTGCCGCGGGCCGACGCGGGCTCCGGACCGTCCCTGGCCCGCGGCATCTGGCGCGTGTTCATCGTGCGGCCGCGTTGGGGGATCCTGTCGGTCGGTCTGTTCCTCGCCTACGGACTGTCCGGCGCCATGGGCGCCTTGACCGGCTACGGCTGGGGCCACGCCGTCGAGTCCCTGAGCACCGGCGGGAGCCCGTGGGGTTGGGTGGCGCTGGTCGTGGTGAGCGCGCTCTTGGGGCCGGTCGCGCTGGCGGCCGGGGTCATGCGCTACCCGCGCTGGTGGGTCGAGGTGCTGCTCCGCGTGCGGATGGCCGTGCTCGTCGGCCAGAGCGGTCAGCGTCGGCTACCTCCGTCTCCGGCCGGAGAGGTCGTGGCGCGCGCCCTGGACTCCGACCGGTACGCGCGCTACGCCGACCGTTGGGTCGATGTGCTCAACGGCCTGCTCATCGCAGGGTTCACCAGCCTGGCCGCGGGCTCATGGCTCGCCGGACTGGTGCTGTTGTGCGTCATGGTCGCCGCGGGTCTGGCGTCCGCCTTCGGCCGCCCCATCGCGGGCAAGTCGGCGACGGCTGCCTCCGCGGCGCGGGCCAGTTTCGGTCGCACCCTCGTCTCGGTGCTCGACGCCGCGCGCACCGTCAAGCTCGCGGGGCGCCTGCCACAGGTACGCACACACTTGTTGGCCGTTGATGAGCGGCGGGTGCGCGCGGCCGTCCGCGAGCACCGCGTGCAGTCGGCCCTCGACGGAGTGCCGACGATCATGGTGCAGCTCGGCGTGGTCGCGGCCTGGCTCGGCGTGCTGCTCGACGCCTGGGGCCTGGCGACGGCGCTGCTCGTCGCGACCGCCGTCAGCGGCTTCGACTGGTTCGGCCGAGTCGCCGGTGCCGTCGTCACCGAGGCGCCCGGCACCCGCTCCTGGCAGACGGCGACCGGCCGCATGGCCGGTGGGGTCGACCTCATGCAGCTGCCCGACGGAGTCGATCTGCTCACCGGCGCGGCCCCCGACCCGCCGCGAGTGCCCCGCGCGCCCCTGCGGCAGCTCACGCTGCGCGGCCTCACGGCCATGCACGAGGACGGGACGATCGGCATCGAGGACGTCGACCTCGACGTCGAGCGCGGCGAACTGGTGTTGCTGCTGGGGCAGATCGGCTCTGGCAAGTCGAGCCTGCTGCGGGCGTTGGCCGGGCTGGTCGACCACCGTGGCTCGCTGCGCTGGAACGGCACCGAGGTCGGCGACCCCGAACTGTTCCTGCGCCCCGGTCAGGTGGCTTACGTCGCCCAGGTGCCGCGGGTGCTCTCGGGCACGTTTGCGGACAACGTTCGGTTGGGCCACGAGCGACTCTTCACCGCGCCGGTCGCCGATGCGCGCCTGAGCGCCGACGTGGAGAGCGCCGGTGGCCCCGAGGCGTTGGTCGGGCACCGCGGCGTGCGGCTGTCCGGCGGCCAGGTGCAGCGCCTGGCCCTGGCCCGAGCCCTGGCTGCCGACGCCGAGCTGCTCCTGGCCGACGACGTTTCCTCGGCCTTGGACGCCCGCACCGAGGTGGACCTGTGGCGGGCCCTGCGCGACCGCAACGCGACCGTCATCGGCGCCACGTCCAAACGCGCCGCGCTCGCCCAGGCCGATCGGGTCGTCGTCGTCGCCGACGGCCGCGTCGCCGCCGTCGGCCCCTGGACCGAGCTCGAGCGCAGCTGGGCGCACCTGGCCGGATGAGAGGAGCGGTGCAGGACGACCGACTAAGAACAGCCTCGCCAACACCGAATAACAGTGTGTATTCGATCCCGTCGGTTCTCACAAGGTGCCCGGGGATGACTATGCCGAGGAGGCACTTTGTCCGCCGTTGCGCCCACGGGCCGAGAGCGACGCTTCGAACCCAGTGAGCTACTCGTCTCCAAGACCGACCCGAAAGGCCGGATCACCTACGCGAACGATGTCTTCGTCCGCGTCTCCGGATACACGCTGCCGGAGATCATCGGCCAGCCGCACAATCTCATCCGGCACCCCCAGATGCCACGCGGTGTGTTCCGGCTGCTGTGGGACTCGATCGGGCGCGGTGAAGAGATCTTCGCGTTCATCAACAACCTGGCCAAGAACGGCGACCACTATTGGGTGCTCGCCCACGTCACGCCGACCCGCGATCGCGCCGGCAAGATCATCGGCTTCCACTCGAATCGGCGCGTGCCGGAGCCGGCGGCGATGACGCGGGTGCTGCCGCTGTATCAGCGGATGCTCGACGAGGAGAAGCGCCACCGTAAGGCCAGTGAGGCGGCCGACGCCTCGGCCCGGTTGCTCGCCGACACGCTCACCGAGCAGCACCTGACCTACGACCAGTACATCTGGTCCCTCATCGACCCCAGCACTGCGTCCAGAGCAGAGGTGGCGTGATGGCGCTCCTGATGCCCAAGCGCACCGCGCTGCCCACCCCGGCGCCCGTCGACGTCGCGGCCGACGAGGCGCTGGCTCGACTCGCCCAGGTCATCGAGAGCGCAGCGCACGGCGACCTGGAGGTGCGTGCCGACGTACTGACCGGCAACGAGCAGCTCGACGCCGCCGGCGAGTCGTTCAACCGCCTGCTCGACGTCGTCGACGCGTTCATGCGCGAGGCGCAAGCCTGCCTGAGCGCCGCCGCCGACGGGCGGGGCCACCGCCAGTTCCTGCTCCGCGGGATGCCCGGCGGCTTCGAGGCAGGCGCAAAAGACATCAACACCGCCCGGCTGAAGATGCTCGCAGTCGGGCAGGAGATGGCGGCCCAGGAGGCCACCCGCTCCGAGCTCGTCTCCACGACGATGGGCATTGCCGCCGAGGTCAGCGAAACCGCCGTGCACCTGGCACGCACCAGCGCCGATCTCAGCGCCGGGGTCGAGGACGCCGTCGCTCGAGCCGCGGACGCGATCTCGACCGTGCGCACCCTGGAGTCCGCGGGCGCCGAGATTCAGCAGGCCGTCGCCATCATCAGCGGCGTCGCCGGCCAGACCCGGCTGCTCGCGCTCAACGCGACCATCGAGGCGGCCCGCGCCGGCGACCTGGGCAAGGGTTTCGCGGTCGTCGCCGGCGAGGTCAAGGAGCTGGCGAACGAGACGAGCAAGTCCTCGGACGACATCGCCCGCCAAGTCGTCGCCACGCAGGAGGCGTTGGCGGCCTCCGTGCAGACGATCGCGGCGATCAGCGAGGCCATCACCGGCATCTCCACGCTCGTCACGGAGGTCGCGACGACCGTCTCCGGAGAAGGCGGACTCAGCGAACACGCCCAGCAGCTGCGCACCCAGATCATCGCCTGCAGCGGCTGAGGACGGGCCGATCCTGCGAGGGTCGTCGGCTACCGGTCGGCCGGAGGCTGCGCATCCGCCGGTTGCATCGGCTCCTTCGCGGCGATCGGCCGCTGCGCTGGCGGCCGGGAGGCCATCAGCAGAGCCGGCCCCAACAGCAGGGTCTCCAGCATCGGCGGGAAGCTCTGGGTCGCCTCGGGACCGCCCACGAACCGCACCGCGTTCACGAGGAGCACCGACAGCACCCCGGCCAACACGACGAGGCCAAGGCCGGCGGGGCGAATCGAGCGGGTCACGCTGTACTCCCACGCGACCACCACCGAGACCAGCAACGGCAGGAGGCCGAACTGCGCCGGCATCGTCAAGGCCATGGACGCGCCCGCGAACGCCTCCGAGATCGCCCCCGACGAGGTGCGAGTGAGCTGTTCCGCGATAGCCAAGACGGCAGCGGCAAGCACAAACAGTGCCAAGGCGGCGGCCAGCAGTCGTCGTCCCCCGCGCACCGGGCCGACCACGAACAGCACGAAGCCGGCCAGCTCGGCGAGCATCATGACGCGACCGAGCGGGACTCGCGTCGCCGGCGGCTCGTCGAGCAGCATCAGCTGCTCCGGCGGGTAGAGCCACGTGGCCACCAGCCCCACAACTCCGGCGAGCACGAAGAACGCCCCAGCCCAACGCCACCACACCCAGCCGCGCGCCGGTCGTGGGTCGCCGGCGGCGACGCCCCGTCCGGCGGCAGCCCCCCGACCCGCGGCCGCGGCCCGCGCGAGCAGCAGCCCCACCACCACCCAGGCCAGCCCGGAGAGAACGTCCGTGCCCACCGGGTCGTCGTGGCTGGCGCCGAACACGGCGGAGCAGATCATCAGCTCGAAGGCGGGGGCCGTGAGCAGCAGGGTGACGGCTGCCGGCGTCGTGCGTCGCCACGTCTGCGCGTGTGCCCCGGTACGAGGAGGGATCGCGACGGCGACCAGCAGCAGCAACACCCCGAGCCCCAGCGCCCAGAACCCCATCGAGAACGTGACGAGTCCTTCGACCCCGGCGGGCAGCTGTGGGTACCAGCCCGGGAACGGCGCCTCCGGCTTGCCCTGCCCCCACCAAGCGACCCACACGCCGGGGCGAAACGCGACGCCCAGTGCGCTGAACAGCAACGTGGGATAAGCCACGGCCTTGGCAGCGCGACCGCGCCACGGCAAGAACAACAACAGGAGCAAACCAGCTGCCACGAGCAGTTGGCCAGGGGCGACGAGTTCTCCGCTGCCGGGATGCACGTGAAAGGTCCAGCCCATGTGCAGTGGGTTCGCGTCGTCGTTCTCCCGCGCGACCCGATCATCGAGGCGTAGCGGCCCCCACCAGCGGAGCGCCCCGCCGGCAGCGGTCAGCAGACCGCCCACGACGAACGCTGCGGCCGCCGACCACCACGGCCACGTCTGCCGCCCCGTGGGTGCCGGTGGACCGCCATCGTCGCCCGATGCCTCCGCGCTGCGGGCACTGAGCCCGCCACTCGCAATTCCTTCAGTACGCGCAGCCACAACGACGCTCTCGCCCATGACGAACCCCCGCTTTCGGACCCCTACCCCCTAGGAGTCGATGCGATCAGTCTGTCCCGGCGCACCAGCGGCGCACAAGGGCGCCGGATGACGAAAGCGGGCCCTATTTGAGGAACTTGTCGAATCCCTTGGGCAGCTTCGTCGGGTCCAGGTTCTTGAGGAGTTCGGCGGCCTGCGCGGCCTGGGCGGGGTCGGCGCCCTGGCCGGGTTGACCGGCCTGGCCGACTGCTCCGAACGCGCCCCCGGCGGGTCCGGCGGCGGGCTGCTCAAAGGCGGCGCCGTAGGCGTTCTGGCGGGCCTGGGCGCGCTTTGCCTCGATCTCCTTCGCCTGCTGCGCGCGCTTGGCGGGGTTACCGCTCTTGCCCTTGACCTTGGGCGGCGGCTTGCGCTTGGCCGCCCCGCCGCCGCCTCCGGGCATGCCGGGCATCCCCGGGATGCCGCCGCCACGGCGCAGCTGGCGCATCATCTTCTGGGCCTGCCCGAACCGCTCCAGTAGCTGGTTGACCTCGGAGACGGTGACGCCCGAGCCGCGGGCGATGCGGGCTCGACGTGAACCGTTGATCTGCTTGGGGTGGTTGCGCTCGAACGGGGTCATCGAGCGGACCATCGCCTCGACGCGGTCGAACTCGCGCTCGTCGAGGGAGGCGAGCTGCTCGCGCATCTGGTTCATCCCCGGCATCATGCCGAGCAGCTGTTTGAGCGACCCCATCTTCTTGATCGCCGACATCTGCTGGAGGAAGTCGTCGAACGTGAAGTCCTCCTCCTCCATGAACTTGCGCGTCAGCTCCTGCTGCTCGCGCCGGTCGAACGCCCGCTCGGCCTGCTCGATGAGGGTGAGCACGTCACCCATGTCGAGGATGCGGCTGGCCATGCGGTCGGGGTGGAAGACCTCGAAGTCCTTGGTCTGCTCACCCGTGGAGGCGAACATGATCGGCCGACCCGTGACGTGCGCGATCGACAGCGCAGCGCCACCGCGGGCGTCACCGTCGAGCTTGGACAGCACGACGCCGGTGAAGTCGACCCCGTCGGAGAAGGCGACCGCGGTGTCGACAGCGGCCTGACCGATCATCGCGTCGACGACGAACAGCACCTCGTCGGGCTCGATCGCGGAGCGGATGTCAGCCGCTTGCTGCATCAGCTCGGTGTCGATCGCCAGGCGGCCGGCGGTGTCGACGATGACGACGTCGCGCTGTTGGCGCTGGGCCTCCGCCACACCCTGGCGGGCCACGGTGATCGGGTCGCCGTAGCCGCGAGTGCCCGACCCGTATTCGACGGCGGCGTCGTAACCGGCGACGTTGCCGCGCTCGGGCGCGAAGACCGGCACGCCGGCCCGCTCCCCCACGACCTCCAGCTGCGTCACCGCGTTCGGGCGCTGCAGGTCGGCGGCCACGAGCATCGGGGTGTGCCCCTGCTGCTTGAGCCAGTAACCGAGCTTGCCGGCCAGCGTCGTCTTACCCGACCCCTGCAGACCCGCGAGCATGATGACCGTGGGCGGCTGCTTGGCCAGCCGGATCGGCCGCGTCTGCCCGCCGAGGATCTCGACGAGTTCGTCGTTGACGATCTTGACGACCTGCTGACCGGGGTTGAGGGCCTCGTGCACTTCGGCACCGAGGGCACGCTCGCGCACCCGCGACGTGAACGCGCGCACGACCGGCAGGGACACGTCGGCGTCCAGCAGGGCGACCCGGATGTCGCGGATCGTCGCGTTGATGTCGCTGTCGGTGACCCGGCCCTTGGAGCGCAGGTTCTTGAACGTCAGGGTGAGACGGTCGGACAGGTTGTTGAACACCGACCCAGGTTATCCGGTCTGCCGTCAGGGGCCCGTCGTGCCCACCGTCGCGACGCCGCAGTCGCTGCTCAGAGCCCCGCTCGAGGCCTCACGCACAGCCTCGCTCGGGGTGTCGCCCGCTGGTCGATTCCCCAATCGGCCGCGAGGAGCACCGGGTGCGCACCACTATTGGAGGCAGTCGATCCACCTCGCGTCGCGCCTGCCGGCCTGACGCACGCTTCGGAAGGTCAGCCACCATGTCGTTCACGATGCCGACGAACACCGAGTCCCGCCCCGTCACCGTCATCGGCGGGGGCACCTTGGGCCGCAAAATCGCCCTGATGATGGCCAACCGCGGCGGGGTGGTCCGCATCGTCGACAAGATTCCGCAGGTGCGGCAGGACGCCAAGACCTACGTCGAGGAGAACCTAGCGAGCGTCATCGAGACGATCGACGACGGCAGCGTAGGCACCATCGAGCTGTACGACGACATCGCCGATGCGGTACCCGGCGCCTGGCTCGTCGTCGAGGCCGTCCCGGAGAAGAAGGACCTGAAGATCTCGCTCTTCGGCGAACTGGACAAGATCGCCGACGACGACGCCATTCTGGCGACCAACTCCTCCTCTTATGCCAGCGAGGAGATCATCGGCCAGGTGCAGCGCCCCGAGCGGGTGTGCAATGTGCACTTCTACCAGCCGCCGGAGTTGCCCGCCGCCGACCTCATGAGCAGCGGGCACACGGACGAGGCGATTCTACCCTTCTTGAAAGAGGAGCTGGCCAAGCACGGCGTCTTCGGCTTTATCGCCGCCAAGAAGTCGACGGGTTTCATCTTCAATCGCATCTGGGCGGCCATCAAGCGCGAATGCCTTTCGGTCGTCGCCGACGGCGTGAGCACGCCCCAAGACATCGACCAGATGTGGATGATCAACTTCGGCATGGACTGGGGTCCGTTCCAGCTCATGGACAAGGTCGGTCTGGATGTCGTACGCGACATCGAGCTGCACTACATGGATGAGCGGCCCGGACTGCCCACCAACACCATCGAATTGCTCGACGGCTACATCGAGCGCGGTGAGCTGGGCCGCAAGAGCGGCAAGGGCTTCTATGACTACTCGCAGGAGTGAGGGCCGACGCCGCGTGGCTTAGGCGCGCGGTGGCCGCCGTGGTGGCGCTGGTGCCGCCGGGGCGCGTGGTCTCCTACGGCGACGTCGCCGAGCTGCTGGGCGTGGGTCCGCGCCAGGTCGGCGCGATCATGGCGGCCGGACCGGAGCCCGGTGCGGCGCAACTGCCCTGGTGGCGGGTGACGAACGCGGCGGGCACCCTGCCGGTGCACCTGCTGGACGAGGCGGTGGCGCACTGGCGCGCGGAGGGCACCACGCTGCGCCGCGACAACCGTGGGGTGGCCATCCGCACCCGCCGCGCAGACCTGCCCGCTCTGGCCGATGCAGCGGAGGCGATGTTGGGCCCGCTGCCCGGCGGCACCGGCCTGCATCGGACCGACGGATCGAACACCTGAACGACAGCGTAGGCACCCGGCGTAGGCGCTCGACCTGCGCGACTTTTGTTGCAGTTCGACATTTTGCCCCGATTATCGAACCGTGCGCGAGTATCGTGACCGAATGTCGCTTCCCCGTCCTCGGACACCGCAGCGCGTGGCCACGATCGGGCCCGCCGGCGCCCGCCAGTCGTCGCTGCGGGACAACAACCTCCGCCTCGTGCTCCAGCGGATCGTCGCCGCCCACGAGCCGCCCTCGCGCGCCCAGGTCGCGCACTCCACGTCGATGACCCGATCGACGGTCTCCCGCCTGGTCGACGACCTGGTGCACGCCGGCTTCGTCAACGAGTTGGCCCCCCAGGTCGGCAGCGGGCCCGGCCGGCCGGCCACACCCCTGGTGCCCTCGCGCGGCAAGATCGTGGCGCTCGGCCTTCAGGTCAACACCGAGTTCATCGCCGCGGTAGCGGTCGATCTCGCCGGGCAGGTGCTGGCGACGCGGCGGCAGAACGGCCAGTTCGTCGGTTCCAATCCGCTGGCGGTCCTCGGCGATCTGGGCGATCTGGCCCGGCAGATCCTGGGCAAACTCCCCCGCAGCACCCGCGTGGTCGGCGCGGGGTTGGCGCTGCCGGGCATCGTCGTGGCCGGCACTGGGCGCCTCATGCGGGCGCCCAACCTCGGCTGGTCGCAGGTCGAGGCGGGGCCGCTGCTGCTGCCGATGCCGGCCAAAGGCATGAGCGGTCAGCCGGTGCATCTGGGCGTGCGGATGGGCAACGAAGCCGACTTCGCCGCGCTCACCGTCGCCCAGAACCGCCCCGGCCGCAGCGGGGACCTGGCCGACTTCGTCTACCTGGCCGGCGAGGTCGGCGTCGGTGGCGCGCTGGTGACCGACGGCACGCTGGCGGCGGGACGCAGCGGCCTGGCCGGGGAGATCGGGCACGTGTGCGTGGACCCGAACGGTCCGGCGTGCCGGTGCGGGTCCACCGGCTGCCTGGAGCAGTACGTCGGCGGGGATGCCCTGCGGCGCGAGGCCGAGGCGATCAGCCCGGCGCCCGCCACCGCGGGGTCCACGCCGGGGTCCACGCCGGGGTCCACGCCGGGGTCCACGGCGTGGACTCCCCGGGAGGCCGTCGCCGCCCTCGTGGCCAGCGCCAAGAGCGGTGACGAGCGCGCGGAGGCCGTGTTGCAACGGGCCTCCTGGGCGCTGAGTGTCGCCCTGGGCGGGGTGGTCAATGTCGTCGACATCCCCACGATCGTCCTCGGCGGGCATCTGGGCGCCCTCGGCGCGTATATCAAGGACGACCTCACCGCCCGCCTGGCCACCCGCGTGCTGGGCTCGGCCTGGAGCCCGCCGCGCATCGTCATCGCCCGCGGCGTTGCCGACTCCGATGTGGCCGGGGCGCACGGCGCCGCCCTGGCCGAGTTGCAGACCCTCATCGCCAACCCGGCCCGCTGGGTCAAGTCCACCGCCGACTGAGCCTCCCGCTCCGGCCGAGCCGTCGGGTGGGTCAGGTATCGGCCGGGGCGGAGCGTCAGGGGGTGGTGGCGGCGTCGATGAGGGAGCGGATCACTTGGGCCACCCGGGCGGGAGCCAGTTGGCTGCCGTCGGGTTCGGTGAGGTAGACGGTGTCGACTGCCTGGCCGCAGTAGGTGGCCACGTGCGCGCTGCGGACGCTCACCGTGAGTTGCGCGAGGCACCGCCCGACGTCGTGCAGCAGGCCGGGGCGGTCGGTGGCCCGCAGCTCGAGCACGGTGGCGTCGGCGGCGGCGTCGGGCACGAGCAACGCCCGGGTCACGGGTGCGTCGGGCACCGGCACCGGCCGCCGGCTCAGCGGCGCCAGGCCGCGGCGGTCGCCGGAACGCAGCCGTAGCATCGCGCGCTCCAACGCCTCCCGATCGGCGCGCGCCCCCGAGGGCGACTCCACGTGCCAGTGGTCGATGGCGATTCCGTCATCGGTGCTCAGCCGGGCCCGTCGAACCGACAGGCCGTGGGCGGCCAGGACCCCTGCGGTGTCGGCGAACAGGCCGACCCGGTCGGGCGCCACGACCTCAACCAGCTGGCCGTCCCCGTGGTCTTCCACCCGCACCTGCACCCCCAGCCGCTGAGCGGCGACGCGCACGTGCCCGGGGATCTGGACGGACGATTCGGCCGAATCGAGCGCGGGAGCACCCGGCGCCAACCGGGCCCGCGCCGCCGTCACCAGATCGTCGACCAGCCGGGACCGCCACGAACTCCACGCCGCTGGCCCGGCCGCGCGCGCATCGGCCTCCGTGAGGGCGCGCAGCAGCTCCAGGGTGTCCAGGTCGTTGTCCACGGCCGCGCAGAGCAGCTCCGGGGTGCGCGGGTCGTCGGGGTCGCGGCGGGTCGCCAGGTCGACGAGCGTGAGGTGGTGGCGCACCAGCAGTGCGACCAGTTTCGCCTGCTGCGGTTCGTAGCCCAGGGCGAGCACCGCCTGCTCGGCCGGCTCCGCCCCGATCGCGGCGTGGTCTTCGGCGCCGAAGGCCTTGCCCAGGTCGTGCAGCAGGCAGGCGAGCAGCAGCACGTCGGGGCGCCGCACATCGGCCAGCAGCCGTCGGGCGTGCACCACGGCCTCCAGGCTGTGCCGGTCGACCGTGTGTCGGTGCACCGGATTGTGCTGCGGCAGGCTGCGGATCGTCGACCACGCCGGAATCCACTGCTCGATGACCCCGGCCAGGGTCAGGCTCTCCCAGACCCCGACGAGCCCCTCGCCGGAGGCGAGCAGTTCGCCGAACAGGTCGCGGGCGTTCGGCGGCCACGGCTTGGGCAGATGCGGCACGTTCTCGACGAGGTTCTCCAGGGTTGTCGGCCCGATCGGTAGTTGCGCGGACGCGGCCGCCCGGGCGGCCCGCAGAATGAGCAGCGGGTCGGCGCCAGGGTCGGTGCGGGGGCCGAGTACGACCTCCCCGTCGTGGCTGGACAGCCCGTGCCCCAACGGGGTCAGTGCCGGTTTGCGCGGACCGATCCGCAGTGCGCGAGCCCGTTGGCTCTGCCCGGCCCGCCGGGTCGTGGAGTCCAGGGCGTGCGCGATCGCGCGTCCCGCGTCGGCCACATCCTTGAGCATGAGGTCGGCGTCGCGGTAACCCAGCAGCGCGGCGACGGCATCGTGCTCCTGCTGCACGAGCCGCTCCCGGCCGCGGCCGGTCACCAGGTGCAACGCGTCGCGCGCGTCGAGCAGCCGCTGGTAGGCCTCGTCGACCTGGCCGCGCGGACGGTCCGCGAGCCAGGCCGCCGCCAACGCCCGGATGATCGTCAGGTCGCGTAGCCCCCCGCGGGCCTCCTTGAGGTCGGGCTCGATGAGGTGCGCCAACTCGCCGTAGCGCTCGTGTCGCTCCCGCACGGCCTCCAGCAGTTCGGGCAGACGCTTGCGCGCGTTGGCGCGCCAGTCGTACGCGACGCTCGAACGAACCCCGGCGACCAGGTCGGCGTCACCGGCGATCATCCTCAGGTCGAGCAGCCCGACGGCGGCCACCAGGTCGGCTCCGGCGACCGCGCGGCATTCGGCGAGGGTGCGCACGCTGTGGTCCAAGCGCACCCCGGAGTCCCACAGCGGATACCAGTGTTGCTCAGCGATCTGGGCGAGCTCGGCGGCCGACCGGCGTCCGTCGTGCAGCAGCACGAGGTCGAGATCGGAGGCGGGGCCGCTGTCCGCGCGGGCCAGGCTGCCGACAGCGGCCAGGGCGACGCCATCGCGGGGCGTCTGCGCCCCCAGCCACGCCCGCTGCAGCCAGGAGCCGGTGACCGAGGCGATCGCGTCGCGCCGGCGCGCTCCGGCGCCCAACTCGGTGAAGGCGCGCAGGCTCGCGGCGTCGGTGCGCATCTTGCGCAGGTCGCCAGGGCCCCCGGGGAGCCCAACCACAAGTCGAGCCGGTGCGCTGTCGGGGGCTTTCATGTCGTGTGGTCCCTTCGTCGGCTGGCGCGCTGGGTGAGGCTCTGGGTGAGGCATTGGGCGAAGCACTGGGTGAGGCACCGGTCTGCGAAACACCTGGTCTGCGCAGCCCGATGAGCGCTTGGGCCCGGGGTGCCGGCTCGCCGAGGGCGAACCAGCACCCCGGGCGATGAGGGGTGAGAGCTCCAGCAGCGCGGCGGCTGCCGTCGGGGGCGTTACAGGGCCTGGGTGCCCCGCTCGCCGGTGCGGACACGGACGACCTCTTCGACGGGGGCCGTCCAGACCTTGCCGTCGCCGATCTTGCCGGTGCGGGCGGCGGTGACGATGACGTCGACGACATCCGCGGCGTCCGCGTCGTCGACGAGCACCTCGAGGCGGGCCTTCGGCACCGTGTCGACCGTGTACTCGGCGCCGCGGTAGACCTCGCTGTGACCGCGCTGGCGGCCGAAGCCGCTGGCCTCGCTGACGGTCATGCCGGCAACGTCGAACGCCTCCAGGGCGTTGCGCACGTCGTCGATCTTGAACGGCTTGATGATGGCGGTGACGAGCTTCACGAAGAAACAGCTCCCTTGTCGGAGGTGGCGGGGCCGGCGGAGAGGTCGCCGCTGGCCAGGGACGAGCGGGTGTAGGCCATGCTCATCGAGCGCACCCCGGGCTGGCCGAGCAGTTCGTAGGCGCTCTCGGCGTGCTCGTGCCGGTCGATGCCCTCCAGCTCTTGGTCGTGGTCGATGCGGAAGCCCATGGTCTTGTGCAGCACCCACCCGATGGCGTAGCTCAGCACGAAGGAGACGATGAGCACGCTGAATGCTCCCACCGCCTGGCGCCACAGCTGGTCGAAGCCGCCGCCGTAGAAGAGGCCGTTGACGCCGGCCGGGGCGTTGGCCGTTGCGAGAAAGCCGATGAGCAGCGTGCCGACCAGGCCGCCGACGAGGTGCACACCGACGACATCCAGGCTGTCGTCGTAGTTGAACTTGTTCTTCAGGCTGACGGCCAGCGCACAGCAGGCTCCGGCGATCGCGCCGATGACGATGGCGCCGAGCGGGGAGACGGAGTCCGCGGCGGGGGTGATGCCGACGAGGCCTGCGACGATGCCCGAGGCTGCGCCCAGGGAGGTCGCGTGCCCGTCGCGGATCCGCTCGACGAGCAGCCAGCCGAGGATGGCGGCGGCGGTCGCGGCGAGGGTGTTGATGAAGGCGACGGCCGCGGTGGTGTTGGCCGCGCCGGCCGAGCCGGCGTTGAAGCCGAACCAGCCGAACCACAGCATGGCGGCACCGAGCATGACCAGGGTCAGGTTGTGCGGACGCATCGGCTCCTTGCCGAAGCCGTGCCGGTTGCCGATGACGAGCACGAGCGCCAGGGCTGCGGCACCGGCGTTGATGTGGATGGCGGTGCCGCCGGCGAAGTCCAGGGCATGGATCTGGTTGGCGATCCAGCCGCCGCGGACCGTGCCGTCCTCGGAGTCGAAGGCGAACACCCAGTGCGCGATGGGGAAGTACACGACGGTGCCCCAGATCGCGGTGAACACCAGCCAGGTCGAGAACTTCGCGCGGTCGGCGATGCCGCCGGCGATGAGGGCCGTCGCGATGATCGCGAACATCGCCTGGAAGGCGACGAACGCCAGTGACGGGATGCTGCCCGCGACCGAGCTCTCGCTCATCAGCCCCTGCAGTCCCAAGAACTCGGTGGGGTTACCGATGATGCCGCCGTAGCTGTTGCCGAAGGCGATGCTGTATCCGTACAGCACCCACAGCACACCGATGGTGGCCATGGCCCCGAAGCACATCATCATCATGTTGAGGACGGCCTTGGCACGCACCATGCCGCCGTAGAAGAAGGCCACGCCCGGGGTCATGAACATCACGAGCGCTGCGCTCGTGAGCACCCAGGCGGTATCGCCGCTGTTGATTTCCATGTCCGCTAGCGTCCGCGCGCCAGGTTTCGCCGCCTGACTCCACGCGTTACGGGCACGTCAACGGGTCGGCCCGCGTTGTAAACGGTGTGTTTCGAAGGACGAGTGCTCTGGCACCCGTGCGGGTGCGGCTCGCCCACGCGCTGCGCTCGCGGGTGGCCGGCGACGACGCGGATGCCGAGGCGGCCAAGATCTGGGGGGCCAGCGGGCCGCGCTGGTTCACCCCCGACGACCCGGTGTGGCGGGTGCACGCCGACGCCTCGATGTTCGTCGGCGGCATCCGGGCGTTGCTGCTGCAGTCGTTGCATCCGCTGGCGATGGCCGGGGTGGCCGGGCACTCCGGGTACAAGTCCGATCCGTGGGGCCGGCTGCAGCGCACCAGTCGCTTCATCGCGACGACGACGTTTTCTACGGTCAGCAACGCAGAAGCGGCCATCGCCCACGTGCGGGCGGTGCACGAGCGGGTGCGCGGGCGCGCCCAGGACGGGCGCACCTACCGGGCCAGCGATCCACACCTGCTGGCCTGGGTGCACGCCGCCGAGGCCGACAGCTTTCTCTCCTGCTTCCAGGCCTACGGGCCCGGGCGACTCACCGCCGCCGAGTGCGACCGCTATGTGGAGCAGTCGGGGCGGAGCGCCGCGGCCCTGGGCGTGCTCGACCCGCCCACGACGCTCGCCGAACTGCGTGCGACCTTGGCGCAGTACCGCCCGGAGCTACAGGCCACCTGCGCGGCCCGCGAGGCGGCCGCGTTTCTGCTGCGTGAGCCGCCGCTGCCGTGGTCGGCGCGGCCGGGGTACGCGATGCTGGCCGCCGGAGCCGTCGCGGACCTGCCCGACTGGGCGCGCGCCGAACTCGGGTTGCGGGCTCGGCCCGCGCTCGGCCGACCGCTCGGCATCGCCTCTGCGGGCCTGGTCCGCTGGGCGCTGTCCGACCCGGCCGTCGCGCGGCAGCGGCGAGCCCGCCTCTGAGCGGCACCAGTCAGCAATTCAACCCGGACTCGTGGGCCTGGGCGCCGAGCCACCGGGTGAGGTGACCCTGCCCTCCGGGCACGAGCAGGGGGGTGCTCAGCGCGCCCGTGGCAGCGGCCGAGGGCGGCGCGACAGGATCCACGGCAGGGCCAAGCGTGACCCGCTGGTCGATGACGCGAACGCCTCGAAGGATGCCCGGTAGATCGCCGGGATTCGCTCGAGCCCCGGCCGAGGGGCCGAGGTCGTCCGGCTCGGCGGGTCGTTCCGCCAGGTCCAGGTCTTCGGCCAGCACGGGAGCCCCGCCGTAGCTGAGGCGGGTCCGCGACCGCAGGGCACCGCCGCGCTCGCCGTAGCGACCCAGCACGAGAGTGTCGCGCAGGGTCAGGCGGCCCCCGGCGGCGACGTCGGCGTGCAGCGCGCGGTCGACATCCGCGCCGTCGGAGACGACGAACGGCGCACCATCCCAGACCAGTTCGGCACCCGCGGCCACCCTCAGCCGCGCCCGCCACGAGGCCCGCTCGCCGCGACCGTCGTAGGCCACGGTCGCTGCCACCTCGGTGAGCCGCAGCCGCACCCCCGCCTCGACCTCCACCTCCAGCGCCAGGTCGTCGCCGGCCAGCAGCAGGGCACCCGCCGCAACCAGCACGACGTGTGCGCTGCAGGTGGTGTCCCCCGACGGGGGGTCGCCAGGCACGATGCGCGGCACGAGCAGCCCGGATCGGGTGTCCACCCAGGCCCGTCCGCCCGCTCCGCGCCGCACCCGCACCCGCGTCACCGACTCCTGCGAGGCCTCGGTGGCCGGCGGGCAGCGATCAGTGACTGTGGACGACACCATCGGCGTGCACGTGCGGGGCCATGGGGCCGGGGTCGACGGGCACGTGCCGCCCTGATCGGTAGTGCGCCAGGGAGTGCAGCACCCAGGCGCGCAGGTGGGCGATCGACGTCGCGTCGTCCCGGGAGAGCCCGATGACCGGGCGGCCGTCGCGCACGAGATGCCCCTCTCGGGCCATGAGCTGAGCATCCACCCCGACGTAAGGGGCCAGGTCGGTCTTGTTGACGACGAGCAGGTCGGCGCGGGCGATGCCGGGGCCGCCCTTACGCACGACGTCTCCCCCACCGGCCACGTCGAGCACGAAGATCTGGGCGTCGACCAGCGCGGGGCTGAAGGTCGCGGTGAGGTTGTCGCCGCCGGACTCGACGAGCACGAGGTCCAGCGGCTCGAAGTCGCGCTCGAGGTCCTCGACGGCCAGCAGGTTCATCGTCACGTCGTCGCGGATCGCCGTGTGCGGGCAGGCGCCCGTCTCCACGGCCCGGATGCGCTCGGGGTCGAGCACGCCCGCGGCGCGCAACATGCGGGCGTCCTCGTCGGTGTAGATGTCGTTGGTGATGACCCCCAGCGACAGCTGCGGCGACAGCTGGCGACACAGCAGGCCGATGAGCGAGGACTTGCCGGTGCCCACCGGGCCCGCGACCCCCAGCCGCATGGGGCGGATCGGTCTGCCGGCGCTGGTGGGGGCGTGCGTGGGCGGCTGCCCCTGCGGGTGCGCGTCGTATCGGTGCTCAAACACGGAAGAGTCTCCTGTCAGCGGCGGCGTGGCGCTGGTGCCACGCCTCGAGTTGCGGGGCGGCGCAGGCCGGGATGTCGTCTGGGTCGGTGAGACCGGCGACCTGAGCCACGAGGGTGGTGACGTCGGCGCGGGCCGCCAGCGACCAGTCGAGCGTCGTCAGCGGGTCCAGCGGCAGCAGCTTGAGGGCCGCGCAGGTCACGGTCTGGATGTCGTCGTAGGCGGCCAGCAGCGCAGTCGCCGCCGAGTCGAGGGCCAGGGCATGCGCCAGAGCACCGAGCACGACGGGCCGCCACGCCCGGCGCTCGCGCACCAGCGGTGCCACGCCCCGACCGACCTCCGGATGCACGTGCGCGAGCACCCGATACAGTCCGCGACCGGCGAGTTCACCGGCCGCGCGCAGCACCTCGCTGGGGGTGCGGGCCGCCCACGCCTGCGCCACCGCCGCCAACTCCGTCGAGGGCGCGAATGAGCCTGCCGCGGGTGGTGCCGCGGTCGCGCAGGCGTGCCGCGCCACGACGGCGGTGGCCGCGTCGACCCGCACCGTGGTCACCAGTCGGGCCCGCAGGAAGGCGGGCACCTGCTCGGCCGTCAGGCCGGCCAGCAGCGCCGGCTCCAGGCCCGCCGACATCGTGTGGCCGCCCGAGGGCAGCCGCGCGTCGGCCAGCAGCATGAGCGCGTACTGCACCGTCGGCGCCTCGACCAGGCCGCTCACCTCCTCAGAAGAGCGCATAGCGCTGGGCCAGCGGCAGCTGATCGACGGGAGCGGGAGTCACGAGTTCTCCCTCGACCTCGATCGCGAAGGTCTCGGGGTCGATGCGGATGTCGGGGGTGGCCCCGTTGTTGATCATGTCGGCCTTGCCGACCGCCCGGGTCGGGGCGACCGCGTGCAGGGGGCGCCGCAGGCCGAGCCGCTCCCCCAGCCCGTCGGCGACCGCCGCCGGTGAGGTGAACGTGAAGCCGGGCGCCGTGCCGGCGATGAGCGCGGGCCGCATGAGCACCGGCTGGGGTGTCGGGATGGAGGCGTTCGGGTCGCCGATGGCCGCCCACACGATCGACCCGCCTTTGAGCACGACATCCGGTCGGACGGCGAAGAACCGCGGGTCCCACAGCACGAGGTCGGCGAGCTTGCCGGGCTCGATCGAGCCGACGACCGAGTCGATGCCGTGCGCGATGGCCGGGTTGATCGTGTACTTCGCGATGTACCGCCGGGCCCGCTCGTTGTCGGCGGGCTCGCTGCCGGACAGGGCGCCGTAGCGGGCCTTCATGACGTGCGCGACCTGCCAGGTGCGGGTGACGACCTCGCCGATGCGGCCCATCGCCTGGGCGTCCGAACTCGTCATCGACAGGGCCCCGAGGTCGTGCAGCAGGTCTTCGGCGGCGATCGTCGTGGCGCGGATGCGGGACTCGGCGAACGCCAGATCCTGCGGCACCGCCGGGTTGAGGTGGTGGCAGACGATGAGCATGTCGAGGTGCTCGGCGACCGTGTTGACGGTGTGCGGCAGCGTCGGATTGGTCGACCCCGGAAGGACGTTGGGGTGGGCGGCGATCGACATGATGTCGGGCGCGTGCCCGCCGCCCGCGCCCTCGGTGTGAAAGGCGTGGATCGAGCGGCCACCGATGGCCCGCAACGTGGAGTCGACGTAGCCGCACTCGTTGAGGCTGTCGGAGTGCAGGGTCACCTGCAGGCCGTGCTCGTCGGCGGCGCGCAGGGCGGCGTCGATGGCGGCGGGTGTGGAGCCCCAGTCCTCGTGGCACTTGTAGGCGGCGGCTCCACCGAGGGCCTGTTCGGCCAGGCCCTGCGCGCTGACCGTGTTGCCCTTGCCCATGAGGAGCAGGTTGATGGGCTCGGCGTCGAGCCCTCGCAGCACCTGCTCCAGATGCCACGGGCCGGGCGTCACGGTCGTCGCCTTCGATCCTTCGCTGGGCCCGGTGCCGCCGCCGCCGAGGGTCGTCAGGCCGGTCGCCAGGGCCTCGTGCACCTGGCTGGTCGACAGAAAGTGCACGTGCATGTCGATGCCGCCGGCGGTCAGGATGCGGCCCTCACCGGCGATGACGTCGGTGCCCGGGCCGATGAGCAGGTCGGGGTGCACGCCGTCGGCGATGTCGGGGTTGCCGGCCCGCCCGAGCGCGACGATGCGCCCGTCGCGCAGGCCGACGTCGGCGCGGATGACGCCCCAGTGGTCGAGCACGATGACGTTGGTGATGACGGTGTCCAACGCCCCGTCGGCGCGGGTCGCGGTGCCTTGGGCCATCGACTCGCGGATCGACTTGCCGCCGCCGAAGACCGCCTCCTCGCCGCCGGCGGTGCGGTCCTGCGTGATCTGGATCCACAGGTCGGTGTCGCCCAGGCGCACCTGGTCGCCGACGCTGGGGCCGTAGAGGCCCGCGTAGCTGGCCCGGTCGATGCGCGCCACGTCAGTTGCCTTCCCGCAGTTGCAGTCCGGCGACGTGTCGGCGACCGCGTAGCGCGACGCAGTCGACGCTGGCCGAGACCCCTGGTTCGAAGCGCACGCTCGTGCCGGCGGGGATGTCCAGGCGGTAGCCGGCGGCGGCGTCGCGGTCGAACTCCAGGGCGCTGTTGGCGTCGGGTAGGTGCAGGTGCGAGCCGAGTTGGACGGGGCGATCGCCGGTGTTGAGGATCGTCAGCGTGCACCGCTGCGCGGGGCCGCGGTCGGCGTTGAGGTCGATGTGGCCCGCGACGGTGCGCACCTGCCCGGGGGTGAACTCGGGAGTGAACTCGTAGAGCTCGTCATCGTGCGGCGCCGGCTCGCCCGCCTCGGGCTCACCGATCGGGTGGTGGAGGGTGACGAGCTTGCGCCCGTCGGGAAAGGTCGCCTCGACCTGGATGTCGTGGATCATCTCCGCGACCCCCGGCAGCACCTGATCACGGGTCAGCACCCCCCGGCCGGCCGCCATGAGGTCGGCGACGCCGCGGCCCTCCCGTGCCCGCTCGATGACCCACGTGGACAGCAGCGCCACCGCCTCCGGGTGGTTCAACGCAACCCCCCGGGCCAGCCGGTCGCGCGCCACCATGCCGGCGACCGCCAGCAGCAGTTTCTCGGTGTCAGCCGGACTCAGATGCATGCGCCGACGGTAGAAAGGCCATGTTGCGACGACGTTTCGCGACGATTGCCAACAGGCAAGACGGTTCGGGTGCAGCCCCACTGCGCCACGGCGAGAAATCCGACAAACCAGACGCGATTCGCGAGTAACTGGCACACCGCGTGTGATTCTCGTAACTATGGGGCCATGACTGACGCCCTTCCCTACGGCGCCTGGCCGAGCCCGGTCGGGCTGGACCTCGTGGTGCAGGGCAGCGGCCCGCCGGCCAATCCGGTCGCGGACGACAAGTACGTGTACTGGCTGGCCACCACGCCGACATCAGGATCACGCGTCGTGCTCATGCGCCGCGATCCGGATGCGCGAGCGGTCGAGTTGACCGGCCCGCAGATCAGCGTGCGCTCCCGCGTGCACGAGTACGGCGGAGGCGAATTCGCGGCGCGGGGCGGCATCGTCGCGGTCGTCGACGATGTGTCGGGCTCCCTGCTGCGCGTCGCGGCCAATGGCGCCACGACCCCGTTGACCCCGGCGTGGCCGGGGCACGAGGTGCGCTACGGCGCCCCGATGATCGACCTCGTGCGGCAGGTGGTGTTCGCGGTGCGTGAAGACCACTGCGACCCGACCTGCGAGCCGGTCAACGAGATCGTGCGCATCCCCCTGGCCGGCGGACCGCACGAGGGCGACGTCATCGTCCCGGGCCGGCGGCGAGCGCTCGACGCGCGCGGCCGGAGCGACGGCGAGCCGCTCGAGGCTCCCGACTTCGTGCTCGATCCGGTCTTGGCACCCGGCGGTCGCCGGCTGGCGTGGGTGCAGTGGTCGCATCCGGCGATGCCGTGGACCAACACCCAGATCGTCGTCGCTGACCTCGATCGGCACGGCTCGGTGACCGGCACCCGGGTCGTGGCCGGTCGCGATCCGCGGCACGCTGCTACGGAAGCCGCTACGGAAGGGGAGGCAGCGGAGGGGCCGCCTCGCGTCGCCGCCACCGAGCCCGTGTGGGTCGACGGACACCGTCTGGCGTTTCTGCAAGACCCGACGGGCTACTGCCTGCCCTACCTCGTCGACCTCCAAGTCGACCTCCAGGAGACTCCCGACACCCTCGCCGGCCCGGCGCAGGCCGCAGCCGAGGGCGGATCGCGGGCCGCGGCCCGGCTGTTGGTCGACGCAGAGTTCGCGCACTCGGAGTTCGGGCTGCCCGCCTGGACGCTGCGGCAGCGCTGCCTGACCCGCGTCGACAACGGCGGCCTCGTCGGCGTGCGCACAGTCGATGGGGTGGCGCGGCTGTGTCTGCTGGCCCCCGACGCCCAGTCCCTCGGTCAGCCCGGCGTGGCGCGGGACCTGTCGTTGGACCTGACGGCGGCGAGCCGGCTCGCCCCGTGCCGCGGCGGCGTGTTGTGCGAGGCGGGCTTCGCCGATCGGCCGCGCAGCGTGACGATCGTGCCGGTGCACGGCCCCGCCCCCGGCTGGCGCGCCCACCTGTGCGAAAGCGGCACCGATTCGCTCGAGCCGACGGTCGTGGCGACCCGAGGGCCGCAGCTACCGCAGGGCTGCGCCCCGACGCCGGAGCCGGTGACCTGGGCCGGTCACGGCGCCGCACCGACCCACGGCTTTCTCTACCGGCCCACCAACCCGCGGGTCACCGGCCCGGCCGACGCACGGCCTCCGCTCATCGTGATCTCGCACGGCGGACCGACGGCGGCGGCCGCGCCCGTGGCCGCCGCGAGCACCGCGTACTTCACCTCCCGGGGGCTGGCGGTCCTCGACGTGAACTACGGGGGTTCGACGGGTTTCGGGCGCGCCTATCGGCAGCGGTTGGACGGCCAGTGGGGTGTCGTGGATGTCGAGGACTGCGTGCGCGGAGCCGTGCACCTGGCCGATTCGGGCGTCGTCGACGGCGACCGGATGGCGATCTGCGGCGGCTCGGCGGGCGGCTTCACGACGCTGTCCGCGCTGACTGCGCCCACGGCATCGTCGGTGTTCAGCGCTGGGATCAGCCTCTACGGCGTCGGTGACCTGACCGCGCTGGCGCACGACACGCACAAGTTCGAGTCGCGCTACCTCGACGGCCTGGTCGGCCCGTGGCCGCAGGCGCAGGAGGTGTACCGGCAGCGCTCCCCCATCGCCCACGCCGACCGCCTCGCCTGCCCGCTGCTGCTGCTGCAGGGCACGCAGGACAAAGTGGTGCCGCCCGAGCAGGCGCACGTCATGGCCGGTGCCGTCCGCGCCAAAGACCTACCGGTGGCGCTCGTGCTCTTCGAGGGCGAGGGCCACGGCTTCCGCGAACCCGCCAACGTGATCGCCTCCTGGCAGGCCCAGACGAGCTTTCTCGCCCAGGTGTGGGGCTACGAGCCCGCCGACGACATCCCCCGCCTTCCGATCGAGAACCTGCCCTGACGAACGGGGCTCCCGAAGGGGACGGGTGGTCGGGTCAGTCCAGCAGGGCGTCGACGAAGGTGGCGGGGTCGAAGGGGGCCAGGTCGTCGGGGCCCTCGCCGAGGCCGACGAGCTTGACGGGCACGCCGAGCTGACGCTGGACCCCGACGACGATGCCGCCCTTGGCGGTGCCGTCGAGCTTGGTCAGCACGATGCCGGTCACGTTGACGACCTGGGCGAAGACCTCGGCCTGCTTGAGGCCGTTCTGACCCGTCGTGGCGTCGAGCACGAGCAGCACCTCGTCGATCGGGCTGCGCTTCTCGATGACGCGCTTGATCTTGCCGAGCTCGTCCATGAGGTTCGCCTTGTTGTGCAGCCGCCCGGCCGTGTCGATGATGACGACGTCGGCGTCGGACTCCTGCCCGGCCTTGACCGCGTCGAACGCGACGGCCGCCGGGTCGGCGCCCTCCTTGTCGGAGCGGATCGTGTCGACCCCGACGCGGGCGCCCCACGTCTGCAGCTGGTCGGCGGCCGCGGCGCGGAACGTGTCGGCCGCGCCGAGCAGCACCTTGCGCTCCTCGGCCACCATGACGCGGGCCAGCTTGCCGACCGTCGTCGTCTTGCCCGTGCCGTTGACGCCCACGACGAGCAACACGGCGGGACGATCCTCCAGACGGCGAGAGCTGATCCGCCGATCCATGCTGGGGTCGATGAGCTCGATGAGGTCCTCACGCAGCCAGCCGCGCATCGTCTCTTCGTCGGTGGTGCCCTCGGCACTGACCCGCTGCTTGAGTTTGTCGACGAGCTGAGTGGCGGCCTCCACGCCCAGGTCGGAGGCGATGAGTGTGTCTTCGACGTCCTCCCACGCCTCCTCGTCGAGCTTGCCGCCGCCGAGCAGGGCCAGCAGGGAACGACCGAACGCGGTGTTCGAGCGGGCCAGGCGGGCCCGCAGCCGCTGCATCCGCCGACCGGCGCGTTCGGGTCGCTCCAGGGTCGGCGCGGGCGGGGTGCTGGGTTGCGCCGCCGCGTCGTGAGGCGGGGCTTCTGGCGCCGCGGTGTCGGCGGGACCCGGCCCGCGCACGTCGACATCGGGTGGCGGGGCCGGCGGGCGGCGTCGTCCCGGGCGCATGAGCCCGACGATCAGTCCGACGACGAGAACGCCGACGACGACGGCGATCCCCCAGACGCTGTAGAGGAAGTCCAACACCGAGTCCATCACCCCCTCAGTCTCGCAAATCCGCTGGTCTGACGCGGCGCTACGGCGTCGGTATCCGGCGGCCCTCTGCTCTGCCCTACCGTGGCCGGGTGAACCCCACCTTCCGCGACGGCTGGCGCCTGGGACTGCCCTATGCCTCGGTCGCCTTTCTCATGAGCGGCTCGTTCGGGGTCCTGTCCCTGCAGGCCGGGTTCTCGGTGCTGCAGACGATCGTGGCCTCGGCGATCATCTTCGCCGGTTCGGCGCAGTTCGCGGCGCTGGCGATCGTGACGGTCGGCGGCTCCATCCCCGCGGCGCTCGCCGCCGGCGCGATGATGAACTCCCGCTTTCTGGCGATGGGGATGGCGCTGGCGCCGTCGCTACCCGGCGGGCCGCTGCAGCGGGCCCTGCAGGGCCAGGCCGTGGTCGACTCCTCGTGGGTTCTCGGCGGGCGCGGCGACGGGACCTTCGATCGCTGGATCGTGTTCGGCTCCACCGCTCCCCAGTACGTGGCCTGGGTCGCGGGCACCGTGCTCGGGGCTGCCGTCGGCGGTGGACTCGGTGACCCCGACAGGTTCGGGCTCGACGCCATCTTCCCGACGTTCTTCCTCGGCCTGTTGCTCATCGAGCTCCGCAACCCGCGTCGCCTCGTCGCGGCCGGGCTCGCCGCGGCCCTCACACTGGCGCTCGTGCCGGTCACCCCGCCCGGGGTGCCGGTGCTGGCCGCGTCGCTGGCCGCACTCATCGGGCTGCGCACCCCGCGGGCCGACGCGGGGCCGGGGGGACGATGACCGACTCCGACCGCTGGCTGCTGATCGTGGGGTTGGCCGCGATCACGTTCGCTCTCAAGGCTGCCGGGCCGGTGGCCTTGGGCGGGCGCCCGCTGCCGGCGCCGGCCCTGCGCGTGATCGCCCTGCTGGCGGCACCGCTGATGTGCGCTCTGGTCGTGACCGCCTTGTTCAGCGACGGTCCGCGCTGGTCCGTGGGGGCGCACACGATCGGCGTCGCCGTGGCGGGCCTGCTCATGTGGCGGTGGCGGTTGCCGCTGTTGTGGGCCGCCCTCGTGGCCACCGCGCTGACGGCGTTGCTGCGCGCGATCACCTGAGCCGGCCGAAGAACTCGGACGAAACCGCCTACGAGCGGGAGAGGATGCGCGGGTTGACGATGACGGCGTCGATGGGCTCGGCCTCGATGACCTCAGGCATCTGGATGCGCTTCTTGACCATGACCACGATGTCGTTGGCCAGGTCGGCCTGGGCCTCGACCTGCGCGACGTAGCTGTACTCGTCGACCTTCTCGCGCAGGGAGCGCTCCGGCTCGGCACCGTTCGCTTGGCCGTTCAGGTGCCCATTCGCTTGACCGTTCGCGTGACCGTTGAGGCCGCGGTCGGCGGCGGCTCGATCGGCAGCGGCGGCTCGATCGGCAGCGCTGGCGGCTCCCGGCGCTGCGGTGGCGGGGCTGGCCTCGCCGGGCAGGTGGGCGCCGGGGGTGACAAAGCTCGGGGCGCTCCGGCGCCGCCGACGCGGCATGGCGTGCAGCAGCACGCCGACGAGGCGACGCCAGTTCAGGCCCTTGGCGAAGCGCTCCTCCGCGGTGGCCACCGGGCGCATCGCGCGGCGCAGGGCCGCGTCGGCTTTCTTGCGCGCCCACCACGTCCAGGGGCCGCGACCCTCGCGGGTGGCGGGGATGGTCACGATGACCATGACGATGGCGCCGATGAGGCCCAATCCGAGGGCGAAGCCGAGCATGACGAGCACGTATTCTCAATCGGCAGCGGCCCCGCCCGGACGTAGCCGGCAAGCCCGAGAATTAGGGTCACAAATCGGTAACGACAGCGCCGAGTCGGCCTGTCGTCACACTGAATTCACAGGTCCGCAGTTTTGGACACCGGTCCGGATTCAGGCGGGCTGCGCCTCGCGGATCCGCTGGCTGACGACGGTGGTGACCCCGTCGCCGCGCATCGTCACGCCGTAGAGCGCGTCGGCGACCTCCATCGTGCGTTTCTGGTGGGTGATGACGATGAGCTGGCTGGAGTCACGCAACTCCTCGAAAAGGGTGATGAGGCGCCCCAGATTCGTGTCGTCGAGCGCCGCCTCCACCTCGTCCATGATGTAGAACGGGCTCGGCCGCGCCTTGAAGATCGCGACGAGCAGGGCCACCGCGGTCAGCGACCGCTCACCACCGGAGAGCAGCGAAAGCCGCTTGATCTTCTTGCCCGGAGGTCGAGCCTCCACCTCGATGCCGGTCGTCAACATGTCGCTCGGATCGGTGAGCGTCAGCCGCCCCTCGCCGCCGGGGAACAGCCGCGCGAAGACCCCCTCGAACTGCACCGCGGTGTCGGCATAGGCCTGCGCAAACGCCTGCTGCACCCGCTCGTCGACCTCAGCGACGATCTGCAGCAGGTCGCGCTTGCTCGCTCGCAGGTCCTCCAACTGGTTGACCAGGAAGCTGTGCCGCTCTTCGAGGGCCGCGAACTCCTCCAGGGCCAGCGGGTTGATCTTGCCGAGCTGGTTGAGCTTGCGTTCGGCCCGCTTGCGCCGTTTCTCCTGCTCCTCGCGCACGAACGGCACCGGGTCGCCCGGTTCGGGCACGTCGGGGTCCGGCACGGGCGGAATGAGCAGGTGCGGCCCGTACTCGTCGACGAGGTCGTCGGGGCTGATGCCGAGCTCGTCGACGGCGCGCTGCTGAAGTTGCTCGATGCGCAGCCGCTGCTCCGCCCGCGCCAGCTCGTCTCGGTGCACGGTGTCGGTGAGCCGGCCCAGCTCGGTAGCCAGCTCGTCGACCTGCGCGCGGGCCGTAGCCAGCAGGGCCGCCTGCTCGACCCGCTCGGCCTCGACCTGCGCGCGGCGGCCGGTGGCGAGCGTGGTGGCGGCGTCGACCTTCGCGG
>NZ_BAHD01000008.1 GCF_000298215.1 Kineosphaera limosa NBRC 100340 | reverse complement strand
ATCTCTTTCCGGGTCGCGCCCTCACCGAGCCAGCCGATCAGCTGGTCCAGCACCGTGTCCCACCCGCGGACGTCGACCTTCGGCGACAGCCGCCGGTACGTCGAGGCGATGATCGCCGCCGACTCGACCGTGCACTCCCCAGCCACGACGGCATCCTTGAGCCTCGCGACATCCGGGGTCGAGCAGGTCCGCGACACCTCGTCCAACCCGCGCGCCTGCGCCGGGGCCAGCGGCACTCCGGCGTCCCGGCAGGACTGCTCGACCCACGCGGCCGTCTTGGGGTTGTCCGAGGCCGCGATGACTCCCCGCTCCCGGGCTTCCATCACCACAGCCGCCTGAAACGCCTTCGCAGCATTCACGATCTTCGCGGCCCCGGCGGCCAGCCCGGCCAGGTCATCGCTACCCAGCCGAGTCAGGTCACCGGCGTGCCCCAGCAGGGTCGCGGACCCGGCGTCAAGCCAGGTCACGAGGTCCGCTGCGGTGGGTTCCATACGGGAACACTATCGAACAGGATTTGTAGTAGCAACGTTACTAATTGCTGAATCTCACTGCAGCACAAGCGATCTCAGATTGCCTGAAAGGGCCGTGAGTTCTGTTGGCGCACAGGCAATCTCGAGGCCGTACCGGACCTCGAATCAGAGTGATCTGCATCACAATGCCGATGTGCCAGGCTTCGTGACGCGCAGTTGGTGGCCGTAACGGTCAGCCAGAGCGGGTCGCCGTCGTGTGGGCTGTCGATAGCAGCGCAGAGTGGCCCAACCGAGCCCGCCGACAGCCGTCTCCTCTCGTGGAGGGCCGCTCAACCACCGCACCCGCAGCGCCGCCGGCACGCCATGGGCGCGGACCCTGGCCGACAATCCGACCGACCTGGTGGGCGACGATACTTGCGAAACCCAAGGACCTCAGGCTCTCTTGGCGAGGACTGCCCGTGCAGTGCGTGCGGCTCGGTCGAGGGCGACCTCGACGGGCAACGCTACGTATTCGTCGGACAGGATCTCCACGCCCCACGGGCCGGTCCAGCCGGCGGTGCGCAGGGCGGCGATCATGCCGGTCAGGTCGAACGAGCCTTCTCCGCAGAACCGGCGGCGGTGCACGGTGTCCTCGAACAGCGTCCCGACGACCACCGCGTCGGCGTCGTTCAGCTCGACCCCGATGATCCGCGCCAGGGGCACCTGGGCGAGGTCGGCGACCGGGGTGCCGGCGCGCGCGATGTGCCAGACGTCTATGACAACCCCGGCGTTGTCGTGGCCGCTCTCCGCCACGAGCGCAAGCCCGTCGGCCAGCGACGCGACATTGGCCCAGGGAAAGAACTCGATCCCCAGCCGCGCCCCGACCCCCGCGGCCTGTTCAGCCAGCTCAGCGAACTTCGCCGCCCAGTGCCCGCGATCCCACGGTTCGTTGGCGCCGTCCGGGGTGACCTTGAGGTGCCGCGCCCCCAGCGCCTCGGCCGCGCGCAGCAATGAGTGCCGGACGCGGTCGGACTCGGCCCGCGCGGGGCCGTCGTCCCACCAGCGCGGGATGTCCTCAAGCTCCAGGTCGACGATGCCGTTGTCGGCCAGCAGCGAGCGGATCCCGCTCAGGCCGTACTCCGCCTCCGCGGCGGGTAGATCGGCGGACAACAACCCGAAGCCGGTGAAGCCGGCAGCCGCCGCGGCTTCCACCCGCTGCCGCAACGGCACCGGACTGCGCAGGTCCGCGCGGTCCGACGCGGCATCACCCGCGCTGCTCCAACACGTCGCCAACAGCGAATCCAGCGACACGGCATGCTCCTTCTCCTATGGTCGCGGCGGTGCCTAGGTCGAGGGCGCTTCGCTCCGCAGGGACTCCAGGAAGGCCACGATCGGAGCCGCGACCAACCTGGGATGGGTGTTGAGAGCCTCGGCGTCGACGTCGAGGGCCACGAACTGCCACGTCGGGTTGGCCGCCGCACGGTCCGCCACGCTGTCGGCCGGGGCGAAGTGCCCGCTGGTCAGCGTGATCACCTGGATCGCGCAGCCCAGCGTCTCCATCAACTCGCGCCCCGGATAGTAGGGGTAGCTGCTCGGGATCTCGGCTAGATCCTGCACCGTCTGCAGCGTCGGCCGCCGGGCCCACGAACCATCCTCCGCGATAACGACACCCCGCAGGACCAGACGACGAGCCGCCTCCCCATCCCAGGTGCGCGCCATCCAGTCCTCGCGAATCCGCTCGACGTAGGAGTCGACGTACTCGGCCAGCGAGGCCGCGTCGGGGCCGCTGCGCCCGAGTCCGAACCGCTCCTCCAGCAGATCGAGAACCATCGGGTCCGCGATCATCGACACCAGGTCACGCACGGCGTCAGTCGTCTCGACGACCGCGCTGTCGACCAGCACGAGGCCGCTGATCGCCGGGCACTCGACCGCGGCCGCCACGGCGTACATCCCGCCGAACTCGTGGGCCACGACGACCGGGCGCTCCAACCCGAGCCCCTCGATGAGGCGCACCACGTCGTCGCTGGTCTGCATCGACCCCTCGGTCACCTCCGCCGAACTCTGCCCATGCCCGCGCAGGTCGAAGGCGTACACATGCGCGTGCTGCGCCAGGAAGGGCGCCACCTCAATCCACGTGTGCGCGTTGTGCCCCGCCGAGTGGATCAGCAGCACATCAGGCCCTGAGCCGCCGTAATCCAACACCGCAAGGTCACCCCCAGGCACCGCCACCTGTCGTTCGGTCATCGTCATGACGCACCTCTCGATCCGTGGCCCCCACCTTGGCACCAGCAGCACCATGCTACGAGCGCTCCCTGTGCCTTCCTGGCAGGTCACCGGGGCGGGTCCCGCGACGCATCAGCCCCCTTGGCGCCGCTAGGTGGCACGGGCAACATGCTGCTCGTGCCACCTAGCGGACCTTCGGGACGCGCTGTCGTCAGGCGTTCTGTGGGAACCCCAGGTTCAGCCCACCGTGGCTCGGGTCCAGCCAGCGGGCGGTGACGGCCTTGGTGCGGGTGTAGAAGTGCACGCCCTCCATGCCGTGGGCGTGGCTGTCGCCGAACAGCGAGTCCTTCCAGCCGCCGAACGAGAAGTAGGCCATCGGCACGGGAATCGGCACGTTGATGCCGACCATGCCGACCTCCACCTCGTTCTGGAAGCGCCGGGCCGCGCCACCGTCGTTGGTGAAGATCGCGGTGCCGTTGCCGTACGCACTGGAGTTGATGAGCTCCAGGCCCTCGTCGTACGAGGCGACCCGCACGACCGAGAGCACCGGGCCGAAGATCTCGTCGGTGTAGATCGAGGCCTCCGTACGGACCTTGTCGAACAGCGTCGGGCCGACGAAGAAGCCGTTCTCGCCGCCGTGGAACTCCGCCTCCCGGCCGTCGACGACCAGCTCGGCGCCTGCCTGCACGCCCGCCTCGATGTAGCCCGTGATGCGGTCGCGGGCCTGGCCCGTGACGATCGGACCCATGTCGCAGCCCGTCGACCCGTCTCCGGTCTTCAGGGTCGCCATGCGCTCCTTGATCTTGGCCACGAGCTCGTCGGCGATCGAGTCCACCGCCACCAGCGCGGAGATCGCCATGCAGCGCTCGCCCGCCGAACCGAAACCGGCGTTGACGGCCGCGTCGGCGGCCAGGTCGAGGTCGGCGTCGGGCAGCACCAGCATGTGGTTCTTCGCCCCGCCCAAAGCCTGCACGCGCTTGCCGTTCGCGGTGCCGCGCTCGTAGACGTACTTGGCGATGGGGGTCGAGCCGACGAAGCTGATCGCCTTCACAGTCCTGTTGTCCAGGAGCGCGTCGACCGCCTCCTTGTCACCGTGCACGACGTTCATGACGCCGTCGGGCAGCCCCGCCTCCTTCCAGAGCTCCGCGACCGCGTTGACCGCCGACGGGTCCTTCTCGCTCGGCTTGATGATGACGGCGTTGCCGCAGGCCACCGCGATGGGCACGAACCACATGGGCACCATCGCCGGGAAGTTGAACGGGCTGATGACCCCGACGACCCCGAGCGGCTGCAGCATCGAGTAGATGTCGACCTTCGTCGAAACGTTCTCGGAGAAGCCGCCCTTGAGCAGGTGCGGGATACCGCAGGCGAACTCGGCGACCTCCAGGCCCCGGGTCACCTCACCGAGCGCGTCGGAGGTCACCTTGCCGTGCTCGGCGGTGATCAGCTCGGCGATCCGCTCCTTGTTGTTGTTGAGCAGCTCGCGAAACGCGAAGAGCACCTGCACGCGCTTGGTCAGCGAGGTCTGACCCCACTCCTTGGCGGCGACGTCGGCGCGGGCGACGACTTCGTCGACGAGCTCCTTGCTCGCCAGGTCGAGGATGCCGGTGACCTCGCCGGTCGCCGGGTTGAAGACCTCGCTCGTGCGCTCGGCCTGCCCCTCCCAGGGGGTGTGGCCGACCAGGTGGGTGATGCGGGTGGCGTTGACAGTCGCGGTGCTCACGATGCTCCTTTGTAATTGCGTGCTGCTACAAGTTGTCGATGCTGTTCGGCGCCCGACCGGAGAGCGATCGGCGCAGTCGGAATGGGTGGTTCAGCCCCGGAGAGGGAGGCGCGGATCGATGGGCTGGTCGTCCCAGGTCTGCCGGACCCAGCCGTGGGCGGGATCGTCGCAGATCAGCCACACCCGCTCCGCCCCTGGGCCGGCCATGACGTTGAGGTAGTACATGTCGTACCCGGGCGGGGTCATCGCTGGCCCGTGCCAACCATGCGGTACAAGAACGACGTCACCGCTGCGCACCGACGCCTTGACGTCGATCGGCCGCTCGTCGGTGCCATAGACGAACTGGACCCCGAAGGGGTCCCGCTCAGGGGGCTCCGCCCCCCGAGTGCCCCCCCGCTCAGGGGGCTCCGCCCCCCGAGTGCCCCCCGGAAAGCTCGGACCGGCTTCGCCGGACGCCTCGTGCTGCGCGATCAGGCTCGCTTCGCGAGCGATCGCGCGCATCTCGAAGTAGTAGATCTCCTCCAGCTCGGACTCCACGCCTTCGCGGTGCTCGTCGTGCTTGTGCGGCGGGTAGGAGCTCCAGTTGCCGGCGGGGGTGATGACCTCACACGCGATGATCGAGGAGGCCTCGAGCGTGCCGGGAGTGCCGAAGTTCTGCACCTGCCGCGACGCCTGCCCCGCGCCGCGCAACTCGACCGGGATGTCGGCGGCACGCACGACCGAGTAGGCCACGTCGGCCTTGGCGCGGGCGAATGGGAAGGCGACCCGTCCGCCTCCGGTCGAGGTGACGGTGACCGTGCTGTTGCGCGGGATGTAGGCGACGTCCGCCGGGCCGGCGAAGACGTTGGCGCGGCCCGCGAGGACGTCGCTGTGCTCGCCGCACTCGACCTGCACGTCGCCGCCGGAGAGCACGAGCACGAGGTACTCGTCGGCGCCGGTCTCGATGGTGCGCGACTCGCCGTCGGCCAGGTCGGCGACGAGGAGGCCGGTGTGAGCCCAGCCGGGGCGCCCGGGGCGAATGGCGACCGGATAGTCAGAGTCACCTTCCGCCCCGAAGGGGAGGATCCAGTTGTCACTCACGGGCAGACCTTTCAGTGGGAGGGCGCGTGGGAGGGGGCGTGCACGAGGTCGGCGGCGATGTCGACGGCGGTGCGCACGTCGCCGTCCGGCGGATAGAGCAGGGCGCGACCGATGACGAGCCCAGCCGCCGAGGGGCAGCGCAGCGCGCGACCCCAGGAGGCGTAAGTGTGCTCCGGATCGCCGTTGGGGTCACCGCCGAGCAACAGCGTCGGCAGGGTCGTGGCCTCCAGCACGCGCTCCATCTCGTCCACCACCGGCAGTTTGAGCCACGTGTGGGCGCTGGTGGCGCCCAGGCCCGAGGCGACATGCACCGACTTGATGACCGAGTCGGGGTCGAGCAGGTTGCGGACCCGCCCGTCATCGGCCCGCACCGACCAGAACGGCTCGACCATCGCCATGACGCCCGCGTGCGCCAGATCGGACACGGCCCGGGCGCTGGCCTCCAGGGTGGCGGCGGTGCCGACGTCCCCGAGGCATACGCGGGTCAGCATCTTGCCCCCGTCGAGACGGTTGGCGGTGATGTCGGCGGCGGCGTAGCCGGTGAACCGGTCGTCGAGTTCGAAGGCCGCGCCTTGCAGGCCGCCGCGGTTCATCGAGCCGATGACGACCTTGTCGTCCAGCAGGCCCATGAGCAGCAGGTCTTCGAGCACGTCGGCGGTTCCGAGCACGCCGTCTACGCCGGGGCGGGTCAGGGCCGTGGCCAGCCGCTCGAGCACGTCGGGCCGCGAAGCCATCGCCATCGGGTCGTCCCCGACGCCGAGCGCGCCGCGGGCCATGTGGTCGGCGGCCACGATGAGCAGCCGATCGTCGCCCCGCAGCAGGGCCCGGCGCCGGCGGGTGCGCCAGGCGCGGGTCACGGCCTGCGGGTCGCGGCGGCGCACCGCACTGAGGTCGGCGATCGGTACGCGCGGGCCGGCCAGCCCGCCGACGCGGTGACCGCTGGCAAGGGGGTGTGCGGCGCGGCTCATGCGCCCTCCCGACCGGCGACGAAGGTACGGAGCTCGGGCTCGGTGGGCATCGCCGAGGAGCATTCGAGCCGGGCGGCGACCATGGCCCCAGCCCCGTTGGCCAGGGTGACGATCTCCTTCAGCGGCAGCCCCTCGATGAGGCCGTGGCACAGTGCGCCACCGAAGGCGTCGCCGGCGCCGAGGCCGTTGACGACGTCGACGAGGATCGGCGGCACCTGCACGGTCTCGGTCGCGGTCATGGCAAGCACGCCCTTGGGGCCCTGCTTGACGATCGCGAGGTCGAGCCCGCGCTCCAGCAACGCGCGACCGGCCCGCTCGGGCTCCTCCTCACCGACGGCAACCGCACACTCTTCTTTGTTACCGACGGCGACGGTGCAGTGGGCCAGCGCCTCGGCGCAGGCTGCAGTGGCCTCCGCCGGGTCGTTCCAGAACATCGGCCGGTAGTCCAGGTCGAGCACCGTCAGCGCCTTGCGCCCCCGGGCCTCCCAGGCTCGCAGGTGCGCCGAGCGGCTGGGCTCGGCGGAGAGGCCGGTGAGGGTGGCCCAGAAGACGCGGGCGTCCCGGACGGCCTCGACGGGGATCTCGTCGGGCTCGATGACCAGGTCGGGGGCCTTGGGGTTGCGGTAGAAGTACAGCGGAAAGTTGTCGGGGGGAAAGATCTCGCAGAAGGTCACCGGCGTGGGCAGGTTCGGCACGGAGGTGACCCAGCGGTCCTCGACGCCGAACGCGCGCAGACTCTGGTGCACGAAGCGGCCGAACGGGTCGTCGCCGGTTCGGCTGATGACGGCCGTGCGGTGCCCGAGTCGGGCGGCGGCGACGGCGACGTTCGTGGCCGAACCGCCAAGAAACTTGCCGAAACTCTCGACCTCCTCCAGACCGACTCCGATCTGGTGGGGGTAGACGTCGACGCCGATGCGACCGATCGTCACGACATCCAGACCGGAGTCGGTGGCGGCGGTCGCCTCCGACGTCTGCGGGGACGTCTGCGGGGACGTCTGGTCGGACATGGCGTCGGTGCCTTTCGCGTCGGGGGCGGCTGCGCTGCGCCCAGTCAACCGCAGCGGCGAGACCCTGTCAATAGTTTGTTAGGACATATGCACTGTGACGACAATGAGCCACCGGTCGTCTACCCTAGGCAGATGGCAGCACAACTTGCCGTGGAGATCGATCGCACCTCACCCGTGCCGCTCTACCACCAGCTCGCGGAGCAGATGACCGCCGCCATCGAGGACGGCACCTTGAAGCCGGGAGACGCGTTCGAGAACGAGTTGTCGCTGGCCGACCGACTCAGCCTCTCCCGGCCTACTGTGCGGCGCGCGATCGCCGAACTCGTCGAGCGCGGCCTGCTGGTGCGCCGCCGCGGCATCGGCACGACCGTGGCCAACCAGGTGGTGCACCGCCGCGACGAGTTGACCAGCCTGCACGAAGACCTGGCGCGCAGCGGCCGCGCGCCCCGCACCCAGGTGCTCACGCTGACCACGCTCGTCGACGAGCGCGCCGCGACCGCCCTGCAGGTGCCCGTCGACTCCGAACTCGTCTTTCTCGAGCGGTTGCGGATGGCCGGCGATCAGCCGCTGGCGATCCTGTCGAACTGGCTGCCGCCGCAGCACGCCGACCTGACCATCGACGACCTGGAGGCCGAGAGCCTGTACAGCATCCTGCGCCGCAAGGGCGTCCGGCCGGTCGTCGGGCACCAGGTCATCGGAGCCCGATCGGCCAGCGCCAAGGAGCGGCGCCTGCTCGACGTGCACAAGGGTCAGCCGCTGCTGACGATGACCCGGCACGCCTACGACGCCGACGGGGTGCCGGTGGAGTTCGGCGACCACTGCTACCGCGCCGACCAGTACGCCTTCGACATCACGGTGCACGAACGCTGACGCACCCGATGACCGCCACGGTGGGCGGTGTGGGCTGACAAAGGTGGGCTTTGTAGCCTGTGCTCCCACGGGGGTTTCGCAGTCGTCCCCGCATCAGGCGGCCTCGCGGCCGCGGACAGCTGGGAAGGGCAAGTCAATGAGTTCGATTCGAGTGGCGATCGTCGGCGTGGGCAACTGCGCTAGCTCCCTCGTGCAAGGGGTGGAGTACTACCGCGACGCCGCAGACGAGGCGACCGTGCCGGGCCTCATGCACGTGCGCTTCGGCGACTACCACGTGCGCGACGTCGAGTTCGTCGCCGCGTTCGACGTCGACGGCAAGAAGGTCGGCATGGACCTCGCGGAGGCGATCAACGCCAGCGAGAACAACACGATCAAGATCGCCGACGTGCCCCCGACCGGGGTCACCGTGCAGCGCGGCCCGACCCTGGACGGCCTAGGCCGCTACTACAACGAGACGATCACCGAGTCCGACGCCGAGCCGGTCGACGTCGTCGCCGCGCTGCGTGACGCGAAGGTCGACGTGTTGGTCTCCTACCTGCCGGTGGGCAGCGAGGTCGCCGACAAGTTCTACGCCCAGTGCGCGATCGACGCTGGCGTCGCCTTCGTCAACGCGCTGCCGGTCTTCATCGCCAGCGACCCGGAGTGGGCCGCGAAGTTCGAGGCGGCGGGCGTGCCGATCATCGGCGACGACATCAAGAGCCAGGTCGGCGCGACGATCACGCACCGCGTGCTGGCGCGGCTGTTCGAGGAGCGCGGCGTGGTGCTGGACCGCACCTACCAGCTCAACGTCGGCGGCAACATGGACTTCAAGAACATGCTGGAGCGCGAGCGCCTGGAGTCCAAGAAGGTCTCCAAGACCCAGGCCGTGACGTCGAACCTGTCGCACGACATGGGCGCCCGCAACGTGCACATCGGCCCGAGCGACTACGTGGCGTGGCTGGACGACCGCAAGTGGGCGTACGTGCGGCTGGAGGGTCGGGCGTTCGGCGACGTGCCGCTGAACCTGGAGTACAAGCTCGAGGTCTGGGACTCCCCCAACTCCGCGGGCATCATCATCGACGCCATCCGCGCTGCCAAGATCGGCCTGGACCGCGGCATCGGCGGCCCCCTGCTCTCCCCCGCGGCCTACCTCATGAAGTCCCCGCCCGAGCAGCGCCCCGACGACATCGGCCGCGCTCAGGTCGAGGCCTTCATCGCCGGCTCCGCCGCCAGCTGACCTGCCGCCGCCGGCCAAGGCGGGTTCGGGCGAGCTCGCCTCCTGGGGTAGCGACTTCTCAACGTACTCGCGACGACACCGTCTTCGCGCGCATCGCCCTGACCTGGGCATTCGCCGCGGCGCCACTGTTCGTAAGTGCTCCCGGTACGTCAAGAAGTCGCTACGCCCGGTTCGAGTCGAACAGTTCGGCGGAGCGGCGGCCGCGGACCGAGGAGATGACGTCGATCGCCTCCGCGGCGCGCAGCTCGTCGACGGTGATGGAGCGTTCGTGCAGGTCGCCGGCGGTGAGGGCAAGGCGGCGGCCGACGCCGGGCAGGCACCCGTCGCGTAGCGGCGGTGTGTACCAGATGCCGTCTATCCGGACGGCAAGGTTGGCGATGGTTGTCTCGGTGACGTGGCCGGCGGTGTTGACCAGGACGACGTCGTCGCTGTCTGGGTGCGCGGCGCGGGCACGCTCGTAGACAGCCCGCCGAGAAGTCTTGTGCGCCAGCCACACCCCCTCGGGGCCGTCTGGGTCGACGCGGCGGTCCGGATGGTCAGCGATCCGCAGGGCGACGGGCCGCTCGCTGGCGGGAGGCAGCTCGCGCGGCTCCAGCGCCACCACCCCCTGCGGGCTCAGCCGCAACCGCACCACGGCCTCCCCCAGTTCAGCCGCCGCCTGCTCGACCTGCGCTCGTGCCGCGTGGACGTCGAACGAGACGCCGAAGTACGCCGCGGAGGCGGCGAGGCGTTGCAGGTGTTCACTCAGATGGCGCGGACGGGCGTGGTCGATGGCGAACGTTTCGATCAGATCGGGCCGTTCGGCTTGCGCGAGCACGTCCGACTGCGCCGGGGCGTAGGAGTTTAAGAGCCGCTCAGCGGTGGCGCGAGCCTCTGCCTTCGCCAGGACCTCGGCCTTGGCCAACACCTCGGCGAACTCCCCGGCCGGGGTCGACCCCCAGGTGATCCCGCCGCCGACGCCGTAGACCGCACTGCCGTCGGTGCGGTCGAGCAGGACGGTGCGGATGGCGACGTTGAAGCGGGCGGTGGGTGCGTCGCCGGGCTGTTGCGGCGGCGCGAGGTAGCCGATCGCGCCGCAGTAGATGCCTCGCGGGGAGTCCTCAAGGTCGGCGATGAGTTCCATCGTGCGTCGCTTGGGGGCGCCGGTCACCGACCCGCACGGGAACATCGCGGCGAAGATGTCGAGGAGGCTCGTGCCGAGCCGGGTGCGCGCCCGCACGGTCGAGGTCAGTTGCCAGACCGTCGGGTACGGCTCAGTGTCGAACAGCGCCGTCGTCTCCACGGACCCAGGTGCCGCGATCTTGGTGAGGTCGTTGCGGATGAGGTCGACGATCATGACGTTCTCGGCCCGGTCCTTGGCCGAGTCGTGCAGCGCGACCCGGGCGGCGTCGTCCGCGGCCGGCTCGGGGGCTCGTCGGGCGGTGCCCTTCATGGGGACGCTGAAGACGCTGGTGCCGTCCCATTCGAAGAAGCACTCGGGGCTGGCGGACAGGATCACGTGCCGACCGAGGTCGAGGTAGGCGTTGTACGCGCCGCGCTGTGCGGCGACGAGGTCGCGGTAGTAGGCGTACGGATCGCCCGTGATCCGGGACCGCAGCCGGGTCGTGAGGTTGCACTGGTACGTCTCCCCGGCCGCGATCGCCTCACGCACCCGCTCGACCCGTTCACCGTGCGTGGTGGCGGACCAGTCGATCTCCCAGGGTTCTGTGCGATACCGCCGAGGCTGGCTGGTGCTGATGCTGTCGCTGTCGCTGTCGGGGCGATCGGGCGCTTCGGCCAGCCCGAACCACGCCAGGGGTAGTCCGGGCACTCCAGCGGAGGCAGGCAGCGTGGGATCGAGCCCAGCGGCGGCCTCATAGGCGACGAAGCCGACCACCCACTGACCGGCACGCGCGGCGGCCTCGGCCGCCGCGATCACCTCCGGAACCTCGTGGTGCGACCACGCGGCGAGCTGACCGGTCAGCGTGTCGAACCGGTAGCTGACGCCGCCGCGCGGGTCGTCCAAGCTCGCCACCGGGGTGGCCCTGGTGCTCATCGGGCGGCGGTGCCTTTCGTCGTCACACGGCTGTGCGCCACACCCTAACGAGGCTCAGCTTCGGACGGCCCGAGGCCATGGGCAAACGCTCCTGGTGCCGACTCTCCCAGCGCCACCTTCTCTTCAGGCGCCCGTGGGTTCGCCGGAGCGGACCCGGTCGATCCAGTCGTTCATGGTGCGCAGCTGGTAGCGGCTGACCTCGTGGGCGTTCTCGTCCTCGGCGAAAACCGAGCTGCACATGACGGTGTCGTCGCGGTCGTAGAAACCGAGCTCGCCCAGGCCCTCGAAGAAGTCGGTCCAGTCGAGGTCGCCGTCGCCGATCTTGAGGTGCTGGTGCACGCGCACGGAGTTGCCCGGCGGGTTGGTGATGTAGCGCAGGCCATGGCTGCGGTGGTGGTCCATCGTGTCGGCGACGTGCACGAGCCGCAGGAGGTCGCCGGCCTCACGCATGATGTCCCGCATCGGGTGGCCCATGTGGTAGCTGTGGCAGGCGACGTAGACCATGCCGATGTTGGCGCTGTTCAGCCCGCGGATCACGCGGATCGCCTCCAGGCCGTCCTCGACGAAGTCGTCGGGGTGCGGGTCGATCCGCACGTCCAGGCCCTCGCGCTCGATGATCGGCAGCAGCTCCTCCATCGACTTGTAGAACGCAGCCTCGGACTCCTCGGGCTTCTCCGGGCGGCCCGAGAACTCGGTGTTCATCACCTGGCAGCCCAGGTCCACGGTGATCTGGATGAGCCGCTTCCAGTTGCGCACCGCCGCCTCGCGCGCCCACTCATCGGGCGCCGACCAGCGCTGCACCGGCAGCACACTCGCGATCCCGACCCCGGCGTCGTCACAGGCCCTCTTGAACGCCTTGACCAGCGCGTCGTCGGCCTTGGGGTGCCGGAAGAACGGCGTGATGTCGCGGTGCGGCGTCAGCTGGAGGTACTCGAACCCGCAGTCGGCCACGACGCCCGGAAGCTCGAGCAGCGAGTAGTCGTGGTGGAAGGGAGTCGGGTCGAGGGCGATCTTCATCGAAGGCTCCTGAAGGGCGGGAGGGCCGGACCAGCCCAGTCTTTCGGCCTCCATCTCCCCTGTCAAGACTTTGTTAGCACAACATTACATGAGCTTTGGGCTGCGACTCTCAGCGCGCTTCCCAGCGCTGTAGGTATTCAATCAGATACACTCTGGCGATGGCGGACAGCAACCTCTTGCAACGAGCCCGCAAGGCTGCGGGGCTCTCGCAGTCGTCACTGGCGGCCCGGTCGGGCACGTCCCGACCCACGCTGTCGGCATACGAGAACGGGCATAAGTCCCCCACGATCGAGACGACCGAGCGCATCCTTCAACAAGCCGGGTTCTCGCTGACAATCGAGCCCAAAATTGAGTTCCGTCAGGCAGGCCTGGATCGCGGTCGCTCCATCCTGGTACCGACTCATCTACCGTGCCTGTTGGTGGGCGAGGCGTTCGCTGTCGTGGAGTTGCCGCTACACCTGAACTGGTCCGATCGAGGCCGAAGATTCGACTTGCGTGATCGGCGACAGCGGGCCCGGGTCTATGAGCTCGTGCTGCGCGAAGGAGGCCCAGACGATGTGTTGACCTACATCGACGGCGCCCTCCTGGTCGACCTATGGGCTGAGCTCGTGCTTCCGGCCCGGGTTCGAGCTGCATGGAGTCCCCTGGTTGGGGACGACGTCGAACGGCGCATCGCGTGATGGACTTCGACCCGCTGAGCTCCATCCAGATCCAGGTCGCTGCGCTGTTCTTCGGGCTGGACGTCTCCCAGGGGTCGGGCCGCGGCCCGCGACTTCGCTGACGTGTACGTGCTCGTCCAACGCTTCGACCGCGAGGCGCCGGTGCGGGAGTACTTCGCCTCATGGGCAGCCGCCTTGGTTGACGGACATGCGACAGGGCATCACTAGCGGTGGCACCCAGGGAGCCGGCGCCACGTCAAGGAGCTGACGCTACGTCAGAGGTTCGACACGCACGCCCATCGACTCATAGGTCCCGCGCGCCCGCGCGTCCCGCGAGGCCAACGTGACATCGTGCGCGCGCACCGCAGCGGCCACGAGGCCGTCGTACACGGCGCCACCGGCCACCCCGCGCTCGGCGAACTCGCGATGGACCGTCGCGGCGGCCTCTGCCTCCAACTGGAGAGAGCCGTCGAAGTTGTCGTCGATCAGCCCGGCGGCATCCTCCGGTAGGAGGCGGGCGTCCCCCGGCAACCGGGTCAGTACCGAGAAGGTCTCCGCAAGGGCGTGTCCGCCAAGAGTGAGCGTTCGCCCTCGAGCCCACTCCTGCACGCGATCGTGGGCGGGGTGCGTTGCGACCAGGAGCGGCACCGCGACGCTCGTGTCCACCGCGACCCGCGTCACCGGCGCCCGGACTCCATCAGCGCGAAGACATCATCATCGGTGACGACCGTGTCACTCACGGCGACCAGGCGACCGTCGTCGCTCCGCACCAACCGCGCCGTGCGGCCGCCCGGCATCACCCGCACGCCACCGCCGTAGGCGGAGATGTCCACCTTCGAGCCCGGCGTCAGTCCCAGCGCGTCGCGGAGCGCCTTCGGCAACAGAATTCGCCCACCCGAGTCGATCGTCGCTTCCATGGGAAGACGCTACCAGTCACTTCCCATCCCCGGCGATCTCGAATGTGTGCTGCGGCAGCTGACATGCAAGCGGTTGTGTGCTTGGCCGCTAGGACTTCGCCGAGCGGGCCGCCACACTCGCTTCTGTGGTGACCGACGGCACCGACGAGCAGCCCGGCGGGCTTCTGGGGCTCATGCTGACGGCCGCGGTCGTGGGCGCGCTCACCGGGCTGATGGCCGCCACGTTCCGACGTGCGCTCGAACTCGCCGCCCGCGCCCGGCTTGAACTCGTCGGCTGGTCGCGCGGTGCCGACTGGTGGGCCATGCCCGTGTATGTCGCGGCGGTCGTGGCCGCGGTGACAACCGCCGCCTGGCTGGTGCACCGGATCGAGCCGCACGCCGAGGGCAGTGGCATCCCCCGCGTCGAGGCGGTCGTCCAGGGGCGGATGGAACCGGGCAGCTTTCTGATCTTGCCCGTGAAGTACGTGGGCGGCGTGCTGGCCCTCGGGTCGGGGATGGCGCTCGGCCGAGAAGGCCCCTGTGTGCAGATGGGCGGCAATATCGGCGTCATCGTCGCCACCGTGCTGCGGCGCAATCGGTGCGACCTGCGCATGCTCGTCGCCGGTGGCGCGGCGGCCGGCCTCGCGACGGCGTTCAACTCCCCGCTGGCCGGCGGGGTCTTCGTACTGGAGGAGCTCCTCAAGCGATTCGATGCGCGCGCGACGCTGGCGATGCTCACCTGCGCCGCAGCCGGATTCGCCAGTGCCCGGTTGCTGGTCGACAACGACACCGAGTTCGACATGCCGCAGCTGGCGGAGCCGAGACTCGTCGAGGCCCCCTTCGTGTTCGTCCTCGGGGTGCTGGCCGGGGTGGCAGCGGTCGCCTACAACGGGGCCATCATGGGTGCCCTCCGTCGCGTCGATGCGAGTCGCTGGCCGGTCGAGGCGCGGGCCGCCTGCATCGCTCTCGTCGTCGGCCTGCTGGGGTGGTTCGCCCCCACCCTCGTGGGCCCGGGCGACAACCTGACCCAGCAGGCCCTGCTCGGGCACGGCACCCTGTGGGTCGTCCTCGGCGTTCTGCTGCTGCGCATGGGGCTGGGAGTGCTCTGCTACACGGCCGGCACGCCGGGCGGGCTCTTCGCGCCGATGCTCGTGCTGGGCAGCCACCTCGGCCTCGCCGTCGGGCTGGTCGGTATCGCCGTGGCCCCGCAGGATGCCCCAGAGCCGGCGGCCATGGCGTTGATCGGACTCGCCGCGTTCTTCGCCGCCAGCGTGCACGCCCCGGTCACCGGCCTGGTGCTGGCAACCGAGATGACCGGCGCCACGATGCTGCTCCCCCCGATGCTCGGGGCCTGCGCCGTGGCGATGCTCGTCGCGACGGCCCTGCGCGGCGAACCGATCTACGACCTCCTCGCGACCCGGGCCGCACGGGCATCACAAGCCAACAGGGACGCAGGCCTCCAGCCCTCAGGAGAGCATCAGGTAGGCGCCGGAGAGGCCGGCCACGACGAGGACGATCTTCTCGAAGAGGGGTCGGGAGATGCGGTTGATGAGCCAGCGACCGACGACCGCCCCGAGGACGACCGCGGGCACCAGCGATAGGCAGAGCAGGAAGCGCTGCGGGCTGACCAGGCCCATGCCCAGGCTGAATGGCAGCTTGATGAGGTTGACGCACGCGAAGAACCACGCGAGCGTGCCCACGAACTGGCGAACGTTCAGGTCTGAGCGCAGCAGGTAGAGCGTCATGACCGGGCCGCCGGCGTTGGCGACCATCGTCGTGAACCCCGCCAGCGACCCGAACGCGCCGGCGCCGCCGAGGTGGCTCGTGCCGCTCACCTGAGCCGTCGCACCCGCGCCGGGGGCCGCGGCAACAGAAGCCGGCACGCGTCGCCGGGCACGCGACTCGCCCCACATCCGCACCGCCTGGATCAGCGTCATCGCCACGACGATCCCGCCGATGACGACCTTGAGCAGCGCCACCGGAGCCAACCCCAGGAAGAACGCCCCGACGACGATCCCGAGCACCACGGGCACCAGCAGTCGCCGGATCAGGGCCCAGTCGCGCTCGCGGCGGTACGTCCACACGGCGATCGCGTCGCCGACCATGAGCAGCACGAGCAGCACCCCGGTCGACTCCCGCGTCGGCAGCACCGTCGCGAAGATGACGATCGAGACCGTGGCCGCCCCGCCGATCGCCGTCTTCGCAAAGCCGACGAGCGCCGCACCAACCCCGAGAGCCAGGAACATCCACAGGTCCACCGGGGTCACTCCTCACTCATCGATCGCGCATGGGGAACCCGACAACCCTCGAAACCTCGCAAAGAGGGGCGAACCGGCCGCTTCAACCCAGCGCCCCGGCCGGCGGCAGAAAGATAGTGTTCGCTTTTACAGCGTCAGCCCTGCAAAAGCGAACACTATCTTTTGGGCGATCAGAGGTAGTGCCGCTGAGCGGCCTTCTCCTCCTCGTACTCCTTGCTGGCCAGCTGCGTCGACTCCAGCTCGCTGACCTGGGAGACCGGCACGTCCCACCACGCCGAACCCGGCGGGTTGGGGCCGTAGAGGTCGGTCTCGATGTACAGCACCGTCGGGCCGTCGGCGGCCGCGGCCTTGGCGTAGTTCTCGCGGAACTCCTCGATGCCGTTGCAGCGCAACACCGTCGCGCCCCAGCTCGCGGCGTTGGCGGCGAGGTCGAAGGGCACCTCCTCGCCGTCGAGCCGACCGGTCGCGGCGTTGCGCATCCGGTACTTCGTGCCGAACCGCTGGCTGCCGCGCGACTCCGAGAGCGCGCCGATCGAGGCGTACCCGTGGTTCTGCAACAGCACGAAGATCACCTTGAGCCGCTCGGCGACGATCGTGGCGATCTCCATCGGCAGCATCTGGTAGGTGCCGTCGCCGACGATCGCGACGACCTGCCCCTCCTCACCCTTGGCCATCCGCACGCCCATCGCCGCCGGGATCTCATACCCCATGCACGAGAACGCGTACTCCAGGTGGTACTGCTGCGGGGTCTTGGCCCGCCACAGGCACTGCAGGTCACCGGGCATCGAGCCGGCCGCGTTGATGACGACGTCCGTGTCGCCCATGAGCTCGTTGAGCGCCCCGAAGACCTCGGTCTGCGCCGGCAGCGGGGTCTGGTCGCGGTGGTAGCACTCGTCGACGACCCGCTGCCAGTCGGCATCCAACTCGGCAGCCCGCGACTGGTAAGCCTCGTCGGTGCGCCAGCCCGCCAACCCGGCTTGCAAGGCGGTCAGGGCCTCGCGGGCGTCGGCCACGACCATCGTGGCCGAGTGCTTCGCCGCGTCGAACGCCAGCACGTTGACGTTGACGAAGCGCACGTCGGGGTTCGCGAAGATCGTGTGGCTGGCGGTCGTGAAGTCGCTGTACCGGGTGCCGACGCCGATGACCAGGTCGGCCTCGCGGGCCAGGGTGTTGGCGGCCATGTTTCCCGTGGAACCAACACCGCCCACGGCCAGCGGGTGGTCCCAGTTGATGGCGCCCTTACCGGCCTGGGTGTCGGCCACCGGAATCCCGGTCGCCGAGGCGAACTCCCGCAAGACCTCCGAGGCGCCGGAGTAGATGACACCACCGCCCGCGACGACCAGCGGCTTCTTCGCCGCCCGGATCGCCGCCAACGCCCGCTCCAGCGCCGCCGGCTCGGGCACCGGACGCGCCACGTGCCATACGCGACGCGCGAAGAACTCCTCTGGCCAGTCGTACGCCTCGGCCTGCACGTCCTGCGGCAGGCAGATCGTCACCGCGCCGGTCTCGGCCGGGTCGGCGAGCACCCGCATGGCCGCGAGCGCGCTGGGGATCAGCTGCTCGGGGCGGTTGATGCGGTCCCAGAACCGCGACACCGGCTTGAACGCGTCGTTGACCGAGATGTCGAGGCAGCGCGGGTCCTCCAGCTGCTGCAGCACTGGGTCGGGGTAACGCGTGGCGAAGATGTCGCTGGGCAGCAGCAGCACCGGCAGCCGGTTGGTCGTGGCCAGCGCCGCGCCGGTCACCATGTTCGTCGAGCCCGGTCCGATGGAGGCCGTGACGGCCAGCGCCTGCAGTCGATCGGTGGTCTTGGCGAACGCGGCGGCCGCGTTGACGGCGCCCTGCTCGTTGCGCGCCATGTAATAGGGCAGCTCGCCGTCGGCGGGGTCGGTGACCGGGCGCTGGGTGACGCTCTGCCCGCCGCCGGCCTCCTCGGCCTGGACCTGCGCCTGCAACAGCGCCTGCCCGACCCCGGCCACGTTGCCGTGGCCGAAGATGCCGAACATGCCCGGCACGAGCCGCTGTTCCACCCCATCCCGCTCGCTGTACTGGGCCGCGAGAAAACGCACAAGGGCCTGGGCCACGGTGAGCCGAACGGTCCGGCGACCGGCTGACGTCATCGTCAATCTCCTTAGCTGAACGAGGTGGATGCCCGACGCTATCGAGGCAGCGAAAGATCAGGGGGCGGGGACGAGGACGTCGCGCACCAGGGCGTCGAGGTCGGCGTCGGCCTGCAAGAACTGGCGCAGGGTCTTGCGGGTGGCGCCGAAGTCGTCGAACTCCGCGGGCGTCATGCCGTCGACGTCGTAGGCCTTACGGAAGTCGGGGATCTTGGCGTACAGGGTGTCGATGATGACCTGGTCGACCGGGATGTCCATGCGCGGCTGCGGGTCGACGCCACTCGCGGCGAACTTCTGCTGCCAGGCGAACGGCGGGGAGAGCACGACGTCGCCGCCGACGAACTCGGTCCACTGCAGGCCGTTGCGGTAGGCCGCCGACAGCAGCCGCGAGCGGAAGCCGCGCTCCTTGAAGATGCCGTAGGCCTTCTTGAAGGCCGCGACGCCGGCCCACTCCAGGTAGCCGGGGTCGAAGACGTGCTTCTCCGCGGCGTAGCGCTCCTTCATCCAGTCGTCGAGCCGACCGCACATGAGGGTGACGACGTGGCCGGGGTTCTCGACGGACTTGCCCTCGGCCTCGCGGCGCTGCAGGCCGCGCTCGATGGCCTCGGCGGCGGCAACGACCTGCGGCACGGTGAAGGAGACGGTGACGTTCATCGTCACCCCGCGGTAGGCGGCCTCCTCGATGGCCTCGATGCCGACGGCGGTCGCGGGGATCTTGACGATGATGTTCTTGGCCAGGCCGCTGAAGTACTCGGCCTGGTCGGCCAGGGCGGTGGCGTCGCGGTGGAAGCGCGGGTCCGTCTGCATCGACAGGCGCCCGTTGACGCCCGAGTACTTCTCGAAGGCCGGCTCGAGCAGCTTGGCGGCGTCGAGGGAGACCTCCTCGACGACCTTCCAGCCGAGCTCGGACTCACCGGCGGTGGGGTTCTCTGCGGCGAGTTCGCGGATGCGGGCGCTCCAGCGCGGCAGGTCGGCCTTGATGCAGGCCAGCGCGATGACCGGATTGCAGGTGGCGCCGACGGCGCCGAACTCGATGGACGCCTTGAGCTCGACGGGGTCCGCGGAGTCGTTCCACAGCACGGTGTCGGTGGTCTCGGTCATCGTCCGCAGCGGGGAGTCGGTGCGGCTGGCGAGCAGGGTCATGGTTCCTCCGCGGTGAGGCGTGGTCGGGGGCTTCGCGACCATTCAACCGCTGACGCAATGAGCCTGTCAACAAAATGTTCTAACAAACTCCGCCAACGGCCGCTCAGCTGCGGGCGCTGTCCGCGGCACCGGCCTGGCTCGCGCGCGCGTCGCGGCGGCGGAAGTACGCGGCGAGCAGCGCCCCAGAGAGGTTGTGCCAGACCGAGAACACCGCGCCCGGCAGGGCGGCCGTCGGGGTGAAGAACTGGGTGGCCAACCCCGAGGCGAGCCCGGAGTTCTGCATGCCGACCTCAATGGCGATGGTGCGCGAGGCGCGTTCGCTCTGACCGGTGAGGCGCCCGATGAGGTAGCCCAACAACAATCCCAAACCGTTGTGTGCGATGACGGCCACCAGCACGACGAGGCCCGCGGCCACGAGCCGGTCGGCCGACAGCGATACGACGATCGCGACGACCACCGAGATGAGCGCCACCGAGAACCACGGCAGCACCGGCAGCGCCCGCTCGACGAGGCGCGGCAGCAACGCCCGCGCGAGCAGGCCGAGGACCACCGGTATGAGCACGATCTGCACCATGGTCAGCGCCATGCCCCCGGCGTCGACGGGCAGTCGGGCACCGACGAGCCACAGCGTGAGCAGCGGGGTGAGGATCGGCGCCAGCAGCGTGGAGACCGAGGTCATGGTCACCGAGAGCGCCACATCGGCGCGGGCCAGGTACGAGACGACATTCGAGGCCGTGCCGCCGGGGACGCAGCCGACGAGGATCACCCCGACGGCCAGCTCGTCGGGCAGCCCCATCGCCTTGGCCACCGACCAGCCGACCAACGGCATCACCGCGTACTGCGCCGCGACGCCGAGGATCACCGGGATCGGCCGGGACAGCACGAGCGCGAAGTCGGGCCAGCGCAACGTCAGGCCCATGCCGAACATGATGAGCCCGAGCAACGGGTTGATGAATCCCGAAAGCCCGGAGAGTGGCTCGGCGAAGAAGTAGCCGACGGCTCCGGCTCCGAGGATCAGTGCGGGGAACAACGCGACCGCACGCTTGGCGCTGTGCTCCTCGCTGCGGCTCACGGCGGTCGGCGCAGAACTGGGCTCGCTCATGAGGCCCTACCTTCGCCTACGCGGGGTCCGTCCGCCACACCGGGTCCGCCTGTCACACCGGGTCCGCCGGTCACACCCCGTCACACACCTCTCGCGCACCCGATACGCAGAGCGGGCCCGCACCGAGAATGGTGCGGACCCGCTCGTGACGCTACGACGTCGACGTCAGCCGGCGACGACCTGCAGCTTCAGGGTCGCCTTGACCTCCGGGTGCAACGCCACCGTGGCGGCGTGGTCACCGAGGGCCTTGATGGCGGCCGGGAACTCGACGCGGCGCTTGTCGATCGAGATGCCGGAGTCGGCGGCGGCCTTGGCGACGTCACCCTGGGTGACGGCGCCGAAGAGGCGACCACCGGAGGCGGCGTGGGCCGTGATCGTCAGCACCTGGGCCTCGAGCTGACCCTTGACGCCCTTGGCCTCGTCCAGGCTCTTGAGCTCGCGGGCGGCGCGGCCGCGCTGGATCTCCTCGACCTGCTTCTGACCACCCTTGGTCCACGGGGTCGCCAGGCCCCGCGGCACCAGGTAGTTACGGCCGTAGCCGTCCTTGACCTCGACGATGTCGCCGGCCGAACCGAGACCGGACACCTCGTTGGTGAGAATGAGCTTCATCGTGTCTCCTGTCTACGACCTGGCTCAGCGGGCGGAGCTGCTGTAGGGCAGCAGCGCCATCTCGCGGGCGTTCTTCACGGCCTTGGCGATGAGGCGCTGCTCCTGCACGGAGACGCCGGTCACGCGGCGGGCGCGGATCTTGCCGCGGTCGGAGATGAACTTGCGCAGCAGCGCAGTGTCCTTGTAGTCGATGTTCTCGATCTTGGCGACCTTGAGCGGGTTCGCCTTCTTCTTGGGCTTACGCACAACGGGCTTGGCCATCGTGGTGCTCTCCCTTCGTGGGTAGAGCCCGGGGTTGGTGCCCCGGGATGGGTCTTACGAAATGACTGCGGTCGCACCGCGACCGCCGGATGTCGCGCGGATGCACAACGCATCCGCCGACGTGAGGATCGTCTGCTCAGCCGCGATCAGAGCCGGGTCAGAACGGTGGCTCGTCGTAGGACGGGGCGTTGCCCCAGCCTCCGCCGCCACCTTGACCGCCACCCTGGTTGCCCTGGCCACCACCGGCGCTGCCGCCCTGCTGGCCGCCGCCCCCACCGGGACCGTTGGTCGCCCACGGGTCGGCGTCGGGACGCGACTGGCCGTAGCCACCCTGCCCGCCGCCGCCACCGAAGCCGCCGCCCTGGCCACCGCCGCCACCCCCGCGCTGGGTCTTGTTGACCCGGGCCGTGGCGTAGCGCAACGACGGGCCGACCTCGTCGACCTGCATCTCCATGACGGAGCGCTTCTGGCCCGACTCCTTGTCTTCCCAGGAGCGCGAGACCAGCCGACCGGTGACGATGACCCGCATCCCCCGCTGCAGCGACTCGGCGACGTTTTCGGCCGCCTCCCGCCACACCGAGCAGCGCATGAACAGCGTCTCGCCGTCTTTCCACTCATTGCTGTTTCGGTCGAACTGGCGCGGCGTGGAAGCCACGGTGAAGTTCGCGACGGCCGCACCGGAGGGGGTGAAGCGCAATTCGGGGTCGGCCGTGAGGTTGCCGATCACGGTGATCTGAGTTTCGCCGGCCATGCGGGCTGCCTCTCTGAGGGGTCGGGCGGTGACGTGGCTGCTTGCCTGAGCCGGTGCCAGGACGTCACGCGAACGCGACGCCGGGCAGCCGAAACGATCAGGCGATCAGGCTGCTTCGGGCCGGATGAGCTTGGTGCGCAGGATCTGTTCGGACAGGCCGAGCTGACGGTCCAGCTCCTTGGCCGTGGCCGGGGTCGCCGTGAACGTCACGACGACGTAGACCCCCTCGGGGCGCTTCTTGATCTCGTATGCGAGCCGACGGCGGCCCCAGACGTCGACGTTGTCGATGGTGCCCTTGTCATTGGTGATGACGGCCAGGAACCGCTCGAGCGACGTCGCGACCTGACGGTCGTCCACCTCGGGGTCGACGATGATCATGATTTCGTACTGACGCATGCTGCGTAACCCACCTCCTCTGGTCTGTGCGGTCACGGTCTAGTGCCCGTGACAGAAGGGTCATGCTGCGTCTGTCCGACGCCGCGCAGGCCGATCCCTGGCAGAACCCGAAGGGACACCGTGGGATTGACCGATTCGCGTCCGCGACCCGCATCGTGCGGGCGCGACCCCCGGAGGGGGCGTCGATCTGGACCGCTCAAGCGTACCGGGCGTGGCCCGCAGCGCCCAATCCGCGGGCTTCGCGCCGACTGCTGCCGACTCACCCGAAGGTCACGACGAGCGCGTCGGGTCGCCCGGCCGCGGGTCCGGCGGCGTCGTCGGGGTCGCGGCGGGCGCTGATCGCCAGGTCTGCCTGGTCACGTTGCTGGGCCGGTGACAGGTCGGGATCGAGGGCCAGAGCATCGGCCTCCTCGCCGGTCACCTCTTGCATCGCGGCCGAGTCGTCCTCGAAGGGTTCCTCGCTGAACGGGGTCTCCCCAAGCACCTGCTCCTCCGGAGGCAGAGCGGCCGGTCGAGCGATGATGCGCCGGATGATTCCGAACGCCAGGTAGGCCATGATCGCGACGCGCAGCACGAGGAAGAGTGCGTACCAGGGCGCCGGCAGCGCCCGGGTCGGCTCCGAAAGCCCGCCCAGGTAGAGCCAGACGGCCACGAAGTAGAGCACTTCGGCCGCCCACCACAGGACGACATCGCGCCAGGGCACCACGGCGAGCACGAGCAGGGGTGCCAGCAGCAACGTGGCCTGCACCGGGATCGCCTTGCCCGTGAGCAGCACCAGCACCATGACGACGACGAGCACCTCACCGACCCGCGGCCGGTGCGCCGGGAGCAGCGTCAACGCGGCGGCGCCCAGGACCGCCACGATCCAGCCGGCGATGGCAAAGGCGGTCAGCGCGCCCAACGGCAGCTGGACCCCCATGAGGTTGAGCAGGAACACCGGCGCGCCGTACTCGGCACCGCTGCCGAGCCAGGTCTGGTAGGCGGTGAGCACGGCCGGACCGGTCACCAGGCCCACGCCGCCGACCACCGCGAGCCAGGTCAACAACGCCACCCCGGCCATGCGGGCGGCGTCCCGCAGCACCCCGGCGCGCGCGGCGATGAGGACGAGCACGATGACCACGAGCACCGCGTAGGAGCGCGCCGACATCGCCAGGCCCAGGGCCAGGCCCGCGTAGATCATCTTGTCCCGCGCCCACCACAGCAGCCCGATCGAGACGAGCAGGATGCCGAGGAGGTCAGGGCCCACGAGAACGACGGTGATGAGCAGCGGGCACAGCGCGACCTGCGCCGCCCGCCACGGGTCGCGGCGCATCGTGCGGACCGTGGCCACGGCGAGCCCGGCCGCGAGGGCCGCAGCGAGGATCGCCCAGGCGGCCACGAACCACGTCGCCTCCTGGGCCGTGGTGGGCACGAGGTGGGCCAGCACCCACAGCACCAGGCCTGTGCCGGCCGGTTGGTTGATGCTCATGGGCGGATCCGCGTAGGGCAGCGCGTTGGTGATGAGCCCGGAGGTCACATACATGCGGGGCAGGTCGGAGTAGCAGGCGCGCCAGAAGACCTCGGTGCCACCCCAGCCGTGCGTGGCGCAGTAGCTCTTCTGCACCATCCCCAGGGCCACCATGGCCGCGGCGGCGAAGGCCAGCACGGCCGCCGCCGGCCGCGCCGCCGGCACCCACAGGCCCCGCCGCG
>NZ_BAHD01000009.1 GCF_000298215.1 Kineosphaera limosa NBRC 100340 | reverse complement strand
GCCCGCACTGCCGGATCCGAGCACGCCGGCGCTGCTGGCGGCGGGTGCGCCTCCGCCGCTGGCGGCGGGTGCGCCGCCGCCGCAGCACTGATCGTGGCCAGCGTGGCAATTATCCGCGTGCCCGTTGCCTCCGTCGCAGGTAGTGGGCATGTCGGTGGCTGACGCTGTCGGGGCGAAGCCGCCGACGTGGGTGCCGGCTGCGGCCTCCGCCTCGGCCGAGAACAACCCGAGCTGTTCGGCCAGGCTGCTCTTTTGGAGGCCCCCGACCAGGTCGGCCAAAGGGATCGTCACGATGATCCGCGCGGCCGCGCCGGACCCGCGAACGCTCTTGTCCGGGGTCGTCGCGTGCTTGGCCATCGTCACCAGCGCATCCAACCGCCGGGTGCCCGGCGTGCGGGGATCGTGCTCCCCGGTGTCTGGGTCGACGTGCGGCTTCGACAGGGCGTGCAGGGCGGCGCTGAACACGGCCTCATTGACCGGGTCCATCACGATCTTGGACTCGAACATCCCGGTCTTGGAGTTCAAGCTCAACGCGGACATGGTCCGGTTCGAGCGCTTCTGTTCGTGCTCGTCCTCCAGGGTGGTCTGGGTGCCGTACTGAGACAGCAGCACGTCCTCGAACTCCGCGATGTTCTTCCGGGTGGCGCCCTCACCGAGCCAGCCGATGAGCTGGTCCAGCACGGTGTCCCAGCCGCGGATGTCGACCTTCGGCGACAGCCGACGGTAGCTGGAGGCGATGATCGCCGCGGACTCGACCGTGCACTCTCCGGCCACGACCGCGTCCTTGAGTCGGGTGACATCGGGGGTCGAGCAGGTCCGGGAGGCCTCGTCCAACCCGCGGGCCTGCGCCGGCGCGAGCGGCACTCCGGCGTCGCGGCAGGACTGCTCGACCCACGCAGCAGTCTTGGGGTTGTCCGAGGCCGCGATGACCCCACGCTCCCGCGCTTCCATCACCACAGCCGCCTGAAACGCCTTCGCCGCATTCACGATCTTCGCGGCCCCGGCGGCCAGCCCGGCCAGGTCATCGCTACCCAACCGAGTCAGATCCCCGGCGTACTCCAGCAGCGACTCGGACCCGGCATCAAGCCAGGTCACGAGGTCCGCTGCGGTGGGTTCCATACCG
>NZ_BAHD01000010.1 GCF_000298215.1 Kineosphaera limosa NBRC 100340 | reverse complement strand
ACGGTGCGGTGCCACCACCCGGCGCGCCACCTGGGCGGCCGGGCTTGGGTGCCGGCGGGCGCGGCCCGGAGGGCATTGCACCGCCGCGGGCGGACGGCTTGTCGCCGCGCCCGGTGGGGAACGTCTCGCGAATCTTGCGGACGACCGGGGGTTCGATGGTCGAACTGGCCGACCGCACGAACTCCCCTTGATCCTTCAAATGATTGAGCAGGGTCTTGCTCTCGATACCGAGCTCTTTGGCGAGCTCATAGACCCGGACCTTAGCCACTTTTCTCCTCGTCTACGGTCCGGATCTGGCGGCATCCGATCGATCGAGTCGATCAGGTCGTCGCAGTACGGACCGTTGTCAATGCTGGGTGATGCTCATTGCCGAGTACTCATCGGATGCTCATCAGCGTCAAACCCGCTTTCGGTCTCTTACTGGTGCCCGGCGCGGCCTTGCTGCCGCGTCGGCTTTTGTGCGGTTACTCCGTCGTGTGTGCGCTCAGGTACTCCCGTACGAGATCGCAGTCCAGGCGATTGCCCGGAACCTCGACCCGCAGCGCCCGCGTGAAGGCCCGACGTCGAATCGCCTGGTCGAGGCACTCAAGGCTGACGTGCAGCCACGCGCCCCGGCCGGGCAGTCGGCACCGGGGATCCGGCCGCACCTGCACGCCTGCGCCCGACGCCACCCCGCCGGGGCGACTCTCGGACTCGGCGACGGTGAGGACCACACGCAACAGAGCCGATCGCTGGTCACGGAGGCGGCACCCTATGCACGTGCGCACCGGGCTCATCGAAGGACCCGTCGAAGAGGCCGGCGGGGCCGGGCTCATATCGGGCTCGAAACGTTGAACCTGGGGGCGCGAGCGCAGGCGGCACTCACCGTGACCGAACGGTCAGCGACCATCCTACCGCGCCCATCAGGGGTGCGCGCCACCCGCCGCCTCGCTCCGCCCTCCGCGAGGGGCCATGCCTGAGCCCGGGCGGGGGCCGCTGCGGTGGCCGCGATCCGAAGGAGCCCCACCCACGCGGCGCGCTCGGTCGCCGGAGCGGTCGGCACCGGCACGTGGCGGCCCGGGCGGCGGACCGTCGGGGTCGGTGTCGGGCCGAATGTCGATCCGCCAGCCCGTGAGTTTGGCTGCGAGCCGCGCGTTCTGCCCCTCCTTGCCGATGGCCAGGGAGAGCTGGTAATCGGGCACGATGACGCGGGCCGTGCGGGTGGCCGCGTCGATGACCTCCACGGAGGTGACGCGCGCCGGCGACAGGGCCGCGGCGACGAAGGCCGCCGGGTCCGGGGAGTAGTCGACGATGTCGATCTTCTCGCCCCGCAGTTCGGCCATGACCGCACGCACCCGCTGCCCCATCGGGCCGATGCAGGCGCCCTTGGCGTTGACGTCCTTGGCGTTGGAGGCGACCGCGATCTTCGTGCGGTGCCCCGCCTCGCGCGCCAGGGCGGCGATCTCGACGGTGCCGTCGGCGATCTCCGGCACCTCGAGGGCGAAGAGCTTGCGCACCAGATTGGGGTGGGTGCGCGACAGTCCGATCTGCGGGCCGTTGGGGCCGCGTTTGACCGACACCACGAAGCAACGCAGCCGGTCGCCGTGCACGTACTTCTCCCCCGGCACCTGCTCGGAGGTGGGCAGCAGCCCCTCGACGGAGCCGAAGTCGACGAGGACGCCGCGGCCCTGGCTCTGCTGGATGACGCCGGTGACGATGTCGCCCTCGCGGCCCTTGAAATCGCCGAGGATCGCATCGTCCTCGATGTCGCGCAGTCGCTGCAGGATCACCTGCCGGGCGGTGGAGGCCGCGACCCGGCCGAATCCCTCGGGGGTGTCGTCGAACTCCGGGCCCGGCTCCCCGCGGTTGCCCTCCTCGTCGACGGGGGCGTCCTCGCGGGCCCACACGACGACGTGGCCGGTCTTGCGGTCCAACTCGACGCGGGAGTGCCGAAACGAGCCTTCGGTGCGGTGGTAGGCGAGCAGAAGTGCCTGCTCGATGGCGGGCACGATGACGTCGAGCGGCACATCCCGCTCACGTTCCAGGGCGCGCAGCGCGGCCAGATCGATGTCCATCAGTCCTCCTGCTCTTCGCTGTGCGAGTCGGTCTCGTCCTGCTCCAGATCGCCGTCAGCGCCGTCGTCCACATAGTCCTCGTCGGCCTCGTCGGCCTCGTCGGCGCGGTTGAACTCGACCTGCACGTGGGCGCCGGTGAGGGCGGCATAGTCGACGAACCGCGCCGCGGATTCGTTCCCCGCCGCCCCTGCTTTGGCCCCTGCGGCCGCGTTCTTGTGCTTGCCCTGGGCCTGCGTGGGCTGGAGGTCGAGGTGTAGGCCGTGCTCGCCGGCGGCGGCGATGCGGCCGAGGAGGGTCGTTCCGTCGGCCAGGGCCAGCTTGACGAGGCGGCCCACGTTGCGGCGGAAGTGTCGCGGCTGCGTCAGCGGCCGCGAGGTGCCCGGAGAGGTCACCTCCAGGACGTAGGGGGCTTGGCCCATGGGGTCGGCGGCATCGAGGGCTGCGTCGATCGCTCGGGTGGCGTCGGCGACGGTGTCCAGCGCCACCGGGGGCACCGGGGTGGTCTCGTCGCCCGCGGCCAGGGCGCTCAGGTCGTCGTCGACCGCGATCCGCACCAGTCGTCGTTTGCCGGCTCGCACGATGCTCAGGTCGTCGACGACCAGCCCCAGCGGGGCCACGGCCTCCTGTGCGTGCTCCCGGACCCGTTCTTCGAGGGTGTCACCCATCGGAGGCGCCTCCATATTCATCTGCCATATTCATCTGCCTTATTCAGCTGCCGTCTGTGAGCGCGGCGCGCGCCGCGGCCCGAGCATCAGGTCGAGCGCGGCGGGCGGCGGCTTCCCGACACTCTAACCAGAGCCCGGGGTCGCGCGGATGCCCTATCCGATCCGTCATGATCGAGACATGCCCGCGCCGCCCCCACCGTCAGTTTCTCGCTCCGGGGCCGAAACCGCTTGGGATAGTGACGATTCCGCGCCCGATCGACGCCTGGGCCGGCGCGCCGTGCTGGGTTTGATCCCCCTGGCCGCCCTCGGCGCCGCCAGCGGGTGCGGGCTGCGCTGGGAGCGTGGGGCACCACAGTTGCCGATCGTCCCCTCGGCGCGGGCCTACCCGGGGGCGGCGGCGCTGCGGACCGAACTCGCGGCCTCCCGTTCGGCGCACGCGGCGGCGCAGGCGTGGAGCGTCGCGGGTGGTCCGGTCCTTTCGCGGGTGCTGCTGCGCGTGCACGGTGAGCAGATCGCCGCCCTCATCGCCCGATTGGAGTCGGTGTCGGAGCCGGTGCCGCCAGCCGAGTCGGGCACAGCCGCTACCTCTCCCAGCGGCTCTCCCACTGCCTCCCCCAGCGGTCGCAGCGAAGACGATGCTCGGGCCCGGCTGCTGGAGGCGGAGGCCGCCGGCCTGCGGGAGGTCGATGCGTTGGCCGCCGCACCGGCCGCCGACCGGGCCCTGCTCGCCGGCTGCCTGGTGACCCGCGCGCAGGCGGCCAGGCTGTTGGGCGCCGGCGCGTTGCAGGCACCCCGGCGGCCGGCGGCGGGATCGGTCGAGCAAGCGGTCGACCTGCTGGCTACGGTCCGGCCCGTCGTCTACGGCCTGGAGGTGGCGACGGCCCGAGTGGTCGTTGCCGGCGGCGAGCGGGCGCAGGTCGCGCGCGCCAGCCTGGACGCGGCCCGCAGGCAACGGCAGTTCCTCGAACAACAGGCGGGCAACACCGCACCCGCCGCCCCGCTGGGCTACGTCCTCGACGACCCCGTCGACACCCCGGCCGACGCCGCGAAGCTGGCCCACCGCCTCCTGACCGACCTCGCCGACGCCCACGTGCGGGCCGTGGCCGCCGCGCCCCCCACCAGCGCAGACACGCCCGGAGCGGCACCGCAGGTCGTGGCCTCGCTGCTGAGCTGGGCTCGGGAGGCCGAATGGTGGCGCGGCCAGTGGGGCGCCGGACCCCGGGCGCTGGGTGTGGCCTGACGCCCCGCGCCGAATGTGCCGGGTCTGGGCGAGGGCGGCGTCGACGGATCGTAGGGTGGGCGGCATGGGGCCGCAGCACGGGTGGGTGCGCCTGAGTCGCACGGGGGCGTTCGCTCTCGTCTGCCTTGCCCTGGCCGCCGGTGCGCACGCCGCTTCGGGTGGCGGTCTGCCGCCGTTCGGGGTGCTGCTGCTCGGGGCGCTGCCGCTGTGGTTCGGCGGCTACCTGCTGACCGCGCGACGGTTGGGATTCGCTGCTCTGGCCGCGGCGTTGGCCCTCGCGCAGGCGGGCCTGCACGTCTTCTTTCACGCCACTCACGCCGCCGCTTCGCTCGCCGCACCCTTCGGTTCCGGGTCGCCGCGGCACGCGGGGATGCACGGGTCCGCGGCCTCCGGGTTCAGCGCGCCGACCGAGCACGTCGTGGGAGCCGCGCAGGCCGTGAGCGCAGCCGCGGGCATGAGCGCGGCACCAGCCGAGGCGTCCACCGGTCTGCAGGCGGGCCTGACACCGACCATGCTGCTGGCGCACGCCCTGGCCATCGGGGTGTGCGCACTGGTGCTGGCGTACGGCGAAGACCTGCTGTGGCGCGCGGTGCGGCGGTTGTGCCGCGTTCCGGCCGCTCCCGCTGCGTGCATCGCGGCGCCGCTGTGGCGGGTCCACGTGACCGACGCTGCCGCGACGGGACGCCGCATCGTCGCGGTCAATCCGGATCGGGGTCCTCCGATGTGTCGAGCCTACTGACCTCGCACATCGACTCTGCGGCGTTCGCCGCGTAGCACCTTAGGACTTCGTTATGCCCTCGTTCGTCAACTCTCCCCTGCCCCGGGCCGCGCAGCCAACTGCCGCGACGCAAGCCCCGGCGCGCTCCTCCTGCACTCACCGCCCCCGCCTGCGCACCCTGTCCAGCGCCGTCCTGGCACTTGCCATGGCCCCGGCCCTGGCGGCCTGCACCGGCTCACCCGACGCCGTGGCGCCCGGAGCCGCGGCCAGCGCCCTTACGACCTACGACGCCACCACCCCAGCGGCCGAGGCGACCGACGGTGCCGGAGCCGGGCTTGAGGTGCTCGACGCGTGGACCGTGGCCCGCCCCGACGTCGCCGCCAACCCGATGACCGGCGTGTTCGGCATCGTCCGCAATGTCGGCGACCACGACGTCGAGCTCGTCGCCGCCACGTCGTCCGCCTCGCAGCGGGCCGAACTGCACGCGACCGTCAACAAGAACGGTCAGCCGGCGATGCAGCACGTCGAGAAGATCAAGGTGCCCGCGGGTGGGTCGCTGGTGCTGCAGCCCGGGGGCGACCACGTCATGGTGATGGACCTGACCCGCCCGATCGCCGTCGGCGACACCGTGAACGTCACCCTGACGACGCAGGACGGCGGAAGCCTCGAGTTTCGCGCCGTCGCCAAGCAGTTCGCGGGGGCCAACGAGCCGTACCACTCGGGCGCGCCGACCCCAGGGCAACCGACCGCGCCTGCCCCGACGTCATGACGGCCCGCCTGGGGCGCCCGAGTCGCCGGGCACTGCTCGGTGGCTCGGCAGCCGTGCTGGCGGGAGCAGGAGGAGTGGCGTTCCTCTCCGATCGGCGGCCAGCTGTCTCTGGCGGGTCGGGCCCTGGCGGATCAGGCGCTGACGGGGCGGGCACGGGCGGATCGGGCACTGGCGGATCGGGCACGGGTGGAGCCGGCCAGCCGGCCGCGGCGCCCGATCGTGACTCGGTGTCGGCCACGCCCGTGATGGTGCCGTTCTACGGGGAGCACCAGGCGGGCATCACCACGCGGCAGAAAGCGCACGTGAGCTTTGTGGGGCTCGACCTTCTACCCGGCACGGACTCCCGCGACCTCGCCGGGGTGCTCGCGATGCTCACCGACGACGCGGCCCGACTCTGCTCCGGGCGGCCCCCGCTCGGCGCGCTGGAGGCCAGTTCGGCGGCGGCCGTCGCCGGGCTGACCGTGACCTTCGGGTTCGGCCCGGGGCTGTTCGCCGCTGCCGGTGTGGCGCAGCGCTGCCCGGAGGGGGTGCGCTCGCTGCCTGCGTTCGCCACCGACCGACTCGATCGGCGGTGGGGACAGACGGATCTGCTGCTGCAGCTCTGCTCGGACGACCCCACCGGGCTGGCCTACGCCCAGCGGCGGCTGCTGCGCGATGCCGCCCACGTGTGCGAGCTGCGTTGGGTGCAGCGCGGGTTCGCCACCACCGGGCACGAGCCGGGCGAGCCCGACGATGCGTCGCCGCGCAACCTGCTGGGGATGCGCGACGGTTCGGCCAACGAGCGCGATCCGGCGCAGGTGGCGTCGGTGGCCTGGTGCGCCGGCCCAGGTCCGATGGCCGGGGGCACGCAGTTGGTGCTGCGTCGGATCCGCCTGGACCTGGAGCGCTGGGACGACGTCGACACTGCCGCCAAGGAGATGGCGTTCGGCCGCCGAGTCGCCGACGGCAGCCCGCTGAGCTCCCCGGCGGGCACGTCGGAGTTCACGGTCGTCGACCGCACGGCCAGCGACGACCAGGGATTCACGGTCGTTCCGCCGAACTCGCACGCGGCCCGGGCCCAGGCCCGCAGCGGGTCCGAGCGGATGCTGCGGCGCGGCTACAACTACGACGACGGACCCGGTGCCGACGGCCAGCGGGATGCCGGGCAGCTCTTCGCTGCCTACCAAGCCGACATCGGGGCGGCCTTCGTGCCGGTGCAGCGCCGGCTCGCGCAGGCCGACGCGTTGAACACCTGGTCGACACACGTGGGCTCGGCCGTCTACGCCGTGCCGCCCGGGGCCGCACCGGGCGAGTGGGTCGGGCAGGCCTTGCTGACGTAGCTCGCGCGCCGAGTTGTCACTTTTCCACCCGAGTCGTCACTTTCGCCGCGGCGAATCGTCACTTTCGGGGCCCAGACGTCACAAAGGACCGACAACTGGGCCACAAAAGTGACAACTCGACTTGTGGGCTGCTGGGGGCTGGGCTGCTGGGGCCTGGGTCGCGGGGCCTGGGCTGGGGGCTGGGCTGCTGGGAGGTGGGGCGGGCCGAGTCGGTGTGCGCCGCGGGTGTCAGACTCCCGGAGTGAGGATGGAGTGAGGATGGAGTGAAGACGCAGTGACGAGCGCCCTCGACGCCTTGGTGCCGGCGCGGTTCGCTGCGGGGATTCGGGGCCGGACGGCGGTAGCGATCGACGCGGGGACTCCGGGCGTCGACGGGGACGCGTGGCTGCGCCGGCTGCCCGGTCTGCTGGGCGACGCGCTGGACCGGTGGGAGCTTCGGGTCGATACCAATTCCGCGCAGACGACCACCAGGCACACCACCACCAGGCACGCCACGACCAGGCACGCCAACACCAGGAAGGCGCGCACCGCGGGCGCCACCCACGCCGCGGAAACGGCCAGTGATCCGGGCGCCGCGCCGAGCCGCTACGGGCACTGCGCGCTGGTTGTGGCCGTGCGCCGCGCGGACGGCACGCCGGCGGCGCTGAAGCTCACGTGGCCGCACCCGGAGGCGCGGCACGAGCATCTCGCGCTGCGCGCGTGGGCCGCAGATGGTGCGGTGCGGCTGCTGGCCGCGCACCCCGGCGACTGGGCGCTGCTGCTGGAGCGCCTCGACCCCGACCGCGACCTGACGGGCGTACCGGAGGACGAGGCGTGCGCGATCATCGGAGCCCTGCTGCGCCGGCTCGACCGGCCCACCCTCCCCCAGCTCGACACGCTCTCGGCGTGGACGCGCCACTTCGTGCAGGACAGCGCCGCCCCCGACCCGCGGCTGCCGCGCCGGTTCATCGAGCAGGCCCGTGCACTGGCCTCCGACCTGCTCGCCGACGACGAGCCGCTGGACGACCGGCTCGTACACACCGACCTGCACTACGCCAACGTGCTGGCCCGCCGCGCCGACGACCCGGTCGCCGACACCGCCGGCATCCTGCGGGCACGCCCGGACGTCACGCAGTGGCGGGCCATCGACCCCAAGCCGATGGCGGCGGAGCCGGCGTTCGCGCTCTGGCCCGCGCTGCATAACCGCTGGCCGGAGGCGATCGACGGCGATCTGCACTGGAACATCCGTTGCCGTCTCGGCTGGTTGTCGCAGGCTGCCGACGTCGATGAGGATCGCGCCCGAGCGTGGGCGATCATTCGGACCGTCGCCGACGCCCGGGACCTCATGCGCGATACGGCGACCACGGACTCGGCGACCACGGACTCGGCGACCACGGACTTGGCGACCACCGACCCGGCCCACCGGCCGGTGCAGACCACCAGCGCCGCAGAACTGCTCGGGCAACGCGTCCGGTTGCTCAAGGCGCTCCAACCGGACGCGTGAGCCGCCCTAGGAGGTGAGGCCCGCCAGCAGCATCGTGCCGCCGAACACCAGACCGCTGGTGATGAGCACGATCGAGGTGTAGCCCATGACGTCGCGCACCCGCAGGTTGGCGATGGCCAGCAGCGGCAGCGCCCAGAAGGGCTGGATGAGGTTGGTCCACTGGTCGCCGTAGGCGATGCCCATGACGACGATGCCGGGCTCCACGCCGAGCTGCTTGGCGGCGTCGAGGAAGATCGGGGCCTGCACGGCGAACTGGCCGCCGCCAGAGGGCACAAAGATGTTGATGATGCCGCCGGCCAGGAACGCCCACAAGCCCAAGGTCGCCGGGGTGGCGATCTGCACGAAGAAGTTGCTGAAGACCGCGACGAGACCGGTGCCGGTCATCATGCCGAGGATGCCGGCGTACAGCGGGAACTGCAGGAGGATCTCGCCGACGTTGCGGGCGGCGTTGGCGACGAGCCCGGCCAGCTCCCGCGGCGAGCCGACGAGCAGCAGGATGAGGCACAGGAAGGTCCAGTTGACGATGTCGAGCGTCAGCGCGAACCCGTTCTGCGCGAAGTACGTCACGAGGTAGATGACGAAGACCACTCCGATGACCAGCGTGATCGCGCGACTGTTGTCGACTCGGTCGGCCGGGGTGGGCTCCCCGCCGGCGCCGGCGGCTGGGTCGGCCTCCCCACCCTCGGACAGCTGCGCACCCTCGGGGAGTTCGATGATCGTCTCGCCCGAGCGCGGCCTGATCGCCCACACGGTGGCGGCGATAACGACGATCGCCACGACGATGCCCAGCAGGTTCCACCAGGCGAAGATCGTCTGGGTGACGGGGATGATGAAGCCGGTCTGCTCCTCGACGAACGAGCCCGGCGTCGCCGAGGTCAGCGGCCCGGAGCCGGAGTAGCCCATGTGCCAGACCGCGAAGCCCGAGTAGCCGGCGGCCACGAGCAGCGGATAGTGCACCTTGATGCCGCGCTCGCGGCAGGCCCGAGCCACCTCGATGGACAGCAACGCGGCCACGACCAGGCCCAGCCCCCAGCTCAGCAGCGACGCGAGGGCCGCGCAGACCGTGACGAAGACGTAGGCCATCGGCGCGGAGCGCGGCACCGCTGCGAGCCGGTCGAGGACCCGGCGCACCGGGCGGGTGTTGGCCAACACGTGCCCGAGCATGAGGACGAGCGCCATCTGGGTCATGAACGCGAGCAGGCCGGTCAGACCGTCGCCCCACTCAGTGACGATCTGCAGGGGTCCGGCGTCGGTCCAGGCCAGCGCCATGAGCGCCACGACGAACGTCAGGACGACGGCGAAGACCAGCGAGCCGGGTAGATAACGCTCGACCGCTCGGGTCAGCGGTCTGGTCAAGGTGGCGAGCACGTGGCACCTCCATTGGTGACGGGGCAAGGCGGGCTTGTGGAACGTGGAGCGCTGAGGCCCAACCGGATTGGCGGAAGGGTGCCGACGCGGCCACTGCCGCACCCGCAGTGAGGCGGCGCCAGGACCATAACGTCACGCCGGGCCGATGTCTTCGGCGACAGACCGAAGTGGGGTCGACGGATCACGTAGATGGGTGTGCGATCGCTCGACACCTGCCCACCTGGCAGCCACGCCATTGACCGACCCGACCGCCCCCGTGATAGGCAGGTGCACATGGCAACCACTGCGTTCAAGGGCACCCCTGTCCAGACCTCCGGCGAGCTCCCCGCCGCCGGGTCCACCGCCCCCGCGATCGACCTCGTCGGCTCCGACATGTCGGCCGTCACCTCGGACTCCCTGGCCGGCCGCCGCGTCGTCCTCAACATCTTTCCCAGCGTCGACACCGGCGTCTGCGCCACCAGCGTCCGCAAGTTCAACGAGCTCGCCGCGAGCCTGGACAACACGTCGGTCGTGTGCGTCAGCAAGGACCTGCCGTTCGCGCTCAGCCGCTTCTGTGGCGCCGAGGGCATCGACAACGTCACCGTCGCATCGGCCTTCCGCAGCTCCTTCGGTGAGGACTACGGCGTCACGATGACCGATGGCCCGCTGGCCGCCCTGTTGGCCCGCTCGGTGGTCGTGCTCGATGGTGAAGGCACGGTCGTCTACACCGAGCTCGTGCCCGAGATCGGCCAGGAGCCGGACTACGACGCGGCGGTCGCGGCCCTGGCCTGACCCCTCGACAAAGATCGCGGACACAAACCGGCAGACCAACCCTGCCGAACGGCCGTCGCCCGCAGGCGACGGCCGTTTAGTGTTCGCTCATGGCCTCCGATCGGACGCACGATCCGCTGCACCTGGACTTCGAGTTGCCTGACCCCGATCGGCGCTTCGCCGGGGTGCGGCTGTGGACCGATGCCGAACTCGGCCACTACCCCCCGCCGGTCGACTTCACGCGCGAGGGCCGGGTGTGGCACCTGCGCCTGGAGACCCCGCCCATCGACCGGCTCGAGTATCAGTTCGTCGCGCGACTCAAGGACGACGCCGGCGAGGAGTACGTGCTGGACCCCGAGAACGAGCGGACGGTCGGGGGCGCCTTCGGCGACAAGTCGGAGCGGGTGCTGCCGGGTTATCGTCGCCCGCACTGGTTGGAGCACGAGCCGGTGGCCGCGCAGCGCCACGACTACGCGCTGGAGACCGACGCCGGACCGGTGGAGCTGCAGGTCTGGTCGCCGGAGGTGTTGGCGGCCGACGAAGAGGCACCGCTGCTGCTGGCCCACGACGGGCCGGAGTTCGACGAGCTGGCCGGCCTGACCCGCGCTGTCGGCGTCGCGATCGCCCACCGGCGGCTGGCACCGACCAGGGTGGCCCTGCTGCGCCCCGGCCCGCGCGACGAGCGGTACGCAGCCAACGACGACTACGCCGCGGCCCTGGCCACGCAGGTCGTGCCCGAGATCGCCGCGGCGCACCCCACCTCTGGGTCGCCGGTGCTGCTGGGCGCCAGTCTGGGCGGACTGGCCGCACTGCACGCGCACTGGCGCCACCCGGGCACCTTCGGCGGGCTGTTCCTGGCCTCCGCCTCGTTCTTCACGCCCAAGCTCGACCCGCAAGAAGCCAACTTCTCCCGGTTCGCGCAGGTCACGGACTTCGTGCGCGAGGTCGCCGAGACCAGGGAGGATGCGGCGGCGGTCCGCGAGCTGCCTCCGGTCGCCATCGTCTGCGGCACGGCCGAAGAGAACCTGGCCAACAACATGGCGATGCGTCAGGTGCTCACCGCCTGGCGCCCGCCGACGTGGCACACCGTGCGCGACGGGCACTGCTACACGACGTGGCGCGACTTACTCGACCCGACGCTCGTCGACCTGTTGGCCCGCGCCGCGCCCTGAGGCGACGCGTCCCCGTTCCGCTCGATCCCACCGCGATCCGCCGCGTCGCCCACCGGCGCCGGTGCCTTGCGTGGCCACCAGAACCGGTCGCCGAGCGTGATGGCGATGGCCGGCACGAGCATCGTGCGCACGATGAGGGTGTCCAGCAGCACGCCGATGCCGATGATGACGCCGATCTGCGCCAGCGCCACGAGCGGCAGCACGCCGAGCACCGCGAACACCGAGGCCAGCAGGATTCCGGCGCTCGTGATGACCCCTCCGGTCGCGCCGAGCGCCCGCAACATGCCCAGCTTCGTGCCGTGCCGGGCGCGCTCCTCGGCGGCCCGGGTCACGAGGAAGATGTTGTAGTCGACGCCGAGGGCCACGAGGAACAGGAACGTGTAAAGCGGCACCGATCCGTCGAGGGCGGAGTATCCGAGTGGCCCGGTGAAGATCCACCAGCCCGCGCCGAGGGCCGCCGCGTACGTCGCCAGCACCGTGGCGATGAGGATGATCGGCGCGACGACGGCCCGCAGCATCACCATCAGCCCGCCGAGCACGAGCAGCAGAATCGCCGGCATGAGCACCCACCGGTCGCGCACCTGCGCGGCCTGACTGTCGACCTCCTGGGCCTGGTTGCCGCCGATCAGCGCGCCACTGTCGGCGTAGGCGGCCCGCAGATCGTGGACGCCCTGCTCGGCCGCGTCGCTGCCCGGCGCCGCCGCCAACACGACGTCGACGCGGTCCAGGTCACCGACCTCCCCGGCCGGGCGCGCGGAGACGACTCCGGGCACGTTCTGGGCTGTTGCGATCGCCGCCTGCGCGTCGGGCGCCAGGACGATGAGTGGGTCGGCGTCGCCGGCGGGGAAGGACTGGGCGAGCCGCTTCCCCGCGGTCACCGCCTCCGGAGCATCGAGCAGCTGCTCCTGGGTCGAGAGCCCGGTCTGCACCTGAGTAGCGCCGACCCCCAGGCCGGCGAGCAGGATGAGCACGGCCGCGATCGCCGCCGCGGGGCGCCGGGCCACACCGTTGCCGACCGTGCGCCACAGCGAGGCCTCGGCGGCCTGGGCCGCCTCCCCGTCGGCTGCCACCTGGGGCACCAGCGGCCAGAAGATGCGCCGGCCGAAGAGCACGAGAGTCGTCGGCAGCACGATGAGCGCGAACAGCATGGCGACGACGATGCCCACGGCCGAGCCGACGCCCAGGGCGCGGGTCGCCGGAGTCAGCGACGCGATCAGCACGATGACACCGATGATGACGGTCGAACCGGAGGCGAAGATCGCCTCCCCCGCACGCCGCAGCGCAGCGCGCATCGCCGCGTACTTGTCCTCGGTCGTGCGTAGTTCGTCGCGATATCGAGAGATGAGCAGGAGCCCGTAGTTGGTGCCGGCACCGAAGATCAGCACCGAGACGATGCCGCCGACCTGCGCGTCCCAGACAAGGCCCACGCCGTCGACGATGCGGCTGGCGACGGTCGTCGCCGTGCGCTCGGCGATCGCCACGAGGCTGAGCGGCACGAGCCACAGGATCGGTGAGCGATAGGTGACGATGAGCAGCACCGCGACGACCGCGGCCGAGGCGAGCAGCAGTTGCACGTCGGCGCCGTCGAAGACCGAGGCCAGATCGGCGCGCACTGCAGCCGGGCCGGTCAGGGCGATCTGGGTGCCCTCGGGGGCGGCCGCCCGCAACTCTTGGCGCAACTGCTCGACCGCCGCGGCGTTCTCGCTGGAGTCGCTGGCGGCCACGGGGATCGGCGCGATCGCCGCCGTACCGTCCTCGCTCACCTCGACCGGGCCACCGCGGGCGCCTGCCGTGCCCTCGGGGGCTGCAGCCCCCGGCGGCGGCCCGTTGCCCGCGGCGGACAGGCGCGCCAGCGCCTGCCGGTTGATGTCGGCGAGCTGGGCCTGGGTCAACGCGCCGTTGTCGGCGGTCCACAGCGCAACGGCGACCGAACCCGATCCGTCGTCGGTCTCGGCGAGTTTCTGAGCCACCAGAGTGCTGTCGGCGCGATCGGGTAGTCCGGCGGTCGGCGACCCGGCGGACGTCATGGGGCCCAGGCCGCTGACACCCAGGCCCAGCAGGATGAAGACGACAGCGACGATGGCCGCGCGGGGGCGGCGCACCATGCCGGAGACGAGTGCGGTCACAGTGATCCTCGTGAGAATGTAGAAGCCGGAACCAGCAGGTACATTAATTGCTTAACTAAGTCACTTAACAGTAGCCACGGGAGCGAGGACATGGCAACTCCAGAACCGGAGCCGGGTGACCCCACGGGTGGGCCCGACTCCGGAGTCGCCTGGGTTCGCGCCGAACTACAGACGCCGACCCTGTCCGCGCTGCGCGAGGTGATGACCGTCGGCAACCAGGTGGGGCCGGTCATCGCCCGCCGGGCGGGCCTGTCGCACAGCGAACTCGACGCGCTCGAGCGGCTCGCCGAGCGCCCGTACGGCCCGGCCGAGCTCGCCAAGCAACTCGGCGTGACGACCGCCGCGGGCACCCAGATCGTCGACCGGCTGGTGGCCCGCGGGCACGCGACCCGCCGCAAGCACGAGAGCGACCGGCGGCGCACCGAGGTCGTCATCTCCGACTCCGGGCGGGCCGAGGTCGTCGGTCACCTCATGCCCATGTTCGCCGCGTTGGGGCGCCTCGATGCCGCGCTGACGCCGCAGGAGGCGCAGGTCGTCACGCGCTACCTGCAGGGTGCGGTGGAGTCGATGAAGGCTCTTTTGTAGCTCGCCGGTCGCCCGGCGGCCGTGGGTCGCTCCGCGCTGGTATACCTGCTGGGCAGATCGCCGACCCGCACGGTGGCGATGACACACAAGACCATTGCGACAAAAGCCAACTGCGACAAAGGGGCCGCCTCGTGAACCGGACGCACGTCGATCTCGAGGCTCCGGGCCTCGGCCGCTCCGGCGCCGTCATCCGCTACGGCCACTGGGGCCGCCCGGTCATCTGGTTTCCCAGCGAGGCGGGCCGGGCCTGGGACTTCGAGAACAACGGGATGCTCGAGGCCGTCGAGCCGCTGCTGGCAGCCGGACGGATCAAGCTGTACTGCGTCGACGCCTACGACGAGCAGACCTGGTCGGACCGCTGGCTGTCGCTGGAGGAACGCGCCCACCGCCACGGCAACTACGAGCGCTGGATCACCGGGCCGGTCGCCGCGTGGATCGGGCAGGACTCCCCCGGCACGACCGATGCGATCGTCGCGGGGGCCAGCCTCGGGGCTTACCACGCCCTGCACCTCACCCTCACCCGAGCAGACCTCTTCCCGGTGGCCCTGTGCTTCTCCGGCAACTACGACCCCTCCACGTGGAGCGCCTGGGGCGAGCGCGGCGACGCCGCCTACTTCACCAACCCGACCGACTACGTGACCGGGCTGGGCGGCCCCCACCTGGACTGGCTGCGCTCCCGGGCGTATCCGGTGCTCGTCGTCGGCCAGGGCGCCTGGGAAACCCATCCCACCGGGGCCCTGCCCTCGACGCACCGCATGGCCGGCCTCCTGGCGGACAAGGGCATCCCGCACGAGCTCGATGTCTGGGGCCATGACGTGGCCCACGACTGGCCGTGGTGGAAGAAGCAGCTTGCCCACCATCTGCCCCGGTTCTGCTGACGCAGGAGTGCCGATCAGCGGCGATCAACGACCGCGGACGGAGAGGCCTCACGAGGGTATTTCCGCAGGTCAGGGCAGCCTCACCTTGCTTGCGGGCCGTCACCAGGACAGCTAACGTCAAGGGCGTCAGATACGCGGCATAGACGAACTCTTCGTAAAGGAATCGGCATGCCTGCCCTTGCTACCGTCACGTCCTGCTCGACCACCGCTTGCTCCTACAACACCGACGGCTGCACCGCGTTCGCCATCACGGTCGGCGGAGCCTCCGGCGCGGCCTCCTGCGGCACCTTCGTCGCTCTCGACGCACGCGGTGGCTTGCCCACTGCGGACAGCCACGTCGGCGCCTGCCAGCGCCTGGAGTGCCGCCACAACAACGACCTTATGTGCACCGCCGAGGCGATCACCGTCGGCGGCGACAACGCCGCCTGCGAGCTGTACGAAGCCAGCTGAACTCCGTGGGCCGCTGAGCCGGCCGAAGCGACGCGCGCGTGGCCCCCTGCCGATAGGGGACCACGCGCGCTCTCGATCCTGTTGTCAGATACGCGGTTGGCGCGTCAGGACCGAGCCCGGTGCAGCAGCCCCGTCAGGCGCGCGGACAACTGCGCCAGATCGCGAGCAGGCTGCGCGAAAGGTGCGAACACCACGGTCGTGGCCCCCGCCCCGACGTGCATCAAGGTGACGCCCACACCATCGATGTCCACCCAGTAGATGCGCCCGAGCGTGGCGCGGCAGCTCGGCGCGATCGGTGTCTGGCTGAGCACGCTGCCCGCAAGACGACCGCTGCTGACCCCCGCATAAAGCTCGTACACATCCGATTCGGGCAGCGCGGCAGCAAGTTCCGCAACCTCGAACTCTTGGTCGGCGCTCGGAAAGGGCGCCAGCGCCGGCCGACCGCGCCTAACCCGCGCCAGGTCGGCGAAGGCCAGGGGCGTCACCCCCGCGGCATCGTGCACCAGAACTCGATCACACGTCACCACGCCGACCAGCGCGTCCGGCGCTTGGGCCACCAGCGCAACCGTCGGGGGCAGCCGGCCTTCCGCCACGGCGCGATCGAGCGCCTGGGCGGACAACCACTCGATGCTGCCCAGGGCGTGCGCGGTGGCGGCCACGATGCGCACCCGGGCCTCTGTGGCCTCCCGTCGGATGTCCAGGCGCACCTGGGTCGGGGCTGTCGGCTCGCACGGCAGGGCGGCACCGCGGTGCGCCACGACCAACTCTCCGGTCGAGGTCAACCCGTGCGCCGGGACGTCGACCGCGCGCTGCGCGTCATGGCGGTAAGCGGTGAAGGAGGCCCGCCCCGCCCCCGCCAGCAGACGGCGAGCGGTCGACTCCGTTCGTCCCCGCAGGGCTTGGGAGATCGGCGCGCTGAGCATCGGCGAGGACATGCGGCTCCTTTCGGCCTGAGCGACTTTTGCAACCAAGGTTAGCCTGCCCTAACTTCTCTTGGTAGACGGCAGGCTGAATCGGCCGAACGGAATGGCTGGGTCGGTCAGGGGCGTGCTGGTTCGCCAGCGCTGCGCCCCTGGAGTCGGTGTGCGATGCCGTCGAGGTCACGCAGCGGCGGTAGGTCGGGGTCGGCGGGCAACCCGAGGCGCTGCGCCAATTCCAACACCCAGGGGCGGCGCAATCGGGCCCGGACGAGCAGGTCCGCGTCGCTCAGCACCTCCCCCGGCTCGCCCTGGTGCACGGCGCCGTCGACGACGACAGCTGCCACGTCCGCCCACGCCAGCGCCAGGTCGACGTCGTGGGTGGCGATGACGACCGTCGTGTCGTGCTCCTCGAGGCGGCGTAGGGCGTCGAGCATGTCGTCGACGCCGACGGGGTCGAGGCCGGCGGTGGGCTCGTCGAGCAGCAGCAGGCACGGGCGCATGGCTAGGGCTCCGGCGATCGCCACTCGTTTGCGCTGGCCGAACGACAGCCGGTGCACCGGCCGGTTCGCCAGGTCGGTCAGGCCCAGGAGGACGAGGGTCTGCGCGACCCGCGCGGCCACCTCCTGCGCATCGAGACCGAGGTTGGTCGGACCGAACGAGACGTCGCGCGCGACGTCAGCGGAGAACAGCTGGTCGTCGGGGTCCTGCAGCACCAGTTGCACGGCCTGCCGGTGCGCCCGCAAGCCCTTGCGGTCGTAGGTGAGCGGCTTTTCGTCGAGCAGCACCTGACCGGTGGTAGGCCGCAGGGAGCCGGAGAGGGCCCGCAGCAGCGTCGTCTTGCCCGAGCCGTTGGCGCCGAGCAGCGCCACCCGACGCCCGCCGGCCACGTCGAGGTCGGCACCGGCCAGCACCGGATGGTCGCCGTAGCCGACGTGCAGGCCGCGCGCCCGCAGACTCAGGTGACTCACGCGCCCCACCCTGGCAGACGTAATCCCGTGGTACCGGCGACCAGCAACGTCAGCGCAGCGACGGCGGCGAGCAGCAGCAGGCTGGCGGCGACGAAGCGGGCCGAGGCGTGCCGCGGCGGGTCGAGGGTGCGCAGGGCGTCGACGTAGCCGCGGCCGACCAGGCCCTCCTCCAGTCGGGCGGCCCGCTGCCACGCGCGCAGCAGCACGGACGTCAGGGCCGTCGAGGCCGACCGCATCCCGGCCCGACGGGTGGCGTAACCGAGCCGCTGCTCCTGGGCCATCCGGATCGCCCGCACCGACTCCAGCAGCGTGAATAGCATGCGGTACATCAGCGCGGCGACCTCGACGCAGGCGTCGGGCACGCGGGCCCGACGCAACGCGCTGAGCAGGTCGATCATCGGGGTCGTGGCGGCGAGCACGAGCACCGCGAGGGTGCCGGCCAGGCCGTGCCCGACGAGCGAGCCGGCGCGGGCCAGCGAGTCGGGCGCAAAACCCAGCCGTGGCCCACCGTCCCACGCCAGCGTCACCGCTACCGACAGCCCGCCGATGGCGATGAAGACCGCCGGCGCGGCCAGGCAGCGCAGCAGCAACTGCGGCGCCACCCGGGCCGGGCCGAGAAGGAGTGCCGCGGCGGCCAGGGCCACGAACACGGTCCCCGGCCAGGCCGGCAGCACGAGCGCCGCAACGACGAGCCCGAGCGCGAGCACCGCCTTGTCGCGCACCGCGCGCTCCCGCCAGGGGCTGTCCCAGGCGGCGTTGTCCAGCGCCAGTCCCGAAGCCGTCACCGACCACCCGTCTCTGCAGGTCCGCCGGAGGGCACGGGCGTAGCGGCGGGTGAACCCTCGGCCTCACGATGCCGGCGGGCGTGCAGCCGCCCGATGCAGTAGCCGAGCGCGATGCCCCCCAAACCCGCCTGCAAGGCGAACAGCCCCGACTCCAGCTCCGCGGACTCCGGTTCGAAGAGCGGGGTGAACCAGGGTTCGTGGCCGTCCCCCTCCACCATCTCGGTGGCGGTGGCGTCGGTGCCCGCGAACTCGCCGTCGCCCACCGAGCGCCCGATGACGAAGGATCCGGCGATGAGCAGGAAGAGCACGGCGACGAGGGCGACGTCGATCCAGCGGCGGCGCGTCATCGCGACTCACCTGCACCGGTGCTCGAGGTCGTGGACCCGGTGGCGTCCGCGCTACCCGATGACCCGCCCGAGGACTCCCCCGGCGAGCCACTCGGTGCGGCGCTCGGCGAGCCGGAGGCAGCGGTTGCTGTCGGTTGCGCGGTCGGCACCGGCAGCCCCAGGCGGGCCAGCTCGGGCGCAGCCACGCCGGTCAGCAGGCGCCACACGAGCACCCCCAACACGCCCTCGGCCAGCGCCAGCGGGATCTGCGTGAGCGCGAAGACGGTGAGGAACTTGGCCGCGGCGCCGGCGAACCCGGTCTCGACGTCGGGGTGGGCGAGCGCCAGCTGCAAGGAGGTGACGACGTAGGTGGAGATGTTGGCCAGGAACATCGCGCTGAAGATCGCCACCGCCGGTCGGGAGCGCAGCAGCGACCACGCGGCGAAGGCGACCCAGGGGCCGACGATGCCCATGGAGAAGACGTTGGCGCCCAGGGTCGTCAGCCCGCCATGGGCCAGCAGTAACGCCTGGAAGATCAACACGATCGTGCACAGGAACGTCATGATCGGCGGCCGGAAGAGCACCGCCCCCAGGCCGGTCCCGGTGGGGTGGCTGGAGCTGCCGGTGATCGAGGGCAGTTTGATGGCGGACAGAACGAAGGTGAACGCTCCGGCGGCACCGAGCAGCAGGCGGCTCTCGGGGTGCTCGCGGACCTGGATGACGACGCGGCGGGCGCCGTGGACGACGAACGGTGCGGCGACCGCGGTCCACGCCGCGGCATGCAGCGGGGGCAGGAACCCCTCGGCGATGTGCATGGCAACTCCTTGGGGGTTTCGCGCCCCCGACGAAGGGGTCTCCCGCGCAGCCGGGTCTGACTCGGACCCACAGGGGTCCTCACAGTGGCGCGACCGTGCCGGACTCACACCGGCTTCCGCACCCCGCGGGCGACAATGACCCCGCGAGTATGGCACAGCACACGACCCTCGGTCTGCTAGACAATGGGCACCCCAACCCCCGCGGAGGTCGCTGTGTCGAACACCCGTCATCACCTCATCGGCCTGCTGCTGGGCGCCGAGACCGACTGGCCCCAAGCGTTCGAGGCGCTGCTGGCCCGCGTCGGCCCGCTCGACATCGACGGCACCCGGCACGAGCTGACGAGCGAACGCCTGACCATCCACCCCTTCGATCTGCGCGACCCGGTGCGCAGCGAACTGGTCATCGACCGCCTCGCCCACTGGTACTACCACCCGCGCGAGTGGCTCAAGAAGGCCGCTCTGATGAACGACACTTACCTTTTGAACAGCCCGTTCACCTTCCAGTCGATGGAGAAGCACAGCGCCTACTGCGCGATGCTGCGACTAGGTTTGAAGGTGCCGCGCACGATTCTCGTGCCGTACAAGAATCCGGTCGACAATGTGCGGTGGGCGTACACGTCGGAGAACTACAACACGAGCTTCGACCTCGACCAGATCGCCAATGACCTCGGCTATCCGATGTACATGAAGCCCTTCGACGGGGGCGGTTGGCGCGGTGTCTCACGCATCAACAACCGCGACGACTTGCACACGGCCTACGACTCCTCCGGGCAGATGCTCATGCACCTGCAGGCGACGATCGACTACGAGACGTTCGCCCGGTGCCTGTCGATCGGGCCCGAGACCATGGTCATGGACTTCAAGCCGGACAAGCCGATGCACGAGCGGTACGCCGTGACGCACGGCTTCCTCAGCCCTCGGGCGGGCTACGAGTGCGCGGCGATCAGCCGCATCGTCAACGCCTTCTTCTCCTGGGAATTCAACTCGGCCGAGATGCTCGTCACCGGCAACGAGGTCTACCCGATCGACTACGCGAACGCCTGCCCCGATGTCGCGGTGACGAGCCTGCACTACTACTTCCCGTGGGCGATGACCGCCCTGGTGCGCTGGTCGACGTTCTGCGTGGTGACCGGCCGCCGCGGACAGATCGACCTGCGGACCAAGGCGTACTTCGAAATCGCCGACAATCCCGACCTGAGCTACGAAGAGAAGATCGACGCCTATCTGGCGTTGGCGGACAACCACTTCGACTCCGAGCGCTATTGGGAGTTCTGCGAGAAGCACCTGTCGCACGTGCCGGAGGTGGTGCACGAGTGGGTCACCAGCGCCGACTTCGAGCGGTTGCTGCAAGAGACCGTGCAGGCCACCTATCCGCCGCACGAGGAGGACATGTTCATGGGCCACTTCCGGGGTCTGGTCGGCCAGTGGGCCGGCGAGAACCAGCACGTCCGGGGAGCCTGATGGTCGACGAGCTGGTCGACCATCACGGCGGCGAGCACGGTGACGTACCGCAGGCGCGGGCCGAGCTCGCCGCCACCGGGGCCCTGCGCGCGCACATCAACCTGGGCAATCCGGTGCTCACCCACGGCACCCCGCAGGACCCCGGCGGGGTGAGCGTCGACATCGCGCGGGAGGCGGCTCGGCGGCTCGGGGTGCCCGTCGAGTTCACGTGCGTCGATGCAGCGCGGCACAGTTTCGACGCCCTGGTGCAGGGACGCGCCGACCTCGCGTTCCTGGCCGACGAGCCGGCCCGGGCTGCGCAGGTGGCCTTCACCCCGCCGTACGTGCTCATCGAAGGCGTCTTCGTCGTGCCCGACGACTCCCCGATCACGACGGTGCAGGAGGCGGACCGGCCGGGGGTGCGGATCGGCGTCAAGGAGGGGTCCGCCTACGACCTGTACCTGACCCGCACCCTGGCGCACGCACAGTTGGTGCGCGGCGCCGAAGGCGTCGACGTCTACCTCGACGAAGCCCTGGAGGCCGGTGCCGGGGTGCGCCAGCCAGCGACGCGGTGGGTGCAGGAGCATCCGGGGCATCGGGTGGTGCCGCAGCGCTTCCAGGAGATCGCCCAGTGCGCCGCGACGCGACCTGACCTCTCGCAGAGCACGTTGGCCTGGGTCGCGCAGTTCGTCGAAGAGTTGAAGGCGAGCGGTTTCATCGCCGACTCACTGGCCCGCGCGGGCCAGGAGGCGACGGTGGCGCCGCCGCGCTGGCCAGCTGCCGCTCAGGTGCTGACCAGCTGTTGACCGGCGGCCACTCGCCACGCGCCCACCCCACACTGTTCTGTGGGGTGGGCGCGTGGTTTTGTCAGTGCTTGGTCAGTGCTTGGTCAGTGCTTGGTCAGTGCGCGGAGTAGTCCGGTGCGGGGATGTCGTGGGCCCCGACTGCCAGGCGCGAGCGGCGCATGCCGTAGACGAAGTAGATGATGAGGCCCAGCACCATCCACGCGATGAACCGGACCCACGTCTCCAGGGGCAGCGTGAGCATGAGGTAGAACGCGACGGCGGCCGCCAGCCACGGCACGAAGGGGCTGCCTGGCACCTGGAACGAGCGCTTGAGGTCGGGGCGGTTGCGCCGCAGGATCGGCACGGCGATCGAGACCAGGGTGAACGCCGCGAGGGTGCCGATGTTCACCATCTCCTCCAGCTTGCCGACCGGGGTGAACGCGGCGATGAAGGCGACCGTGGTGCCGATGATCAGCGTCAGCTTGATCGGGGTGCCGGTGCGCGGATTGGTCGTGCCGAGCGAGGCGGGCAGCAGCCAGTCGCGGGACATCGCGAACGTGACGCGGGTGGCGCCGATGAGCAACGTCATGACGACGGTCGTCAGGCCTGCGACCGCGCCGGCGGAGATGATCGTGGCGAACTCCGGCCGGCCGACGTGTTCGAACGCGGTGGCCAGCGAGGCCTCGGTTGAGATCTCCTGGTAGGGAATCATGCCGGTGATGACCAGCGTGACCGCGCAGTACAGGATCGTGCAGATCACCAGGGAGGCGATGATGCCGATCGGCAGATCGCGCTGCGGGTTCTTGGCCTCTTCGGCGGTCGTGGCCACCACGTCGAACCCGATGTAGGCGAAGAAGACGAGCGAGGCCCCGGCCAGCACGCCTCCCACTCCGAACGCCGAGGGCGCCATGCCGAACATCGTCTCGACCAGCGGCGCCGTCCAGATGCTGCCACCGGTCGTCGACGCGGGCACGGCCGGCGGGATGAACGGCGTGTAGTTCGCGGTGTTGATGTAGCCGATGCCCGCGAAGATCACGAACAGCACGACGAACAGCTTGAGGCCCACGAGCACGAGGTTGACCCGCAGGGACTCCTTGATGCCGTAGCAGACAAGCGCTGTCAGCACCGCGACCAGCAGGAACGCCGGCAGGTCGAACGAGGATCCGTAGGCGACGGACTTCGGGATCTCGATCCCCAGGTGCCCGAGAAAGACCCCGGCGTAGGCCGACCAGCCCTGGGCCACGACGCTGGAGCCGAGCATGAGCTCCAGCAGCAGGTCCCAGCCGATGATCCACGCGACGAACTCGCCGAGGGTCGCATAGGAGAAGGTGTAGGCCGACCCCGACACCGGCACCGTCGAGGCGAACTCGGCGTAGCACAGGGCGGCCAGGCCGCAGCAGACGGCGGCGATGATGAAGCTGATGAGCACCGCTGGGCCGGCCACGGTGGCCGCCGCGCGCCCGGTGAGGGTGAAGATGCCGGCGCCGATGATGACGCCGACACCGAAGACCGTGAGGTCGAGGGCCGTGAGTCGCTTCTTCAGCGAATACTCCGACTCGGTGGTCTCGGCGAGCGATTCCTCGATCGACTTGGTGCGAAAGATCCCAGCGCGCCTCTTTGCGCTCTGGGGGTGAGCCTGAGCCATAGCGGCCCCCTCGTCTTGTCCGGTCGGAGCCGGCGCTGTCGGGCTCGGCTACCAGGCGGGTTCGCGCCGCGGCCGGGAGGTCCGCAGTCTGACAATCCGCGGCGCAACATTAGACCTTTGCGTGCGATCCGTCTCCCCTCCGACGCGCCCCTCTCAGCGGGCTCCCAGGGGGCCGAGCGGACCTGCGGCCCACGACGGTCCGCGAGTCCACGAAGATGGGGCCATGCACGCACTGCCCGAGAACGTTCGAGCCACCGCCGCGCGCGCGTGTGCGTCCCTGCCGCCGGAGACCGCCGAGATCTTCACCCTGCGCCTGGAGCGCTGGTGGCCCGATATCGTCGGCGGCCTGGCCGACCTGTACCCGGCTGAGCAGGCGCAGGCCACCGCGGTGCGGCTCGTCGAGGCGGCCGCAGCCGCCTACGTCGAACGCTCCCCCGCGCTACGGCGCCTCGACATCCGGCGCTCGCTGCGGCCCGACTGGCTGCAGGAGCCGGAGATGGTCGGGTACGCGGCGTACACCGAGCGGTTCGCCGGCGATCTGAGCGGGATCGGGGATCGGCTCGACTACCTCGACGAGCTCGGGGTGCGCTATCTACACCTCATGCCGCTGCTGACGCCGCGTGAGGGCGACAACGACGGCGGCTACGCGGTGGCCGACTACCGCAGCGTGCGCCCCGACCTCGGCACGATGGACGACCTCCGGGAGCTGACGACGACCCTACGGGGGCGCGGCGTGAGCCTGGTCATGGACCTCGTGCTCAACCACGTGGCCGCCGAACACGAATGGGCACAGCGGGCCCGCGCCGGCGAGCAGCACTACCGCGACTACTTCTACATCTACCCCGACCGGCAGCTGCCCGACGCCTACGAGCGCACGCTGCCCGAGGTCTTTCCCGACTTCGCGCCCGGCTCCTTCAGCTGGGACGACGAGCTCGACGGCTGGGTGTGGACGACGTTCAACGAGTGGCAGTGGGACGTCAACTGGGCCAACCCCAATGTGCTCGTGGAGTACGCGCAGATCGTGTTGTTCCTGGCCAACGCCGGGGTGGAGGTCTTACGCCTGGACGCAATCGCGTTCATGTGGAAGCGAATGGGCACCAACTGCCAGGGGCAACCCGAGGTGCACTCGATCACCCAGGTGCTGCGGGCGCTGGCGCGGGTCGCGTGCCCGGCGGTGGCGTTCAAGGCGGAGGCCATCGTCGCCCCGAACGAGCTGGTGCAGTATCTGGGCACCAGCCGATTCACCGGCAAGGTCAGCGACCTCGCCTACCACAACAGCCTCATGGTGCAGGTCTGGTCGATGCTGGCGACCAAGGAGGTGGGCCTTGCTGCCCACGCGCTGCGGCAACTGCCGCCGGCGCCCGCGACCTCCACGTGGATCACCTACATCCGGTGCCACGACGACATCGGCTGGGCGATCTCCGACGACGATGCCGCCTCCGTGGGGCTGCGCGGCTTCGACCACCGGTACTTCCTCTCCGACTGGTACAGCGGCGACTTCTGGGGCTCGGACGCCGACGGGCTGGTGTTTCAGGAGAATCCGCAGACCCGGGACCGGCGGATCAGCGGAACTGCCGCGAGCCTGCTCGGTATCCGGGCGGGGCAGGGCCTGGAGGAAGCAGCGTCGGGGCTGTCGGCGCTCCGGCTGGCTCACGCGATGATCCTGGGGTGGGGCGGGCTGCCGGTCATCTGGAGCGGCGACGAGTTGGCCACGCCCAACGATGCGGGCTGGGCCGCGGAGCCCGGCCACGAGGAGGACAACCGATGGGCGCACCGCCCGGCGCTGGACCCCGCTCGCGTCGCCCAGCGGCACGATGGCGCGACGGTGGCGGGCCGGGCGTTCGCGGATCTGCGTGAGCTGGTGGCGGCCCGGGCTCGACTCCCGCACCTGCACGCCAGCGTCGCCACCCGCATCGGCGACGTCGACGACCCCGGGGTGCTGGTGACCGTCCGCAACCACCCGCTGGGCACGTTCGTCGGGTTGTACAACGTCACCGGCCAGTGGCGCAGTTGGCCCTGGTGGCGCCTGCACGAGCACGGCATCCCCGATGCCGTCGAGCAGATCAGCGGCGAGCCCGTGCACCGCGGCGACGACGGCCACGTCTGGCTCCCGCCCCACGGCGTCTACTGGCTGACCCAGCGCTGAGCCGCCGGGGCCCCACGAGGCCCCGCGAGGCCCCACGAGCCTCGCTAGGCACCACGGGCACCATGCTGCACTTGCCACCTAGCGCCGGGGCGTGCCCCGCGATCAGGTCAGCAGGTCGTAGGTGAGGCGGACGATGAAGGCGCTGACGACGATGACGAAGACCGCGCGGACGAAGCCGTGGCCGCGCGCGACGGCCGTGCGGGCACCGAGGTAGCCGCCGAGCACGTTGGCGGCGCCCATCAGCAGGCCGATCTGCCAGATGACCGCGCCCTGAGGGATGAACACGACGAGGGCGGCGAGGTTCGTCGCCATGTTGGCGATCTTGGCCTTGGCGCTGGCCTCGATGAACGCGTACCCGCACAGCCCGACGAGCGCGAACACGAAGAACGAGCCGGTGCCAGGACCGAGGATGCCGTCGTAGAAGCCGACGAGGGCGCCGATGAGGATCGCCGTGCCCAGGTGCCGCCGCCCGCTGAACCGCAGGGCGGTGACCTGCCCCATCGACGGCTTGAACAGCGTGTACGCGCCGACGAGCACAAGCACCACGAGGATGATCGGGGTGAACGCGTCCTTACTGATGAACCGGGCGAAAAAGGCACCGGCGGCCGACCCGACAAAGGCGGCGATCGCCAACGGAATCGCGGTCCGCAGGTCGGGCCGCACCCTGCGTAAGTAGGTGATCGCGCTCGTCGTCGTGCCGCAGATCGACGCTAGCTTGTTCGTCGCGAGCAACTGCACCGGAGAGGCACCGGGCAGGCCCAGCACCAGCGCCGGCAGCTGCACGAGGCCGCCGCCGCCGACGACCGCGTCGACCCAGCCGGCCACCAGGCCGGCCAGGGTCAACAGCGCGATCGTGCGGCCGTCGATCCCTAGGTCGGGGAGCTCGGGCAGGGCGGCCAACATCGGCGCGAGAGCGCCGGGATCGACCAGCGCGTTCACTCCTGCCCGCGAACCTCGCGGGTCACCTCCGACACCAGGGCGTCGACGGGCACGGCGCGGCGCTCACCGCTGCGGCGGTCCTTGATCTCGACGGTGCCCTCGGCCAGTCCGCGGCCGACGACGACGATCGTGGGGACGCCCACGATCTCGGCGTCCTTGAACTTCACGCCGGGGCTCACCTTGGGCCGGTCGTCGTACAGCACGTCGAGTCCGGCGGCGGCGAGCTCGTCGGCGAAACCGGCGGCGGCCTCGAAGATCGCCTCGTCCTTGCCGGTGGCCACGAGGTGCACGTCGAACGGAGCCAGATTGCGGGGCCATACGAGCCCCGCCTCGTCGTGGTTGCTCTCGGCGACGGCCGCGACGGCGCGCGAGACACCGACTCCGTAGGAGCCCATCGTCACGGTGACGAGCTTGCCGTTCTCATCCAGCACCTTCAGGCCCAGCGCGTCGGCGTACTTGCGCCCGAGTTGGAAGATGTGGCCCATCTCGATGCCGCGGGCGGTGCGCAACTCCCCCGCGCCGTCGGGGCTGGGGTCGCCGTCCCGCACCTGCGCGGCATGGATGAGCCCGTCGGCCTCGAAGTCGCGGCCGTAGACGAGGTGGGCGACGTGTACTCCGTGCTTGTTGGCGCCGGTCACCCACTCCGAGCCGCGCGCGATCGTCGGATCGACGAGAAAGCGCAGCCGGCGCGCGTCGCCCTCGGCCAGCCCCGCGTTGGGGCCCATCGCGACCGGGCCGATGTAGCCCTTGACGAGCGCGGGGTAGGCGGCGAAGTCGGCCTCCGTGAACTCCTCCACCTCGGCGGGAGCGACCTGCGCCTCCAGGCGCTTGGGGTCGACCTGCCGATCGCCGGGCAGCCCGATAACCAGCGGCTCGCGGTGCCCGTCGGGGTAGGCAAGCATGACGACGACGTTCTTCAGGGTGTCGGCGCCGGTCCAGGCCCGCCCGTCGGAGCGGGGGTAGAGGTCGTTGAGGCAGTTGACGAGGGTCTCGATGGTGGGCGTGTCGCTGGTGTCGAGGTCGGTGGCGGGCGGGATGGCCGCGACGATGTCGGGGTCGACGTCGGGCGCCTGGGGCACCTGCACGGCTTCGACGTTGGCGGCGTAGCCGCTCTCGTCGCAGCGCACGAAGGTGTCCTCACCGACGTCGGAGATCGCCAAGAACTCCTCGGAGGCCGAGCCGCCCATCGCCCCGGAGGTCGCCTTGACGATGACGTAGTCGAAGCCGAGCCGGTCGAAGATCTTGACGTAGGCATCGCGGTGCCGCTGGTAGGCGGCCTCGAGCCCGGCATCGTCGACATCGAAGCTGTAGGAGTCCTTCATGATGAACTCGCGGCCGCGCAGCAGCCCGGCGCGGGGGCGCGCCTCGTCGCGGTACTTGATCTGGATCTGGTAGAGCGCCAGGGGCAGGTCTTTGTACGAGGAGTACAGGTCCTTGACCGTGAGCGTGAACATCTCCTCGTGCGTGGGACCGAGCAGCATGTCGTTCTCGCGGCGGTCCTTGAGGCGGAACAGGTTGTCGCCGTAGTCGGTCCACCGTCCGCTGGCCTCGTAGGGCTCGCGGGGCAGGAGGGCGGGGAAGCGCACCTCCTGGGCGCCGATCGCGTCCATCTCCTCGCGGACGATCTGCTCGACCTTGGCCAGCACCTTCAACCCCAGCGGCAGCCAGGAGTAGATGCCGGGCGCGGCGCGTCGGATGTAACCGGCCCGCACGAGCAGCTTGTGCCCGGGCAACTCCGCGTCGGCCGGATCTTCCCGCAGCGTGCGCAGGAACAGGGTGGACATGCGGGTGACCGACACGCGTGGCTCCTTCAAGGCGGTGGACGTCGACGACGCCCCCATGACGACGCAACTTCACCAGGAAGCGTATCGGCCGCCACCAAGCCTTTTGTGCACCCGGGCCGCCGGCGCCTGCAGATCGGGCGCTCGATCAGAGCCGGATCAGAGCAGGATGGTGGAGAAGGTGGCGCGCTGGGTGAACCCGACGCGAGCGTAGGTGGCGATCGCCGCCACGTTGTAGGCGTTGACGTAGAGGGTGACCAACGGGGCGATATGCGCGCGGGCGTAGGCGACGACAGCGGCCATGGCGGGGACCGACAGGCCCTCACCTCGGCGTGAGGGGGCCACCCATACGCCCTGCACCTGGCAGGTGCCCAAAGCGACGGAACCGAGTTCGGCTTTGAAGATGACCTCATCGTTCTCGACGATGCGCAGGCAGTGCCCGCGTTCGATGAGGGCGCGGGTGGAGTTGATGTAGGTCCGCCGGCTGGGGCCGTCGGAGTACGGCGCGTAGCCGATCTCTTCGGTGAACATCGCGGCTGCGGCGGGGACGATGAGCTCGAGTTCGCTCGGAGTCGCGGGTCTGACTCGGTCGTCGACGGGGGCACCCAACGGGGCGTCCTCCTCCATGACGAGCAGCGGTTGGTCGGCGCGAATGTCCATGGGCTCGCGCCACCAGACCCGCAGCTGGTTCCACAGCGCCTCGACCTGGGCGTCCATGCCGAAGACCGAGGAGAACTGGGACTGTTGGCGGCGCACCTTGGCCGCGAAGGCCGCTGCGGCGGCAGCGTCGCACTCGACCGGCACAAGGTTGGCCGACTGCCAACACAACGCCTCGATCCGCCCTTCGGGGCAGTACGCCAGCAGCGGACCGCGGGTGCGATGCAGGTCGGTCTCCGCGAGCCGAGCCGCTACGTACACGTAGGCGGCGGGGTCGCGGGCGCACAGGGCGAGGGCCTGGGCCCGCTCATGCGGACGCAGCGCTCTGACCTCCCGGGTCGTCCGCAGCATGGGCATAGTCTGCCTGGCGTTCACCTGCGCGCCCGCAGCCGGGCCCGCTCAGTCTTGCGCGTCGCCCTCGCCGCGCCGTGCCTGGGCCGGCCGCATCAGCCGCACCAGCTCGGATAGCAGGCCTTCGATACGCTCCAGCCGGTGCTCCACGCCGATCAGCCGCCGGCCCTGGTCCTCGACGCCGCGACTGACCTCGTCCAACCGGTTGCGTTCGATCAACTGGGTGCTGTGGATGTGGGTCAGCTGATACTCCGTGGAGTCGAAGTCGAAGCACTCACGGTAGCGCCGCCGCATCTCCTCCATGTCCGCCTCCGTGACCCCGTCAGCCGGGCGACTGGTCATGGCGTCACTCACCGCGAACGCAGGATGCCGACGACTTCGTGGAGCAGGCCTTCCACTGTGCCGAGCCGACCATCGAGTCCGTCCAGGCGACCATCGATACCGTCCAGGCGACCCTCCACGGCACCCAGGCGACGGTCGAGTCCGGCGATCGAGTGATCGAGACCGTCGAACCGCAGGTTCGCCGCCTTCTGCCACTTGTTCACGTCGGTGAGCAGGTCGTAAATGGCGTGGATGTCGTTGCTGTTTCGCTGCACTTGGCGCTCAAGCTCGACCATCGGGGTTGTCATGTCCTCGACGCTAGACGGCTCGGCGTCCGACCCGCCAGGCCCGTCGTCAACCTGTGGATAACCTCGGTGCTCGGCGACGACCATGTGGATCAGCCTACGGTGACGGACGGCGAGCCGGCTGCATCTTCGTCCACAGGCTCGCCCATCTCCTCGGCGATGCGCATGGCCTCTTCGATGAGGGTCTCGACGATCTGGGCCTCGGGGACGGTCTTGATGACCTCGCCCTTGACGAAGATCTGGCCCTTGCCGTTGCCGGAGGCGACACCCAGGTCGGCCTCGCGGGCCTCGCCGGGACCGTTGACGACGCAGCCCATGACGGCCACCCGCAGCGGCACGGTCATGCCCTCCAGGCCGGCGGTCACCTGGTCGGCCAGCGTGTAGACGTCGACCTGCGCGCGCCCGCACGAGGGGCAGGAGACGATCTCCAGCTTGCGGGGCTTCAAACCCAGGCCCTGCAGGATCTGGTTGCCGACCTTGACCTCCTCGACCGGAGGCGCCGACAGGGACACGCGAATCGTGTCACCGATCCCCCGCGAGAGCAGCGCGCCGAACGCGACCGAGGACTTGATCGTGCCCTGGAACGCCGGCCCGGCCTCGGTGACCCCGAGGTGCAGCGGCCAGTCGCCGCGCTCGGCGAGCATCTCGTAGGCGCGGATCATGACGACCGGGTCGTTGTGCTTGACCGAGATCTTGAAGTCGTGAAAGTCGTGCTCCTCGAACAGGCCCGCCTCCCACACGGCCGACTCCACGAGTGCCTCCGCGGTCGGCTTGCCGTACTTCTCGTAGAGGCGCTTGTCGAGGGAGCCGGCGTTGACGCCGATGCGGATGCTCACGCCGGCGTCCTTGGCCGCGCGGGCGATCTCCTTGACCTGGTCGTCGAACTTGCGGATGTTGCCGGGGTTGACCCGCACGGCCGCGCAGCCCGCGTCGATCGCCGCGAAGACGTACTTGGGCTGGAAGTGGATGTCGGCGATGACCGGAATCTGGCTCTTCTTGGCGATGGCCGGCAGCGCCTCGGCGTCGTCCTGGCTCGGGCAGGCGACCCGCACGATGTCGCACCCGGTGGCCGTCAGCTCGGCGATCTGCTGCAGGGTGGCGTTGATATCGGTGGTCGGCGTAGTGGTCATCGACTGCACCGACACCGGGGCGTCACCGCCGACCTCGACGTTGCCGACGCGAATCTTGCGGGAGATGCGCCGGGGGCTGACCTGGGTGATCGAGGGCGGCGGGGCCGAAGGCATGCCGAGCGAGACCGTCATGACCGCCAGTATCGCCCAGCGTCCTGACCGTCTGCTGGGCGAGGGTCCTGGCAGTCAGGCAATCTGCGCAGCACGATGGCGCCCGCTTGCGCAACCCATGGCCGACGCACAGGCGGCACTGAAACAGCTCCTACATCAGCGCTCCCACAATGAGTCGTCCGCACCGCAAAGAAGGCCGCACCGCAAGAGAACGGCGCACCGCAAGAGAACGGAAACCCATGACCGACAACGACACGCCAGCCTACGAAGGCCGCACGCTGCCCCGGCCGCACGAAGACCTCTACGACCAGGGGTTGGCCTTCGACCTCGTCACGATGTCGAGGCGCCGGATGCTCGGCTCCCTCGGGCTGGGGGCGGGGATGCTCGCGCTGGCCGCCTGCGGTGCGGACGGCGCCTCGGGCTCGAGCGCCACGTCGGCGCAAGCGTCCGCCGCGGCCACCACCGCCGATGGGGAGATCCCCGACGAGACCGCGGGCCCGTATCCCGGGGACGGCTCGAACGGGCCCAACGTGCTCACCGAGAGCGGCGTCGTCCGCGAGGACATCCGATCAAGCTTCGGCTCGGCCAGCGGCACAGCCGCGGGCATACCGATGACGATCACGCTGTCGATCACCGATTACTCGCAATCCCAAGCCCCCTACGCAGGTGTCGCCGTGTACGTCTGGCACTGCGACCGCGCAGGCAACTACTCGCTGTACTCCGACGGCATCACCGACCAGAACTACCTGCGCGGTGTGCAGATCGCGGGGGCCGACGGCAGCGTGACCTTCACCAGCATCTTTCCGGCGTGCTATTCGGGGCGCTGGCCGCACATCCACTTCGAGGTCTACCCCGACGAGGCCTCGATCAGCGACGCGTCTAACGCCATCGCCACCTCCCAGATCGCGCTGCCTCAGGAGACGTGTGCGGCTGTCTACGCCACAGCCGGTTACGAGCAGTCCGTCACGAACCTGAGCCAGATCACGCTGGCCACCGACAACGTGTTCGGCAACGACGATGCGGCCCTGCAGATGGCCACCGTCACCGGTGCCACGACGAACGGGTACACGGTCTCCCTCGTTGCGGCGGTCGACCCGGCCACCACCCCCACCGGCGGGGACGCCCCCGGGGCACCCGGCGGTGGCGCGCCCGGAGCCGCTACCGGCACGCCGGCCGCGGCCCGACCCACACCCACCGGCCCACGTCCGACCTCCGCGTGACCGTCGAATGACCCGTCGGAGTTGGGTGCTGCCCAATGCCTACAGCCGGATGGGTTTGACGATGTCGGCGTAGATGAGCAGCACCGACATCGAGATGAGCACGATCGCGACGCCGTACGTGAGCGGCAGGGCCTTGGCGACGTCGACGTAGCCGGGATCGGGGCGCTTGGTGACGCGCGCGAAACCGCGCTTGATCGACTCCCACAGGGCGCCGGCGACGTGCCCGCCGTCCAGCGGCAGTAGCGGGATGAGGTTGAAGACGAAGAGCGCGATGTTGAGGCTGCCGAGCAGCGACCACAGCATGACGACCCGGTCGCTGATCGGCAGAGCAGTGCCGTCCGGGCCTTGCAAGGCCATGCCGGAGGACACCTCGCCGGCTACTCGGCCGACGCCCACGACGCTCATGGGCCCCTCGGCATCCCGCGGGGCGCTGCCGAAGGCGGCCTGGCCGACCTCGTAGATGCGCTGCGGCAGCGTAAACACGATGGCCGCGGTGCGCTCGGTGACCATCCACACCATCGAGGGCACCTGGCTCAGGGAGCGGTCCATGGCGACGGGAGGAGCGCTGCCGACGCCGATGTACCCGGCGGTCGTCGTCGCGATGCTGCCGTCGGCCTCGTGCACGAACTGCCCGTCGGCGCCGAGCTGCGGCACCGTGTTGGGGATCGGGGTGACGGTCAGCGTGAGCTGCTGCCCGTCGCGTTCGACGACGAATTCCAGCGGCTGGTCGGCGTGCGGCCGGATGAGGGTGGCGACCTCGCTGGTGTCGGTGACCGGCTGGCCTCCGATGGAGACGAACGTGTCACCCGGGCGCAGTCCGGCGGCGGCCGCCGGGCTGGGCGTGTCGGCGGCGGTGCAGGGGCTGCGATCCGCGGTGCTCGCCGGGCCCTCGACGGGCCGCACGCACTGCACGACGGAGGCGACCTGGGCACCCGGTTGGGCGACGGCCACGCCGTTGAACAGCACGATGCCGCCGAGGACGAGGGTGGCGAGCAGCAGGTTCATGACCGGCCCGCCGAGCATGACGATGATCTTCTTGGGGGTGCTCAGCCGGTAGAAGGCCCGCGGGCGATCCTCCGGGGTCATCTCGGCCAGGGAGGCGTTGCGGGCGTCCTCGATCATCGCGGCCCACCGGCCGGAGCGTTGCGGCCGCGGCGACTCGTCGGTCTCCGGGCTCTCCCCCACCGTGACCGCGGAGGCGCGGGAGCGGCTGCTCGTCTCCTCCGCGGGCGGGAACATGCCGACCATCCGCACGTACCCGCCGAGCGGGATGGCCTTGATGCCGTACTCGGTCTCCCCCTTCGTGCGGGACCACAGGGTGGGGCCGAAGCCGACCATGTACTGGGTGCACTTGACGCCGAACTTCTTGGCGGGCAGCAGGTGCCCGATCTCGTGCAGCGCGATCGAGACGCCGATGCCGACGACGACGAAGAGCACGCCGAGCAGATACATCACGATGGTTTCTACCTCCACCTGTCCATCGGCAGGAGTTTCCCCTGTCGGTGTGCTGCGCTGGATTGCCGTTGGCCCGAGTTTGCGCCTGGGCCCAGTGTGCGCCCCGACCGGCGCCACGTCCTCAACGCCGCAGGGCGGTGAATCGTTCTCCGCAAGCACTGGTATCACTATGGCGAAATCTGGTATCATTGGGCATGGCTATGACTCTGCGCCTCACCGACGAGCAGGACGCCAAGTTGACCGCTCTGGCTGACCGCCAGGGGATCAGCAAGCAGCAGGCGGTGATTCGCCTCATCGACACGGCCGCGCTGCGCGACGCGCGACGGCGCGAGGTCGACACCATCATGGACGACGTTCTCGCCCGTGACGCCGAGCTGCTTGAGCGCCTGGCCCAGTGACCACTGATCCGCCGACGACCCCTGACCCGGCAACCTGGCGTTATCCCGACGTTGAGGACCTGCTGCACATCGCGGAACGCCTCGGCACCCCGGCCGTCCGCGACTTCGGCCTGATCGACTCGGCCGCCCACCGACCGGCAGCCACCGTCTTCGGGGAGGACGCCTACCCAGACCTCGCCACGAAGGCCGTGGCACTGCTGTCCTCGATCGCGCGTAATCACGCCCTCGTGGACGGCAACAAGCGACTCGCCTGGTCGGCGACGCGGGTACTCGTACGGCTCAACGGCTTCGACCTGGTGCCGCCCTCGACGGATGCGGCGTACGACCTCGTCATTGCAGCCGCCACGGGCGAAGCGGACGTCGAGACGCTCGCCCCGACGTTGAGTCAATGGCTCGTCCCGATGCCAGAGTCCTGACCACGGCACGCCTAGCACTGGTCAACGCGACGCACCGAGCACCTCGTGCGCCCGGGCGCGCGCCCACGCCTCGGCGGCCAGCACGTCTTCGACCGTGCGGACGGCGGCCCGGGAGCGTTCGTCCGCGGCCCAATCGTCGACGACCCGCTCGACCGTGTCGACGATGTCGAGAAAGCCGATGTGCCCGGAGTGGAACGCCTCGACGCACTCCTCGTTGGCGGCGTTGTAGACGGCGGGCTGGGTGCCGCCGGCGCGGCCGACGCGGTAGGCCAGCGGCACGGCGCGGAACGCCTGCTCGTCCAGAGGGAAGAACTCCCAGGTGGCGGCCTTCGTCCAGTCGCAGGCGGGCGCGGCGTCGGCGACGCGGTCGGGCCAGGCCAGGCCCATCGAAATCGGGATGAGCATCGACGGCGGCGAGGCCTGCGCCAGCGTCGATCCGTCGACGAACTCGACCATCGAGTGCACGACCGACTGCGGGTGCACGACCACCGTGATGTCGTCGAAATCGACGTCGAAGAGCAGGTGCGCCTCAATGACCTCCAGGCCCTTGTTGACCAGGGTCGCCGAGTTCGTCGTGACGACCCGGCCCATGTCCCATGTCGGGTGCGCCAGGGCCTGGGCGGGGGTGACGTCGGCCAGTTGCGCGCGGGTGCGGCCGCGAAACGGTCCCCCGCTGGCCGTGACGACGAGCCGGCGCACCTCGTCGCGGCGCCCCCCGCGTAGGCACTGGGCCAGGGCTGAGTGCTCGGAGTCGACCGGCACGATCTGGCCCGGCGCCGCGGCGGCCTTCACGAGGTCGCCACCGACGATCAGCGACTCCTTGTTGGCCAGCGCGAGGGTGCTGCCCGCCGCGAGAGCGGCCAGGGTCGGCCGCAGCCCGATCGAGCCGGTGATGCCGTTGAGCACGACATCGCACGGCAGCCCCGCGATCGCGGTCGCGGCGTCAGGCCCGGCGTGGATCGTCGGCGCGTAACCCGATCGGTCGGCCTCAGCAGCGGCGGCGGCAAGCTCGCGGTCGAGCGCCGCGGCAGCGCCCGCGTCGGCCACCCCGACGTGCGCGACGTCGAAAGCCACGGCCTGGCGGGCCAATTCGCGCGGCTGCGCCCCACCGGCCGCCAGGGCCACGACCCGGAACCGGTCGGGATTGCGCCGGGCGATGTCCAGCCCTTGCGTGCCGATGGAGCCGGTCGAGCCGAGGATGACGATGTCTCGCTGCTGCACGAGCGCCATTCTCACGCACGTGCGGCACCGCCCGGCACCCGGCTGAGTCACCGACCCAGATTTGTCGTTGTGGTGAACTAATTACGTGCCCCCGAGTGAGACACATCGCGCGAGCCGTTGACCTGCGCCGACGCGAACGGGGCTGGGCACCCCCAGAGGGGCACGTAATTAGTTCACCACAAAGACAAATTTCCCCGCCGCGGTTGGCGACGCGGCGAGGCGGACATTCGAGACGTTCAGCGCCGTCAACGGGCGAAAATGGGCTGATGGAGCTCGACGTCAACGGCGCCCGTCGTCAGATCGCACATCCCGACGAGCCGCTGCTGTGGGTGCTGCGCGACGAACTCGGCCTGAACGGTGTGCGGTACGGCTGCGGTATCGGGGTGTGCGGCTGCTGCACAGTGTTGCTGGACGCCGAGGCGGTGCGCAGCTGCCAGGTCAGCGCGGCCCAGGCGGCCGGGCGGGCGGTGACGACGCTGGAGGGGCTCGCCGACGGCGAGACGCTGCATCCGGCGCAGCAGGCCTACCTGGAGAACCCGCTGCAGTGCGGCTGGTGTCTGCCGGGGCATGTCATGACGGCGGTCGCGTTGCTGTCCCGCGACGCCGACCCGACACCCGAGCAGATCGAGGCGGAGGCGAGCCGCAACCTGTGCCGCTGCGGCGGGTACGGCGCCGTGCGGGAGAACGTGACCCGGGCCGCGAGCATCGCGCGGGAGCGATCATGAACAGCGGTCAGCCTGACGAGAGTGTCGGCGCGGGGGCGAGGGGCGACCAGGGCGAGGCCGCTCCCCCGGCGAAGCGAGAGCCGAAGCGACCGGCGAAGAAGCGCGGCATCACGCGCCGCCGACTGTTGCTCGGCGCGGCGGCGGGTGCGGGGCTGCTCGTCGTGGGCGCGCCGATCGCCCTGGACCGCGGGCGCCCGTGGCTGGCGCAGACGGTCCTGGAGCGCGGCGCTGGCGGCCCGACGATCCCCGAGCCGCTCGTCTGGTTCGAGCTGACCGAACAGGGGGTCACCCTCTACGTGCCGAAGATCGAGATGGGTCAGGGCGTGCACACGGCGCTGGCCCAGATCGCCCTCGAAGAGCTCGCGCTGGACCCCGAGCAGCTGGTCGTCCGCCAGGCCGACACGAGCCGCGGGTTCGCGGCGAACGCGCAGTTCACGTTCGGCTCCACGTCGGTGGCGACGATGTACCAGCCGCTGCGCGAGGCCGCCGCCGCGGTGCAGGCGATGCTCACGGCCGAGGCTGCCGCCCAGCTACAGACGACCCCCGATCGCCTGACCGCGGCCGGCGGCCGGTTCACGGTCCGCGGCGGCGACACGGCTCAGGGCAACGACGCGACGCGGACGTTCGGGCAAGTCGTGGCCGCGAAGGTCGGGGCGTGGCAATTGCCCGAACAAGCGCCGCCGCTGCGCCCGGCGAGCGAGTTCACGCGCATCGGCACCGCCGCGCCCCGCACCGACATGCGCGACAAACTGACCGGGGCCGCCACCTACTCCTACGACGCCCGCGTCGAGGGGATGCGGTTCGGCGCGGTCGCCCGCCCACCCAGGTTCGGCGCCGCCCTGAAAGCGGGGCGCGGCCCGCAGCGCGCGAACCTGACCGTCGTCATCGACCCGGAGGCGAACTTCGCCGGGGTCGTTGCGCCGACCCGCACCCAGGCCTGGGCCGCGGTGCGCGAGCTGGAGCTGGAGTGGGAGGGCGGCACCGACACCGACTCGGCCGCCCTCGACGCGCTGCTCGAGGCGACCTCCGGTGCGGTCGTTCGCCGGGACGGCAATGTGCGGCGCGCCTTGGAGCAGGGCACGGTCGTCGAGGCCGCCTACCGCACGCCGTTGGCCCACCACGCGCACCTGGAGCCGATTGCCGCGCTCGTGGCGATCGACGAGCCGGAGGCGGGCCAGCCGAGCCAGTCGGGCCAGTCGGGCCAGTCGGGCCAGTCGGGCCAGTCGGGCCAGTCGGGCCAGTCGGGCCAGTCGGGCCAGTCGGGCCAGTCGGGCCAGTCGGGCCAGTCGGGCCAGTCGGGCCAACCGAGCCAGACCAAGCGCCGGGTGCGCGCCTGGGTGGGCACCCAGGCTCCGGGCAACGCCGCGGATGCGCTGACCGAGCTGCTCGGCGACGACCACGCGGTGACCGTCTACCCGACGTTGCTCGGCGGGTCGTTCGGCCGCAAGGGCAGCCAGGATGCGGCAGTCGAGGCGGCGCGGCTCGCGCGAGCGGCGGGCGTGCCCGTGCATGTCGGCTGGTCGCGGACCGAGGATCTGCAGCACGGCATGTACCGCCCGCCGACGCACACGCGGCTGCGCGGGTCGGTCGACGCCAACGGGCGGATGCTCGGCGTCGAGCAGCACAGCGCCTCCGGCGACATCATCTGGGCCGTCGCGGGACTGCCGGAGTTCGTGCGCGGGACGCTGGGATTCGACCCCGGCACGCTGCTCGGGCAGTTTCTGCCCTACGCCCTCGACGGCTACCGCGTGGTCAACCAGCGCGAACAGCTCCCGGTGCCGACGGGCCCGTGGCGCGGCCTGGGGGTGCTGCCGAACGTCTTCGCGCTGGAGAGCTTCGTCGACGAGCTGGCGGCGGCCGCCGGCGTCGATCCGTTGGAGTTCCGGCTCAACAACCTGCCCGACGACGAGGCCGGCCGCCGCCTGCGAGCCGTGCTGACCAAGGCCGCGGACGAGGCCGGCTGGCGCACCGGGGCCTTCGCCGGCACGCCTCGGCGCGGCTCCGACGGGATCACGGCCGGCGCCGCCTCCCGCCCGGGCCTGGGCATCGCCTGCTGCCTGGACCACGACACGGCTGTCGCCGTGGTTGCCCAGGTCGCCGTGCGCGAGCGCCAGATCGACGTGCAGCGGGTGGTGGTCGCGGTCGATCCGGGGTTGGTCATCGACCCGGCGGGCGCCCGGCTGCAGGCCGTCGGCTCGGTGGTCATGGGCCTGAGTTCGGCGCTCGTCGAACGTCTCGACGTCGCGGGCGGCGCAGTGACCCAGACCAACTTCGACGACTACCCGATCCTGACGATGGACCGCACGCCGCCGATCGATGTCCACTTCGTCGCCAGCGACGACCAGCCCCGCGGCATGGGTGAGCCGGTGCTCGGCCCGGTGGCCGCGGCGGTCGCCAACGCCGTGTACGCCGCCAGCGGTCAGCGAGTGCGTACCCTGCCGTTACCGGCCCACCTACCCTGATGAGCATGACCACCTACCGGGTGCGGCACCCCTACGTCTGGATCATCGGCGTGAGCCTGCTGCTCACCGGCGCTGTGTGGCTCACGGGCCTGGCCATCGCCCGCGACGACCTGCTGCCCGACGCAGGCCCCTCCTGGTACTACTGGCAACTGCCCGAGCCGACCTTGCTGACGCGCCTGTCGGCGTGGGGCGGGTACCTGGCCCACCAGTTGGCGATCTGGGGCATCATCTACTACGCCCAAACTCGCGTACGCACCTACTCGGCCGGGCTGCATCCGATCAACGTCATCGCGCTGGCCACGAACTTCGGGTTCATCGTGCTGCACCTGGCCCAGAGCCTCGTGTTCTACGACGGCCTGGCCCAAGACGTGTCGATCTACAGCTCGCAAGGATCGGTCATCGCCCTGCTGGTCGTCGTTCTCCTCATGGAGAATCGCCGCCGCGGCCTGTTCTTCGGCAAGAAGGCGCCGCTGAGCAAGCGCGTCGTCGAGGTTGCCCGCCGCTATCACGGCTATCTGTTCAGCTGGGCGATCGTGTACACGTTCTGGTACCACCCGGCGGAGAACAGCAGCGGACACCTCATCGGCTTCTTCTACATGTTCCTGCTGCTCGCGCAAGGCAGCCTCTTCCTCACCCGCTATCACACCAACCGCGCGTGGACGCTGACGCTCGAAGTGATGGTGCTCGTCCACGGCGCGCTCGTGGCGCTCATGCAGGCGGGCCCGACGGGTTTCTGGCCGATGTTCTTCTTCGGCTTTGCCGGCATCTTCGTCATCACGCAAATGCACGGTGTCGGCTGGTCGCTGCGCACCCGCTGGCTCATCGGAGCCGGCTACGTGCTGGGCGTGGTCGGCGTGTACTTCTACCGGGGGTACGACCGCATCGACGAGATCGTGCGCATCCCGATCATCGAGTACGCGCTGGTCTTCGTTCTGGTGCTGCTCGTGTGGCCGGTCGTCCTCGTGGTCGACGCGGTGGTCGACGCGGTGCGCCGCCGCCGTGGATCCGGGACCGACCCGCAGCGATCCCCGCAGGCCACGGGGGTGGGCGGCGGCGAGGCGGGCGGGTCTAAGCTGGACTGACCGGGCAGCCCGTCGGCCCCCGGGCACCCAACGAAGGACCAGTGAATCCCATGGCACGCGACGGCCTGAGCCTGAGCTACCGGGTGTGGTGGAACATCCGCAAGACAATCCTGACGTTCTACGGGCCCGCGCAGCTCGGCCACGCCAACGACCCGATCCGTCGCCTCGAGCGGGAGCGGGAGCAGAAGGTCGAGGAGGCGCGTCGCGCCCGCTCCTGACCCGGTTCGAGGCCGACGACCGCGTCGGAGTGCGGGTCGACGCGCCCTCTAGGGACCCTCACGGCCGCGCCAGGATCTCCCCGTGCAGCATGGCGAACCACGCATCGGGCCCGGGCCAGTCCCGCCAGGCCTGCGCTATCTGCTCCAACTCGGTGTCGTCGGCCAGGCCGTGCCGCCGGGCCCCGACGGCGAACTCGGAGGCGAGTGCCCGTTGCGCCCAGGTGCCGGCCCAGTGCGCGCGGGATGCCTCGTCGGCGTAGCACCACGCGCTGGCGGACGCCGTGACGTCCGTGAGACCGGCCGCGTGCGCCCAGTGCAGGAGGTGGCGCCCGGCGTCGGGCTCCCCGCCGTTGGCTCGGGCCAGCGGCCGGTAGACCTCGAGCCAGCGCGTCAGCCCGGCGGCGGGCGGATGCCAGGTCATCGCCGCGTAGTCGGCGTCGCGGGCCGCCACGAGGCCGCCGGGGCGGGTGACCCGGGCCATCTCCCGCAACGCCGCGACCGGATCGCTCAGGTGCTGCAGCACCTGGTGCGCGTGCGTGACATCGAAGGAGTCGTCCGCAAAGGGCAGGGCGTAGACGTCGGCGAGTTCGAAACGCGTCGTCGCGTCGCCTCGAGCGGCGGCGTTGGCGCGGGCCGCCTCCAGAGGCGCGGGAACGTTTTCGATCCCGATGACCTGCCCCTGTGCCCCGACGATCTCGGCGAGGTCGAGAGTGATGGACCCGGGACCGCACCCGACATCGAGCAGGCGCAGGCCCGGCCGCAGGTGCGGCAGCAGGTAGGCGGCACTGTTCGCGGCGGTCCGAGCGCCGTGTGAGGCAAGCACACTGCCATGGTGACCGTGCGTGTACACGCCCTGCGGTTCATTCTCCGAGACCATACGTCTCAGTCTATGACCGTCTCGGCGCCGGGTTCAGCCGTCGAGATCCAGGCCCTCGGTCACGGGCATGTTCGGCACGACGATGACGGGGCTGGGCAGCTTGTCGAGGATCTTGCTGACCGCCGCACCGAGGAACTGTCGTTGCGGAGCACCCACCCTCGTCGACCCCACGATCAACACGGACGTTTCGAGCCACTTCGTCGCTTCGATCACCGCCGGGACATCGCCGCCTCGGGCGAAGACGAACCGGGTGTCGGTCGGTGCGCCGTAACGGGCGACGGAGGACGACATGAGCAGGGCGACCCGGGCGCGCGCCTCGTCGACGATGGCGTCGTTGATCTCGGTGTCGGGGTCGACGAGGATGACCACTCGCAGCGGCAGCCCGGTGCGCACGCAGACGCGCAGCGCCACGTCGAGCACAGCTTGCCCGCCGGGGCGAGTGCCGACCGCGCAGTCGACAGACTCGATCGGCCGATTCACGCGATAGTCCAAGGGAGCCAGCGCGACCGGAATCGTGGCCTCTTGCAGCACGTCCGTGGTCACCGACCCCAGGGCCTGCCGGCGCAGCCGAGCGCCGAAACCGCCCGGGCCGTCGGACCCCAGGATGATGACGCGCGACCCCAGGTCGCGGGCCGTCTGCAGCACGGCGGGGGCCACCGCAGGGGCGGTGCGGACGTGTACCCGCACAGGCACATCCCGCGGCACGAGGGCCGCTCCCCGATCGAGGGCCTCCCGGGCACGGCGCGTGACGCCCCGGTCGCTGCGTGACACGCGCCGCCCGCCCGGCACGACCGACACGAGATCGAGGGAGACACCGAAGGCCTGGGCCATCGACACCGCCAAATTCAGCGCATCGCGCCCGCCTTCGTCGTCGCGGTAGCCGACCAGGTAGTTCAGCTGCTCATCCGCCGTCTTCGGCGCAACCCCTGACACTGCGCGATCCCCCTCTCCCCCAGCTCAGCACGTCACGAATTGCGCCGCCGTGGCGCGCCTCGCCTAGCTGCCCCGAACGCGCCGCCGCCGGGTCGGCCGCTGCCACGTCGAAGCTCAAGTCACGACATTAACCCCGAGATGGCGTGCCGTGCGAGGGGCTCCCGGCTAACGGTCAGTCACGTCGCCAATCGGGGCCGCACAAACACCGGAACACCTGCGGGAGTGTCCGATTCGACCACGCACGCGGCCCGACCCCCGCTAGCTGCGGGGGCCGGGCCGGATCGCGGCGGGACACGTGCGCCCCCGAGCGAGGCGACCTACTCGTGCCGCAGCACGGGACGCAGCACCTCGAGCACGGAGGCGTCCTCGATGGTCGAGGGGACCATCGCCTCCTGGCCGTCGGCGATCTGCCGCATGGTCTTGCGCAGAATCTTGCCCGACCGGGTCTTGGGCAGCGCCTGCACGACGTCGACCTCACGCAGGGCGGCGACGGCGCCGACCTCGGAGCGGACCCGGCCGACGAGCTCCTTCTTCAGCTCTGCCTCCCCGGCGTCGTCGAGGGTGATACCGGACTTCAGCACGACCAGGGCCCGCGGGATCTGCCCCTTCATCTGGTCGGCGACACCGATGACCGCGCACTCCGCGACGCTCGGGTGGCCGGCCAGGGCCGCCTCGATCGAGCCGGTGGACAGGCGGTGCCCGGCGACGTTGAGTACGTCGTCGGTGCGGCCCATGACGTAGATGTAACCGTCGGAGTCGATGTAGCCGCCGTCGCCGGTGAGGTAGTAGCCGTCGAAGGCGCTGAGGTAGGACTCGACGTAGCGGTCGTCGTCCTGCCACAACGTGGGCAGGGTGCCGGGGGGCATGGGCAGCTTGATGCAGATGGCCCCCTCGGTGCCGGCCTCCACCTGGTTGCCCTGCTCATCGAGGATCTGCACGTCGTAACCGGGGGTCGGCACGCTGGGCGAACCGGGCTTGACCGGCAGCTCCTCGATGCCGACAGGGTTGGTCGCGATCGGCCAGCCGGTCTCGGTCTGCCACCAGTTGTCGATGACCGGGATGCCGAGCTTCGCGTGCGCCCACTCGTAGGTGTCGGGGTCGAGCCGCTCGCCGGCCAGGAAGAGCCGCCGGAAGTTCGACAGGTCCGACTGCTTCATGAACTCGCCGTCAGGGTCTTCCTTCTTGATGGCCCGGATGGCGGTCGGCGCGGTGAACAGGGAGGCGACGTTGTACTTCTCGATCGTGCGCCAGAACGCGCCGGCGTCGGGCGTGCCGATCGGCTTGCCCTCGTAGACGATCGTCGTGGCGCCGGCGAGCAGCGGCGCGTACACGATATAGGAGTGGCCGACGACCCAGCCGACGTCGCTGGCGGCCCAGAACACCTCGCCGGGGTGGATGCCGTAGAGGTTGGGCATAGACCAGTTGAGGGCGACCGCGTGACCGCCGTTGTCGCGCACGATGCCCTTGGGCTTGCCCGTGGTGCCCGAGGTGTAGAGCACGTACAGGGGGTCGGTGGCCTGCACGGGTACGCACTCGGCCGGCTCGATGGAGTCGTCGTTCATGACGGTCACCCAGTCGAGGTCGTTCTCGCCCATCTCGGCCTCGACCTGCTCGCGCTGGAACACGATGCAATGGTCCGGCTTGTGCTCGCTGCGGCGGATGGCGGCGTCGATCATCGGCTTGTAGGGGATGGTGCGCGACGGCTCGATGCCGCAACTGGCCGCGACGATGATCTTCGGCCGCGCGTCCTCGATGCGGGCGGCCAGCTCGGCCGGGGCGAACCCGCCGAACACCACGGAGTGCACGGCACCGATGCGCGCACACGCCAGCATCGCGACGAGCGCCTCGGGGATCATCGGCATGTAGAGGACGACGCGGTCGCCCTTCTCCACACCCTGGGCGCGCAGCACACCGGCGAACTTGGCCACCTGCTCCAGGAGTTCGGCGTAGGTGATGGTGCGAGAGGAGCCGGTGACCGGGCTCTCGTAGTGGATGGCTGCCTGGTCGGCGCGGCCACCGGCCACGTGCCGATCGAGGGCGTTGTAGCAGGTGTTCATCACACCGTCGGGGAACCAGCGATAGAACGGCGGCCGCGAGTCATCAAGGGCTTGGGTCGGGGCCGTGATCCAGTCGATTCCTTCGGCCACCTCCCCCCAGAATCCCGCGGGGTCGCTCGTGCAGCGATCGTGGACAACTCGGTATGCGCCATTGCTCATGGCACATCTTTACGTGTCCGACCCCCCGCGCGCAGGCAACGGGCAAACATGTCGCTGGGCGCGCGCACCGCGGGGACGAACGGCGGTTCGCCCTCGCGGATCAGCCGCAGGTCAGCCGCAGTTCGCGCAGAACGAGGCTGGGTGCGATGCCGCAGCCGACCTCGAAGGTGCCGAGATCCGCGACGTGCCAGTGGGCACTGCGACGCTGCACGAGCACGACCGCGCCGTCGACCTCGTCGGGGTCGTTGGGCACCAGCATCGCGGTCGCCCACCGGCCGCCCTGGGCGACGCTGATCGAGCGCACGGTGTAGGCATCATCCGGCACGTCGGCGGTGACCTCGGAGTCGCGGACCGCTGCGGCGATGGCCCGCTGCGTCGGCGTTGTCGCTGCATCGCCCGGCGGCGACCAACCCCGACTCGCCGCTGCCGGCCGGGCGGCGCCCGGATGGGCTACTGGTCGGGCCTGCGCGACGGCGGGGGCGGCCGGCGAGGTCGCGGCCTCGGCGGGGGTGATGTCGGGAACAGCGGCCAGCGCGGCGGCGATAGCCAGGCCGGACAAGGACCCGGCCAGGGCTTGCAAGAACTTCATGTCGTCCTCGAGGGGGTACAGCGCGGGAGATCGGTGCCGTTCTTCCCAACGGCCGCCCGGCCCAGCCGATCACCCCTGCGACGTCACGAATGGGAAACGATCCCACAGCGTCCGGCATCATCGAGCGATGGATATCGAGTCGGTGGACGCGCTGCGGGCGGCGCTGGCGGCGGGCACGGCCCCGGCGCACATGCGACTCAAGGGCCTGGACCTGCGCGGCAACGCCGACATCTTCGACGGTCACGGCGACTTCGACGGTCTGGTGGTGCTCGGCGGCCTGTTGCCGCCCCGGTTGGGGCGCAAGCTGACCCGCGCAGGCGCGATCGTCTTCCCACCCGCGCCTCATGCTCCGGTCGACCCGTATCGGGGGCGGCTGTACGAGCCGCAGGAGCTGTACGCCGGGCTGCTGGAGCGCGGCTACGGCTCGACTCCCGACGCGCTGGCCTACGCGTGGAGCCGCGACCCGGCCTTGCTGCACGACGCCTATGTGTCGGTGCTGCGGGCGATCCACGACGCGGCGATGGGCGATGCCCTGGACGCCCTCATCGACGATCGTGCGGTTGTCGGGGTGATGGGTGGACACAACTGGGATCGAGGCACCGACCACTTCACGGGCGCGGCCCGATTGGGGTTTGCGCTGGCTCAGGCGGGGATGCTCGTGGCGACTGGCGGCGGTCCGGGTGCCATGGAGGCCGCGAACCTCGGCGCCTACGCGACGTGCGAGGACGGCCTGACGGCAGCTTTGGAGTTGCTCGCGCGGGTGCCGTCGTTCGTCCCGACCGTCGACGACTGGGCGGGCACCGCGTTCCACGCTCGAGAATTGGCCCGACCGGTGCCCTGGGAGGGGCCGCCGCGCAGCGTCGGCATTCCGACGTGGTTCTACGGCCACGAGCCGCCGAACGTGTTCAGCGAGCACATCGCCAAGTTCTTCTCCAATGCGGTGCGCGAGGACGGCCTGTTGTCGCGCTGCCGCAACGGGATTGTCGTGCTGCCGGGCCGCGCGGGCACAGTGCAGGAGATCTTCCAGGCCGTCACCCCACTGTTCTATGCGGTCGAGGGCAGCCCCCTGCCGCCGCTCGTACTCGTGGGCGTCGAGCACTGGACCCGGCGTGTGCCCGCCTGGCAGGCCGTCCAGGCCCTGGCCGCGGGCCGCGGCATGTCCGAAGCCGCACACCTCGTTGACACGCTGGAGGAGGCCGCCGCCCTCGTCGGCATCTCGTAATCCGCCCCTGCCCGCACGGCGGATCGGTGGGTCAGCGGGTCACTTCTTCCAGGACCTCCAGGACGTGGCGGTAGACGTGGCCGGTGGCTCGGGTCATGCCGATCTCGCAGGTGCGGTTGGTCGAGACCGCCGCCCAGATGTCGGGGCCGAGGGCGGCGACGTCGAGGGCCTCGGGGTGGGTCGCGGCGGCAGTCAGCTCCGGGTGCAGCATCCCGCGGTCGCCGGCGAAGCCGCAGCAGCCTGCGTCCGGGGGCACGATGACCTCCTCGGCGCAGAAGGAGGCGACGGCCTGCAGCGCAGGCAGGTCTGCGGCGCGGCGGTCCGAGCACGTGGGGTGCACGACCATCCGCCCACCCCGCCGCACCGGCTCCGGCAGGCGCGGCAGCACCTCCTGCGCGACGAACGCCACCGCATCCATGACCCGCAGCGCCTCCACGCGCGCCGCGAGCCGGTCGTCGCCGGCGGCGCGCAGGTCTCCGGCCAGCTCGTGCAACCCATGGGAGCAGGAGCTGGCGTCGGAGACGACCGGCACCGCGCCCTCCCGGGTCGCCTCCAGCAGCGCCAGGGCGGTGCGGCGGGCCATCGTCGCCGTGCCGTCGCTCAGGCCCTTGCTGCGCCACACCGTGCCGCAGCACAGGTCCTGCACTCCGGCGGGGATCTGCACAGCCACCCCGGCGCGGTCGCAGACGGCCAGAAAGGCGCGCGCCGCCCCCAAGCCGCTCGGGTGGCGTTGCGGCCCGGCGGGATCGGCCGGTCCGAACAGCTCGCTGATGCAGGAGGCGAAGAGCACCACCTCGCCCGGCTCGCGCCGCGCAGTCGTCGCGCGGCTGATGCCCGGCCCGGGGAGGTCGTCGCCGACGTACGGCACCAGGTCGGTCGGCAGCACCCGCCGCGACAGTCCCGTGACCGCCGAAAAGAGGCCGTGCGGGCCGACCGCGCCGATCCCGACCCCCGTGCGCAGCAGCGGCAGCAAACGCCCCCACTCCTGGGCCAGGGTCACCCCGACCGCCTGCACGGCGCTGCTGTGCCGCGCCTTACGGTGCGCCTTCATGAACACACCGGTGTCGATGCCGACCGGGCACGCGCTCTGGCACAGCGAGTCGGCGGCACACATGTCGACGGCGTCGTAGGCGTAATCGGCCTCGACGCTGCGGCGCACGTCCTGTGGCGCGTGGGCGATATCCCGGAGCAGCGCGATCCGCTGCCGCGGGGTCGTCGTGACGTCCCGCGACGGGCACACGGGCTCGCAGTAGCCGCATTCGACGCAGCGGTCGACCTGTTCGTCGACCGCTGCCGTGACCTTGAGGTCGCGCAGGTGGGCCTTGGGGTCGTCACCGATGATGACCCCGGGGTTGAGCACGTTGCCGGGGTCGGCCAGCGACTTGATCTGCCGCATGACGTCGTAGAGCTCGTCGCCGTACTGCCGGCGCACATACGGCGCCATGATCCGCCCGGTGCCGTGCTCGGCCTTCAGCGAACCATCGGCGTCGAGAACGAGGTCGACCAGCTCCTCCGTGAACCGCTCAAAGCCACGCAATTGTGTGGGATCAGCGAGGTCCGGGTTGATCATGAAGTGCAGATTGGCGTCGCGCGCGTGCCCGAAGATCACCGCGTCGTCATAGCCGTATCCGCCACACAACCGCTGCAACTCGCGCACGGTGCCGGTCAGGGCCGGCATCGGCACCACGACATCCTCGAGCAGCGCCGTCGAGCCGGTCGGGCGCGCTCCGGCGACGGCGGTGTACAAGCCCTTGCGCACCGACCACGCCGCGGCGCGCTCGCTCGGCTCGGTCGTGAAGACCGCCTCGCTGGACAGCCCCCGCAGTCCGCCGATCGCCCGCTCCAGGGCGGCCCGGGTGTCGGCGAGCGCCTCGGGGCTCTCTTCCTGAGCCTCGATGAGCAGCGCGGTGTGCTCGCGCACCGCCAGCCCGTCGAGGGCGCCGACCCGCACCGGGCCGGCCTGGCTGACCCGCAGCGAGGCCGCGTCCATGAGTTCGGCGGTGCGGCTGCCGGCCTCGATGAGGGCGGGCAGCGCGTCGGTGGCCGCGTCGATCGACTCGAAGACGAGCAGCGCGGTGGCGATGTGCGGGTAGATCGGCACGGTGCGGTAGGTCGCGCCAAGGACGAACCCGAGCGTCCCCTCCGACCCGATCATGAGGTGGGCCAGCATGTCGGCGGGCGTCTCGTGGTCGAGCAGGGAGTTCAGGCCGTAGCCCATCGTGTTCTTCATCGAGAACTGGTGCTCGATGCGGCGCACGGAGTCGGGGTTGGCGCGCACGCGGTCACGCAGTCGGGCCAGGCCCTCCCAGAGCGCCGGCTCGTCGTGGCGCAGTTTCTCGTCAGCGTCGCGGGACGCCGTGTCGATGCGGGTCCCGGAGGGGAGCACAAAGTCGAGTGCGTCGAGGGTTCGGTAGGTGTTGGCGGTCGTGCCGCACTGCATGCCGGAGGAGTTGTTGGCGACGACCCCGCCGATGGTGCACGCGGATTCGCTGGCCGGGTCGGGCCCGAGGGCCCGCCGGTAGGGTGCGAGCCGGGTGTTGACGGCCCGCACTGTAGCGCCGGGTTGACACAGCACGCGGGCACCCTCGTCGAGCACCCGCACCCGCCGGAAGTTGCGGCGCGTGTCGATGAGCACCCCATCCGTGCCGGCCTGACCCGACAGGCTGGTGCCGCCCGAGCGGAAGGTCACCGGCAGCCCATGCCGGGTCGCGACTGCGATCGTGTTCTGCACGTCGAGTCCGTCGCGGGCGACGACGACCGCCTGCGGCACGAGTTGGAAGTGCGAGCCGTCGTGGCTCATCTTCAGCCGGTCGATGAGCCGGCTGCGCAGCGGCCCGGGCCCGACCTCCTGCCGCAGATCGTGCAAGAGCGCTTTGTCGACCGGCCCGGGCACGACGGGCGTCGCCCGCAGCTGCGGATCAGGGCTCGGCTCGGAGCGGTGAGCATCGATGACATCGGTCATGGCGAACCTCCAGCGACGACAGGCCCTCAACCTACCGGCGCCTGCGCCGATATGCCGCCGACCTGCTCAGACCAGCCGGAATCGAGCCACCTGCGCGCCGAGCCGGTCGCTCATCTGGTCGAGCTGGCCCGCGGTGACCCGCGTCTGCTCGGCGATCTCGGTGGTGTGCGCCGTCGCCTTGGAGACCTGCTCGATCGAGGTGCCGATCGAGCGGGTGCTGCGGGCGGCGCGGTCCACGCTCACGGCCATCTCGCTGGTCGTCGCGGATTGCTCGTCGACGGCGGAGGCGACGACGCTCTGGTAGTCGTTGATCCGCTCGATGACCGCGGTGATCTGGCCCATCGCCGCGGTCGCGGACTCGGTGTCGGCCTGGATCGACTCGATCTGCTTGGTGATGGTCTCGGTCGCCTTGGAGGTCTCCTGCGCCAGATCCTTGACCTCGTTGGCGACCACGGCGAAGCCCTTGCCGGCCTCGCCTGCGCGGGCCGCCTCGATCGTGGCGTTGAGGGCCAGCAGGTTGGTCTGTTCGGCGATGCTCGTGATGACCTTGACGACCTCGCCCACCTCCGCGGATGAGGCGCCCAGCCTCGTGACGGAGCCGGCCGTGCCCTGGGCGGCCTCGACGGCCTCGGCCGCGACCCGGCGAGCCTCCTGGGCGTTGTCGGCGATCTGGCGGATCGAGGCGCTCATCTCCTCCGCGCCGGCGGCGACGGTCTCGATGTTGCGGCCGGCGTCGGTGGCGGCGTGGGAGACGCCGCTGGCCTGGTCGGAGGCGCTGGAGGCGCTCTGGGCGATCGTGCCGGCCACGCCGACGAGCCGCTCGGACTCGGTGCCCAGTTCTCGCGAGCAGGCCTGCAATTCACCGACCGTGCCACGCAGGGTATCCACGACTCGGGCGAGCCCCTGGGACACCTGGGTCAGCTCGTCGCGTCCGGTGGCGGCGGCGCGCTCGCGCAGGTCGCCACCGGCCAGCGCGTCGAGGTCGGCCAGCAGCCCCGCGACGCGTGAGCGGATGTCGCGCGCGGCCAGCAACGCGACCCCGAGCGTCAGCAGCGCGCAGACGACGGTCAGCACGGCCACGATGATGCGGGAGCGTGAGGCGAGGGCGTCCAGGTCGGAGACCTGCGCCATGTACGCGGCGCCCCCTTCGACCAGGCCTTTGAGGGTGCCCTCATAGGTCTTGCGCAGGTCGCGGTTGGCACCCAGCGCGGCCGCGATCGCCCCTTGCCGGTCGCCGGTGTATTGGGCGAACTCGGCATCCAGCGCGTCGTTCCACCCGGCGATCTGGGTTTGCAAGAGGCCGACCTGCGTGCGCGCCTCGTCCGTCGGCGCAAGCCCGGCGGCGGCGGCGGGTCGTCGCCGACCTGCTCGCGTCGCTCGATGACCTCGTCGACGAACTTACGGTCGCCGCCGATGAGAAAGCCACGCTCGTCGTTGGCGATCGCCTTGAGGGTGACGGCCGCCGATTCCAGTCGCAGCAGATAGGCGGTCGCGCTCTGCTGGTTCTCTCCGCTGCGTTCCAGCGCGGAGACCAACATGAGCGTGAAGCCACCGACCGCCAGGAGGGCGACGAGCAGGAGCAGCAGGGGCGCCACCATTTTTCCGACGAGCCCACCGGGGATTCGATCCTGCAACGACATGACTCCTCCTGGGGATGCGCCGGGCTGCACTCCCCTCCCATCGACTCCTGCAAAGAAACCTTGGAGGAATCTGGGTGTGATCTCGACGGGTGCCGCTCAGGCGGTCGCTGCCGCCAGCTGCCCGCAGGCCCCGTCGATGTCGCTGCCGCGCGTGTCGCGCACCGTCGTCGGGATGCCGTGGGCACGCAGCCGCTCGACGAACTGCTGCTCGACGCCCGGGCGGCTCGCGGTCCACTTGCTGCCTGGGGTCGGATTCAGCGGGATGGGGTTGACGTGTACCCAGCCGCGGCCGCGGGCGTTGAGCTTGTCCCCCAGCAGGTCGGCGCGCCACGCGTGGTCGTTGATGTCGCGGATCAGCGCGTACTCGATGGAGACCCGTCGTTTGGTCGTCTCGAAGTAGCGGTAGGCGGCGTCGAGGGCCTCGTCGACCTTGTACCGGTTGTTGATCGGCACGAGCTCGTCGCGCAGCTCGTCGTCGGGCGCGTGCAGACTGAGCGCGAGGGTCACCGGGATGCCCTCGCCCGCGAGCCGGTCGATGCCGGGCACGAGGCCGACGCTGGACATCGTGATGCCGCGCGCCGACATCCCCAGGCCGGCCGGGGTGGGGTCGACCATCCGGCGGATCGCGGCGATCGCTCGCTTGTAATTGATGAGGGCCTCCCCCATGCCCATGAACACGACATTGGAGACGCGCGAGTTCTGGCCGGGGTCGGTCGGCGCGCCGTCGTCGTCGGGGGCATCGAATGCGCCCGCGGAGCCCTCCGGGGCGTCGAAGGCGCTGGCGGCGCCGGCCGGCAGGTCGATGGCGGCGGCCGGTCCGCGCAACCCCGAGGGCCCGTCTCGCAGCATCCGCTGGGCTGCGACGACCTGCTCGACCATCTCGGCGGTCGACAGGTTGCGGGTGAAGCCCTCCTGGCCGGTCGCGCAGAACGGGCAGTTCATGCCGCACCCGGCCTGGCTCGAAATGCAGACGGTGGCGCGGCGGGCGTAGCGCATGAGTACCGATTCGACGAGCGCGCCGTCGTGCAGCCGCCACACCGACTTCACGGTGGCCCCGCCGTCGGCCTCCAGGTGTCGCACCGGCGTCAGCAGGGTCGGCAGCATCGCGGCGACGAGTTCGTCGCGGCCGGCCTTGGGCAGGTCGGTCATGTGCTCCGGGTCGCTGGTCCAGTGCTCGAAGTAGTGGGTCGAGAGCTGCGCGGCGCGAAACGGCTTGTGCCCGAGCGCGGCGACCGCCTCCTTGCGGGCAGGCACGTCGAGGTCGGCCAGGTGCGTCGGCGGCATCGGATTACCCGGCGGCGAGAAGGTGACTTGGCCCGGGCCGGGGCGGCGGCGCTGCAGGCGGACGGGCGTGGGCTGCGTGCTCATGATCGGTCCAGTCTCGCAGGCCACTGGTCGGGTGCGCCCGCTAGGCAACCGGAACGAGCAGCAGCATCATCCACCAGACTCCGGGGGCGCACAGCAGCAGGGAGTCGATGCGGTCCATGATGCCGCCGTGGCCGGGCAGGATACGCCCGAGGTCCTTGATGCCCAGGTCGCGCTTGAGCATCGACTCCACGAGGTCGCCCAGCGTGGCCATGGCGACGGCCACGAGCCCGATGAGCGCCCCGGCCCACCACGCTCCGGAGAGCAGCGTCGGGACGGCGATCGCCCCGACGACGACGCACGCGGCCGCCGAACCGGCGAACCCCTCCCACGACTTCTTCGGGCTCACCGAGGGCGCCATGGGGTGCTTGCCGGCGAGCACCCCGGCGGCGTACCCGCCGATGTCGGAGGCGATCGTCACAAGGATGAAGACGATGACGCGCCGGTTGCCGTCGGGCGCGGCGAGCATGAGGGCCGAGAACGCGGCGAGAAAGGGCGCGTAGGCCACGATGAAGGCGCCGCCGCCGATGTCGCGGGCGGCGCCGTCGAGGCCGCTCGCCACCCGCCAGCAGACCACCGCCAGGATCGTCAGGCCGAAGGCGACCATGAGGGCCGCCGGGCCGCCCAGGTAGGCGGCGGGAAGCATCGCCATCGCGCCCAGCCAGACCGGGACCAGGGGGATGTGGATGCGGCCGGCCTGCATGCCCTCGTTGAGCTCCCAGACGGCGAGCAGGATGGCGGGGGTCGCGAGCAGCAGCCAACCCCAACTGACCAGGGTCAGTGCCGCCAGGGCCAGGCCGCCCAGAAGGAGGGCGACGGCGATGGCCATCGGCAGGTTGCGCCCGGCGCGGCCCGTCGACTTCCCGGCGGCCGGCGGGCCGGAGGGAGTGGCCGCGGATGTCACCTCAGACCCACTCACACCTCGGTGAGCTCGGTTTCCTTGCCCTTGAGCAGGGTGTCGATGAGGTCGACGTGCTTCTTGGTGAGGGTCTCCAGCTCCTTCTCGGTGCGGGTGCCCTCGTCTTCGCCGACGTCGCCGTCCTTGACGAGCTTGTCGATGGAGTCCTTGGCGTGCCGGCGGATGTTGCGGATGGAGATCTTGGCGTCCTCACCCTTGCGGTGCGCCATCTTGATGTACTCCTTGCGCCGCTCCTGGGTCAGGGCGGGCAGGACGCAGCGGATGGTGTTGCCGTCGTTGCCGGGGTTGACGCCCAGGTCGGAGTCGCGCAGGGCCTTCTCGATCGCCGACATCGACTGCTTGTCGTACGGCGTGATGAGGACCGTGCGGGCCTCGGGAGTCTGGAAGGACGCGAGCTGCTGCAGGGGGGTCGGTGCGCCGTAGTAGTCGACCATCAGCTTGTTGAACATGCCCGGCGTGGCGCGCCCGGTGCGGATCCCGGCGAAGTCCTCCTTGGCGACTTCGACGGCCTTCTCCATCTTCTCTTCGGCCTCGAACATCGTCTCGTCCAGCATCCGCTGCTCCTTCGTCACATCCGCGCCGCCCCCGGTGGGCTACGCGGTCATCCTCTCAGATCGCTATCAGCCGCCTGCGCCCCGCCGGAACCGAGGTCACTGTGCGTAGACCTCGGTGCCGATCGGCTCGCCCCGCAGCGCCCGGGTGATGGTGTCTTCGCCCTGAATGCCGAAGACGACCATCGGCAGCTCGTTCTCCATGCACAGGCTGAACGCGGCGGCGTCGACGACCTTGAGCCCGTCGACGAGGGCCTGGGAGTAGCTGACCCGGTCGAACTTCTTGGCCTCCGGGTTGGTGCGCGGGTCGGAGTCGTACACGCCGTCGACGCCGTTCTTGCTCATGAACACGGCGTCGCAGTGGATCTCCAGAGCGCGCTGGGCCGAGACGGTGTCGGTGCTGAAGTACGGCATGCCGGCGCCGGCGCCGAAGAGCACGATCCGACCCTTCTCCAGGTGCCGGATGGCGCGGCGCGGGATGTAGGGCTCGGCGACCTGACCCATGGTGATGGCGGTCTGCACCCGGGTCTCGCACCCCTCCTTCTCCAGGAAGTCGGAGAGCGCCAGGCAGTTCATCACCGTGCCGAGCATGCCCATGTAGTCGGCCCGGGAGCGGTCCATGCCCTGCTGCTGCAACTCCGCTCCGCGGAAGAAGTTGCCGCCGCCGACAACGATCGCCACCTGAACACCCTCGCGGACGGCCACCGCGATCTGGTGCGCGATGCCCTTGACGACCGTCGGGTCGACCCCGATCCGCCCACCGCCGAACGCCTCGCCGGAGAGCTTGAGCAGGACGCGCTGATAGGCACGGTTCTCGGAGGACACCGGTGGGATTCCCTTCGTCGGCGCCCTCGAATCGGGCGCGCGGATGCGGACACTGCACGTGATTCTCACACGACCCACGCGGCGGGTGGGCACCAGGCGGCGACCGGTCGGTGAACGGCGGAGGCGGCGCAGGTACGGCATGACACACGCCGCAGGGCCCGCCCCTCCGGGTGGAGGAACGGGCCCTGCGGATACGGTGCGTGTGGCTGCTCAGGCACCCACGCGGAAGCGGGCGAAGGACGTACCTTCGGCGCCGGCCTCCTTGAGCACGGCCTGGACCTGCTTCTTCTGGTCCTTGGCGTACTTCTGCTCCAGCAGCACGTTCTCGGCGAAGTAGCCGTTGACGCGGCCCTCGACGATGCGCGGGAGGGCGGCCTCGGGCTTGCCCTCCTCCTTGGCGGTCTCCTCGGCGATGCGACGCTCGTTCTCGACCGTCGCCTCGTCGACCTCGTCGCGGGTCAGCACGGTGGGGCTGAACGCGGCGATGTGCATCGCGATGTCGCGGCCGATCTGCTCGTCACCACCGGAGTAGGCGAAGACCACGCCGACCTGCGCGGGCAGATCGGGGCTCGTCTTGTGCAGGTAGGACACGACGTTGTCGCCCTCGACGCGGGCGACGCGACGCACCTCGATCTTCTCGCCGATCGTGGCGTTGGCCTCATCGAGCACGGCCTGCACGGACTTGCCGTCCAGGTCGGAGTCCAGCAGCGCCTGCGCGTCGGCTGCGCCGACCTTGACGGCCTGGTCGAGCACCTTGTCGGCCAACGCGATGAACTTCTCACCCTTGGCGACGAAGTCGGTCTCGCAGTTGACCTCGACGAGCGTGCCGACGCCACCGTCGACGTGCGCGGCCACCAGGCCGTTGCTGGCCGAGCGACCCTCACGCTTGGTCACGCCCTTGAGGCCCTTGACCCGCAGGATCTCGGTGGCCTTCGCGGTGTCACCGTCGGCCTCGTCAAGAGCCTTCTTGACGTCGAGCATGCCGGCACCGGTCTGCTCACGCAGCGCCTTGATGTCTGCAGCGGTGTAGTTCGCCATCTGTGTTTCTCGCTCCTTTGGCGGAATGGATGGTTACGGAACGGCTCAGGCCTGCTCGGCCTGCGCGTCAGCGGTCTCCTCGACGACGACCTCTTCGGCGACGACCTCTTCGACCGCGGCCGGGTCGACAGCGGCGACCTCCGCGGCCTGCTCGGCGGTGGCCTCGGCCAGTGCGACCTGCTCGGCCGGGTCGACGACGTCGGCGGCGGCGGTCTCCTCCGCGGCCTGCGCCACGGAGGTCGGGCCGGTCTCGACGTCGGTCGCGGCGGCAGCCTGCTCACCGGCGGCCTGCTCGCCCGCCAGCAGCTCGCGCTCCCACTCGGCCAGCGGCTCGGCCTGGGCGCCACCGTCGACGGCGTTCTGGCCGCCACCAGCGTTCTGGCTGCGGGTCAGCAGGCCATCGGCGACCGCGTCGGCCACGACGCGGGTGAGCAGCGTGACGGAGCGGATCGCGTCGTCGTTGCCGGGGATCTTGTAGTCGACCTCGTCGGGGTCGCAGTTGGTGTCGAGGATCGCGATGACCGGCAGGTTGAGCTTGCGGGCCTCGGTAACGGCCAGGTGCTCCTTCTTGGTGTCGACGATCCACACGGCCGAGGGCACCTTGGCCATGTCGCGGATGCCGCCGAGCGTGCGCTCCAGCTTCTCCTTCTCGCGACGCAGGACGAGCAGCTCCTTCTTCGTGCGGCCGCTGCCGGCCACGTCGTCGAAGTCGATCTCCTCGAGCTCCTTGAGGCGCTCCAGGCGCTTGTGCACCGTGTTGAAGTTCGTGAGCATGCCACCGAGCCAACGGTGGTTGACGTACGGCATCCCGACGCGCGTCGCCTGCTCGGCGATCGGCTCCTGGGCCTGCTTCTTCGTGCCGACGAACAGGATCGTGCCGCCGTGGGCCACGGTCTGCTTGACGAAGTCGAAGGCGTCGTTGATGTAGGTCAGCGACTGCTGCAGGTCGATGATGTAGATGCCGTTGCGCTCGGTCATGATGAAGCGCTTCATCTTGGGGTTCCAGCGACGGGTCTGGTGCCCGAAGTGGACGCCGCTCTCGAGGAGCTGGCGCATGGTGACGACGGCCATGCCGAGGTCTCCTTCTCGTTGGTCCAGTTGTCGGCCACGGCGGCGGGATTGCCGTGTGGCCCCTGGCGCCTCGACCGCACACCACCGGCGCGAGCCGGACTGTTGGCGGGTGGTCCCAGCGGGGCGAGGGCGGGCGAACCCGGCCTCGCGGCGCCGGATGAGACGCGCGAATTCCTGCGGTGCCGCTGCCCTCCAGGCATGACAGACCACAGGTGTGCTCAGAGTACCCGTCCGCGGGCCTCCGGAGCCAATCGCCGCGGCGAGCTGGGCACACCCCTAACCTGGCGGACATGAGCGACGAGACCACCACCCTGTCCGCAGCCACTGCCTCCCCCTCCGGAGCGGACCGCGCGCAGCAGCCGTTGGTGGAGCGGATGCGCTCGTTCGGCACGACGATCTTCACGCGGATGTCGGCGTTGGCGAACCAGACGGGGGCGATCAACCTCGGGCAGGGATTTCCGGATGAGGACGGCCCGCAGGAGGTGCTGGACGCGGCGGTCGCGGCGATTCGCGCCGGCGACAACCAGTACCCGCCGCTGCCCGGTGTCGTCGACCTGCGGCACGCGATCGTGCGGCACCAGGAGCGGCGGTACGGGCTTTCGCTGAACGCCGACACCGATGTGCTCGTGACGATGGGCGCGACCGAGGCCATCGCCGCCAGCGTGCTCGCACTGTGCGAACCGGGCGACGAAGTCGTGACCTTCGAGCCGTACTACGACTCCTATGCGGCCGTCATCGCGCTGGCGGGGGCGACGCGGCGCACCAGCGTGCTGCGATTTTCCGACTTCGCCCTCGACGAGGAGTCGTTGCGCGCGGCCTTCAGCGAGCGGACGCGGCTCGTGCTGCTCAACACCCCGCACAATCCGACCGGCAAGGTGTTCACCGCCGATGAGCTGGAGGTCATCGCGCGGCTCGCGGTGGAGTACGACGCGATCGTCGTCGCCGACGAGGTCTACGAGCACCTGGTGTTCGCCCCGGCGCGGCACATCCCGATGGCGACCCTGCCGGGGATGGCGCAACGGACCCTGACGATCGGCTCGGCGGGCAAGACGTTCGCGACGACTGGCTGGAAGATCGGCTGGATCACCGGGCCGGCGGAGCTGGTGGCCGCGGCGCGGACCGTCAAGCAGTTCCTCACTTTCGCCGGCGGCGCACCCTTCCAGCCCGCCGTCGCCGCCGGGTTGGCGCTGCCCGACACGGTCTTCGACGACTACGCGGCGGGGCTCGCCCAGGCGCGCGACGCGCTGCTCGCCGGGCTGGCACAGGCCGGCATCCCCGCCACCAACCCGGATGGCACCTACTTCGTCATCGCCGACGTGCGCTCGGTCGGCGGCGAGGACGCGATGCAGTTCTGCCTGGATCTGCCCGCGCGGGTCGGGGTGGTCGGCGTGCCGGTCAGCGTGTTCTGCGACGACAAGGAGTCCGCGGCCGGGCTCGTGCGGTTCGCCTTCTGCAAGCGGCTGCCCGTCGTTCAGGAGGGCGCGCGGCGGCTGAGCCAGCTGACCGGCTGAGCCAGCTGACCGGCTGAGCCAGCTCGCCGGTTGAGCTGCACCTACTCCTGGTGCGCTCGCGACTGGACAACCCCCGGTCCGACTGAGCCATCGGCAACCGACTGGGCAACCGCTCGAGTGGTTGCCCAGTCCCGGTCGCCGTTGTCCAGCGCTAGTTGCCGTTGTCCAGTACTTGGTGCGCACTGCGCGACCCAGCCGAGTGGCCCGCCGCCGGCGAGCCGGGAAATCTGCTCAATCCGCCGTCCACAGGGGTGCCGACCGGGCGGGGTCTATCCACAGGTGCGGCACTCAGAGTCGGCGCGTGGGGGCATCGGCGCGCCACGGTAGGTGCCATGCCGCTGCCGATCGTCCCCCTCATCCCCGTCGTCCTCTCCGCCTTCGGGCTCATGCCCGTGGGGGCCGGCGTCGCCGGAGCTGGAGCGGCCGCCACCGCAGCCCGCACGGCGCTGGTCGTGCGCGACGTGGCCAAGGCGGTGCCGCGCCCGGGATGGCAGGCCCCGCTGCGCGGCAGCCCAGAGATCGGGCGGGCGTTCGATCCGCCCAAGGAGAAGTGGCTGGCGGGGCACCGCGGGGTCGACCTGAAGTCGCACGTCGGCGCCAGTGTGCTGGCCGCGGGAAACGGCATCGTGTTGCACGCCGGACTGGTCGCCGGCAAGCCGGTGGTCTCCATCCAGCACCCCAACGGCCTGCGCACCACCTACGAGCCGGTCATCACCAGCGTCAAGAAGGGCCAGCCGGTGGGCCGCGGGGCCGCGATCGGGCGCCTGGCGCCCGGAGGCCACTGCCCGCCACAGGCGTGCCTGCACTGGGGAGCGCGCAAAGGCGCCCAATACGTCGACCCGCTGAGCCTGCTCAAGGAGCTGAGCCCCGTTCTACTGCCGGTCCGATGAGGCGTGTCAGCGCGACGACGGCGGGGTGGGCCAGCCCCAGGGGGTGCAGCCGTAGAGGCTCTTGGTCTGCTGCACCATGACGGGCGCGGGCCGACCGGGGCCCGGGCACGAACGGTGGGAATGACCGAGGGCGTGGCCGACCTCGTGGTTGACGAGGTACTCGCGGTATCCGGCGACGTCGTCGCCGTAGGTGCCCGCTCCGTGGGCCCAGCGTTCGAGGTTCAACAGCACGCGGCCGCCGGCGTGGCACGACAGCTGACCCATCGTGCGCAGCGGCAGACAGTTGCGGTCGACGTAGGCGGGGCTGCCCAGGATGATCCGCACGTCGGCGCTTGCCCCCTGAGCGCGCTGCTGCGGGCTGACGTTGACGAAGTGCACGCCGTCGACGGCCTCCCACCCCCGCGGGTCGGTGAGCACCCGGTGCACGTGCGCGGCGAAGTGGTCCACGGGCACGTCCAGGCCCCCTTCGGCCTCCACGGAGTACCGGATCGTGCGGCCCGAGCGGGTCGAGTCCGGACCGGGGACCGCGAGTACCTGCGTGGTGCCGGTGCCGGAGTCTGGCAGCGTCGCCGGCAGCTGCGGCTCGGGCGTGTCGCCGGGCGCCGGAGGTCCGTGGGCCGCCGCGGAGGTCGTGCCCTCGGGGCTCCCCGGTGGGGTCGTGCTCTCGCCGGCGCTGGGATCCGGGTCGGCGCGGGTCGACCCGTCCCAGGCCGTCGTCTGGGTGGCGACTGGAGGTGGCGCGTCGGTCGTGGGGGCCTGGCTGCCGCCGGCGCCCAGGTGCCCGACGGCAAGGGACACGACGAAGGCGCAGAGCGTTCCGGCACCGAGCACGGTGAGGGCGCGCCGGCGCCGCTGCAGCATCCGGCGCCGCGCGGGCGTCAGCGCAGGTGAGCGTTCGTGCTCCGGGCCGGCCGCGTCGGCCTCCTGATGCGGGTCACGCCCAGCAGAGCGCGGGCCGGAGCTGGGGTCATCACGCACGCGGGTGGGCCTGTTCGTAGCTGGAGCGCAAGCGCTGCAGGGAGACGTGAGTGTAGAGCTGGGTCGTAGCGAGGCTGGCGTGGCCGAGCAACTCCTGCACCGAGCGCAGGTCGGCGCCGCCGTCGAGCAGGTGGGTTGCGGCGGAGTGCCGTAGCGCGTGGGGCCCCACGGCGGGAACCCCCGGGGCCGCCTGGATGCGCTGGGAGAGGATCGTGCGGACCTGCCGTTGCCCCAGGCGCCGGCCGCGGACCCCGAGGAAGAGCGCCGCCATGTCCCGCGGGCCACCCGAGCCGGCCTTGGGCCGGGTGCCACCCGAGCCGGCCTTGGGCCGGGTGCCGCTTGCCCCGGCGTCTCCTCCCGCGGTCGATGTGGCGCAGGCGCCGGCGGCAAGGACTGGGCGGCCGCGCACCAGCCACTCGTCGAGAGCTACCTGCGCTGGGAGGCCGTAGGGCACGGAGCGCTCTTTGTTCCCCTTGCCGAGCACCCGCACAACGCGGCGGGCGGTGTCGATGTCGTCGATGTCCAGCGCGACCAGCTCGCCGACGCGCAGCGCGCAGCCGTACAGGAGTTCCAGCACCGCCCGGTCTCGCGACTCGACGGCGATCTCCTGCGCCGACATCCCCTGCGTCGACTTTGCCTGCGTCGGGTCCTCTTGAACCGAGGGCGTCTGCGACGACGTGGGCCCCGAACCCGCGGCTCCCTCGCTTGAGCCTGCCGTCGTTGAACCCGCCGACGTCGAGCGGGCCGTCGCCTCGATGACCCGGGCGGCGTCGTGAGCGCTGAGCACGGTCGGCAGGGTGCGGTTGGCGCGGGGGCTGGCCAGGCGGGCGGCGGGGTCGGACGGCAGCCGCCTGGAGTCTTGCGCCCACCGGAAGAACGTGCGGGCTGCGGCACCGCGGCGCGCGAGGCTGGATCTCGCGGCCCCGTCAGCAGCCAGGTGCCCGAGCCAGGCCCGCAGGTCGGCCAGGTCGACGGCTTCCGGGGGGTGCCCTCGCTGCGCCGCGAACTGCAACGCGGCGTCCACGTCGGCCAGGTAGGCCCGCACGGTGTGCTCGGAGCGCCCACGCTCCAGCCGCAGGTGTCGACCGAAGTCGTCCAGCAGCTGCTCGGCCCGCGGGTGCGACGCGGCCGCGTCCTGCGCAATCGACGGGGTAGGCACGAGATCACGCTGACATCCCCCACGCCGTCCGGCAAATACCCGCAGTTGTCGCGCGCGTCGCCAGAAATCGTCGCCGCCATGGCGAGGGCCTGCGGGGGCATGCGGGGGTCGACATGAGGACGGCTTTCAGCGATCGTCGACCGGCACCGTTGCCTGCGTGGTGAGGATGAGCTGTTCGCTGGGCAGGGCTCGGTGTTCCGGCAACAACGCCGAGCCGGGCGGTTCGCCGCCGCCGCTGCTGCTGTCGTTGTTGTTACCGCCGCTGTCGCCGTCGACCTCATCGCCAGCGCTGCGGCGTGGTTGGTTGCCGATTGGGGTGCCGTCAGCGCGCGTCCAGAC
>NZ_BAHD01000011.1 GCF_000298215.1 Kineosphaera limosa NBRC 100340 | reverse complement strand
GCACCCGCACCGCCACCAGGTCGTAGATGTCCGAGAATTCGCGGCCGCGCACGATCATCTTCTGGTACACGGAGTAGTAGTGCTTAGGGCGCCCGGTGACCACCGCGCTGATGTGGGCGGCCTTCAGATCTTCGGCCACTTGCTCCTTGACCCCTGTCAAGAACTCTTCGCGGGCGGGGGCCCGATCGGAGACCAGGCGCACGATCTCGTCGTAGACCTTGGGGTAGAGGGTCAAGAAGGAGATGTCCTCCAGTTCCCACTTGATCGTGTTCATGCCCAGGCGGTGCGCCAGCGGCGCGTAGATCTCCAGCGTCTCGCGAGCCTTGCGCTCGGCGGACTCACGCGAGACGTACCGCCAGGTGCGGGCGTTGTGCAGCCGGTCCGCCAGCTTGATGAGCAGCACCCGGATGTCGCGAGACATCGCGATGATCATCTTGCGAACGGTCTCGGCCTGTGCCGCCTCCCCGTAGGTCAGCTTGTCGAGCTTGGTGACCCCGTTGACCATCTGCGCGATCTCTTCGCCGAAGTCGCGCCGCAGCTCGTCCAGGCTGTAGGCGGTGTCTTCGACCGTGTCGTGCAGCAACGCGGCCGCCAGTGTCGAAGGAGTCATACCCAGCTCGGCCAGGATCGTCGTGACCGCTAGCGGGTGGGTGATGTACGGGTCGCCGCTCTTGCGTTTCTGCCCCTGGTGGGCCCGCTCGGCCACCGAGTAGGCCCGCTCGATGAGGGCCAGGTCGGCCTTGGGGTGGGTGCTCTTGACGGTGTGCAGCAGCGGCTCGAGCGCCGGATTGACCTGATGTCGGGGGCCACCGAATCGGGCGAGGCGGGCGCGCACGCGGGAGGTCGGGGGGATCGAAGGTGTGGGCGGGGTGACCGGTTTGGCCCCCGGGCCCGGCGGCAGCTCTCCCTGTCGGGGCACTCCCGATGGCGGCACGCCGCGATCGACAGCGGCCTTGTCAGCCGCTCTGGCGTCGATCGGTTCTTCCATGACGTAATGATAGGGGCTCAGATCGACAGCAGTGAGCGCACCCGGTGCCCGCCGAGTCGTTCGCGGCCACGCAGAAATCCGATCTCGCAGACAACGTCGAGCGCGACCACCTGCGCGCCCGTCCGTTCGATGAGTTCGCAGGCCGCCGCCGCGGTGCCGCCGGTCGCCAGCACGTCGTCCATGACGAGCACCCGCTGCCCTTCGCGGCAGGAGTCCTGGTGCACCTCGATCGTCTCGGTGCCGTACTCCAGGTCGTAGGACGCGGTGAACGTCGCGGCCGGCAACTTGCCCTTCTTGCGGATCGGCACGAACGGCACCCCCAGCGCCACCGCGACCGCCGTACCGATCATGAAGCCCCGCGCCTCGATTCCGGCGATGACGTCGACCTCACCCGAGTAGCGCGCGACGGCATCGTCGACGATCGCCCGCATCGCCACGGGGTCGGCGAGCAGCGGTGTGAAGTCCTTGAACACCACCCCCGGCTTGGGAAAGTCCGGCACGTCCCGCAGGCGGCTGGCGATGAGAGCGGCGAGAGCGTCGCGATCCATGCGCACATTCTGTGCCAGGCACACGTCGTGTGGTGCGGCGGCCCCCCGCGGGTCTGCCGAGCTGACTCGCTACCGCTCGTCCTGCTGCTCCTTGTCGAGGCCCTGGCCGCCATCCTTGTCGGCCTTGTCGGCCTTGCCGGGCGCCCGGTCGACAACCTTGTCGCGATCCTTGCTACCCCTCCCCTTGCGGCCCCGCGGCGGCTCCGCGCGACGCATCGAGGGGTGGATGGGCCGGCCGGTAGCGGTGTACTCCACGGGCGCCCCGGCGTTCGCGTCGTCGGCCGCCGCTTCACCGTTGCGCTCCGCCAACGCGGTCGCGCCGCCGCCGGAGCCCGCCGTCCCGGGACTGATCATCCCGGGGATCCCTGCACCGAAGACCTGGGCGGCCGATCCGGCGGCAGCGCGCGCCCCACCGGTCGTGGCGCCGGTGCTCGTCGGTGCCGCAGCGGCGAGCACCGCCTGCGGTCCGGTGACCGGAGGCGCCGTGCCCTGCGTGCGGGCCTCGACGCGCTCGCGCAGCTGCTTCATTCCGGGCTCCCGCTCGCGCATCCACGCCAGCAGCGGGGCCGCGATGAAGATCGAGCTGTACGTGCCGAACGCGATGCCGATGAACAGCGCCAACGACAGGTCCAACAGAGTGCCCGGGCCCAGCAGCCAGAAGCCGACGACCAGGATGCAGGCGACCGGCAGCAGCGCCACCACCGACGTGTTGATCGAGCGCACGAGAGTCTGGTTGATGGCGTGGTTGGTGGCCTCAGAGTAGGTGCGCCGCCCCGTGGCGACCGCCTCCGCGGTGTTCTCGCGCACCTTGTCGAAGACCACCACGGTGTCGTAGAGCGAGTAGCTCAGGATGGTCAGGAAGCCGATCATCGTGGCCGGGGTGATCTCGAAGCCCACGATCGAGTAGATGCCGACCGTGATGAGCACGTCGTGAGCCAACGCGATCATCGCCGCCAGCGACATCTTCCACGTGCGGAAGTAGACGCTGAGCATCAGCGCCACGAGCACCAGGAAGACGATGAGCGCCTGCAGCGCCTGCCGGCTGACACTCTCACCCCAGCTGGGGCCGATGACCGAGGCGGAGACGTCGGTCGTGCTGACCCCGAAGGTGTTGGCCAGGCCCTCGGTGACGTCCTGCGTGCGGCGCTCGTCGAGCTGTTGGGTCTGCACCCGCACGACGTCGGCGCCGATGAGCGTGACCGTCGGGGCCGCCGCCTCACCACCCTCGTCGCGCACCACGTCGGTGGCGCGCTCGGCGAAGTTGTCGGTGTTCGCGACGCCCGCGATTCGGAAGTCCGAGCCACCGGTGAACTCGATGCCCATGTTCAGGCCCCGGACCGCCAGACCGCCCAGGACCAGCAGCACGAGCACCAGCGAGGTGATCATCCAGTACTTGAACTGCCCGATGAAGTCGAACGAGCGCTTGCCCGTGTACAGGTCGTTGCCGAAGGTGGCCATGCGGCTCATGCGGAGACCTCCTGCGGTGTGGTGGCGCTGTCGGAGAGGCGGGTTCGGCCGCGGCCCCGATAGGCGGGAATGGCGCCGATGGTGTCGGGGTGGAATCCGGAGAGGCGGTGCCCGTCACGGAAGAACTTGACGTGCGAGAGCAACGACAGCAGCGGATGGGTGAACATGACGGTGACGAACAGGTCGAGCACCGTCGTCAGCATGAGCACGAAGGCAAAGCCGCGCACGTTGGAGGTCGCCAGGGCGTACAGCACTGTCGCGGCCAGGAAGCTGACGGCGCTGGAGATGTAGATCGTGCGGCTCGCGCGGGCCCAGCCGCTCTGCACCGCCGATTGCAGGCGTCTGCCATCTCGTAACTCGTCGCGGACCCGCTCGAAGTAGACGATGAACGAGTCCACGGTGGTGCCGATCGCCACGATCGCGCCGGTGATGCCTGCCATCGTCAGGCGCAGGTTGTAGCCCCACCCGAAGAGCGTCAGCACCAGATACGTCAACCCGGCGGTCACCAGCAGCGAGGCGACGGTGACCAGGCCCAAGGCCCGGTACTGCCACAGGGAGTAGAGCACGACGAGCAGCAGTCCGACGGCGCCGGCGATCATCGCCAGCCGCAGCTGGTCGCCGCCGATCGTCGGGCTGACGCTTTCGGTCGACTGCACGGTGAAGCTCATCGGCAACGCGCCGAACTTCAGCTGGTTGGCCAGGGCCATGGCCGACTCGGCCGTGAAGTTACCGGTGATCTGCGCACGTCCGTCGGGGATCGCGTTCTCGAAGCGCGGCGCCGAGACCACGTGGTTGTCCAGCACGATCGCCAGCTGGTTGCGCGGCTCGGGCAGGCCGACCATGTAGCGGCTGACCGTGGCGTAGGCCGCAGTGGCCTCGCCGCCGTCCATCTGCAGGTTGACCTGGTAGCCGCCCGTGGGCGCGCCGGTCTGCTGGCTGACGATGGGGCCGGAGCTGGCGTCGGCGAGTTGATCACCGGAGATGACGGCGGGGCCGAGCAGATACTTGGCGGCGCCGTCGTCGCTGCAGGCCACGCTCGGCTGCAGCGGGTCCTCCTTGCTCGGGTCGTAGACCGGCTGGGCGCGGCAGTCGAACTCCTCCAAGCGCTGCGACCACTGCGCCGTCAACCACGCCTCACTGGAGGCGTACTCGATGAGTTTCTGGGGGTCCGCCGCGTCCTGCGGCGTGATCGTCGGCGTGCCCTCCTCGCTCGTGGGCAGCCCCAGACCCGGCGTTTCCGTCGGCTCCGGGGTAGCAGCGGGGCTGCCCGTCGGCGTGGCGGTCGGGCTGGCCGTCGGGGTGCCGGTCGGGGTCGGCGTGGCCTGCTGCAGGCCGCGCGGCAACACCGCACCGGCCGTCGTCGGGCTCGGCGCCGGGGTGGCCGGCGAGGCGGTGGCGCCACCGGTGGGCGAAGCGGCCGGTTCGGTGGCGTCGGGCGTCGGTGCCGTGGGGTCGGCCGCCGGCTCGGTGGGGTCACCCTCACCGGGAATCGGGCTGACCTCCATCGGCGACCCCGCGACGACCGTGATGACCGGGCGGAACCGCATCTGTGAGGACTGCCGCAGGGCGTCCTCCTGTTCGCGGGTCATCGCGCCGGGCACGGCGACGACAACGTTGTTGCCGAGCGTCGCGACCTCAGCTTCGGCGACGCCCTGGCCGTCGACCCGGGCGCGCATGATGTCGACCGCCTGGTCGAGTTGCTCGGCGTTGACGGTGCCGTCGGCCGTCTGGGGCTGCAGCACCATCTGCGTGCCGCCCTCGAGGTCGAGGCCGAGCTTGGGCGTCCACGACCCGTCGGAGAACTGCACCGAGGCGATCAGGCCCCCCGTGAGCATGAGCGTGATGAGCGTGAAGATCGCCAGCGTGCTCCGGAAGGGGCGAGTCTTGGGATTAGCCACCCTCAGACCTCGATCCGTCGCTGCGTGGGGGTGCGATACCCGGCTCGTTCCATGACCGTCCCATCAATGCTGCTGGTGCTGCTGGCGTGTGCGTGCGCCGCGTGTTCTTCCGAATCCCCCACTCGGATCGGCGCTTCCGGTCGACCGCGCAGGTGGCGGTCGCCTCGATCGAGTGTAGGAGACGCCGCGCCGCGGAATCCAACGAGCCGCGCCGCGCGGCGGTGCCCTACCGCGTGCAACGCGGCTCAGCGGGGGTGATCGTCGCGGTACCGGGCCCTGGCCACGAGGTGCGCGGACACCGGGATCGTCAGCATTTGGAAGATGCCGACGAGCACGAGCATGCCCACGTCCAGCCCCGAGCGCAGCCGCAATCCGATGCCCAGGAGCACGAGCAACAGCCCCAGCGCCTGCGGCTTGGCACCGGCGTGCATCCGCGAATACAGGTCCGGCAGGCGGAGCAGGCCGATCGACGAGGTCAGGCACAGGATCGAGCCGGCCAGGATGGCCAGCACGCCGACGGCGTCGGCCAGTGTGTCGATGCTCACGAGGGACCCCCCTGCTCGCCCTTGCGGGCCGATCGGCGTCGGGGACGTGTCACGGGCAGCACTGCGGTGGAGCCGCCGTCGCCGGGCAGATCGGCGGGGTCGTGCGGCTGCGGCATGAACCGAGCGACCGCCACCGAGCCGAGGAAGCCGACGAGCGACAGCGAGATGACGATGGGCAGGGTGGTGGAGCTGCGGGTCAGAGCCGCCAACGCGCCGAGGGCGCAGACGATCGTGGAGACGAGCACTTCGGTGGCCACCGTGCGGTCCAGCACGCTGGGTCCGCGGATGATCCGGACGATGGCCAGCAGCGCCGACAGTCCCAGGCACAGGGCGATGGCCCCGAAGAGTGTGGTCTCGAGGGTCTCAGGCACGGGCACCTCCCGGCTCGGGTCGAGCCTCGTTCGCGGAACGCGGCGGGTACCGGCGGACCGACAGGGCCTTGAGCACGCGGTCCTCCTGAGCTTGCACCCGCTGGCGCATCCGCTCGATGTCTTGGGAATTGCGCGCATCGAAGATGTGCAGCAGGAGGGTACGACCGGCCCCGTCGGACTCGATGTCGATGACGATGGAGCCGGGCACCAGGGTGGTCATCTGCGCGACCATCGTGCACAGCAGGTCGTTGTCGCCGCGCAGGATGATCCGGGCGAACCGCCCTTCCGGGTGCACCCAGGGCGCGCACGCCTTGTAGGCGACCTCGATGCTGGCGATGACCATGTCGATGAAGAAGCGAACGAACAACACGATCGTCGACCACGGTCGGATGCGGATGCCGTAGCGCACCGGCGGCAGCGGGAACAGCACGAGCACGCCGGCCGACACGATGGCGCCGGAGATCACGTTCATCCACGAGAAGTTGCCCCACAGCATCACCCACACGAGGGTCAGCACGCACCACGTGACCGGTTGCACGCGCCGCCGCACGACGCCTCGGCGGGCGGCGACCACGTCGGCGGCCGTCGCTCCGGAGGTCGCCCGGTCGCCGGCGGATTCCCCGCCGGCGTGCTGCGACGAGTCCTGGCTCACGGCACCACCCCCTGGTCGAACACGCTGGTGATGTACGGGCTGCGGGCGCGCAAGTCGGTCGCAGCGCGGTCGGTGATCTCGTACAGCGGGCCGGCCGCGACGGTGATGGCGACACCGAGGATCACCAGGCCGGTCGTCGGCAGGGTCATGCCTCGCGGGATGGCCCGCACGACGCCGAGTCGCAGCGCGCCCGTCGGGCTGTCGATGGCGGGCCGCTCCTGCCCGCCGCCCGGCTCGGGGGCGCGGCGCCAGAACGCCTGGGACCACACGCGGCTCACGGCGTACAGGGTCAACAGGCTGGTCAACACCGACCCGGCGATGAGCAGGTAGGCCAGCCAGGTGCCGCTCTGCACGCCGCCCTGCAGCAGGGCCACCTTGCCGAGAAATCCGGAGAACGGCGGGATGCCGGCGAGGTTCATCGCGGGGATGAAGAACAGGACGGCGATCAGCGGTGAGGTTCTGGCCAGCCCGCCGAGTTCACTCAGCGAGGTGCTGCCCCCGCGCCATTCGATGAGTCCGGAGACTAGGAACAGTGCGGTCTGCACCATGATGTGGTGCACGACGTAGAAGATCGCGCCGGAGAGCCCGATCTCGTTGCCGATCGCCACGCCGAAGAGCATGTAGCCGATGTGACTGACGAGGGTGAAGGAGAGCAACCGCTTGATGTCGTCCTGCGCGATGGCCCCCAGGATGCCGACGATCATCGTCAGCAGCGCCGCCCACAGCAGCACCGTGTTCAGGGTGTCTTGGGGGAACAGCAGTGTCTGGGTGCGGATGATCGCGTAGACACCGACCTTGGTGAGCAGACCGGCGAAGACCGCGGTCACCGGTGCCGGTGCCGTGGGATACGAGTCCGGCAGCCAACCCGACATCGGGAATACCGCGGCCTTGATGCAGAAGCCCAGCAGCAGGAGCACCTGCAGCGTGACCCGTGTGGAGTCGGGCAGCGCGTCGAGGCGCCCGGCGAGCTGGGCGAGGTTGACGGTGCCGGTGGCCGCGTAGGTCAGCGCGATCGCCGTGAGGAAGATCAGCGAGGAGAGCATGCTGACGAAGACGTAGTTGACTCCGGCGCGTACCCGCTCGGCCGTGCCACCGAGGGTGAGCAGCACGAAGCTCGCTGTGAGCAGCATCTCGAAGCCGACGAAGATGTGGAACAGGTCGCCGGACAGGAACGTCGTGCACACGCCGGCGAGCAGCACCATGAGCGTGGGGTGGAAGATCGGCAGCGGTGAGCCCGCGTCCCGCTCGTCCTCGCTCGAGCGCCCCTGCCCGATCGAGAACAGCAGGACCGAGAACGTGACGATGACCGAGACCAGCACCATGAGCGCGGCGAGCCGGTCGGCGATGAGCACGATGCCCATGGGCACCGGCCAGCCGCCGGCCTCCACGACCAGCGGACCGAACCGGTCGGCACCATAGACCAAACCGCAGGCGGCCATCAGCACGCCGACGAAGACGGTGATGCTGATGAACCGTTGCCATTGGTCCCGGCCCCCGAGCACGAGGGTCAGGCCCGCGCCGACCAGCGGCAGCAGCACGGGTAGCGGCACCAGCCACGTCGGGGCGGCGGGCAAGGTGTCGAGCACGGGGGTCATCGGTCGTCTCGCTCGATGTCGTGGCCGGCATGGTCGCTAGCGGGCGCCGTCGCCGGCGCCGGGCAGTCAGGGTGGTAGCAGGCTCCGGGATCGGGGTCCTCGTCCTCGTCGATGGGGTCGGCCGCGTAGTCGCTGTCGGAGGTGTCGTTGGCCTGAGCCTTCAGGCCGATACGGGTGGCCTCGAGGTCGTCTGCCACATCGTCGGTGCGGGACAACTGCCAGGAGCGGTCAGCCAGCGCGAGCACGAACCCGGTGAGCGCCAGCGTGATGACGATCGCGGTCAGCACCAGCGCCTGGGGCAGCGGGTCGCTGATGCCGGTCTCGTCACCGGAGGGATAGGGCACGATCGGCGGGCGCCCCGGCGGGCCCGCCGCGACGACGAACATGAGGTTGATGCCGTTGCTGATGAGCAGCACGCCGAGGAAGGCGCGCACGATGCCGCGGGACATCAGCAGCACGACACCCGAGCCGAAGAGCACCCCGATGAGCAGGGCCAGGGTCAGGTTGGCGGTCATCGGCCCTCCCCCGGTCCTTGTCGCTGTTCGTGGTGCTGTTCGGGGTCGCGTCCGCCGTTCTGTGCAGGTGGCAGCCCGTCACTGGCCGGACCCGAGGTAGGCGTGCCGGCGCCCCCGCTGGTCGCGCGAGCCAGACGGGCGGCGCGGGGGGCGCGGGCGTCGTCGATCTGTTGGTCGATGGCGCCGCCGAGGCTGCGCAGGATGTCGAGCACCAGGCCGATCACGACGAGGTACACCCCGACGTCGAATACGAGCGAGGTGACGATGTGCAACTCCCCGATGAGGGGCATGGGGATGTCGTAGATCCACGTCTGCAGCACGTCGCCACCGGCGATCATCGAGGCCAAGCCGTTGCCGGCGGACAAGAAGAGGCCGATGCCGAGCAGCAGACCCGGCAGCACGGGGATCGCTGCGCGCAACTCCTCGCGCCCACCCGCCAGGTAACGCAGCGTCAGCGCCAGACCGGCGACGATGCCGGCCGCAAAGCCGCCACCGGGGTCGTTGTGCCCGGCGAAGAGCAGGAAGACCGACCAGAGCATGACGACGTGGAACGTCAGCCGCGCCACGACCTCGAACATCACCGAACGCTGCTCCGGGCGGATGCGATTGTCCTCGGCGAGCCAGCGGCCGTAGGAGACCCCGCGGCGGGTCGACTCGCGGCGGCGGGCCCGGGAGTCGGCGAGCCGACGACGCACCATCGCGAACCGGTCCTCGTGCAGGAAGACCAGGCTGGCGATGCCCGTGGCGGCGGCCAGGACGACCGACAACTCGCCCATCGTGTCCCAGGCCCGAATGTCGACCAGGATGATGTTGACGATGTTCTGCCCGCCGCCGTACTCCACGGCCTCCGGCCCCATGCCCACCGAGGCGGCGGGAAACGAGCGGGCGTGCGGCATGGCCAGCGCCAAGGCCGCGGCGACGGCGCCCACCGCCAGGCCGAAGCCGGCTCGCGTCATCCGGTCCCAGCGCGGCCGGTCGGCCGTGAACCGGCTGGGGAAGCGACGCAGGACCAGCACGAAGACGATGATCGATAGCGTCTCGACGAGAACCTGGGTGAGGGCCAGGTCGGGCGAACCGAAGATGAGGAACAGCAGCGCGCAGCCGTAGCCGGTCGCGCCGACGAGGAAGACGGCGCGCATGCGGCGGCGGGCGCGTACGGCCCAGATCGCGCAGACCGCCATGATGGCCGCCGTGATGACCTGGGGGATGCCGTCGGACAGCCGCATCCCCGCCAACGCCGCGGACCAGTCGGTGCTCAGCAGCACGAACCCGCCGGGGAAGGCGAGGAAGACCATGAAGATGAGGGTCAGCGACAGCGGCAGCGAGCCGCGCTGCAGCGCCGCCGTCACCTCGAGCGAGCCGCGGTCGAGGTGGAGCATGACCTTTCGATACGCCCCCTCGGCGGACAGCCGGTGCCACAGTCGCTCGTTGACGTCGGCCTGCAACTCCTCGACGCGGGTACGGATGAGCGCCAGGCCGATTCCGCAGGCCCAGGTCAGCAGCGTCAGCCAGAGGGCGAGGTTGAAGCCGTGCCACAGCGTGAGTTCGCTGGAGGCCACGCTCTCGCCGGCGGTGTCGGCCCAGCCGCGCAATCCCGGCTCGAAGAACGGTGCCAGGGGCCCGGCGAGCAGGCTCAGCGCGGCCAAGGTCAGCGGCACTCCGGTCAGGACCGGGCCGGGCGCGTGCACCGGGGTGGGCTCCCGATCGGGCTGGGTGCGGAAGGCACCCCACACGAAGCGCACGCTGTAGGCGAAGGTGAGGATCGAACCGATCACCAGGACCGCGAGCACCCAGACATCCCAGGGCTCGTCGAAGTCGGTGAAGGCGCCGTAGGCGGCCTCCTTGCCGACGAAGCCTAGCAGCGGCGGCAGCCCGGCCATGGACGCCGCCCCGACGACACCGGCGATGGCCAGGCCGCGCGCGCTACGTCCGAGGCCGGACAGTTCGCGCAGGTCACGGGTGCCGGTCGCGTGGTCGATGGCACCGACGACCAGGAAGAGGCAGGCCTTGTAGAGCGCGTGCGCGAGCACCATCGCCACCCCGGCCAAGGCCGCGGCGCCGGTGCCGGCGCCGACGAGGATGACGAGGAAGCCGAGTTGGCTCACGGTGCCGTAGGCGAGCAGCAACTTGAGGTCGTTCTGGCGTAGCGAGCGGTAGGCGCCCAGAACCATGGTCGAACCGCCGAGGACCAGGACGAGGATCTTCCACAGCGGAACGTCGGCGTAGGCCGGGGCGAATCGGGCGACGAGGTAGATGCCGGCCTTGACCATCGCGGCGGCGTGCAGATACGCGCTGACCGGTGTCGGCGCAGCCATGGCACCCGGCAGCCAGAAGTGGAACGGCACCAGGGCCGACTTGCTCATGGCGCCCAACAGCACGAGCGCCACGGCAGCAACCATCACCGGGTCGGTGACCGGCGGCGCGGCCACGGCGGTCGCGATGACCTCGGACAGGCGGTAGGTGCCGTAGTTCTCGCCGATGATGATGAGGCCGACGAGCATCGCCAGGCCGCCGAAGGTCGTGACCACGAGGGCCTCGGTGGCGGCCGACCGGCTGGCCCTGCTCTCGGGACGGTGCCCGATGAGCAGGTACGACAGCACCGTCGTGGCCTCCCAGAAGAGGTACAACATGAGCAGGTCGTCGCTGGTGACCAGCCCGAGCATGGCGCCGGCGAAGCCGAGCAGGCAGCCGGCGAAGCGCCCCAGGTTCGGCTCGTCGTCGGAGAAGTAGGCCGAGCAGTAGGCCAGGACCAGGGCACCGACGCCGCCGACGATGAGGCAGAGCAGCCAGGCCAGGGCGTCCATGCGGAACGCCAGCTCCAGGCCGATGCTGGGTACCCAGGCCAGCGTTTGCATCGGCGGTGTGTCCGACAGTGCCTGGGGGGTGAGCCACAGCGCGTAGCCGAACGTCAGTACGGGCGGTATGGCGAAAATCCAGAAGGCCCGGCGACCCAGTCGCGAGGTGAGTACCGGAGCAAGACAAGCAAGCAAGACATGGAGCACCAGCAGCTCGCCCACGCACACCTCCCGAATCGACCGCGGCCACCGTATCAATCGGGGCGAAGACCCCGAGGCATCGCTCGCCCGCAGATTGTCTGCCGACGTCTGATATAGAGCACCGGAGCAGGGCTGCAGATCGGACAGATCAGGCGATCAGGCACCGAACCGGCCAGAGCCCGCCTCGTCCTCACCCAGCGGCAGCCGCTCTTGGCCGGATGCCCCGCCGCTCCACTGCTCACCGGGCGGCGGAGTGAGCCCCAGGTGCTCCCAGGCCAGCGGGGCGGCGGCCCGGCCGCGGGGGGTGCGCACCATGAAGCCCTCGCGGACGAGGAAGGGCTCGGCGACGGTCTCCACCGTGTCGGGCTCCTCACCCACTGCCACCGCAAGCGTCGAGAGGCCGACCGGCCCGCCGGCGAAGCGGCGGCAGAGCGCGTCGAGGACGGCGCGATCGAGCCGGTCCAGGCCCCGATCGTCGACATCGAAGAGGGCCAGGGCTGCCTGGGCCGCGTCGTGGTCGACGACGTGGTTGCCGTGCACCTGGGCCCAGTCGCGCACGCGGCGCAGCAGCCGGTTGGCGATGCGCGGGGTGCCGCGGGAGCGGCCGGCGATCTCGGCGAGTCCCTGGTTGGTGTGGTCCACGCCGAGCAGCCCCGCCGATCGGCGCAGGATCGTGCGCAGGTCGTCGGTGGAGTAGAAGTCGAGGTGGCCGGTGAAACCGAACCGATCGCGCAGCGGAGCGGGCAGCAGCCCGGCACGGGTCGTGGCGCCGACGACCGTGAACGGGGCGAGCTCCAGCGGGATCGCGGTGGCGCCGGGCCCCTTGCCGACGATGATGTCGACGCGGAAGTCCTCCATCGCCAGGTAGAGCATCTCCTCGGCCGGCCGGGCCATGCGGTGGATCTCGTCGAGGAAGAGCACCTCGCCCTCGGCGAGGCTGGACAGGATGGACGCGAGGTCGCCGGCGTGCTGGATGGCGGGGCCGCTGGTGATGCGGATCGGCGCCTGGAGCTCGGCCGCCACGATCATCGCCAGCGTCGTCTTGCCCAGCCCGGGTGGTCCCGAGAGCAGGATGTGGTCGGGAGTCGAGCCGCGGCGCCGGGCCGCCTCGAGCACGAGAGACAACTGTTCGCGCACCCGCGGCTGGCCGGGAAACTCGGCCAGGCTCTTGGGACGCAGGGCCGCCTCGACCCGACCCTCCTCATCCTCCGGCAGCGGTGCGGGGTCGACGATGCGAGCCGACACGTCGTACGAGCCGTCCTCGAAGGCGCGGCCCTCGAAGGTGCCGCCGGTTGAGCCGTCGGGCGAACCGGCCGAGGAGCCCACGGCCATCACCGTCCGAGTTCGCGCAGGGCGGCGCGCAGGGCGGCGGCGACCTCGGGCTCGTCGCCGAGGTCGCCGGCGACCTTCTCGACGCCGACCTGGGCCTGTTTGGCCGTCCACCCAAGACCCACGAGCGCCTCGATGACCGGCGCCTGCCAGGCGGCGGTGCGGGTCGGCTCCGGGACGAGCGCGGGGGTGTCGCCGTCGGCGCGCAGGGCCGCCAGCGCCCCGACCTTGTCGCGCAGTTCGAGCACGATGCGCTCGGCGCCTTTGCGCCCGATGCCCGGCACCTTGGTGAGCGTGACCACGTGCTCGGCGGCGATCGCCTGGTGCAGTTGGGCGGGGGTGAGCACGGCGAGCATCGCCAAGGCGAGCCGCGGCCCGACCCCGGAGACCGTCTGCACGAGGTCGAACGTCGCCTGCTCGTCGTGCTCGGCGAAGCCGTAGAGCGTCAGGGAGTCTTCCCGCACGACGAGGCTGGTGTGCAGGGTGATCTGCGCGCCGTGCCGGGCGCCGGCGGCGGTGCCGGGGGTGGTGTGGACGAGCAGCCCGACCCCGCCGCCCGCCCCGACCTCCACGACGAGGTGGTCGAGACCAACGCGGCTGACCTGCCCGGTGACGGAGGCGATCATCGGCTCCTCCCCGCAGCCCGCCCCGAGATGCCTTGAGCGGGAGTCGCTGCCGACCGGGGGGCCCGGCGCCGCGTCGGTGCCGCGCCACCGGCTAGGGCCGCCGAGCGGGTTGCCGCGGGGCGTGCGGCGCGCACGGCCTCGTCGATGCGGCTCTGCATGCCGCCACGCCACACGTGACAGACGGCGAGCGCGAGGGCGTCGGCGGCATCGGCTGGCTTGGGTGGGGCGGGCAGCCGCAGGATCCGCGTGATCATGGCCGTGACCTGCGCCTTGTCGGCCCGGCCATTGCCGGTGACGGCCGCCTTCACCTCGCTGGGGGTGTGCAGGGCCAGGGGGATCTCGCGGCGGGCGGCGGCGATCATGGGCAGGGCGCTGGCCTGCGCGGTGCCCATGATCGTGCTGACGTCGGAGCGCGCGAAGACGCGTTCGACGGCGACGGCATCCGGCTCGTAGCGCACGAACCACTCCTCAATCTGGGTCTGCAGGTTGTAGAGGCGCTCGTGGATCGGGTCGCCGCTGGGAGTGCGCAGCACCGCGACATCGACGAGTTGCAGCGGGCCGCCGAGGCGACCGTCGATGACGCCCAGGCCACACCGGGTCAACCCGGGGTCCACGGCCAGCACCCGCACGGCGACCCCCTCTACCTGCGCCCCATGGCGGCGACGCTCCGCAAATCCAACGGTCCGCCCATGCGAACACCTGTTCGCAGCCCACCCTAACGAGCAGGGCGGTGCGCCGCCCACAGCGACACGGCCGGGGTGCGCCGGAGCGTGGTTGCGCGGTGGTTGCGCGTGGTGGTGGCGCGCGGGACAGGTCGCGGCGGTGGACCGGCGGACCGGGTGAGTTCGGGTGCGCACTAGGGTTTGTGGCATGCAGCTGGGGGTCGATTTCGGGACGACGCGCACGATCGTGGCCTACGCGGACCGCGGCAACTATCCGGTCGTCACGTTCGCCGACGCCGACGGGGATCCGCAGGAGTTCGTGCCCACGGTCGTGGCCCTCGTCGACGACGAGCTGGTCTACGGCTTCGAGGCGCTGCGGGCCGCGGAGGCGGGCGCGGTGCCGCTGCGATCGTTCAAGCGGGCGCTGGCCTCCCCCGAGGTCGGGCCGCACACGGTGGTGCACGTCGGCGACCGGCAGGTGCCGCTGCTGGAGGTCATCACCGGCTTTGCCGCTTCGCTGCGGCACGAGCTGCTGACCAGCGGCAGCGCGCGGGATCTGCTCGAGGGGCCCACGCTGTCCGCCGCCATCGCGGTGCCCGCGCACGCCCACGGGGCCCAGCGGTTTCTGACCCTGGAGGCGTTCCGCCGAGCCGGGTTCGAGGTCACCGCGATGATCAACGAGCCGTCGGCCGCGGGCCTGGAGTACAGCCACCGGCAGGGTCGCACGCTGAACTCGCGGCGCACCCGCGTGGTCGTCTACGACCTCGGTGGGGGCACGTTCGATGCCTCCCTCGTCAAGGTCGACGGCACGGCGCACGAGGTGCTGGACTCCCTGGGCCTCAACGACGTCGGCGGTGACGACATCGACGTGGTGCTCGCCGACTGCGCGCTGGCCGAGGCGGGGCTCACCTGGGACGACCTCGACGTGCGGGCCCAGGCGGAATTGCTGGGCGACGCGCGGGAGGCCAAGGAGCGACTCTCCCCGCAGGCCAAGCGGTTGGTCATCGACGTGGCGGGGCGCCCGGTCATCGTCAAGGTCGCCGCCTGCTATGCGGCGGCGACCCCGCTCGTCGAGCGGACGATCGCCGCGATGGGACCGTTGCTGGGGATGCTGGAGGCCACCGACTCCCCCGATCTGTCCGATATCGCCGGCATTTACCTCGTGGGCGGCGCGAGCGGGCTGCCGTTGGTGCCGCGGCTGCTGCGGGAGCGCTTCGGCCGGCGCGTGCACCGCTCGCCATACCCGGCGGCCTCCACCGCCATCGGCCTGGCGATCGCCGCCGACCGAGACTCGGGCTATTCGCTGACCGACCGCCTCTCCCGTGGTTTCGGGGTCTTTCGGGAGGGCGAGTCCGGCCGGCGCCTGTCGTTCGACCCGATCATCGGCCGGGAGGTCGTGCTGCCCGGGGCCGAGACCGCTGATCGGGTGGTCGTCACGAGGCGGTACCGGGCGGCGCACAACGTCGGCTGGTTCCGGTTCGTGGAGTACGCCGCGCTGGACCAGTGGGGCGAGCCGCGCGGCGACATCGTGCCGTTCGCGCACGTCGTCTTCCCGTTCTCCCCCGACCTGCAGGGCCGCGACGACCTCGAGCAGGTCGGCGTGCAACGCACCGAGGGCGGCCCGCTCATCGAGGAGCGCTACACGATCGACCCGCACGGCATGGTCGAGGTCAACCTCACCTGCCTCGACACCGGCTACTCCCAGACCCACGCCCTGCGCGCCCGCGAACCGGTCGGCTGAGACCGCGCGAGTCACGCCCCGGGCCCCCGCCCCGGCGAGGGGTCACTTTTGCCGCCGAGTGGTCACTATTACGTGACCACTCGGGTGGAAATGTGACAACTCGACCGGGCGACAGTGACGACTCTTGCGGCCGGGGAACTAGCCGGCGGTCACTCCTCGTCGAGTTCAGCGGCGACCTCGTCGGAGACGTCCCCGTTGACGAAGACGTTCTGCACGTCGTCGCTGTCCTCGAGGGCGTCGACGACCCGCATCATCTTGCGGGCCCCCTCGACATCCAGTTCGACCTGCAGATTGGGCACGAACTCGGCCTCGGCGCTCTCGTAGTCCAGGCCGGCCTGCTGCACGGCCTGGCGGATGGCGACGAAGTCGGAGGCCTCGGAGACGATCTCGAAGCTCTCGCCCAGGTCGTTGACCTCCTCGGCGCCGGCCTCGAGCACGACCTCGAGCAGGCCGTCCTCGGTGAGCGCACCGTCGCTCTGCTCCTTGGGCACCACGACGACGCCCTTGCGGTCGAAGACGTAGGAGACCGAGCCGGGGTCGGCCAGGTTGCCGCCGTTGCGGGTCAGGGCGGTGCGTACCTCGGCGGCCGCGCGGTTGCGGTTGTCGGTGAGGCACTCGATGAGCACCGCGACGCCGCCGGGGGCGTAGCCCTCGTACATGATCGTCTGCCAGTCGGCCCCGCCGCCCTCGGCGCCGGAGCCGCGCTTGACCGCGCGGTCGATGTTGTCGTTGGGCACCGAACTCTTCTTGGCCTTCTGGATGGCGTCGTAGAGCGTCGGGTTACCGGTCGGGTCTCCCCCGCCGGTGCGGGCCGCCACCTCGATGTTCTTGATGAGCTTGGCGAACAGCTTGCCGCGCTTGGCGTCGAGCGCCGCCTTCTTGTGCTTGGTGGTAGCCCACTTGGAGTGCCCGCTCATGTGGTCCTCTCGGATCGATCTGCCGGAGTGCAGGGTGCTGCGCTGCGAATCGCAGACCATCCTAAACGGGGACCGCGCTCGGCCCGCCCGCGCTACTCGCTGCTGCGGCTGGTGTTCCGGTTCAGCGCTCGCGAACCAGGCGCACGAAGTACTCGTGCACCCGGGCGTCGCCGGTCACCTCGGGGTGAAAGGAGGTGACGAGCAGGTTGCCGGCTCGCGCGGCGACAACTCGACCCGCGGCCGGTCCGCCGACCGCGGTGGGGACGGTTGCGAGCACCTGGACTCCCGCTCCGACGTGTTCGACCCAGGGGGCGCGGATGAACACCGCCCGCATCGGGGTGGCCGGCGTCGTGATGCCGGCCACCTGCAGGTCGGTCTCGAAGGAGTCGACCTGCCGGCCGAAGGCGTTGCGGCGCACGGTGATCGCCATGCCGCCGAGGGTCTGCTGATCGACGGTGCCGTCGAGCACCTCATCGGCGAGCAGGATCATGCCGGCGCACGAGCCGTACACCGGCAGCCCGTCGGCGATGGCGGCCCGCACCGGGTCGCGCAGCTCGAAGGCGCGCAGGAGCTTGTCGATGACCGTGGACTCCCCGCCGGGGATCACCAGGCCGTGTAGCCCCGCCAGCTCGCCGGGTCGACGCACGGGCACCGGCTGCGCCCCGGAGGCGAGCAGCGCGTCGGCGTGTTCGCGGACGTCACCCTGCACGGCCAGCACCCCGATGGTGGGTGCGGCCGCGCCGGAAGCAACTGGTCGGGCGGTGACGAACGGAGCTGGCACGCCCGCAGTGTAGGTCGCGGCCGCTTGGTGATCAGCGCCGGGCTGATGGGTGGTCAGCGCTGGGCTGCTGGGATCTCGGCGCGCAGCGGCCAGGCGTTCGCGCGGCACGACCCGAGGCTCTTGGACTGCTGCATCATGACCGGTGCGGCGGCACGGCGCCGGTCACACCCGCGGTGGCCGAGACCGAGCCAGTGACCGGTCTCATGGTTGAGCACCATGTGCCGGTACGTGGCCAGATCGCCGGTGAAGGCGCGGGTCTTCGTGCGCCAGTTGGTCTCGTTGATGACGACATCGCGCCCGGTTCGGCAGCTCAACTGCGACGAGCAGGAGGCGGCGAACGAGGGCACGGTGGAGTCCTGCGCCAACCAGAGAGTGAAGTCGCCGGGGCCGCCCTGGACTCGCTCGAACCGCTGGTAGGAGCGGGTCCAGCCGCGCTCGTCCCCGTAGGTCTGGGTGACGATCTTGGCGAACTCTTCGACGTCGGTGCTGATGGTGCCACGAGTGCGCACATCGTAGGTGTGCACGCGGAAGACGCGCAGCGTCGGCAGTTCGGCGCTGCCCACCGCGCGACCCCGCTGCTCCCAGACCACCCGATGCCGCACCGGTCCGGGTACGGCGGGCGGCATGATCAGCACCGACCATCGTCCGGCGGCGGAGATGGGGCGGGTGAGCACCGTCCGCCAGGTGCCGCCGACATAGCGATCCAGCCGCACGCTGCCGTTCTGGCCGTTGTCTGGGACGGAACCGGCGAGGCGAACGGCCTGATTCAGGCGCAGGTCCGTCGAGCCGGTCCAGCCGGCTACGATCGCGGACTGCCCGTCGCCGACCTGGGCTTTCACGCCGGAGGGTCGCAGGGCCGCCGCGGGCCCGCCGTTCCAGGCGCCGTCCGGGGTGGGCTCGAAACGAGAGCCGACGCCCGCGTGGGCGACCGCGCCGCCGAACAGGGTCGCCAACGCTGTGAGCGCCACGGCGACCGCTCTCGCACCGCCGCGCGCCCACCTCCTGGCGGCTGACCCCATCCCTGGCCCCCTTGTCTCTGCCGGACCGGGGGCACTGCCCGAGCCGATCCCAGGCGATGACTCGCGCCCGCCCCACGCACCAGTGTGCCGTCCCAGCAGCGAACCGTCGTGGCTGTGGGCGCCGCCTTGAGCAAAGGGCCGGGCCGATTCGTCTGTGAATCCAGCAGATTGCCCGCCCGGGTCACGTTGCTCACGTTCCGTCGACGCGGCCCTGCCTGGCCCGGGAACCGAACCCACACCCGCCACGAGAACAGCCGCCTCGGCGAAGTCGACGTCGACACCGGACAACGCTGAGTGGTCTCGGGGCTGGCAGGTGCACCGCACCCGTGGATCCCACCCGGAGAGTGAGCCCAGCGGCCCTGCTACCAGCCGCGGTCGGCGAGGCGGTGGGGCACGGGGATGTCGTCGACGTTGATGCCGACCATCGCCTCGCCCAGGCCGCGGGAGACCTTGGCGATGGTGTCGGGGTCGTCGTAGAAGGTGGTCGCCTTGACGATCGCCTCCGCGCGCTGGGCCGGGTTGCCGGACTTGAAGATGCCCGACCCGACGAAGACGCCTTCGGCGCCGAGCTGCATCATCATCGCCGCGTCGGCCGGGGTCGCGATGCCGCCGGCGGTGAAGAGCACGACCGGCAGTTTGCCCGCGCGGGCCACCTCGGCGACGAGCTCGTAGGGGGCTTGCAGCTCCTTGGCGGCGACGAACAGCTCGTCGGGCGCCATCGTGCGCAGCCGGTTGATCTGGGCGCGGATCTGGCGCATGTGCGTCGTGGCATTGCTGACGTCGCCGGTGCCGGCCTCGCCCTTGGAGCGGATCATCGCGGCGCCCTCGGTGATGCGCCGCAGCGCCTCCCCCAGGTTCGTCGCGCCGCACACGAAGGGCACCGTGAACGCCCACTTGTCGATGTGGTTGCTGTAGTCCGCGGGCGTCAACACCTCGGACTCGTCGATGTAGTCCACGCCGAGCGCCTGCAGCACCTGCGCCTCGACGAAGTGCCCGATGCGGGCCTTGGCCATGACGGGGATCGAGACCGCGTTGATGATGCCGTCGATCATGTCGGGGTCGCTCATGCGCGAGACCCCGCCCTGGGCCCGGATGTCGGCCGGTACCCGTTCGAGGGCCATGACCGCGACCGCGCCGGCGTCCTCCGCGATCTTCGCCTGCTCGGCGGTGACGACGTCCATGATCACGCCGCCCTTGAGCATCTCCGCCATGCCGCGCTTGACCCGGGCGGTGCCCTGTGTCGTCGGACCCTGCGTTGTCTCGATGATGTTGGGGTCCGTCAGCGGCGCTTCGGCCGAGGGGGCGCCGGTGGTGGCGGGCTGGGTGAGGGTCACGGTGGTGCCTTTCGAGTGAACTCTCGGCCCACAGTGGCCGACATGCGGCATCAGTCTAGATGCGGTGGGTCAACCGTCCGTTTCGGGTCACCTGTCCTGCTCAGGCGTCGTCGTCGAATTCGACCGTGCGTGGGAGGGCGGCGTGGCCGGCCAAGCGGAAGGTGCGGACCATCGGAGTGGCGCGCAGCCGTTGCACGTCGCTGACCGCGTCGTTGTAGAAGCGGCGGGCCAGTTGCGCGCGGCGGTGCGCGTCGCGCAGGCGTCGGACGGCGTCCTCCTCCGCGGCAGGTGTCGTAGCCGGCCCCGGTGCCCGCGACAGGGCCCGCGGCTCCGCCCGCGACTCGGCCTGCGACTCGGCCTGCGGCTGGTCGAGAAACGCCAAGGCGTGCCGGATTGTCACGGTCAGGTCGCTCTCCAACGCCTCGCGCTGCGCCAGCTGGCCCTCGGCCCAATCCCGGTTCGTCAGTTCGTCGGCCGCCGAATCAAGGCAATCCGAGGCGGCCGAGGCCAGCAACAACGACGTCGCCGGGTCCAGCACCTGCGCATTCGACAACTCGACTGCGGCCTCCGCCCGCCGCACCAGCTGCGCGTCCAACGCCGCGAGACTGCCCTCCACTCGCGTGTGCAGACGATGCAGCCGCGCCGCCGTGTATGTCAGGTACCAGGCGAGCAGCAGGACGACGACAGCCGTGAGGGTCACCGCCTCCAAGGTCGTGATCGGCAGCGCCATCCCTCATCGCCTCCGTAGCCGGCGGGGCAGTCGCGGGCGCCAGCCAGCCCGCCCCTTGCTGTCGGCGTCGGCCCGCTGGTCGGCGGTCTCGGCCGACGGGTGGCGGCGGGCACCGAACCGCTCGGCAGCCCCCAGCACCGACCAGGGCGAAGGAGGTACCGCAACGGCCCCCGCCAGAACCGTTTCGTAGACCGCGACAACGTCACCGGCGACGACCCCCCAGTCGTAGCGACGGGCCGTCGTGCGCCCGAGCCGCGCCAGTTGCTCCCGCAGGGCCGAGTCGGCGAGCACCCCCGCCAGTCGGTCCGCCAACGCAGCCGCATCCCCGGTGGCGAACATCGCGCCAGCCCGCCCGCCATCCAGCACCTGCGCAAAGGCCGGCAGGTCGGAGGCGACGACCGGCGCCCCCGCAGCCATCGCCTCCACGAGCACGATGCCGAAGCTCTCGCCGCCGGTGTGCGGCGCCACGTAGACATCGACGGACGCCAGCAGCGCCCGCTTCTGCTCCTCGCTGATCGCGCCCAGAAAATCCACCGCGGCGGCCACCGCCGGACCGAGGCCTTCGAGCCGGTCCCGCGCCGCCGACAGGTCGCCGTGCCCGGCGACGAACACCCGCACGCCCGGATGCCGTTCGAGCAGTGCCGGCAGGGCCTCCAGCAACACCGGCAGCCCCTTGCGCGGCTCGTCGATGCGGCCCAAGAACGCCACCGTCGGCCGACCCGGCCGCCCCTGCCAGGGCGGATGCGGGGGGGCGGCAGCGAACCGGTCGGTGAACACCCCGTTGGGGATGACGATCGCGTCGCCTCCCATGTGCGTCGTCAACGTCTGCCGCGCCGCCTCCGACACGGCGATCCGCGCCCGGATCTTCTCCATGCTCGAGCGCACCAATGGGTAGCCCGCCTGCATGGCGCGGGAGCGCACGAGGCTGGTGTGGAAGGTCGCCACGATCGGCCCGGTCGCGGCCCACAACGCGAGCACCGACACGCTCGGCACCAGCGGCTCGTGGATGTGCACGACGTCGAACGCGCCGGCCTCGACCCACCGGTTGACCCGGGCCGCGGTCATCGGCCCGAACGTCAGCCGCGCCACCGATCCGTTGTACGGGATCGGCAGGGCGCGCCCGCACGCCTCGACGTACTCCGGTAGCGGCGTCTCCGCCTCCGCCGGGGCCAGCACGCTCACCTCGTGGCCGCGGCCCAGCAGGCATTCGGCCAGGTCACGGACGTGGAATTGCACCCCGCCGGCCACCTCGAAGGAGTAGGGGCAGACCAGACCGATGCGCACGACTCACTCTCCGGGCGCGGCTGAGCGGTAGGTCGCGGGCGCCTTCGACACGCTCGACACGCTGGACCCAGCGTGAACGGCCGGAGGCGGTGTGCGGGCGGGGTCGAGGTCGTCGAGGAAGACCCGCTGCATCATGTGCCAGTCCTGTGTGTGCTCGGCGATCGCGGCACCCAGCGCATCGGCGCACGCCTGGGTCATCGCGGCGATCCGCTCCCGGTTGGCCGCCCGCCCGCCCCCCTCCGGCCCCGCCATACGGGGTACAGCCGGGTGGAAGGTGATGACGAGGCGAAAGCCGCCCGGTCCGCCGACGTGCGGCTCGTAGCGCATCGAGACCGGCACGAGGGGAGCGCCGGTGGCCAGGGCCAACGCCGCGGGGCCGGGCGCCATCCGGGCCCGTCGACCGGCGAAGTCGACCTCGACGCCGGAGTCGGTGAGGTCCCGGTCGGCGAGCAGCGGCACGATGCACCCGCCGGCGGCGGTGCGTCGCACGAGTCGACCGAAGACGTCGCCGTCGCCGGTCAGCGCGAAGATCGTCATGCCGAGCCCCTCGCGGAAGGCCAGGAACTGCTCGAACAGCTCCTCGGGCTGCAACCGTTCGGCCACCGTGACCACCGGCGCCAGTTCGCGTGTGGCCCACGCGCCGGCGGTGTCCCAGTTGCCCATGTGCCCCAGAAAGCACACCACCGGCCGACCCGTCGCCAAGACAGCCCGCACGGGCTCGTCGCCCTCGGCGCGCACCCCCGCGAGCACGTCCGCGACCTCGCGCGCCGGCAGCCGGAACGCCTCGCACCAGTAGCGCAGGTACGAACGCACCCCGGCCGCGACGAGGCCTTCCAGCTCGCCCGGCGCCACGCCGGGGCGCACCCGGGCGTAGTTGGCCCGTAGCCGCTGCACATCGGGGGTGTTGCGCCGGTACGTCAGGTGCGCCAGTGCGTCAGTGCCGGAGTAGGCCAACGACTCCGGCACCCGGCACAGCAGCCGCCACGCGACGCGAAAGCCGGCGACGGTCGCGCGCTGCACCAGGCGTTGCCCGACTCGCTGGAGCCGGGTTCGCAGCGCCGCAGCGCTCACTGGCGCCCGGCCATCTCAGCGCGGACGGCGAGCATGCGCTGGGCGACGGTAATGGCGCTGGCGGCCGCCAACAACCACAGGACGACGGTGAACACGACGTGCGGCAGGCTGAACAGGCCGACGAGGAAGGTCGTCAGCAGCACGACGACGAGCCGGTCGGCCCGCTCGGCGATCCCGACGTTGGCGCCGACGAAACCGAGGCCCTCGGCGCGGGCCCGCGCGTAACTGGTGACGAAGCCGAACACGAGGCACGCCAGGGCGCCCCATGCGTTGGCAGCGCCATCGGGCTGCCGCGTGAAGTAGAGGACGAGGCCGCCGAAGACGCTCGCGTCACCGAATCGGTCGAGCGTCGAATCCAGGAACGCGCCCCAGTTGCTCTGGCGGCCCGAGACCCGCGCCATCGTGCCGTCGAGCAGGTCGGAGACCACGAAGAGGGCGATGAAGACGGTGCCCCACACGAACTCACCGCGGGAGAAGAAGAAGAGCGCGCAAAAGCAGACCCCGACGGTGCCGATGATCGTCACCGCGTCGGGGCTCAGCCCCAGCCGCAGGAGGAGCTTGGCGATGGGGGTGATGAGGCGGGTGACGAACGCCCGCGCGAATCTGTTGAGCATGGTGGGCCCAGCCTACTGATGCTCGTGGCTCGCTCGGCCGGCCCCGGCCCGAGCTCGCACCCCGCGTCGCGCCCGGCGGCTCACCCGCGGGACCATCGGCCCTAATCCGCGAGTTGTACTTGCTCGCGCGAGGGGTCGGAGCGAGAGTGAGGCATGGCAAGAGCATCGTCAGCGCAGACGCCCACTCCCACCGACACCGACCACATCCGCAACGTGGTGCTGGTGGGTCCCAGCGGCTCGGGCAAGACTCGGTTGTTCGACCACCTCGTGTCGCGCACAACGCCCGGTTACCGGCCGCCGAACCGCGACGACCAGCGCACCACCGGCCTCGAGGTCGCGGCGCTGGAGTGCGGCGACGTGGTGCTCAACCTCATCGACGCGCCCGGATATCCGGACTTCGTCGGCGAGCTGCGGGCCGGTCTGCGCGCGGGCGATGCCGCCCTGTTCGTCATCTCCGCCACCGACGGCGTCGACGCCGCGACCGAGGCGCTGTGGCACGAATGCGCAGCCGTCAACCAGCCGCGCGCGGTGGTCGTCACCAAGCTCGACGCGCCGCGGGCCGACTACGCGGGCACGCTCGCCGCCACCCAGGCGGCCTTCGGCGACGGGGTCCTTCCCCTCGGCATCCCGGTCGTGCGCCAGAGCCGGCTGGAGGAGATCGTCGACCTGGTGCTCGGCGAGGTGCACGACTACTCCGGCGGGCAACGGGCCGTGCGCGCCACCGGCCCGGAGCACATCCCGGTCTTCGACGAGTACCACGGGCCGCTGCTCGAGGGCATCATCACCGAGGCCGAGGACGACACCCTCCTCGAGCGTTACCTGGGCGGCGAGGAGGTCGGCTTCGAGATCGTCGAGGCGGCGCTGCTGACCGCTGTGGCGCGGGGCTCCTTTCACCCGGTCGTGCCGCTGTCGGTCGACACCGGGGCGGGCATCGACGTCATCATGCACCTCGTCGAAGCGGCCTTCCCGCCGCCGCCGATGCGCCCCATGCCGACGGTCTTCACCGTGGCCGGAGCCGCAGGCCCGCAGCTGGTCGGCGATCCGGGCGGCCCGCTGGTCGCGGAGGTCGTGCGCACCACCAACGACCCGTATGCGGGCCACGTCGCGCTGCTGCGGGTGTTCTCCGGCACGCTGACCGCCGACACCGTCGTGCACGTCTCCGGTCACCTCGGCAGCTTCGTCGGGCACGAGGTCGAGGGGCACGAGGATCACGACGAGCAGGTGCGGGTCGGCCCGTTGAGTTCACCGCTGGGCTCGGAGTTGCGCCCCAAGGACGCCGCGATCGCCGGTGACCTGGCCGTCGTCGCCAAGCTGGGCGCGGCACAGACCTCCGACACGGTCAGCGACAAGGACGACCCGCTGGTCATCGAGCCCTGGCAGATGCCGCAGGCGCTGCTGCCGGTAGCTATCCAGCCCGCGACCCGCGCCGACCTCGACAAGCTGCCGGGCGCGCTCCAGCGGATCGCCGGGGCCGACCCCTCGCTGCGCGTCGAGCACAACGGCGAGACCGGCCAGACGGTGTTGTGGACGATGGGCCCCACGCACCTGGACCTTGTGATGGCCCGGCTCAAGGAGAGCTTCAACGTCGACGTCGCCCCCGAGGACCTGCGCATTCCGCTGCGCGAGACGTTCGTCGGCAGGCACACGGCGCAGGGGCGGCACGTCAAGCAAAGCGGTGGCCACGGTCAGTACGCGGTCTGCCAGATCACGGTCGAGCCGCTCGAGCGCGGCGCCGGCTTCGAGTTCGTCGACAAGGTCGTGGGCGGCGCGGTGCCGCGTCAGTTCATCCCCAGCGTGGAGAAGGGAGTCCGGGCCCAGCTCGAGAAGGGCACGATCTCCAACTACCCGATGGTCGATGTGCGGGTCACCCTGCACGACGGCAAGGCCCACTCGGTCGACTCCTCCGACGCCGCCTTCCAGACCGCCGGGGCGTTGGCGCTCAAGGAGGCCGCCGCGACTAACGGCGCGATCACCCTGCTCGAGCCGATCGACGTGCTGGAGGTCAAGGTCGCCGACGACCACGTGGGCGCCGTGATGACCGACATGCAGACCCGCCGCGGCCGCATCCAGGGCAGTGAGCCCGCCAACCAGGCCGGCTACTCGGTGGTGCGCGCGGAGGTGCCGCAGCTGGAGCTCTCGCGCTACGCCATCGACCTGCGCTCCCTGTCGCACGGCTCCGGCACCTTCACCCGCACGTTCAGCGGCTACGAGCAGATGCCGCATCGGCTCGTCGAGGAGCACCTGGTCGCCGGGTGAGCGGGCGCCTCCGGGCGCATCCGGGCGCCGTGAGCGTGTCCTGACCCGGGCTGGGCCACGAGCGGACCGCTCCCTCAGGCAGGGGCCGGTCCGCTCAGTCCTTGGGCCAGTTCGCCACGAGGTTGACGCGGGCGTCCTCCAACAACACCGGCAACGCTTTGGTCTGGCCGATGATCGGCAGAAAGTTGGCGTCCCCGCCCCAGCGCGGCACGACGTGCTGGTGCAGGTGCGCGGCGACGCCGGCGCCCGCGACCTCCCCTTGGTTCATGCCGATGTTGTAGCCCATCGGCGCGGACCCGGCGGCCAACGCCCGCAGAGCCGCCTTCGTCAGCGCGGTGAACTCCTCGGTCTCCTCGTCGGTGAGGTCGACGTAGAGCGGAACGTGTCGGTACGGGCAGATGAGCAGGTGCCCGGGGTTGTACGGAAAGAGGTTCATGACGACGAAGCACAGCGCGCCGCGATGCACGATGAGCCCTTCCTCGTCGCTCTTTCCCGGGGCCGCGCAGAATGGGCAGCCCTGCCCGGCGTTCGGGTCGGGCCGCTCCCCCCGCACGTACGCCATGCGGTGCGGGGTCCACAGCCGATCGAAGCCGTCCTCGACGCGCGCGAAGTCCTCGGCCTGCTCCATCGAATCCAGCGGCTCCCCTGTCATAAGGCGATCCTAGGCATCCGCGGCGCCCGGGCCGCGCTCGACAACCCGCGCTGCGGGGTGTTGGGTTGGCCCCATGAGCACTTCTGCGACCGGTCCCGACGCCGCACCGCTGACCGGAGAGTACGACCCGCCCAAGGCGGGTTGGGTCGCCGACCAGCTCGCCGCCATCGACGCCGCCGGCGACACTCGGGCCGCCGACATCCAGGGCATGTCGATCGTGGTCTACACCGTGCGGGGCAAGCGCTCCGGCAAGCTGCGCCGGGTACCGCTCATGCGGGTCACCGACGGCACCGCCTACGCAGCGGTGGCCTCCAAGGGCGGGGCGCCGGCGCACCCCGCCTGGTACCACTCGATGATGGCCAACCCCCGCGTCGACCTGCAGGACGGCACGCAGACCCGCCCCTACGTCGTCCGCGAACTCTCCGGTGACGAGCGGGCGCAGTGGTGGGAGCGGTGCGTCGAGGCGTTCCCGCCGTACGCGCAGTACCAGGAGAACACCGATCGTCAGATTCCGGTGCTGCTCGCCGAGCCCGTCTGACGCTGGTCAGGCCGGGGCCGTGGTGACCTGGGCCTTGGCCTCGATGGCCGCAACCACCTCGGCGATGGCGTCCTCGATCGGGACGCCGTTGCGTTGGCTGCCGTCGCGGTAACGGAACGACACCGCCCCGGCCGAGCGGTCCTCCTCCCCCGCGATCAGCACGTACGGCACCTTGGAGGTGCTCGCCTTGCGGATCTTCTTGGGGAAGCGGTCGTCGGAGGCGTCGATGTCGACGCGCACCCCGGCGGCACGCAGGCTCGCGGCGACGTCTTCGAGGTACTCGACGTACTCCTCCGCGACCGGCACGAGGGTCACCTGCACCGGCGACAGCCAGACCGGGAACGCCCCGGCGTAGTGCTCGACGAGCACACCCATGAACCGTTCGATCGAGCCGAACTTCGCGGAGTGGATCATCACCGGCCGCTGCCGGGATCCGTCGGCGGCCTGGAACTCCAGGCCGAACCGCTCCGGCTGGTTGAAGTCGTACTGGATCGTGCTCATCTGCCAGGTGCGCCCGATGGCGTCGCGCGCCTGCACCGAGACCTTGGGGCCGTAGTAGGCCGCGCCGCCCGGGTCGGGCACCAGCTCGAGCCCGGTCGAGGTGCACGCCTCCTCCAGGATGCGCGTCGCCTCGGCCCAGTCCTCGTCGGAGCCGATGAACTTGTCGGAGTCCGCGTCCCGGGTGCTCAGCTCGAGGTAGAAGTCGTCGAGGCCGAAGTCGCGGAACAGCCCGAGGCAGAAGTCCAGCAAGTGCTTGATCTCCTCCCCGGCCTGCTCGGGGGTGACATAGGAGTGCGAGTCGTCCTGCGTGAAGCCGCGCAGGCGGGTCAAGCCGTGCACGACGCCGGACTTCTCGTATCGGTACACCGAGCCGAACTCAAACAGCCGCATCGGCAGGTCGCGGTACGAGCGGCCGCGGCTGCGGTAGATCAGGTTGTGCATCGGGCAGTTCATCGCCTTGAGGCGGTAGTCCATGCCGGCCCGCACGATGTTGCCGTCGGCGTCGCGCTCCTCGTCGACGTGCAGCGGCGGGAACATCGTCTCGGCGTAGTACGGCAGGTGCCCGGAGGTGTGAAACAGCCCGTCCTTGGAGATGTGCGGGGTGCCGACGTAGTCGAAGCCCTCCTCGATGTGCCGCGCGCGGACGTAGTCCTCCATCTCCCGCTTGATGACCCCGCCCTTGGGGTGGAAGACGGGCAGGCCGGAGCCCAGCTCGTCGGGGAAGGAGTACAGGTCGAGCTCGGCGCCGAGCTTGCGGTGGTCGCGGCGCTCGGCCTCGGCGAGCCGCTCCAGATACGCCTTGAGCTCGTCCTTGCTGGGCCACGCCGTGCCGTACAGGCGCTGCAGCTGCTGGTTGCGCTGGTCGCCGCGCCAGTAGGCCGCGGAGCTGCGCATCAGCTTGAACGCGTTGCCGAGGAGCTTGGTGTTCGGGATGTGCGGGCCGCGGCACAGGTCACCCCACGCGACCGAGCCGTCGCGGCGCACGTTGTCGTAGATCGTCAGGTCGCCCGCGCCGACCTCGACGCCCGCACCGGCCTCCTGGTCGTCGTTGGACAGTCCGCCCTTGAGGCCGATGAGCTCGCACTTGAACGGCTCACCGGAGAGCTCTTCGAGCGCCTCGGTCTCGCCGACAACGCGCCGCCGGAACGTCTGGCCCTCGTTGATGATCTTCTGCATCGCCTTCTCGAGGCGCTTGAAGTCCTCGGGCGTGAACGGCTCGGCGAGGGCGAAGTCGTAGTACCAGCCGTCGGTGATGGGCGGGCCGATGCCGAGCTTGGCGTCGGGGTGCACCTGCTGCACCGCCTGGGCCGCGACGTGCGCGCACGAGTGGCGCAGCACGGACAGCCCGTCGGGCGAGCCGATGTCGACCCCCTCGACGGTCTGCCCGTCGGCGAGCTCACGGGCCAGGTCGACGAGGTCGCCGTCAACCCGGGCGACGACGATGCGCTTGTCGTCGGCGAACAGGTCGGCGGCCGTGGTGCCCGCGTCGACCGATCGCTGCTCTCCGGCGACGGTGACGGTGATCTGGGCGGACACTGAGGGCTCCTCACGGTTGCGGACGCTGTCGGCGCGCGGGCAGACCCGTCGTGCAACGGATCCCCCACGCAGATGGAGGCCGAATCACGGCCCCTCTCGATGGTATCCGCCACCCGTGCGCGGCTTCATCAGGCTTTCCGCGCGGCGGGGCGCGCCTCAGGCCGGGGAGCCGGGCAGGATCGTCAGGTGGTCGCCGACCGCGACCCGCCCGGACTCGGCCACAACCGCGTACACCCCGGGGCAGCCCGTCGGACGCTCGCTGATGAAGAGGGCAGCATCGCCGACCCGCACCGTGTGCTCCAAGAGGGCGCCAAGCTGGTCGTCGGTGAGGTCGAGAAAAAGGTTGGCCCGGGTGGTCTCCGGCGTCTCGCCGGCGCCCACGAGGTGCACGGGCCGCTTCTTGCGCCGGTCGCCCGCCAGGCCCTGCGCCTCGATGTCCGCCGCGTCGAGGGTCTGCCCCGCCTCGCCCTTCGTCGGGTAGATCGCAACGGTCACCACCACGGGGCCCTGCGCCTGCTCGCTCATGCGCACCAGCCTGCCATCGACGCGGGTACGGCGTCGCCCGGACTTCGGGTTTGTGGCGAACTAAGTACATGTCCCGCATTGCAGAGATCTCTGTGCTAAGAACTTCGCAGGTCAGAGCGTTGCCGCTGATCGCCCGATCGGGGTCATGTACTTGGTTCACCACCGCGACATTTCGCGAGGCCGGCGCAGGGCCCACCTAGAGTGTCTGGGTGCCGAACCCCTCGTCCGCCTTGACTGCTGCCCTGCCGTCCCTGGCGTGCCCGCATTGCCAGGGACGCCTGTCAGCGCAGGCGAGCGGGCCGGTTCGCTGCGCTGCGGGGCACACCTTCGACGTGGCCCGACAGGGTTACCTCAGCCTGCTCACGGGCGCGGGCACTCGTGGGCTGCACGCCGACGATGCCGAGATGGTGGCGGCCCGCGAACGGGCCCAGGGCGCCGGCGTGTTCGCCCCAGTGGCGGCGGCGCTCACCGAGGCGTTGCGCGCGGCCGAGCCAACACCCGGGGCGCTGGTCGACCTGGGCGGCGGCACCGGCTATTACGCCGCAGCCTGCCTGGACGCCCCAGCGAGCGAGGCGACGGTCGGCCTCGGCCTGGACCTGTCCCGCTACGCGGCGCGCCGGGCGGCGCGGACCCACCCTCGGTTGGCGAGCGTGGTGGCGGACGCGTGGGGTCGATTGCCGCTGGGCAATGCCGTCGCGGGTGTGGTGCTCTGCGTGTTCGCGCCCCGCAATCCGAGCGAGTTCGCCCGGGTGCTGGCTCCCGGCGGCGTGCTGGCGGTCGTCACCCCGCGACCAGGCCACCTCGCGGGCCTGGCCGACGAGCAGGGGGGCCTGCGGGTCGACCCCGACAAGTCCGACCGCCTCGCGCAGCAGCTGGCCGGCTGGTCGATCGCTTCGACGGCGACCGTCGAACACCCCCTGACCGTCACCGGCGACCAGGCGGCCGACCTGCTGCTCATGGGCCCTGCGGCGTGGCACGTGGACCGAGCTGCCCTGCGTGAACGCCTGTCCGCCGGCCCGGCAATCTCGACAACCCTGGCCGTCGACGTCACCATCGCCCACCTCACCGCCCGCCCCACCACCGCCCGCCCCACCGTCGGCGCAGATGCCTGACGCCGATCACCCCGACCTGGCGCGCCTGGCGTCCCGGGCGCGCTCGCGCCTGGCCGACGCGGTGGCCACCGCCTTCGACCCGCTCGTGCTGGTCACACTCACCTTGCTGGTGGTCGCTGCGCGCGCCGCCGAAAACCCGTTGGCCGGAGTCGCCTGGGCGCTGGCGGCGATCGCGGGCTGCGCGTTGATACCGGAGGTGGTGCTGCGGGTGCTGGTGCGCTCGGGTCGCGTCCGCGATCGCCAGTTGGTGCTGCGCGAGCAGCGTCACGTCCCGATGCTCATCGCGGCCGCCTCTGTGACGCTGACCCTCGTCGCGCTGGCGCTGCTGGGCGCCCCGCGCCCGCTGCTGGCGCTCATCGTGACGATCCTCGTGGGCCTGGCGGCCATCACCCTGGTGACCCGGTTCTGGAAGGCCTCGATCCACGCCGACGTCGCCGCCACCTGCGCCACCGTGGCCGCTATCGACGTCGGCGCCTGGACGCTGTGCCTGACCGTCCCGATCGTCGCCGCCGTCGCTTGGGCCCGAGTGCGCGCAGGCCGACACTCGCTTGCTCAGGCGGCCGTCGGCATCCTGCTCGGCACGGCCATCACAGCAGCGGCGTTTCCTCGCCTGCTCTGACAGTCGGTCAGGGCAGGACGGCGACGGCCTCCACCTCGATGAGCAGGTCTGGCTCGCCCAGTGCAGCGACACCCAGCAGAGTGATCGGGCGGACCAGATCGAATCCGAGCCGCTGGGCCGCTCGGACCGCACCCTCGGCCAGCATTGCCATCTTGGCCGGCTCCCAGTCGACGACGTAGACCGTCAACTTGGCGATGTCACTGAACGATCCACCGACAGCCTTCACGGCCGCATCGACGTTTGCGTACGCCTGCTCGGTCTGAGCGGCCAGGTCGCCGGGGCCTACCGGTTTGCCGTCGGCGTCGCGGGCGACCTGCCCTGAGACGAACACGAACCTGGCCCCCTGCGCGACGGCGACTTGCGCATAGACCTCCGGGGTCGGCAACGACGGTGGGTTGACTAGTTGCACTGACATGTCTACCTCCTCGATTCTGTAGCACTGCTATTTAATAGCAGTGCTATATCTTGGTCAAGTGGTTCGTCCCCCCCGCCCCGAAGTCCGTGATCTGCTCATCGAGCGTGCTGCGGGCATGCTCGCCCGCCGCGAGCCGGTCAGCCTGCGCAAGCTCGTCGCCGACACCGACTTTTCGACCATGGCCGTCTACACCTACTTCGACGGGATGCCGGGTCTGCTCGGCGCTGTTCGTCAGGAGGGTTTCAATCGGCTCACAGCGAGACTGGCCGGGGTCGTCGCGACTGACGATCCAGTCCGCGACCTGGCGGCCATCGGCGCCGCGTACACGTCCTCGGCGACGGCTTATCCCGACCTGTACGCGGTGATGTTCGACGGGACGCTGCCGCTACCCGACGCCCAGGCTGCGGATGCGACGTTCGGGCAACTCATCGAGGCTGTCCAGCGGGCGGTGACGGCAGGGCGTTTCGACGCGGAGGTCGACCCCGTCGGATTCGCCAACGAGGTGTGGATGCTGGGCCATGGCGCGTGCATGCTCCTGGTCAGGGGGGTCGTGACCTTCGAGCAGGTGGAGCCCGTCCTGACGGCGGGCCTGATCCGCCTCTACGCCGGTGCCGGTGACGACGCCGATCTGGCGGAACAATCGCTGCGAAGCGGCTGGGCCGCAGGATGGGAGGGGCGGCTACCGCCTTCGACCCCCTGGCACTGATCACGCTGACGTTGCTGGCGGTAGCTGCGCGCGGGGCCAGCAGTCCGATGGCCGAAGTGGGCTGGGCGGTGGCGGCCAGCGCCGACCGATCAGGGGTCGGTGTGCCCTTGCCGAAGGTAGGCACAACCGAGCAGAACCGCGATCCACGCGATAGCAACCAACGAGCCGGCGCGGGCCGACAGCATTGTGTCGCCACTCAGGTACAACGCGGCCGCCGCGCGGTCGGGGAGCCACCGCGCGTGCTCCGTGGCGGCCGAGATCAGCGGAGAGGCGATGAGGAGCAGGCCGAGCATCCCGGCCAGCGCCGGGATCAGGTGGCGGACGAGAGCGCAGAGGGCATGGGCGAGCATTCCGATCAGCGCCAGGTACCCGATGACCCCGAGCAGGCGGCGCCCGTCCCCTTCCCACAGCGGCGCTGCGCCGTTGGCGCGCAACGCCAGGTTGGCGGCCAGCAGAGCGGTTGCCCCGCACAGGGCGCTGGTGCCCCCGACCCAACCGAGGGCAGCAAGCGTCTTGGCAGCCAGCAGGGCGCGGCGGTCGGGCATGGCGAGCAGGGTGGTGCGGATTTGCCGCCCCGCATACTCCTGGGCGGCAGGCAGCGTCCCGAGCAGCACGATCCCGGTGGCCAGATAGGGCGCGCTGGCCACGAGGACGTCTCCCCCGGTGACGGCCAGGCCCCGTTGCCTCGCGCCAGCCGCTATCACCCACCCCAGCAAGACGCCTGCGGCGGTCATGACAGCCACGGTGAGGGGCGCCATCGGCAGCGTCGCCACCTTGGCCCACTCGGCCCGCAGCGCGTCGACCGGTCCCCCGGCGCTCATGCGTCCCGGCCTCGGAAACTCGCGGCGGCAATGGCCAGTAGCCCGAGCGTCCAGGCGGCCATGACCACGGCTCCGGGCAGAGCCTCCAGCCCGCCCTCGATCGTGTCGATCTCGCCGAACAGCCGGCGCCCGGCCAGGTCCGGCAGCCAGTGCGCCAGGGGGGTCAGGTGGGTCAGCAGGAGCGACAGCGAGACGATCGAACTGTTGAGGACGAGCACGATGAGCGGCAGCACGCCGCTGCGGGTCAACGTGGTGATGGCCAGGGCCAACAATCCCGTCAGCACCCAGTAGAGGGCCCCGCCGGCGCCCCGCGTCACCGTCTCCGCCAGGCCGACGCTTTCGTGGCCGGCGCCGATGATGATCCGCGCGATGCCGACCGTCGCGGGCAAGGTCACAGCGGCCACGGCCGTCACCAGCGCGGCCAGGACCGCGGCCTTGGCCGCCAGCACGCCCGCTCGCCCCGGCATCGCCGTCAAGGTCGCGCCGATCTGTCGCCCGCCACCCACCTCCGCGTTCGACGGGGCGTACTCGCTGCTCATGATGACTACGCCGAGCACGACGGCGCCGACAGTGCCCAACGGCATCGCCGCGAAGGCGGCCTCGGTGGGTGAGGCGGAAACGAACTGATCGAAGCGCCCCGCCCGTAGGTCGGCGGCGATCATGCTGGCGTTGAGCAGGGTGAGCGCGATCGACCCGGCGGCCGCGACACCGACCCCCACCCACGTCGCCGGCAGCGTGAGGGCCTTGCTCAGTTCGGCCCCCAGTACGTCGAGCGCCCTCATGCGGCCGATTCCGGCGCGGGAGCGGTCAGACTGAAGAACGCATCCTCCAGGGACTCGTGCCCGGAGCTCACCTCGGCGACCGTTCCCAAAGCGACGACGCGCCCTCCGGCGATGACGGCCAGGTCGTCCGCGAGTCCCGCCACCTCCGCCATCAGGTGGCTCGAGAGCAGCACCGTGCCGCCGGCGTCGGCGTGGCCACGCAGCAACCTGCGCATCCAGCGGATTCCGTCGGGGTCCAGGCCGTTGGCCGGCTCGTCGAGCACCAGCGCCCGCGGCTCACCCAGCAGGGCAGCCGCGATCCCCAGACGCTGCCCCATGCCGAGTGAATAGCGCCCCACCCGCATGGTCGCCGCGTGGTCCAGACCGACCTGCTGCAGCACCTGCGGTACCCGCCGCCGCGGAATGCCGTTGCTACGGGCCACCCAGTCCAAGTGGGCCCGTGCGGTCCGGGTTCGATGCGCGCCCGGCCCATCGAGCATCGCCCCGACGCTGCGCAGCGGAGCCCTCAGCGCGGCATAGGGCTCGCCGTCGACAAGGGCCCTGCCGCCGTCTGCGCGATCGAGGCCGAGCAGGATGCGCAGGGTCGAGGACTTTCCGGCACCGTTGGGGCCGAGGAAGGCGGTGATGCGTCCCGGTTGCGCCGTGAAGCTCACGGAGTCGAGCACCGTCCGGGTGCCGTGGCGTTTGACGAGTCTGTCGATGTCGATCATGGGATCGAGTCCACCGTCGAAGGACGTGTCGCGTCATCGGCTCGTGGTCGGATCCCGCTCCCCACGGCTCGGCCCTGCGTCGATCGGACCACGGTCTGATGTCCCTGGTGCGGCCCGAATCTAGACTCGATGAGATGGACCAACCTGACCGGCCCGTGCTGCGCTCACGCGCGTGGTCGATCGCACTCGTCGGCATCGCGGTGCTGGCGCTCGCGCTGGCCACGACGAGTATCGGCGACGCCGCCCAGGCCACGGTGGTCCTGACAGCAGCCGCCTCCGGAGCGGTCGCCATGTTGCTGTGGGCACAGGTGCGCTCCCGACGCGAACGCGGGGCCTACGAAGACGCACTCACCGGGTGGGCCGCTGAACGGGCCAAGCAGGCCGAACGGATGCGGCTCGCGCGGGAACTCCACGACCTCGCGTCACACGGTCTCGGGCTCATCACGGTTCGCGCCGCTGCGGCGCAGACCGTGCGGGGCAGTGGCCGAGCCGACGAACAGGCCGCTGCTCTCGCCGATATCGAGGACGCCGGGCGGGCCGCAACCCTGGAGCTTCGCCGCATGCTGGCCGTGTTGCGTAGCCCGGCAGACTCGGCGCCGCGCAAGCCTGGTGAGTCGCTCGCAGATTTGCCCTCGATCGTGGCCGGAGCAACGGTGGCAGGGGTTCGCGCCACCTTGGCGATCGAGACCGGAGGGCAGGTTTCGCCGGGCGCCCAACTGCTTGCGTGCGCCGTTGTGCGCGAGGGCCTGACCAACACCGGCCGGCACGCCGGCCCCGCCCAGGCCCGCGTGCTGGTGGCTCGGGAGGGAGACTCCCTTGTCGTCACGGTGGAGGACGAGCCGGTGCCGGGCTGGGCTCCGCACCCCGGCGCCGGCGTTGGGCTGGCGGGCCTGCGCGAACGGGTGCAGGCGCTCGGCGGCACCGTGTGCGCCGGACCCGGACCGACAGGCTTTCGACTCGTCGCGCGCTTGCCCGAGCCCAGCGCCGCCGAGACGCCCGACCGCCACCCCAGCGCTGGCGAGCCCGGAGGGGCTGGGCGCAAGCCGGGAGCGTGGCGGTCGGTGGCACCCGGCCGATGAATGTCAGAGTCCTGATCGTCGACGATCAGCCGCTCATTCGGCACAGTCTGCGGCTCATCGTCGACAGCGCGCCAGGACTGGTGGTAGCCGGGGAAGCCGACACGGGCCGTGGCGCGGTCGCAGCGGCCCGCGACCTGATCCCCGACGTCGTGCTCATGGACGTGCGGATGCCCGGTGGCGACGGGATCGAGGCGACGTCTGCCATCACGACAGATCCGCTGCTCCGGTCCACCCGTGTTCTGGTGCTCAGCATGTTCGAGCTCGACGAGTACGTCGTCGCGGCCCTGCGCGCCGGGGCCAGCGGCTTTCTGCTCAAGGACGCCCAACCGGCAGCCCTGACCCAGGCGATCATGCGCACCCACGCCGGCGAGTCCCTGTTCGCCCCTGCGATCCTGGCGCGGCTCGTCGAGCACTACGTCGATCATCCGCGCAGACCCGCTCCGGCCCCGGCGTCGCTGACGGCGCGAGAGGCCGAAGTCTTGTCGCTCGTGGGCGCCGGGCTCTCCAACCACGAGATCGCCGCGACTCTGTACATCTCGATGGGTACGGTCAAGACGCACATCGGCCGGCTGCTGACCAAGCTCGATGCTCGCGACCGTGCCCAGCTCGTCATCGCCGCCTACGACCACGGCCTGGTCAGCCCACGTGGCCCCCGCGGCTAGGTTGTGGCACGCAGACGTGGCACGAATGTGCGGAGCAAAGCGAAAACCCCCTACTCAGAGGGGGTTTCGGGGTGGACGTAAAGGGACTCGAACCCCTGACCTTTCGCGTGTGAAGCGAACGCTCTAACCAACTGAGCTATACGTCCGGTGCGTCCGACACCATACCTGCTCGAAGGCCCGGCTCCCAAAACGGGGCGGGGCGAGGCAGGCCGAGCGCGGCAGCCCGCTCAGCGGCGGGTGCGGCGCAGGAAGCGGAACCGGGCGCGCGCCATGGTCTGGACGCCCTCGGCGGCGATGGCGGCGACCTGGGTGCCGATGGTCAGGGCGATGATCGTGGCCAGGGTTGCGCGGATGAGGTCTGGGTCGCCGTTGTCGGTGGTCAGGGCGATGAGGCCGAACGAGCCGGGCACCAGCAGCCAATAGGCGGGCCGGAAGACGACGACGCTGGGGAAGGCCGGCGCGAGCAACTCGAGCAGGCGCGTCGCCGTGAGCACCAGCGCCGAGGCCACCCCGATCGTCACGACCGGCCCCACTTCGGGCTCCAGCAGCCGGACCAGCCCGTACGTCGCCAGCAACACGACGACGATGACCGAGGTCAGCCTCGCACGGGCCGAGCAGAACAGCCCGACCCCGATGCCGATGAGCGCCGTCGCCGGCCACACCAGCCAGCCAGGCACCGGCGCGCCCCAGCCGTGCGCCGGCGCAGGTCCGCCACCGCCGGCCACCAGCGAGCCGCCGACGAGCTCAGCACCCATGAGGCCCGCCCCCGCGACGATCCCCGCCGCGAGCAGCGCCCACACGACCAAGGCGGAGATCAGGCGCGAGCCGCCGGAGACGACGTCGCCCGCGCTCAACTCCAACACCCCGTTGGTGGCCGCCGCCCCTGGGATGAGCACCACCAACGGCGCGCACACGGCGAACAGCGGCACAGAGTGCACCCCGGCCAACGACGCCGCCTGCCACAGCACGACGGTCACGATGAAGGGCAGGAGGAATGGCAGCAGTTGCGCCACCTTCAGGTACCGGGAGAGCACGACGAGCGCTACGCCCACGAGCAGCCCGAGCACCGCGTCGGCCAGCAGCGACCACCAGTAGGCGCCGAAGACGACCGCGATGCCCGTCGTCATGCACCCGTTGCCCACGATCGCCACCCACGCCGGTCGCTGCCGCGGGTTGGCCCGCACTGCCGCGACCCCGTCGCGCAGCGCGGCCCAGTCCCCCTGGCCGCGGTAGGCGGCCGCGACGATTCGGCCGGTGCGCCCGACCTGGTCGAACGTGAGGGTCTGCCCGGTCGTCGAGGTCATCCGTGTGCCGGTGCCGTCGTCGAGCAGCACCGCCTGCGGAAACACCCCCGCGCGGGTGCGCTGCAGGCCCCGGGCCTCCATCGCGGTCTCCAGGGTGTGTGCCACGTCGGTCACTGCGTAGCCCGCATCCAGCATCAGTGCGCCGAGTTCGCCGAGGGCGCGTCTGGACTGCGCCTGCGGGCCCGGCTCGGGGGCGGCGCTCACAGAGCCGCGTAGGTGCGCAGGTAGTGCGTGATCCACTCCGGCACGAGGCTGGGGATGCCCACGACCTTCAGCACGACCCAGAAGAACGCGACGACCAGGAGGAACGTGCCGGCGGCGAGCGCCAGTCGCACCCACACCGGTTGCGCCATGATCCAGTCGTTCCACTCCCGCAGGCGTGCCGAGACGTACTGGTGCAGCCGCTTGGCCCAGTGGAACTCGGTCGCCAAGATCGCCAGGCCGCAGAAGACGATGAGCCAACCAGGCCCCGGCAGCGGCACGAGAATCAGACCCACGATGACGACGGTGACGCCGAGGGCGGCCACCCCCATCCGATAGGCGTGGTAGGTCGCGCGCCGCTCGCGCAGTCGTCGCCGCCAGGCCCAGTCCGGGCCCAGCATCGGCCGGCTCGCCAGGTCTGGGTCGATGCCCCCGGAAGCGCCCCCCGCAGCGCGCTGCGAAGGGTCGGTGCCAGCACCGGATGGTTCGCCGGGCGAATCGCTCATCGCTGCCGACGCGTCGGGGGTGCCCGCAGCGGTCGTCCCTGGGTAGGGCGGGGCGGCCTCGCCGGACCGCAGGGCGCGCACGCGTGGCTGGTCGGGTGAGGTCACGACCTCACCGGTGCCCACTCGTTCGTCCACTCCCGGACTCCCCTTCGCGTCGCTGCGTGCGACCATTCTCGCGCATCCACGGGCCAGTCCCTGCCGTCTGCGCCACACTCACCGCTCGTTCGGCTGCCGTTTGCCCATCGGCCTCCTGCGCGGCGGTCTGACCTGCCCCAGGTCGCCTGATTCGCCCCTATCGATCTCGCTTCGCCCCCGGCGAACCAACGACTCCCTGCGTCAACGCCTACCCGCGCCGCCCAGGTTCCGCAGAACCCGACGGTGCCCGAATTACACTGCCCGCATGCTGAACCGCCGCACCGTCGCGATGTCCGCTGTCGTTCTCCTGGCCTTGAGTGCCTGCGCCCAAGACTCGTCGACGTCTTCGGGCACCGGCCAAAGCCCGGCGGACCCGACCACCGCAGCGGCCGGTGAAGAGAACGGCGGCGGGTCGGAGCCGACCAGTACCCCCACCGGGCCGGCCACCATCTCCTTGGCGTTCGCCGGGGACGTGCACTTCGAGCGTCAGGTGGCGGCCCTCCTGCAGGACTCCGACGAAGTGTGGGCCAAGCGCTTGCCGGAGCTGCGCGACGCCGATTTCTCGATGGTCAACCTCGAGACGGCGATTACCGAGCGGGGCACCGCGATGAGCAAGCCCTACACCTTCCGTGCGCCCGCCAAGTCACTGGACGTGCTCAAGGCCGCCGGGGTCGACGCGGTGAGCATGGCCAACAACCACGCGGCCGACTACGGCCGGGTCGGGGTGCAGGACACCCTTGCGGCCAAGGAGAAGAATGTGCTGCCGATCGTCGGCTTCGGCGCCAATGCTGCGGAGGCGTACGCGCCGCTGACCGTGGACGTCAAGGGGGTCAACGTGGCGGTGCTCGCCGCCTCGCAGGTGTGGGAGGAGACGGCGGCGAACTGGTCGGCCGGCGCAGACTCCCCCGGCATCGCCGTCGCCCTCGACCGGGCGAAATTCAAGGAGGCCGTGGCCAAAGCGGCCGCCGAGCACGATCTCGTGGTGGCCCAGATGCACTGGGGCACCGAGGGCACCAGCTGCCCTAACGGCGACCAGGCAGCCACGGTGCGCGACCTGCAGGCGGCCGGGGCGGACATCGTGGTGGGCACCCATGCGCACCGGCCGCAGGCCTCGGGATGGCAGGGGCGCACCTTCGTCGGATACGGCACCGGCAACTTCATCTGGTACAACACCAGCGCCAACTCCCGACCCTCCGGCGTGCTGACGGTGACCGTCGACGCCAACAAGGCCAGGGAGCGGGGGCAGGCCACCGGGGAGCAGCGAATGACCGAGCAGAGCCTGGTCACCGAGTACACGTGGACGCCGAAGTACATCTCGACCGGCGGGGTGCCCCAAGATCCCACGGGCAGCACGACCGACCGACTCGAGTCACTGAACCGGCAGGCGATCGCCTGCGCGGACCTCGCCCAGTCCCGTCCCTAGGGCCAGCGAGGAGGACCGGCGATCAGGGCCCGATCAGCACTCGGTCAGCCTCGGACGCCGACGCCGGTCGGTCAGTGGGCGTTCCCGAGGCATTCGATCGCGCTCACCGTCGCTTCATCACGCGAGTAGCGGATCTGCGCGGTCTCCCAGAACAGGGCGCTGCGCACGCTACGCAGGGCCTCGCCGATGCTGGCGGCCGTAATCGTGTGCCACGTGCCGTGATCGTCGTCACCGGGGGTGATGAGGACGCTGTAGCGGCGCGCAGGCTCACACGCGATGGCGGTCATTGGACTTCCTACCCCTCCTGGGTCAAATGTCGTTCCCTCAGTGTCCTGTCGGTCGCCGAGGCGGGAACGTGAGCCGCGCCGACCGCGGGCCGCATGTGGCACCACTCACGTCGATCCCCCGATCGAGGTGATTGGCCCGCCCCCGGCCCGTCGACATCCCCCAACGCGTGGGGCCGGTGTGATCGGCGTCGCACCAGCCCGCACGCACGCGAAGAACCCCTGGCCGTTACAGAGCCAGGGGTTCTTCGATGTCGAGTGGGCGATACAGGACTTGAACCTGTGACCTCTTCCGTGTCAAGGAAGCGCGCTAGCCAGACTGCGCCAATCGCCCAATGCGATCGACATCCGGCACCGGATGTCGAACTGGAGGTGGAGACGGGATTTGAACCCGTGTAGACGGCTTTGCAGGCCGTTGCCTCGCCTCTCGGCCACTCCACCGGACAGGTCCGAAAGACCTCCTTGAGTGTGCATCGAGGAAGGCCTCGTTCCTCCGAGCGGACGACGGGACTCGAACCCGCGACCCTCACCTTGGCAAGGTGATGCTCTACCAACTGAGCCACGTCCGCATGTGCCGGCCACGAGGCTGTTGTCCCGCGGCGTGCTGGACGACAGTAACCGATCCCGGCACCCGGATTCAAACTCGACCCCGACACGCCCGCGGCGATCGCGATCCGGAACGGCCCGCGAGCCTGGCGAACGCCGGATTGACCCGGTCCGGCGACGCGCTCACCGTCTTCTGGTCACACCGACAGGCTACCCTCGGTCCTGCCCGGACTCGATCCGCGCAACGACCCCTGCCCCCGGCGGTAGCCACCGACCGGGCCGCACACAGGACGAAGGCGGCCGCAGGGGTCGACACCTAAGCGGCGCCCGCGGGCGCCGCCGCGACACAAGAAGGAAGCATGGACATCTGGCCTGGTAAGGCGTATCCGCTCGGCGCGACCTACGACGGGTCGGGCGTGAACTTCGCCGTCTTCTCGGAGGTGGCCAGCAAGGTCGAGCTGTGCCTCATCGACGACGAAGACAACGAGACCCGTATCGAGTTGACTGAGGTCGACGGCTACGTCTGGCACGGCTATGTGCCGCACCTGCAGCCCGGGCACCGGTACGGCTTCCGCGTCCACGGTCCCTACGAGCCCGAGAACGGGCACCGCTGCAACCCGAACAAGCTGCTGCTCGACCCCTACGCCAAGGCCATCGACGGGCAGATCACCAGCGACGAGTCGCTCTTCGCCTACAAGTTCGGCGACGTCAACTCGATCAACGACGAGGACTCGCTGGAGCACACGATGCTCTCGGTGGTCGTCAACCCCTACTTCGACTGGGGCCACGACCGTCCGCCGCGGCACGAGTACCACAACAGCGTCATCTACGAAGCCCACGTCAAGGGGCTGACGATGACGCACCCGGAGGTGCCGGAGGAGATCCGCGGCACCTACGCGGGAATCGCCCACCCGGCGATCATCAAGCACCTGACGGACCTCGGCATCACGGCCATCGAGTTGCTGCCCGTACACCAGTTCGTGCAGGACTCGCACCTGCAGGACCGGGGCCTGACGAACTACTGGGGCTACAACACCATCGGCTTCTTGGCCCCGCACAACGGCTACGCGGCGCACGGCACCCGCGGCCAGCAGGTGACCGAGTTCAAGGCGATGGTCAAGGCCCTGCACGACGCCGGCATCGAGGTCATCCTCGACGTCGTCTACAACCACACGGCCGAGGGCAACGAGTACGGCCCGACCCTGTGTTTCCGCGGGCTCGACAACGCGAGCTACTACCGGCTCGTCGACGACGCCAAGGAGCACTACTACGACACGACGGGCACCGGCAACAGCCTGCTCATGCGCAACCCGCACGTGTTGCAGCTCATCATGGACTCGCTGCGTTACTGGGTCACCGAAATGCACGTCGACGGCTTCCGGTTCGACCTGGCGGCGACGCTGGCTCGCCAGTTCCACGAGGTCGACAAGCTGTCCGCGTTCTTCGACATCATCCAGCAAGACCCGGTGATCTCCCAGGTCAAGCTCATCGCCGAGCCGTGGGATCTGGGCGACGGCGGGTACCAGGTCGGCAACTTCCCGCCCCTGTGGACCGAATGGAACGGCAAGTACCGCGACACCGTGCGCGACTACTGGCGCGGTGAGGCCGCGGCCCTGTCCGAGTTCGCCTCACGCCTGACCGGCTCCTCGGACCTGTACGCCCACTCGGGGCGCTGGCCGATCGCCTCCATCAACTTCATCATCGCCCACGACGGCTTCACGCTGCGCGACCTCGTCAGTTACAACGAGAAGCACAACGAGGCGAACGGCGAGGGCGGCAACGACGGCGAAAGCCACAACCGCAGCTGGAACTGCGGCGCGGAGGGCCCCACGGACGACCCGGAGATCCGGGCGCTTCGGCTGCGCCAGATCCGCAACTTCCTGACGACGCTGATGGTCAGCCAGGGCGTTCCGATGATCGCCCACGGCGACGAGCTGGGTCGCACCCAGGGCGGCAACAACAACGTGTACTGCCAGGACAACGAGATCTCCTGGATCGACTGGAACCTCGGCCGCGAGCAGCAGGAGTTGCTCGACTTCGCCAGCCGCATCGTCGAGTTGCGCATGCAGCACCCGGTGTTCCGCCGCCGGCGGTTCTTCTCCGGCAGCGCCGACCACGGCGGCGTCTCCGACCTGCACGACATCGTGTGGCTGCGGGTCGACGGCACCGAGATGGCCGAGGACGACTGGCAGACCGGTTACGCCCGCACGCTCTCACTCTTCCTCAACGGCGACGCCATCCTGGAGCCTGGCCCGTTGGGGCAGCGGGTGCAGGACGACCATTTCGTGCTGATGTTCAACGCCCACTGGGACTCGGTGAAGTTCATGGTGCCCAGGATCGTCGAGGACGTGGCCTGGGAAGAGGTCGTCAACACCGCGCTGCCCGCGGGTCGCCCAGCGCGTGAGCAGAGCGTGCACAACCCGGGCACTGTGCTCGACGTGGAGGGCCGTTCGGTGGTCATCCTCAGGAGCGTGCCGCTGCCCGAGGATGTCGTGGCGGTCGACGCCGAGTTGGAGCGGGTCGAGGTGACGGCGGTGCAGGAAGGCTTGGCCGGCGAGTCCCCGGAGCGGGCCGAGCGCAGCGCCGAACGCGCTGCCCGGGCCCGCGCCACCCGCAAGACCGCGGGACGCGGCCGCAAGAAGGCCACCAAGCCCAAGGCGAGTGAGGCCGCGCCGCCGGAGGATGCACCTGCGCAAGAGCAGCCCCACGAGGAGCAGCCGCACGACGAGCAGGCCCAGGAGGGGCAGCCTGCGCAGGCGCAGGAAGCGCAGGAAGCGCAGGACCAGGGCGAGCCACAGGAGTAGCCCAACAGCTCAGGCAGGACGAAGAACCCGCGGTGGCCGCGGTCAACTGTTCGCGAGGCGGGCCTTTTCGGTCTCCACGTCGAAGTCGGCCGGCGGCCACTGCGGGTTCATCACCCGCAGGTGCTCCAGCACGAGGCGCTGCACGGCCAGCCGCGCGTACCACTTGCGGTCGGCGGGAACGACGTACCACGGCGCGATCTCGGTGGAGGTCTTCTCCAGCGCGGCCTGGTAGGCCACCTGGTAGTCCTCCCAGCGGGCGCGCTCGTCGATGTCGCCGGGGTTGTACTTCCAGTACTTGTCGGGGCGATCGAGCCGTTCGAGCAGTCGGGCACACTGCTCCTCCTTGGAGATGTGCAGCATGACCTTGACCGTCGTGATGCCCTCTTTGGCGGCGGACTTCTCGAAGGCGTTGATCTGGTTGTAGCGCCGGCTCCACGTCGAGGCGGGCACCAGGTTGCGCACCCGCACGATGAGCACGTCCTCGTACTGGGAGCGGTCGAACACCCCGATGTAGCCCGGTGTGGGCAGGGCTCGGCGGATGCGCCACAGAAAGGGGTGCTCCTTCTCCTGCGCGGTCGGCGCCTTGAAGGCGGTGATCTGCACCCCCTGGGGGTCCATGAGGCCGACGACGTGCCGCATGATGCCGCCCTTACCGGAGGTGTCCATGCCCTGCACGACGAGGAGCAGCCGCTGCGTTGAGGCGCCCGCACGGGCCTGGGCGTACAGGCGCTCCTGCAGTTGCGAGATCTCGTCGACGCCGGCTGCCAGGGCGGCCTGGCCGTCGGTCTTGGCTCCGGGGAAGGCCGGGGTGGCGCGCGGGTCGAGTTCGTCGAGGCGGAACCCGGGGCCGACAGCCAACGCGTCGGCGAACGAGATCGCGTCGAGCGCCTGTGCGGTGGTGGGGGCGGGCTCGCTCTTCTTCTTGGCCATGGCACATCCTGACCCATCCGCCGGGCTTCGGCCTCCGAATGCCCTCAGCCGGCGCTCAACCGCGCGAGCGCTCCCGTGAGTGCCTCGGTGACGACCCGCTCCCAGCGCTCTTGGTCGACGTTCCACTCCTTGACGTGCCGGGCCGTGCGCCATTCCTCGTAGCGCACGAGGTCGCTTCGGCGCCGGGCGAATTCGCGAGAGGGTCCCACAGGAACGAATTCGTCGTCGGCCGAGTGGATGAGCAGAATCGGGTGATGCACCTCGTCCGCGCGGTGTTGCCAGTCGGTGCGGGCCACATCGAGCGGCTCGTGCACCCCGACGAGGCCACGGGCCCAGCGGGCCCCGATGAGCCCTTGGGCGAGATGGGCCAGCGGGGAAGGCACCTTGCGCAGCCGAGCGTGGTGGGCGATGACGTCGGCCCAGTCGATGACCGGGGAGTCGAGGATGGCCAGGCGCACGTGGTGCTTCAGCGGCGACAGGTCGAGGGTCTGCATGACGATCGCGCCGCCCATCGACCAGCCGACGAGCACGAGGTCGCTGGCGCCGCGCTCGAGCGCGTAGGCCATCGCGGCCTGGGTGTCGCGCCACTCGGACAGGCCGAGGTTGTACAGGCCGTCGGGGCTCGGCGGCCCTTCGGCGTCGTTGCGGTAGGTGGGGACGAGGCTGGTGATGCCGAGGCGGTGCAGCGTCGGCACGGCGCGCAGGCATTCGTGTCGGGTGGCGCCGCGCCCGTGCACGAGGATCGCCCACGGGGTGGCGGCGCCCGCGGTGTGCGGGGAGGCCGCGCCAGGGTCGCCGTGCCCGGGCATCAACCAGGCCGGTAGCGGCCCGATCTCACTGGGCACCACGACGTCGTGGTGCGCGAGACCGAGGCTCTCAGTCGGCGGCTGCGCGTAGAAGTAGCCGTCCCAGCGGGCCGGGCCGGGGGCCGGGATGCCGATGTCGATGCCTTCGATGGCGCGGGTGACGGTGGGTACCGGAGCCGGGGTCTTCGCGCCGCGACGCAACCGGTTGGCCGGCGGCGTCGTCTCCGGGTCGCCGTCGGTGCGGTCGACGATGTCGCCCATGCGTAGGTGTCCGCGGCCCTCGTCGAACCACAGGCCGTAGCGGCCCGGCACCACCGTCTCCTCGTCGGCGCGCAGGGTGATGAAGCCGGGGTCGACGGCCAGGATCTCCTCGGTCTGCGGCCGCTCCCGCTCCGGGGTCAGCAGGACTCGGGCCAGGTAGGCGCCCGCGCTGACCGAGCCCGCCACCGACGCCAAGCCGATGCCCGCCCCGGTCAGTCCGGCGACGGCCGCGACCTTCGCCGCGCTCGACCGGGAGTCTGCATCCATGAGCCCATCGTCTCAGGTCGACGCGCGTGCCCGCGCGGCGACGGCACACCCGAAAAGAGCCACAATGGCCGGGTGCACCTGCCGATCGAACTGCCCGTCTCCCCCATGCTCGCCAAGGCCGTGGCCTCGGTCCCTGCCGCCGACTCGGTGCCGGGCGGGCTGATCTACGAACCGAAGTGGGACGGCTTTCGCTGCATCGTGTTGCGCGACGGCGACGAGGTCGAGCTCGCCAGCCGCGGGGCCAAGCCGTTGACCCGCTACTTTCCGGAGGTCGTCGAGGCGGTCCGAGAATATCTGCCACAACAGTGTGCGATCGATGCCGAGATCGTCGTGCGCTCGGGGTCGTCGGGAGCCCAACGGCTGCAGTGGGAGGCCCTGAGTCAACGCATCCACCCGGCGGCGAGTCGGGTGGCCAAACTGTCTCAGGAGACGCCTGCGGAGTTGGTCTGCTTCGACCTGTTGGCCCTCGGGCAGGAGTCGTTGCTGCACGAGCCGTTCCGCGAGCGTCGGGCCAGACTGGAGGCGGTGTTGGCGCCGCTGCCGGACGGGGCCCCGATCCACCTGACCCGCGCCACCCGCGACGCCGACGAGGCGCGTGACTGGTTCGAACGTTTCGAGGGTGCCGGGCTCGACGGGGTCGTGGCCAAGCCCGCGGACCGGCCGTACGAGCCGGGCAAGCGGACGATGCTGAAGATCAAGCACAAGCGCACGGGTGATGCCGTCGTCACCGGCTACCGGGTGCACAAGTCGGGCCAGGGTGTCGGCTCGCTGCTGCTGGGGCTGTACGGCGACGACGGGCGGCTGTTCAACGTCGGCGGCATCGCGGCGTTCACGGCCAAGCGGCGGCTCGAACTCGTTGAGGAGCTGGAGCCGCTGGTCGTGCGCGACGACGACGGCCACGTGGCGCACGCGGAGACCGACCGGTCGCGCTTCTCCTCGGCCAAGGACGTGAGCTACGTGCCGTTGCGCCCCGAGCGCGTCGTCGAGGTGGCGTTCGACCAGCTCGAGGGCTGGCGCTTTCGCCACGCCGTGACGTTCCTGCGCTGGCGGCCCGACCGCGAGCCGACCTCGTGCACCATCGACCAGATCGACCGCGCCCCCGCTTACGACCTCGGCGAGGTGCTGCTCTAGCCGGCGGGCGTCACCCGCGATCAGGGTGTGGCCCCACCGAGATGATCGTGATCTCGTCGGCCGCCGGCCCGTAGATCCAGAAGATCCGCCAGGCACCGGGTGTCCGGTTCTCGACATAGGACTCCCAGACTTCCTCGCCGTTCGGCCCGCTCAACGAGCTGAACTTGTGGGAATTCAGGCCTGGGTATGCCGGGCCCTGATCGCGCAGCATCCGTCGGGCCTTGTCGACCTTCTTGCGCTTCTTCTCGAACTGGGGCCGCTGCAGATCATCAAGGATGCTCGAAGCCTCCCGCGTGTAGCGCAAGCGGAACGGAGGGGCGCTCACTCGTCGTCGAGATCGTCGCGCTCGACCAGGTCGCCGGCCGCGTACTGCATCGCACCGCGCATCACCGAGGCCAGCAACTCCTCGTTCTCCCAGACATCGAGTTCGCGCTTAGGGATGGAGGCCAGCGGCGTCAGCAAGATCTCGCCAGTCTCACGCGTGGAGACCAGGAATCGGTCCTGACCGTGCACGCCGACGCGACCGAAGGCGATTCTGGCGCGGTCGTCGGCCGCTACTTCGGTGACCGGCGTGAAGCCTGCCAGCGCGCTCATCACATACCTCCGATAGACCCAGAAGCGGACACCTCATTCTCACACTCGCGGGGCAGGTGGGCAATACCCACCTTGCGCCGCACCCTCGTCCGCAGCCCGCCAGTCAGGACTTGACGAGGCGGGCGATGGCCGCCGAGGCCTCGTCGATCTTGGCCTGGGCCTCGGGGCCGCCGGCGCGAGCGGCGTCGACGACGCAGTGCTTGAGGTGATCGTCAAGAAGGGCGAGCGCGACATTCTCCAGGGCGCTGGTCAGGGCGCTGATCTGGGTGAGGATGTCGATGCAGTAGGTGTCTTCGTCGATCATCCGGTGGATGCCGCGGGCCTGGCCCTCGATGCGTTTGAGGCGCGCCAGGTAGCGGGCCTTGTCGCTGATGTAGCCGTGCGTGTGGTCCGACGTGGCGGGCTCGGGCGTGGCGGGGCTGGTGTCTTCGGTCTGGGTCATCGGTGCGCTCCTGCGTGGGTCGTTGCTGCTGGCTGGGCGTTCGGGCGGCCCTGCGTGGCCGCGGCGCGCGGCGATTCGTCGGCCCGTGACCGGAACCGGCGCAACCGCAGGCTGTTGCCGACGACGAAGACGCTGGAGAAGGCCATCGCCGCGCCGGCCAGCATCGGGTTGAGCAGCCCGAGCGCCGCGAGCGGGATCGCCGCCGTGTTGTAGGCGAAGGCCCAGAAGAGGTTGCCCTTGATCGTGCGCAGCGTCCGGCGGGAGAGCCGGATCGCGTCGGCGGCGGCGCGGAGGTCGCCGCGCACCAGGGTGATGTCGGCCGCCTCCATCGCGACGTCGGTGCCCGTGCCCATCGCCAGCCCGAGATCGGCCTGGGCGAGTGCAGGGGCGTCGTTGACACCGTCTCCGACCATCGCGACCGTGCGGCCGGCGCCCTGGAGGCGGGCGACGACGTCGACCTTGTCGGCGGGCAGCACCTCTGCGATGACCTCGTCGATGCCGACCTCCTTGGCCACCTGTCGCGCGACCGTCTCGTTGTCGCCGGTCAGCAGCACCGGAGTCAGCCCGAGTGCCTTGAGCTGGGCGACGGCCTGCGTGCTTGTGGGCTTGAGCTGATCGGCCACGACCAGCAGCCCCCGAGCCCGGCCATCCCAGCCCACCGCGACAGCGGTCGTGCCCCGCGCCTGGGCGGCCTCCAGAGCGCGCTGCAGTGACTCGTCCAGCGGCTGGTCGTGCTCGGCCAGCAGACTCGGCCGACCGACCAGCACGTCGTGGCCCTCCACGACGCCGCGGACCCCACGGCCCTCCAGGTTCTGGAACGACGAGACGGCCGGCAGGTCACTGTTCCCCTGGCGGGCTCCGGTGGCGATCGCGCGGGCGATCGGGTGCTCGGAGGCGTCCTCCACGGCCCCGGCCAGGCGCAGCAGCAGCTCGCGCGACACCCCGTCGGCGGGGATCGCCTCGTCGAGCGTCATCGCGCCCTGCGTGACGGTCCCGGTCTTGTCGAGCACCACCGTGTCGATGCGGCGGGTGGACTCCAGCACCTCGGGGCCCTTGATGAGCACCCCCAGCTGCGCTCCGCGACCGGTGCCGACGAGCAGCGCGGTCGGGGTCGCCAGGCCGAGGGCGCACGGGCAGGCGATGATGAGCACCGCAACCGCCGCAGTGAACGCGGTGGCCGGCGGGTAGCCCAGCGCCAGCCAGGTGCCGAGCGTGACCAGCGCGATGACGATGACGATCGGCACGAAGACCGCCGACACGCGGTCGGCCAGGCGCTGGATGGCGGCCTTGCCCGACTGGGCGTCCTGCACGAGCTTGGCCATCTGCGCCAGCTGGGTGTCCGAGCCGATTCGGGTGGCGCGCACGACGATCCGACCGCCGGCGTTGACGGTCGCCCCGGTCACGGCGTCGCCCTCGCCGACCTCGACCGGCACGGACTCCCCCGTGAGCATCGAGGCGTCGATCGCGCTGGTCCCGGAGACGACGACGCCGTCGGTCGCCACCTTCTCGCCCGGGCGCACGACGAACTCGTCGCCGACCGTGAGTTGCTCCACCGGGATTCGCTCTTCGCGGCCGTCGCGGAGCACCGCGACATCCTTGGCGCCCATCTCCAGCAGGGCCCGCAGAGCCGCCCCGGCGCGGCGCTTGGACCGCTTCTCCAGGTAGCGACCGAGCAGCACGAACGTGATGACGCCGGCCGCGACCTCCAGGTAGATGTGGGACAGGCCGTCGCCGTGCGAGATCGTCAGCTCGAACGGGTGCACGACACCGGGTTGCCCGGCGGTGCCGAAGAAGAGCGCGACGATCGACCACAGCAGGGCCGCGGTCGTCCCGATGCTGATGAGCGTGTCCATGGTCGCGGCGCCGTGCCGCAGATTGAGCGCGGCGGCGCGGTGGAACGGCCAGCCCGCCCACACGACGACCGGTGCCGCCAGCACGAGGGAGGCGAAGCCCCAATAGTCGAACTGCAGCGCCGGGATCATCGCCATCGCGATGACCGGCGCCGAGAGCACCGCCGCACCGATGAGCCGCTGCCGCAGATCCGCGACCTCCCGGTCACCCAGCGACGACTGGTCGCCCTCCTGCGGCCCCTCGTCCTCGGTCGCACGCACAGGCTCCGGGGCCGTGGCGGTGTAGCCGGTCTGCTCGACGACGCCGATGAGCTGCGCAGCCTCGGTGCCCGGCGGGGCTTGGATGCTGGCCGTCTCGGTGGCGTAGTTGACCGATGCCGTGACGCCCGGCACCTTGTTCAGCTTCTTCTCGATGCGGTTGGCGCACGACGCGCAGGTCATGCCGCCGATACGAAGTTCGATGCTGTTGGTCGGGGTGCTGCCTAGCACCGACTCGGAGCGACTGGTGGCGCTCATTGATTTCACCCTCTCATCTCATACCCCCTGGGGGCATCCTTCCCTCTAGATATACCCCTGCCGGGTATAGGTGTCAAGATCGAGGTGGAGGGGGAAGTTCATCGGAATCCGTACCAATTGCCGCGTCACCTCCGTGATTCATCGCCCATGACGAGAGTCAACTACGGATTTCGTCGCCCAGCGCTTGCCAGGGCAAGGAATTGTGGTCCATAGTTAGGTCACCCTGCGCCCCGGTGTCATCGGAGACACCCACGACGGGCAGGTGAGACCAAGGAGCAGCATGCCCAGCCCCCATGAACTCACGTCGGATGTCGTCATCGTCGGCGCCGGGGTGACCGGCCTCGTCGCAGCCACCGAGCTGACCCGTGCCGGCCACAGCGTCACCGTGCTCGAGGCGCGCGATCGCGTCGGCGGGCGCACCTGGACCAACACGATCGAGGGCGCCATGCTCGAGATCGGCGGCCAGTGGATCTCCCCCGACCAGACCGCCCTCATCTCGCTTGCCGCTGAGCTCGGCCTGGACACCTTCGCCCGCTACCGCGAGGGCGACAACCTCTACGCGCCGGTCGACGGGGTCGCCACTCGGTTCAGCGGCGAGGACTTCCCGGTGCCGGCCGCCACGCAGCAGGAGATGGCCCGCCTCGTCGCCGAACTCGACGAGCTGGCCGCTCAGATCGACCCGGACCGGCCGTGGGAGCACCCGCAGGCCGCCGCCCTCGACTCCGTCTCCTTCGAGGCCTGGCTCGCCGCGCGCAGCGACGACGAGGAGGCCCGCCGCAATATCGCCTACTTCATCGGCGGCGGCATGCTCACCAAGCCCGTGCACGCGTTCTCCGCGCTGCAGGCCGGCCTCATGGCCGCCTCCGCCGGGTCGTTCAGCCACCTCGTCGACGAGGACTTCATCCTCGACCTGCGGGTCGTCGGCGGCATGCAGCAGGTCAGCGAGCGCCTCGCCGCGGCACTGACCGACGGCGGCACGAACGTGCTCCTGTCCAGCCCCGTTCGCACACTGAAGTGGGCGGATGACGGGGTGCAGGCCGTCGCCGACGGCCCCGACGGTCCCGTGACCGTCAATGCCAAGCGGGCCCTGGTCGCGGTGCCGCCGAACCTGTACTCGCGGATCTCCTACGAGCCGCCGCTGCCCCGCCGCCAGCACCAGATGCACCAGCACCAGAGCTTCGGCCTCGTCATCAAGGTGCACGCCGTGTACCCGACGCCGTTCTGGCGGGAGCAGGGTCTGTCGGGCTCGTGCTTCGGCGCCGGCCGCGTCGTGCAGGAGATCTACGACAACACCAACCACGGCGACGACCGCGGCACCCTCGTGGCCTTCGTGCCCGACGACCGCGCCGACGAGATGTTCACCCTGTCCGCCGACGAGCGCCGCGCGACGATCCTGGCCGGCATCGCCGACTTCCTCGGCCCGCAGGCTCTCGACCCCGACGTCTACTACGAGTCCGACTGGGGCAGCGAGGAGTGGACCCGCGGCGCCTACGGCACGAGCTTCGACCTCGGCGGTCTGCACCGCTACGGCAACGACGTGCGCACGCCGGTCGGCCCAATCCGCTTCGCCTCCTCCGACACGGCGGGCGCCGGCTTCCAGCACGTCGACGGGGCCGTTCGGATGGGCCGTCTCATGGCCGAACAGATCGGCGGTGAGATGTGAACCAGATCCGCTACCTGGTCGGCTATCGCCCGCACGAGCGCGGCCAGGACGCGCTGAGCCTGGCCGTCGTTCTCGCCGAATCGTTCGACGCTGCACTGGATGTCGTGTTCGTCGTGCGCGAGCACAGCGCCTACGCCCCGGCCTACCCGCCCGTCGGCCGCGAGGAGCCGATCGTCGCCCAGCACGCACGCAACTGGCTCGCCGAGGCCGCCGCAAGCGTGCCCGAGGGCATCGAGGTCGCGACGCACGTGCGCTACGCCCCGTCGGTCGCCGAAGGGCTCATGGGCACGGCCGACGAGCTCGACTCCGCGCTCATCGTCATCGGGTCCGGCAGCGCCGGGATCGTCCGGCGCCACCAGCTCGGCGCGGTCGCCTCGACGCTGTTGCACCGAGCCACCCGGCCGGTGACGCTCGTGCCGAGCAGCTACCGGACGACCGGCCCCATCGAACGGATCGACTGCGCGGTCGGGCTGCGTCCGGGCGGCCAATCGCTGCTCAACGAGGCTGTGGAGGCCGCCGCGCGCCGTGATTTGCCGCTGCGCCTCATCACTATGGTCGACATCGACCGCGACGACCTGCCCGACGACGATCCCGCCCCCGATCCGGATCCCGAGCAGTTCGTGCGCGGGCACGTCGACGAGCTGCTGGCCCGGGCCGTTGCGCAGCACGGGGCGCCCACCTCGACCGACCTCGTCATCGCCCGGGGCGGTATCCAGGAGGCCGTGGAGTCGGTGCCCTGGGACGATGCGTCGATCCTGCTCGTCGGCTCGAGCCGGCTCGCCGAGCCGCGCCGCTTCTTCCTCGGCAGCACCGCCTACAGCCTGCTGCGCACCCTCTCCGTGCCGGTCGTCGCGATCCCGACCGGGGCCCGCTTCGACGGCGCCGAGACCGACGGCACAACCGAGACCGACAGCGACACAGCGAAGGGCGGGGCCGGGGCATGAGCGATATCACCAGCCGGCCGGCGGGTGCCGGCGAAGGGTCCGCCGACGGCGCGCACGGCGGCAAGGGCCTGAGCACCAAGAGCGTCGGCCTCGTGGCCGCCGTCTTCATCGGCGTCTCGTGCATCGCTCCCGCCTACACCCTCTCCGGGGCGCTCGGTCCGACGGCCTCGGCGGTCGGCGAGCACATGCCGGCGATCCTGCTCGTCGGGTTCATCCCGATGCTGCTGGTCGCCGTCGGTTACCGCGAGCTGAACAAGGCCATGCCGGACAGCGGCACGACGTTCACGTGGGGTACCCGCGCCTTCGGGCCGTGGATCGGCTGGATGGGCGGCTGGGGTCTGCTGGCCGCCACGATCCTCGTGCTCTCGAACCTCGCCGGCATCGCGGTCGACTTCTTCTACCTCTTCCTCTCCCAGGCCCTGGGCCGGCCCGAGCTGGCCGACCTCTCGACGAACGTCTTCGTCAACGTCGCAACCTGTCTGGTGTTCATGGTGGTGGCCTGCGCGATCTCCTATCGAGGGGTCGAGGCGACGAAGATGGTCCAGTACGTGCTGGTCACGTTCCAGGTGCTCGTGCTCGTGTGGTTCGCGGTCGCGGCCTACACGCACCTGGCGAACGGCTCGGCGTTCGACCCGACCCCGCCGTCGCTGGAGTGGTTCAACCCCTTCGGCATCGGCTCGTTCTCGGCGTTCGCGGCCGGTGTCTCGCTGTCGGTGTTCATCTACTGGGGCTGGGACGTCGTGCTGACGATGAACGAGGAGTCCACCGACGCGGCGACGACACCGGGTAAGGCGGCGACGGCCACGATCTTCGTCATCGTCACGCTGTACCTGCTCGTGGCGACGGCGACCCTGTCGTTCGCGGGTGTCGGCGACGGCGAGTACGGCCTGGGCAACACCGAGATCCAGGAGAACATCTTCGCCGCACTGGCCGGGCCGGTCATGGGGCCGTTCGCGATCCTCGTCTCGATCGCCGTGATGGCCAGCTCGATGGCCTCGCTGCAGTCGACGTTCGTCTCCCCGGCGCGCACGCTGCTGGCCATGGGTCACTTCGGGGCCCTGCCGCCCCGGTTCGCCTCGATCACCCCGCGCTTCCAGTCACCGGGCTACGCGACGATCTTCGCCGCGGTCGTCTCGTTCGGCTTCTACGCGATCATGCGGGTGATCTCGGAGTCGGTGCTGTGGGACACCATCACGGCCCTGGGCATGATGGTGTGCTTCTACTACGGCATCACCGCATTGGCTTGTGTGTGGTACTTCCGGCGGACCTCGCGTGCGACGCCGCGCACGATGCTCACGCAGTTCCTCGCCCCGCTGCTGGGTGGCCTGCTGCTCATCGCGTTCTTCATCCAGACCTCGATCGACAGCATCGACCCCGAATACGGCTCGGGCTCACAGCTGTTCGGCATCGGCCTGGTCTTCCTGCTCGGCTCCACCGTGCTGCTGCTGGGCGTCGTCGTGATGTTCACCCAGTACCGCCGCAACCCCGAGTTCTTCCGCCGCGGCATCTCCGCCGGAGAGGTCGGCCTGGTCGACTAAGCCGCGCCACCGCGCCTGCCGCCGAGCCGAGTCGTCACTTTGCAGCCCGAGTCGTCACCAACTAGTGACGACTCGGGCTGCAAAGTGACGACTCGGCTGGCGTGCGCCTGGGCCGCTTTCCGCGTCGGAACCTTGTCGGTGCCCCCTGACATGGTGGGGCACCCGAGGAGGTCATCGAGTGAGCATCTACCGACCGCACGACACGTGGCCCGACCATTCCAAGTCCTGGTGGCGCGACACGTTGGCATACGGCCGCGAACAGGGCTGGAGCTTGGACCACCCCAGCGGTCATTGGGGCCGGCTGTTTTGCCCCGGCGGCTGCATCATCACGATCTTCGGGACGGGCCGAGGAGGCGAGTCGGTCGCGAAGAGCGCACGCCGCAAGATCCAGCGGTGCCTTCATGTGCACGGCTCAGTTCTTGCCCGGGCCGTCGACCACCTCGACCGGGCTGAACAGCTGACGGACGCCGCCTCCGAACTCGCCCTGAGACAGGCACACCACGCTTATATCGACGAGATACTGCAGAGCGCAGACGAGGCCCTGGATGCGATCAAGGAGGCAGGCTTGCTCCGGCAGATCGAGGATCTACCGAGCGAGCCCGAGATCGCTTCTGCTGCTGCGTCTCTGGACGACGCGGGCGCACAGCTCGATCTGGCCACGGCCACCCTCTCCCCCATGTCGGCAGGGGTCGCCAAGCCCCTTCGCCGACGGATCACGGCACTACGCAAGCGCATCGAGAAACTCCGAACGACCCTTGACCAGCCCGCGTTGACCGTCGTGGACATTGGCCGCGGCAGACCCGGCGGGCCCAGCTGAGACACCTGTCCTTGTCACATGACAAGGACAGGTTGTAGCCTAGAGACCCCAGTCGCAAGGAGTGCCTTCGTGTGCCAGCCAGTAGAGATCCCTCTCGTCGTGATCGGGGTCGACCTTGAGGACCACGCCACGGCCGCACGGCTGGGCCAAGTCCTCGACGACCTGCTCTGGTCGCAAGCCGGTGGCTCGGTGATCGCAACCGCGTTTACCGAGTCCGATCCCGTCCATGCAGCGCTGTCTGCCACCCGCCGCATCCACAGCTTCGAGCCGAGCGCACGCGTCGTACGCGTCCATCCCGACCTCGTCACTATTCCGGCGATCGCCGCACGGGTCGGCGTGTCCCGCCAAGCCGTGCAGCAGTGGGTCGCTGGAGGCGGATCACGCCTATTTCCTGCGCCCTACGCGTCCCTGGAGCCGGAGGTCAAACCGATCAAGGTGTGGCGCTGGGCCGATGTCACGCCGTGGCTCTGGGAGGTCAAGGGCCTGGCGTTTGAGGCACTCCCCACGCCACCGCAGGTGGCTCGAATCGACGCCGAACTGTGCCGCCTCGCCGACGACATGGAGGCGGAACCAGGCGCCCGCATCGTCTCCATGTGACGTGCTCCCTACAGCAGCGCCTGGGCGCGGGTGAGGACGTCGCGCAGGACGGACTCCATCTCGTCGAACTCGGCGGGGCCACAGATGAGGGGCGGGGCGAGCTGGACGACGGGGTCGCCGCGGTCGTCGGCTCGGCAGTAGAGGCCGGCGTCGAAGAGCGCCCCGGAGAGGAAGCCGCGCAGGATCCGCTCCGATTCGGCCTCGTTGAACGTCTCGCGGGTGGCCTTGTCCTTGACGAGCTCGATGCCGTAGAAGAAGCCCTCGCCGCGCACGTCGCCGACGATGTCCAGGTCGCGCAAGCGCTCCAGCGTGGCGCGGAAGACCGGGGCCTGCTCCTGCACGTGCGCCAGCAGCCCCTCGCGCTCGAAGATGTCGAGGTTGGCCATGGCCACGGCCGCGGAGACGGGGTGCCCGCCGAACGTGTAGCCGTGCGCGAACGCGTTGTGCCCGTGCCGGAACGGCTCGAACAGGCGGTCGCTGGCGATCATCGCGCCGATCGGTGAGTAGCCGCTCGTCATGCCTTTGGCGCACGTGATGATGTCCGGCACGTACCCGAAGTCGTCGCACGCGAACATCGACCCGATCCGCCCGAACGCGCAGATCACCTCGTCGGAGACGAGCAACACGTCGTACTCGTCACAGATCTCCCGCACCCGCTCGAAATACCCCGGCGGCGGAGGAAAGCACCCGCCGGCGTTCTGCACCGGCTCCAAGAAGACCGCGGCGACCGTATCCGGGCCCTCGAACTCGATGGCCTCGGCGATGCGATCGGCCGCCCATCGCCCGAACGCCTTCTCGTCCTCGCGCAGGTACTCCGGGGCGCGGTAGAGGTTGGTGTTCGGCACCTTGTGGGCGCCTGGCACGAGCGGCTCGAACATCTCCTTCAGCGGCGGGATGCCGGTGATCGACAACGCGCCCTGCGGGGTGCCGTGATAGGCGATCGCGCGGCTGATGACCTTGTGCTTGCCCGGCTTGCCGGTCAGCTTGAAGTACTGCTTGGCCAGCTTCCAGGCCGACTCCACGGCCTCGCCGCCGCCGGTCGTGAAGAACACCCGGTTGAGATCGCCGGGCGCCGACGCCGCGAGCCGCTCCGCCAACTCGATGGCCTGCGGGTGGGCGTACGACCAGATGGGAAAGTAGGCGAGCTCTTGGGCCTGACGAGCCGCCGCCTCCGCCAGCTCGCGGCGCCCGTGCCCGACCTGAACGACGAACAAGCCCGCGAGGCCGTCGAGGTAGCGCTTGCCCGCGTCGTCCCAGAGGTAGGCCCCGTCGCCGCGGACGATGACCGGCACCTGCGCGCCCGCTCCCCCGCGCTCGACCGGCTCCAGCGGCCCCTGCCGCGTGAAGTGCATCCACAGGTGGTCGCGCGCGGCCTGGGTCAAGGGCGTGCCAGAGCGGGTGGCGGAGGTGGTTTCGGTGGTCGTCATCAGCGGGTGCCCCAGTCGTAGTGCTGTTTGTTGAGTTTGAGGTAGACGAAGGTCTCGGTCTGCGCCACGCCGGGCAGCGCGCGGATGCGGCGGCTGAGCAGGTCGAGCAGATGGTCGTCGTCCTCGCAGACGACCTCGGCGAGGATGTCGAAGCTGCCGGCCGTCGTGACGACGTACGCGACGTCGCTCATCGCGACGAGCGCCTCAGCGACGGGCGTCAGGTCGCCGCTGACGCGGATGCCGATCATCGCCTGGCGGCGAAAGCCCACCTGCAGCGGATCGGTCACGGCCACGATCTGCATCGCCCCGGCCTCCAGCAGCCGCTGCACCCGCTGGCGCACGGCCGCCTCCGACAGGCCCACCTCGCGGGCGATCGCCGCGTACGAGGCGCGGCCGTCACGCTGCAGGGTCTCGATGATGGCCCGGCTCACGTCGTCGAATCCGGAGACGGAGGCGACGGCCTCCGGGCGGCTCGACGGCGACGGTGCCGCGGTCGGCGGGGATCCCTGGGAGGCCTTCGGCATACCCCGATCCTGCCTCGCAGGGATCGCCCGCGCAACCCGTTCGCAACGGAAACACGCGTTATCACCCGACTCAGACACCACAATCGTAAGTTCGAGCGACTTTGAGACTGCGGAAACCAGTGACTCAGCGAACGCTGCGGGCTCGGTCGATGCGCTGCCAGCGCGCCTCCTGCAAGCCCCAGAAAATCCGCACGCCCGCGGCCGCGTTCCACCACCAGTCGCGATAGCCCCAGCGTGTCAGGGGGAGGCGCTCGCGGGCGGGCATCGCGTCACGGCCGAGCAGCGCGAACGTCACCACCCAGAATCCGACCATCAGGCCCAGCCACAGCAGACCGCTCATCGACCTTCCTCCATTCGTGTCATTGTCTCGTCGCCGCGGCCGGTCGGCTCGTCGGCGGTCAAGCAGCCCGGCAGATCGGCCGGACGCAAGTTGGCGGAACGGGCGCCGACCCCGAGAGCGACCGCGTTGGCCGTCACGACGATGAGGATGCCGATCCACTCGTGCACCGCCAGCCACTGGCCGAGCAGAACGAGTCCGGCAAAGGCGGCCAACACCGGGTGCACGCTCATGAAGAGGCCGAACGCCGCCGGCGTGACGTGCCGCAGGGCGAACAGGTCGAGGGCGTACGGCACGGTCGAGGAGAACAACCCTGCGGCCACGGCGAACAGCAACGCTGTCGTCGTCATCCGGCCGTCGGCGATGATCGCCACGAGGATCGGCAGACACGCCAGGGACGAGATCGTCGAGGCCACCGCCGGGCCTTGCGCGCCGGGGAGCCGCGCGCCGACTACCTTGTTGAGCAGGATGTAACCGGCCCAGCAGAGCGCCGCGAACAGGCCGCAGGCGATGCCGACGAGGTCGGTGCTCGGGCCCGGGAGCACCAGCACGTAGACCCCGATGCTCGCCAGCACGGCTGCTGCGAGGTCGATCCGGCGGCGGGAGCCAAGCAGGGCGACGGCGAGGGGGCCGAGGAACTCCAACGTCACCGCGAGGCCGAGGCCGACGCGCGAGATCGCCGTGTACAGCCCGAGGTTCATGCCGACGAAGACGGCGGCCAGGGCCAAGGCGGGCCACCATTGGGCCCAGGTCATCGACCGCCAGCGGGGGCGAGCCGTCGGCACGAGCGCGACGGCCGCGACGATCTGACGAACCGCAACGACCCCGGCCGGGCCGATGGCGTCGAAAGCGTGCGCCCCAAGCGCCGCGCCGGTCTGATTGCTCGCGGCAGCGGTGAACATCGCCGCGTAGCCGCGCCGCGTGGCCTTGGCGTTGGTCCGTGTGCCGGCAGCTGCGCCGGCCGCTCCTGCCTGCGCAATGGCGGAGGCGGTGGTGTCGGTGGGGGTCGCGGCTCCGGCGCCGCGCGGGGCGAGGTTGATGCTGCTGCCGTTGCTCATGCCACGAGTGTCGGGGGGACGGTTGCCATACAAGAAATGCAATTCATGCCTCTCCTATACGCTTTTCGTATGGAAGTGCGGCAGCTACGGGCCTTCGTGACCGTCGTCGACGAGGGCACCTTCACCGACGCAGCGATTGCGCTGCGCACCTCGCAGGCGACGGTCTCGCGCACGGTCGGCGCGCTGGAGAGCGAGCTCGGCGTGCGGCTCGTGCGCCGCACCGGCCGTGGAGTCGCGCTGACCCCCGAGGGCCGCCGCGCCCTCTCCCATGCGCGCCGGGTGCTCACCGAGTGCGAGCGGCTCGTCGCCGACGTGGCGCAGGCCGAGTCGCAGCTGCGGATCGGGTTCGCCTGGGCCGGGTTGGGGCGACACAACACCGGCATGCTGCAGCGCCGCTGGACGCAGGCCTATCCCGGGTCGTCGCTGGTCTTCGTGCACGCGAGCACCCCTACGGCCGGGCTATCGGAGGGCCTGGCCGATGTCGCGGTCACCCGCCGCGAACCTCGGGACCAACGGATGGGACGGGCGGTCATCGGAGTCGAGGCTCGGTACGCCGCCTTCAGCCGCGACGACCCGCTGAGCCGACGCCGCACCGTCCGTCTGGCCGACTTCGCGGGCCGCGTCGTCGGCATCGACCTGAAGACGGGTACGACGACCGTCGACCTCTTCCCCGCCGACACGGCCCCCGCCGGCGCTCGCGAGGTGCACGGCATCGAGGAGTGGCTCGCGCTCATCGAATCCGGCGAGGCCTGCGGCATGACCACCGAGGCGACCGCCCGGCAACACACCCGCCCCAGCGTGGCCTACCGGCGCGTCGTCGACGCCCCCTCGGTCCCGGTCTGGCTCGTATGGTGGCGCGACGACCCTCCGGCCAGGGTTCGTGAGTTGGTGGCCATGGCCACCGCCCTCTACGCCGAGACCGACGCGGACTAAGCGGACTAAGCGGGGGGCTTGGGGGTGACGCCGTCGGCTTCCCAGTTGTCGGCGTTCTTGCGGCTGGGTTGTACGCGCGGGGGCTCGCCGGGCATCTTCGGATAGTCCGGAGGGAAGTTCAGTTCGCCACCGGGCAGGGTTTCCCACAGCTCCAGCAGCGGGTCGAGGCTGAACGCCTGGTCGTCGATGCCGGCCCAGGGGTCGCCGTCGGCCAAGCGCTCCGGCACCGTGAACAGGGTGAACTCGCGAGGGTCCGCCAGGTCGGCAAGTTCGGCCCAGGTCAACGGCGTGGAGACGGGCGCTCCGGGCAGCGGGCGCAGCGAGTAGGCGGAGGCGATGGTGCGGTCGCGGTTGTTCTGGTTGTAGTCGACGAAGACGCGCTCACCCCGCTCCTCCTTCCACCATTCGACGGTGGTGCCAGCGTCGCGGCGGGCCAACTCGCGACCCAATCCGATCGCGGCGTGCCGCACGTCGGTGAACTCCCAGCGCGGTTCGATCCGCACGTAGATGTGCACCCCGCGGTTGCCCGACGTCTTCGGGTAACCGACGAGCCCCAGTTCGGCCAACAATTCCCGCGCCACGGCGGCCACCCGGCGCACGTCGGCGAAGGTGGTCCCCGGCTGCGGGTCCAGGTCGATGCGCAGCTCGTCGGGACGGTCGACATCAGCGCGCCGCACCGGCCACGGGTGAAAGGTCAGCGTGCCCATCTGCGCGCACCACACCGGCACGGCGATCTCGGTGGGGCACACCTCGTCGGCGGTGCGACCCGAGGGAAAGGTGATCTGCACCGTCTCCAGGTAGTCGGGCGCGCCCTTGGGCACCCGCTTCTGGTAGAACGCGTCGGCGCTGCGGTCCCCCGGCCCGGTCGCCAGTCGCATCCCCGGCCGCACCCCCGACGGCCAGCGCTCCATCGCCGTCGGCCGCCCCCGCAAAGCCCGCATCAACCCGTCGCCGACGTCGGCGAAGAACTGGGCGACCATGAGCTTGGTGACCTCTGGAGTCCGATCGGTCGCCTCGTAGATCACCCGCTCCGGACTGGAGATGCGCACGGAGCGACCCCCCGCATCGACGAACGCTTCGGAGCTCTTGGCCATGAGGCAAAGCTAACCGGCGGGAACCACGAGAGCAGCCGCGGTGTTGCACTGCACATGGCCACCGACGACACCACCCCCACCTACCCCGTCCAGCGCACCGAGGAGCAGTGGCGCGAGCTGCTCTCCCCCGCCGAGTACCAGGTGCTGCGGCAGGCCGGCACCGAGCGCCCCTTCGTCGGCGAATACACCGACACCACCGACGAGGGCGTCTACAGTTGCCGGGCGTGCGGCGCCGAGCTGTTCCGCAGCGAGCACAAGTTCTCCAGCCACTGCGGCTGGCCCTCGTTCTACACCCCATTGGCACAGAACACTGTGGAATATATCGAGGACACCACCCTGGGCATGCGCCGCGTCGAGGTGCGCTGTGCCAGCTGCGGCTCCCACCTCGGGCACGTCTTCGAGGGCGAGGGCTACCCCACCCCCACCGACCAGCGCTACTGCATCAACTCCATCTCCATGCGCTTCGCGCCCGCCCCGGAGACCGATCGGGGCTGAGCCCAACACGTCGCCTCCGCAGGCGGCAGCAACGCAGAACGCCGACGGCACGGAGCCGTCGGCGTTCTGCTGTTATCCGCTGCGCGAGGTCAGGCGGCGTCCACGTCGTCGCGCACGTACCGGCCGGGAGCCGGGACGAGCTGGCTGCCGCCCTTGCCGCCGACGGTCTTCGGCGCGTTGATGAGGGCGCCGCTGCGCTCGTTGGACCAGCGCACCCACTCGGTCCACCACGATCCGCTCTGCTTGGTGGCTCCGGCCTGCCAGTCGGCCGCCGCCACCTGACCGGCCTTGGAGCCGGTGAAGTAGCTGGCCTTGGGGTTGGCCGGCGGGTTGACGAGGCTGGCGATATGCCCGGCGTTGCTCAGCACGTAGGTGACGTCGTCGCTGCCGACCAGCTCGGTCGTGCGGTAGGTGCCCTGCCACGGAGTGAGGTGATCGGTCACGGCACCCTGCACGAACACCGGAACGGTGATGTTCTTGGCGTCGAACGGGGCGTCGAGGTAGCTCGCCGCGTCCTTGTGCGCCATGGGGCTGTGCGCGAACAGGTCGAGGAACTGGGCGTGCAGCCCGGCCGGCAGACGCGTGCCGTCGGCATTCCAGGCCAGGATGTCGAACGCCGGGGGCTCCTTGCCCATGAGGTAGTTGTTGACCCAGTAGTTCCACACCAGGTCGTCGGGGCGCAGCCACGTGAACGCGCCCCCCATCTCGTGAGCCGCGAAGATGCCCTTGCGGGCCGACGCCTTGCGGGCCATGTCGAGCACGGCCTCGTTGGCGAAGGCGTTCATCGGGTAGCGACCGCGCCAGTCCATGAGCATCACGGCGAACGAGGCGGCGCCGATGTCGTCGCGCCCCTCGACGGCCAACTTGTTGAGGGCGGCGGACTCGATGAGGCCACCGGCGCAGAAGCCGATGACGTTCACCTTCTCCTGCCCGGTGATCTCCTTGATCTGTTCGACGGCCTCGATGACCCGCGCGGCATAGGTGTCGAAGTTCCACGCCGCGTGCTGCTTCTCGGGGTTGCGCCAGCTGAGCATGAACATCTGCAGGCCCTCGCTGACCGCGTACTCCACGAAGCTGCGGCCCGGCGCCAGGTCGAGGAAGTAGTAGCGGCCGATCGGCGGGGGGATGACCAGCGTCGGCACTGCGCGCACCTTCGCCGTGACCGGCGTGTACTGGATGAGTTCGGCCACCTCGTCGCGGGTGACGACCGCCCCGGGGGTGACAGCCAGGTCCTCACCGACCGTGAAGGCGTTCTTGGGCACCATCGACGGCATGCGGTTGTTGTGAATCATGTCGTCGACAAAGTTCGCCGCGCCCTGCACGACGCTCTTGCCGCCGGTCTCGAACGCGCGCTTCATCGCCGCCGGGTTGCCCCAGAAGTAGTTGGTCGGCGACAACGCGCTGGTCAGGATCCCTTGGGCGAACTTCACGCCCTCCGCGTACTTGAAGCCGGAGTCCTCGAGCCGCTGACCGACGCGCTTGTTCATCGCAACCCACGCGAGGTAGGACTGGGCCCACGTGCGGTAGACCGGGTTCTCCTTCCACGTCGGGTCGGCGAACCGGGCGTCCTTGGGGTGCGGCTCGTGGCCGCTGCCGCCCACCTGGATGCGCAGCAGGTCGGCCCACAGGCTCATGACCTCACTGCCAGCGCCGGGAACCTGAGAGGCGAGGGCGTTGGTGTCCGCGAGGCCGCGGCTCACGGACTCCTGGTCGGGGAAGAGGGCCTGGACCTTCTGGGCTAGGGTCCGCTCGATGTCAGGGTCGGGCTGGTTCATCTTCATTCCTTGGTGCGCGAAAGCGGATGGATTCGGGTGCTGGGTTTGACCGTGACAATACCCGGGTAGCGCGCCGCCGTCTCAGGGCAACTCGCGCACGGCGTCGACCAACTCGACCCGCGGCCCGGTGTAGAACGGCACCTCCTCGCGCACGTGCAGCCGGGCACGGCTGGCCCGCAGCTCCCGCATGAGGTCGACGATCCGGTGCAGCTCGTCGGCCTCGAAGGCCAGCACCCACTCGTAATCGTTGAGGGCGAAGCTCGCGATGGTGTTCGCGCGCACGTCCGGATAGTCGCGCGCCATCTGCCCGTGTTCGCGCAGCATGTCCCTCCGCTCGGCGTCGTCGATGACGTACCAGTCGTAGGAGCGCACGAACGGGTACACGCACACGTAGTCGCGGGCCTGCTCGCCGGCCAGAAACGCCGGCAGGTGGCTCTTGTTGAACTCCGCCGGACGGTGCAGCGCCGCCACCGACCACACCGGCTGCAGGTAGCCGCCCAGCTCGGTGCGCCGTAGGCCGCGGTAGGCGGCCTGGGCCACTTCGATCGTCGGGGCGTGCCACCAGAACATGAGGTCGGCTTCGGCGCGCAGCCCCGCGACGTCGTAGAGGCCGCGCACCACGAGATCCTGTTCGCCCAGGTCGGCGAAGAGCGCCTCGACCTCCGTGGCCATCCGATCGCGCGACTCCTCGTCGCGCGGCAGCGGCCGACTCACCGCGAAGACCGACCACATGGCGTACCGGATCGTGGCGTTCAGTTCTTTGATGCGGCGGGCGTTGGGGTTGCTGGGGCTGTCGGTGGCTACATCGGGCTGGGTCGCGTCGGGCTGGGTGGCATCGGTCATGGGGCCATTGTCGAACTCAGGCCACCACGGCCGGAGGCGGGGTGCTCGCCCACCGCCCGCGCACCGGCTCGTGCTCGCCCAAGCCGGAGTACACGTCGGCGATGACCCGTACCGCCTGGCGCAACTGCTGCTCGCGCAGCGCGAACGGCAACCGCAGGTACCGCTCGAGCCCCACGCCGTCGACGGCGAAGGCGGCCCCCGGCACGAGCAGCGTGCCGCGGGTGCGGGCGGCCGCGACCAACGCGCTCGAGGAGTTGCCGGGCATCTTGCACCACAACGCCAAACCGCCCTGCGGGGGCACGAACGACCAGCCCGGCAGGTGCGCGCGCACTGCGTCGACAAGGGCGGCGTAGCGGCGTCGGTGCGCCACCTGCTCCCCGGGGAGTGCGTACACGCCGTCGGCGAACATGCCGGCCACCACGAGTTGCTCGAGCACCGGCACCCCGACATCCAGCCCGAGGCGCGCGGCGGCCAGGGTGGCGATGTCGGCGCGCGGCGCACGGATCCAGCCGATGCGCAGGCCACCCCAGTGGCTCTTGCTGACGCTGCCGACGGTGATGGCATCGCGCGCGTGCAGCCCGAAGGGGGCCGGCATCGGGATGCTCGCGTCGAGGGCGGTCTCCACCAGCGTCTCGTCGACGACCGCCCGCACCCCACGCTCCCGCAGCACCCGCGCCAGAGCCGCCCGTTGGGCGTCGCCCAGCAGGAGCCCGGTCGGGTTGTGGAAGTCCGGCAGCAGCAGCGCCAGACCGGGGCGGGTCTGGTCGATGAGGGTCGCGGCGGCGGGCGCCAGGTCAGCCGGGCCGCCGTCGCTGCTGCGACCGACGGGCAGCCCGACGAGCCGGCCGCCGGCGTGCCGCATGGCCGAGATGGCCCCCGGATAGGTCGGGTTCTCCAGCAGCACCCGGTCGCCCGGGCCGACGAAGGCGCGAGCCACGGTCGCCAGCGCCGGCAGGCCGCCGGTGGTGACGATGATCTGATCGGCCAGGGTCGACAGGCCCCGCTGCGTGAACCGGCGCGCGATCGCCTCGCGCAGCACCGGCAGCCCCAGCGGGTGGTACCCGGAGTCGGTGAGATGAGCGGGCAGCCGCTCGAGGGCGGCGGCGAACCACGGCAGCAGCTCGGCCTGCCCGGCCGGCGCGGCGCAGGTGAGGTCGAGTGCGTCGGGAGCGGCGTCGATGGCGGCGCTGCCCAGCGGGCCGATCGGCCCGCTGTGGGGGCGGGTGCCGGCGTTGGCCACGACGCTGCCGGAGCCGCGCACCGAGGCCAGGTGCCCCTGCTCCCGCAACTGCTCGTAGGCGCGGGTCACCGTGGTGCGGCTGACCCCCAGGGCCACGGTGAAGTCCCGTTCGCTGGGCATCCTCGTGCCGACCAGCAGGCGCCCGTCGCCGACGAGTTCGGCCAGCGCGGTCGCCAGGGCCGCGTAACGGGGGCCGGCGGCGGGCAGCGGCGGCAGGATCTCGACGAGCCTGCGCGCGGTGATCTTCGGAGCCGACATGCAGACCACTATTACGCAATTGGCTATCGATTGGCACGTCGAGTCGCCACATCCTGGTGCACATGACGACCTCATCTCGTGGCGCTCGCGGCGACTCCGACTCCCGCCGTCGGACCCGGGCCGCCGCCCGCGCCGGCCGACCCGCGCTGTTGCCGCTGAGCCCGCTCGCGCAGCTGCGGGCCGGGCGGATGCCGCGGCGACTGCTGCAACTGTTCGTGGGCCTGAGCCTGTACGGGGTCTCGATGGCCATGCTGCTGCGCAGCACCCTGGGGCTGGACCCCTGGGACGTCTTTCACGACGGCCTGACCGGGCACGTGTCCCTGAGCTTCGGGCAGGTCGTCATCGTCGCCAGCTTCGCGGTGCTGTTGCTGTGGATTCCGTTGCGGCAGTGGCCGGGCCTGGGCACCGTGGCCAACGCCGTCTGGATCGGCGTCGTGACCGACCTGACCCTCTCGGTGCTCGTGGCTCCCGAGAACCTGACGGCGCGCGGCGCGCTGCTCGGCGCGGGCGTCGTGCTCAACGGCCTGGCCGGAGCGCTCTACATCGGCGCGCAGCTCGGCCCCGGCCCGCGCGACGGCCTCATGACCGGGCTGCACCGACGCACCGGCATCAGCCTGCGGGTCGTGCGCACCGCCCTGGAGTTGACCGTGCTCGCCTTCGGCTGGCTGCTCGGCGGCGTCGTCGGCCTGGGCACCGTGCTCTACGCCCTGTCGATCGGCCCGCTCGTGCAGTTCTTCCTGCCGTTGGTCACCGTGCGCCTCGAGCTACCCCCGACGGCGAGAGGGACGGAGAGCGAGAGGGCGACCCCAGTGCTGCGTGCGGCCCCCGTTGCGCGAGAGGCCGAGCGCTGCCGCTGAGGCGCGCGCGACGCCCCGGAACCCGGTCACCGCAGATCGTGACCGCGTCGTGACATCGGCCGGCAACCCCGCAGCACCCTCGACCCCTTGGAAGCAGTGACCGGGCCCGCGCAGGGGCGGGCCCGGCCGCCGGGCGCGGCCTGCGCGGAACGGCAAGAGCTCAAGGAGCGGGCGATGACCAGAGACGATGCGCGTGACCACTGGTGTGACCACTGGCGTGACAGCTGGCGCGACCGAACGCGCTGGCCGGCGGGTACCTGGGGGCGGGCGGCGGTCGGCGTGGCCCTGTGCGTCGCGCTCAGCGGCTGCGGGACCGGAACGTCGGCCGAATCCGCGCCCGCGGGCGCCGCGGTGGCAGACATGGCCCAGGCCCAGTCCGCGCAGGGGGACACGGCAGACGCCGACCGGGCGGCGGCCGGCAACGCCGAGGCCGAAGCCGCCGGCGCGGCCGACCCGGCCGCCGCAACCGACCGCAAGATCGCGCGAACGGCAACGATGACGGTCACCGTGGAGAACCTCGATGCGGCCGGGCAGGCGGTGCGGGCCGCCGCCACCGCCGTCGGCGGGGAGGTAACCGACGAGCGGTGGGACCTGCGCGCCGGGGAGGCCGGGCAGGGCGCCCTGACGCTGTCCGTGCCGGCGGCCGGGCTCCAGGCCACGCTCACCCGCCTCGAGGGGCTCGGCACGGTGACCACGCGCGAGGCGAACGCCACCGATGTCACCGGCACCTACGTCGACACTCAGGGCCGGTTGACCACGATGCGGGCCAGCATCGCCCGCGTGCGCGCCCTCATGGACGACGCGACCTCCGTGCGTGACGTCATCGAGTTGGAGAAGGCGCTCGCCTCGAGGGAGGCCGAGTTGGAGGCGCTCGAGCGGCGGATGGCGGCCCTGACCGGGTCGGTGGAGAACGCGACGATCACCCTCACGCTGCTCGGTCCCAAGGCCCCGGCCGCGACCGGCGGAGGCAACGGCTTCACCGATGGGTTGCAACGCGGCCTCAACGCGCTCATCACCTCGGCGGCCGTCGCGCTCACCGTCTTCGGGATCCTGCTTCCGTGGCTCGTGCCGCTGGCCCTGCTCGCCGCCGGGGTTGCGTGGATCGTGCGCCGCCGCCGGGCCAAGCGCGCCGACCAGGCCCGAAGCGGCGCCACCGCAGCGACGAGCACTGACGACGCGACCGCTGCCGAAGCGACCGCTGCCGAACGTGCCGATCCGAAGGCCGACGACTCGGCCGACGACTCGGCCGGCGACGCAGTGAAGACGCAGTGAAAGCGCCCGCTACGTCGCCAGGCTCTTGACGAGGTCGACGATGCGGGTCAGCACGTCGGGGTCGGTTTCGGGGGGCACGCCGTGGCCGAGGTTGAAGATGTGCCCCGGCGCGGTGCGGCCCTGCTCGACGATGCGACGCACCTGCGCTTCGACGACCTCCCACGGGGCGAACAGCAGGGCCGGGTCGAGGTTGCCCTGCACGGCGTACCTACCGCCCAGGCGCTGCGCAGCCTCGGCCAGGTCGACGCGGAAGTCGACACCCACGACCTCCGCTCCCGCGTCGCCCATCGCGGCGAGCAGCTCGCCGGTGCCGACGCCGAAGTGGATGCGCGGCACGTCCAGCTCCGCGACGGCGGCCAGCGCCACGCGCGAGTGCGGCTGCACGAACTGCACATAGTCCGCCAACGACAGCGCCCCGGCCCAACTGTCGAAGAGCTGGATGGCGCTGGCGCCGGCGGCGACCTGGATCTGCAGGAAGGCCCCGGAGATCTGCGCGAGCCGAGCGCACAGGTCGTGCCACAGCTGCGGGTCGGCGTGCATGAGCGCCTTGGTGCGCGCGTGCGTCTTGCTCGGCCCGCCCTCCACGAGGTAGGAGGCGAGGGTGAAGGGGGCTCCGGCGAAACCGATGAGCGGCGTCGGGCCCAGTTCGGCGACGAGCAGGCGCACCGACTCCGTGATGTCCGGGACGTGTTCCGGAGTCAGTGCGGGCAGCCGGTCGAGGTCGGCGCGGGTGGCGAACGGCTGGGCGACGACCGGCCCCACGCCCGGCACGATGTCGAGGTCCACACCGACCGCCGCGAGCGGAACGACGATGTCGCTGAAGAAGATCGCCGCGTCGACCCCGTGCCGACGCACCGGCTGCAGCGTGATCTGCGTGACGAGTTCGGGGCGTCGGCACGACTCCAGCATCGCGACGCCCTCGCGGATCGCACGGTACTCCGGCAGGCTGCGACCGGCCTGGCGCATGAACCACACCGGCGGCCGCGACCCGGGTCGGCCGCGGGCCGCGCGCACCAGCAGGCTGTCGCGCGGGTGGGCCGTCGCGGATGCTGTGTCGGCGTCGCTGCGGAGGTCCATCCCGCGATCCTCGCACGCACGTTCGGCGTGTTGCACGGCGGGCGGGGGGCCGGCCGCCTACATTTCCACAGGTGAGCAGCCGCACCGACAGGGCCGCGTCCGCACAGTTCGCGGACGCAACAGACGCCCTGGCACAGGTGCGCCTACGCCCCGAGATCCACCTCGAGGAGATCCCGGCGCCGCAACGCATCGCGCCGCACTCCGTCGCCCTCTCCGCTGAGGTGGTTCGCCCCGGGTCCGAAGACGCCCTGGCCAGTGGGCGATTCGTGGTGCTCTTCGACCCGGCCAGCCCGGAGGCGTGGGAGAGCCCGTGGCGCGTCGTCACCTTCGTGCGCGCCCGGCTGGAGCCCGAGCTCGGCGCCGACCCCCTCCTCGGCGAGGTCGGGTGGTCATGGCTCACCGACGCCATCCACGCCAACGGCGCCGGTTTTCGCGCGCTCGGCGGCACCGTGACTCGGGTCGTCTCCGAGAGCTTCGGGGCGCTGGCCGACCGCGACGGCGAGGTCGAGATCGAGGTGCGTGCCAGTTGGTCACCCACCGAACCCGACCTGGGCGAACACCTGCTGATCTGGAGTGAATTGCTGTGCACCGTCGCCGGACTGCCGCCGCTGCCCCAGGGCGTGACCGCCCTGTCCGGGCACAGCCGCTAGGGCCCGGGGTGAGGCATCCGTGACTCGCGAGCGATCGGCCGGCAGGCCGCCAGGCAAACCCGCTCAGGCCGCGCCACCTGGGTCCGGGGCTTCGGCCGCCCCCACACCACCACCCGTGCCCGCGCAGTTCATCGAACCCACGCCGTCTGTCGAACCCGCACCGTTTGTCGAACCCGCGCCGGCACGGCCGGAGTCGCCGGCAGTTTCGTCCGACCAAGACGCGGACGCCCCGCAGCTGCCGCTCATCTCGATGCCGGCCGACGGGATGCCCGACCTGGTGGTCGACGAGCGTGCGCTCATGCGCGCCGCGGCGGCGCTGGCGGCCGGCACCGGGCCCGTCGGGGTCGACGCCGAACGCGCCTCCGGATACCGCTACGGCCAGCGCGCCTACCTGGTGCAGCTGCGGCGCGACGGCGCGGGCACCTGGCTCATCGACCCCGTGGCCTGCCCCGACCTGCAGCCGATCGCCGACGCCCTGACCGGCGTCGAATGGATCCTGCACGCCGCGACGCAAGACCTGCCGTGCCTGGCCGAGGTCGGCATGCGCCCCCAGCAGCTGTTCGACACCGAGCTCGGCGGTCGCCTGGCGGGCCTACCGCGCGTCGGGCTCTCGGCGGTCCTCGAGCACTATCTCGGCGTGCGTCTGGCCAAGGAGCACTCGGCCGTCGACTGGTCGACTCGCCCGTTGCCCGAGCCGTGGCTGCGCTACGCGGCCCTGGATGTCGAGTTGCTCGCCGAACTGCGCGACGCCGTGGCGGCGGACCTGCGAGAACAGGGCAAGTGGGAGTGGGCTCGGCAGGAGTTCGAGGCGCTGCTCTCCTTCACCGGCCCACCGCCGCGGGTCGACCCGTGGCGGCGCACCTCCGGCATCCACAAAGTTCGCGGTCGCCGCAATGTCGGGATCGTGCGCGACCTGTGGCTCGCGCGCGATCAGATCGCCCGCACCCGCGACATCGCCGCCGGGCGGGTACTGCCCGACGCCGTCCTGCTGCAGTTGGCCCAGGCCACCCCCCGCACCAGCGCCGACCTGCCCAGCATCAGCCGACACAAGGCCGTCGGACGCTATGGCGAGACGTGGCTGAACGCCATCCGCACCGGCCTGGAGCGCCCCGAGGGCGAGCTGCCCCCGGTCACTCTGCCCAGCGACGCTCCCCCGCCGGTGCGCGCTTGGGCCGACCGCAATGCTGCCGCCGCCGCCCGCCACGCGCAGGTGCGAGCCGAGCTGACGGCTTTCGCCGAAGAGAACGCGGTGCCGCTGGAGAACCTCATCACCCCCGACGTACTACGCCGCGTGCTGTGGTCGCCGCCGTCGCCCGAACAGGTCGACGACGAGCTCGCCCGGCGCGGCGCCCGGCCGTGGCAGGTCGACATCGTCGCCCCGCTCACCCGGGCCTCCCTGGCCGAGCACCCCGACCCCTGAGCGGCGCAGCGCGACCGACCCCTGAGCGGCGCAGCGCGACCGACCGCACGAGGCCCCACGGCGCGGATGACACATTAGCTACTGGCCGGTAACATACGGGATGAAGGCACCGCTGCCGCGCGCCCCGCGGCCCATCATCAAGGGAGATACCGTGCCCGAAAGGCCCGTAAGCCGCCCCGACATCGTCTTCGTCGACGGCGTCCGCACCCCGTTCGGCAAGGCCGGCGACAAGGGCATGTACGCCCAGACTCGCGCCGACGACCTCGTCATCGCCTGCATCCGCGAGCTCATGCGCCGCAACCCGGCGCTGCCACCCGAGCGGGTCGGCGACGTCGCGATCGCGGCGACCACCCAGATCGGCGACCAGGGCCTGACGATCGGGCGCCTGGCCGCGCTGCTGGCAGGCCTGCCCAAGAGCGTGCCCGGCTACTCCATCGACCGCATGTGCGCCGGCGCCCTCACCGCCGTGACCAGCGTCGCCGGCGAGATCGCCCTCGGCGCTGTCGACGTCGCCATCGCCGGTGGCGTCGAGCACATGGGCCGCCACCCGATGGGCGAGGGCGTCGACCCCAACCCGCGGATCATCGCCGAAAAGCTCGTCGACCCCTCCGCGCTCGTCATGGGCTCGACCGCCGAGAACCTGCACGACCGCTTCCCCACCCTCACCAAGGAGCGGGCCGACGCCTACGCGGTGGCCAGCCAGACCAAGTTCGCCGCCGCCCGCGACGCCGGCCATATCGACCCCGACCTCGTTCCGGTCGCGCTGCGGCACGCCGAGCTGGGCTACGGGGTCGCGACCCGCGACGAGCCACCCCGCGACGGGGTGACGATGGAAGCTCTGGCGCAGCTCAAGACTCCGTTCCGCCCGCACGGGCGCGTGACCGCGGGCAACTCCGCCGGCCTCAACGACGGCGCGACCGCGTGCCTCATCGCCTCTGCCGACGCCGCCGCCGAGTTGGGGCTGACGCCCAAGATGCGGCTGGTCTCGTTCTCCTTCGCTGGGGTCGAGCCGGAGTTCATGGGAGTCGGGCCGGTGCCGGCCGCGGAGAAGGCCCTGGCCCAGGCGGGCCTGAGCATCGACGACATCGACCTCTTCGAGATCAACGAGGCGTTCGCGGTGCAGGTACTGGCGTTCCTGGAGCACTTCGGGATCGCCGACGACGACGCCCGGGTGAATCCCTGGGGCGGCGCGATCGCCACCGGACACCCGCTGGCCTCCTCCGGGGTGCGGCTCATGACCCAGCTCGCCCGAGAGTTCGAGCAGGACCCGTCGGCCCGCTACGGCATGACCGCGATGTGCATCGGCATCGGCATGGGCGCCGCCGTCATCTGGGAGAACCTCACCCCCGCCGCCGACGCGGCCGCAGCGCAGATCACGAGCACCCAGGACACCGAGGACGCAGCATGAGCAGCACCGATCTGACCACCGACCTGACCAGCGTCTTCGACGACGAGGTCGTCACCAAGTCCCTGGTGCGCGATGTCGCCCTGCCGGGCGGCGGCACGCTGGCGCTGGTCACCCTCGACAACGGGCACGACCACACCAAGCCCAACACCCTGGGCCCGCACGGGATGAACGGCCTCAAGGAGGTCGTCGACGCTCTGGCCGAGCGCGCGCGGGCGGGGCAGATCGCGGCGGTGGCCTTCACCGGCAAGCCGTTCATCTTCGCGGTCGGCGCCGACCTGACCGGGGTGGCCAAGTTGCGCGGCCGCGACGACGCGCTGGCCATCGCGCGGCTCGGGCACGACGTGTACTCCGCGATCGCCGACCTGCCGGTGCCGACCTTCGCGTTCATCAACGGTGCCGTGATGGGCGGTGGCGTCGAACTGACCCTGGCGTGCGACTACCGCACGATCAGCGCCTCCGTGCCCGCCGTGGCGCTGCCCGAGTGTTTCCTGGGGCTCGTTCCCGGGTGGGGCGGCTGCTTCTGGCTGCCCAACCTCATCGGCATCAAGAACGCCGTCAAGGTCGTCATCGAGAACCCGCTGAACACCAACCGCATGCTCACCGGCCCTCAGGCGGCCAAGCTCGGCATGGCCGACGTACTGCTGGAGCCGGCCGACTTCATCGTGGAGTCGATCCGCTGGGCCGCCGGGGTTCTGCACGGCTCGATCACCGTGCAGCGAGCGCCGATCGAGCGCGACGAGCAGCACTGGGCGAGGGTCATCGAGACCGCCCGCGGGCTGGTCGAGGCCAAGACCGGCGGGGCCGCGCCGGCTCCCCTACGGGCGCTGGAGCTGCTCGCCGGGGCGCGGACCGCGGAGCGCGCGGCGGCGTTCGCGGCCGAGGACGAGGCGATCGCCGACAGCCTCATGAGCCCGCAGCTGCGCGCCGGGCTCTACGCCTTCGACCTCGTGCAGAAGCGCGCCCGACGCCCCGCGGGAGCCCCCGACAAGTCGCTGGCCCGCCCGGTGACCAAGGTCGGGATCGTCGGTGCCGGGCTCATGGCCGGCCAGCTGGCGCTGCTGTTCCTGCGCCGGTTGCACGTGCCCGTCGTCATGACGGACCTCGACGAGGAGCGGGTCGCCAAGGGCGTGCAATATGTCACGGACGAGATCGACAAACTCGTTGCAAAGGGTCGCGTGAGTTCGGACGAGGCCAACCGGCTACGGGCTCTCATCACCGGTGACACGGACAAGAGCGCCTTCGCGGACGCCGATTTCGTCATCGAGGCGGTCTTCGAGGAGATGTCGGTCAAGCAGCAGGTGCTGGCCCAGGTCGAGGCCGTCGTCAGCCCGGAGGCGGTGCTTGCGACCAACACCTCCTCGCTGTCGATCACGACGATGGCCGCGCAGCTGGCGCACCCCGAGCGGGTCGTCGGCTTCCACTTCTTCAACCCCGTCGCGGTGATGCCGCTGCTGGAGATCGTCAAAGGCGGCGCGACCGACGACGCGACGCTGGCGACCGCCTTTGCGACGGCCAAGGCGCTGAAGAAGACGGCGATCCTGGTCAGCGACTCCCCCAGTTTCATCGTCAACCGGCTGCTCGGTCGCTTCATGTCGCAGCTCGGCGCGATCGCCGACGCGGGCACCCCCATCGCGACCATCGAGAAGGCCTTCGCCGGAGTCACGCCGATGAGCCCGTACGTGCTCATAGAGCTGGTTGGGCCAGCGATCGCGTTGCACAACAACGAGACTCTGGCCGCGGCCTTTCCCGACCGATTCGCCGTACCCGTCGGGCTGAAGGCCCTGGTCGAGGCGGGTCGGCGGGGTGTCTACCGGCACGACGCCGACAGCGCACACCTCGATGAGCAGGCCCTGGCACTGCTGCCGAGCCCGGCCCAACCGGTCGAGCTGGACGCCGAGCAGGTGCGGACCACCACCCTGCAGGCGCTGGCCGACGAGGCGCGACGAATGCTCGACGAGGGGGTCGTCGCGGCCCCGATGGACATCGATCTGGGCATGATCACCGGCTCCGGCTTCGCCTTCTGGAACGGCGGGTTGACGCCGCTGCTGGACCGCGAGGGCATCTCCGAGCGGGTCACCGGGCAACGCTTCCTGCCGCCGGGGGTGGCCGACGCGGGCAAGTGAACGACGCGCCCACAGTTACGACCAGGACGGCGCCACGCCCCCAACATCCGGGGATGTGGCGCCGTTCGTGGCACTATGGGACGAGTGTCCAGGTTTTGGGCGCGTCGCGTGACACCCTGCTTGTCGTGCTGACATAGTGAGGCGATATCCACCAGGCCCGGTTGGCTCGCGGTATCTCACATATGAGCTAGCATCGGAGGCATGAGTGACACGTACCTCGCACGCATCGGCACCCTCATCCGCGATGCACGCAGGCACCAGGGCATGACGCAGAACGAGTTGGCCGAGCTACTCGGCACGTCCCAGAGCGCCGTCGCCCGCATCGAGCAGGGCAAACAGAACCTCAGTCTTGAGATGCTCTCGCGCATCGGCGAGAACCTCGACAGCCAGTTCGTCTCGCTCGGCACCTCGGGCCCGCAGCACCTGCGGATCGAGGGCGGCACCAAGCTCACCGGCTCCATCGACGTCAAGACGAGCAAGAACGCCGCCGTCGCCCTGCTCTGCGCCTCGCTGCTGAACCGCGGACGCACCACCTTGCGCAACCTGGCCCGGATCGAAGAGGTCAACCGGATTCTCGAGGTGCTCGCCTCGATCGGCGTACGCACGCGCTGGCTGCCCGACAGCAACGACCTGGAGATCACGCCACCCGCGCGCGTCGACCTCGACGCAATGGACGAGGAGGCGGCCCGCCGCACCCGCACGATCATCATGTTCTTCGGCCCGCTGCTGCACGAGTTCGACGAGTTCTCGCTGCCCTACGCGGGCGGGTGCGACCTGGGATCGCGCACGATCGAGCCCCACATGACCGCGCTGCGACACTTCGGGCTGACGGTCGAGGCGACCAACGGGCTGTACCTGGCCAAGGTCGACGCCGACGTCACCCCGTCGCGTGCCATCGTGCTCACCGAGCGCGGCGACACGGTGACCGAAAACGCCCTCATGGCGGCGGCCCGCTACGAGGGCACCACGGTCATCCGCAACGCGAGTCCCAACTACATGGTGCAGGACCTGTGCTTCTTCCTCGAGAAGCTCGGCGTGCGCATCGACGGCATCGGCAGCACGACGCTGACCGTTCAGGGCCGCAAGCAGATCGACGTCGACGTCGAATACTCCCCCAGCGAAGACCCGATCGAGGCGATGAGCCTGCTGGCGGCCGCGGTCGTCACCAAGTCGTCCATCACGATCCGCCGTGTGCCGATCGAATTCATGGAGATCGAGCTGGCGCTGCTCACCGAGATGGGCATGAAGTACGACCTGTCGCAGGAGTACTTCTCCGCCAACGAGCAGACCCGACTGGTCGACCTCACGACCATTCCGGGGCCGCTGAAGGCGCCGATCGACAAGATCCACCCGATGCCGTTCCCGGGGTTGAACATCGACAACCTGCCGTTCTTCGCCCTCATCGCGGCGTGCGCGGAGGGTCGCACGATGATCCACGACTGGGTGTACGAGAACCGGGCGATCTACCTGACGGAGCTGACGAAGGTCGGCGCCAAGGTGCAGCTGCTCGACCCGCACCGCGTGCTCATCGACGGCCCCACCCGCTGGCGCGCCGCCGAGGTCATCTGCCCGCCGGCGCTGCGGCCGGGTGTCGTGGTGCTCATCGCCATGCTGGCGGCCCCCGGCACGTCGGTGCTGCGCAACGTCTACGTCATCAACCGCGGCTACGAGGACCTCGCCCGCCGCCTCAACGCCCTCGGCGCCACGGTAGAAACCTTCCGCGACATCTGAGCCCGCCCCTTCGGCGCTAGGTGGGACGGGCAGGATGTTGCGCTCCTGACCTAACGGCAGGGATCGGGTGGCGGCTCTCGGCGAAGCGGAGGTCACCGCGCTCGGCGGTAAGCGCGACATAGTGCTCGTGGCGCCTAGTGCGGCGAGGGCCGTGACGCCGGCTCGACTCAGCGCAGGATGCGGGCTACTGCGTCGCGGATGATCGTGGTGCCGGCGGGGTCGAAGATCACGCTGTAGTGGTTGACGTCGCGCACCGCGGTGACGGACACCTGTGCGGGCAACTGGAGTGCGGCGATGCGCTGCTCGTCGTACAGACCCTGGTCCTCGTTGAGCAGGCCCCGCTGGGCCCAGATGAATTCGATCGGCACGCCAGCCTCGGCGGCCACGCGCACGCCCACGTGAGTGCGCTCGTCGGCCAGCACGTCGCGACCGTCGGCGCGGATCGCGTCGACGACGCACGACGACACCTTCTGCCCACTGCCGTCGGGCGCGTCGATGAGGTCGTGCAGCAGGTAGGCGGTCACGGCGTCGGCGTGCGGACCCGCGAGTAGCGGGGCCACCGCGGGGTGCTGGCGCCAGAAGTCCAGGTAGGCGCCGTCGTCGGCGAACGTCATCGACAGCCGCGCCATCGCCGGGCCGATGACCGCCTGCAGCGCCGCGTCGATGTCGAGGTCCGGCGGCGGCGGGAACGCCGGGCCACCGTCGACCAACACGACCCCGTGCAGCCGCGCCGGGATCGTCACCGCCGCCAGCGCTCCGATGAACCCGCCCATCGAGTGCCCGACCAGCACGAACCGCTCGACCTGCGCGTGGTCCGCCAACGCCACGAGGTCCGCGACGTGGGCGGCCAGACCGTACTGGTCACCGTCGCTGCCGACGCCGCGGCTGCCGGCGCGGCCGCGCAGGTCGGGGGCCCACACCCGGCATCGCGAGGTCGCGGGGTCGTCCGCGAGCGCGGCGGCCGTCGAACCCCAGGAGAGCCCGTTGGCCGTGATGCCGTGCACGAGCACGACGAGCGGCGCGTCGGCCCCGGCCTCCGGCCCGGACAGGTCGTGGACGGTCAGGTCGCCGCCCTCGACGGCGATCGTGAACTGCGGGGCTGCGCTGGCTGAGGTCATGCCCCTTGCTTATCGCACCCGCCGCGCCCGCGCAGGCAGAACGCGCCCTCGTCCGCGACGAGCGGGGGCTCGGCGCGCGGGCTGGGGGCTCAGGCGAGGCGCAGGGTGTCGCGCGGGGTGGGAGCTGCCGGGCCGAGCTGGTCGATGAGGCGGTCGGCCACCTGCTCGGCGGTCAGGCCGGCGTCGGTGAGCACCTGGGCGCGACTGGCGTGCTCGATAAACTCCTTGGGCAGCCCGAAACGGTGCACCGGGGTGCTCACACCGGCCGCCGCGAGAGCACCCGCGATCCGGTCGCCGATACCCCCGGAGACGACGCCGTCTTCGACGACCGCCACCGATCCGGCTCCGGCTGCCCTGGCCACCAACGCCGGGGCGACCGGCAGCACCCACCGCGGGTCCACGACCTCCACGCGGTGTCCCTGGGCGGCGATCTTGGCGCCGGCCTCCAGGCTCAGCGGTGCCATCGACCCGACGGCCACGATCAGCACGTCCGGGCTCTCCCCCGGCCCGACGCCGTGGCGAGCGAGCACGTCGAGGCCGTCAGCGCGCTCCAGCGCCGGTACCGCAGACGGTTCGGTCCCCTTGGGGAAGCGCAGCACAGTCGGCCCGTCGGTCACCGCCACGGCCTCGGCCAGCTCCTGCGCCAGCGTCTCGCCGTCGCGGGGCGCGGCCAGCCGTAGGCCCGGCACGACCCCGAGTAGCGACATGTCCCACATGCCGTTGTGCGAGGGTCCGTCGTTGCCGGTCGCCCCGGCGCGGTCGAGCACGAACGTCACGCCCGCGCGGTGCAGCGCGCAGTCCATGAGCACCTGGTCGAAGGCGCGGTTGAGGAAGGTGGAGTACACGGCGACGACCGGGTGCAGCCCGGTGAACGCGAGCCCGGCGGCCATGGCCACCCCGTGCTGCTCGGCGATGCCGACGTCGAAGACCCGCTCGGGGTGTGCGGCCGCGAAGTCGCGCAGGCCGACCGGGATGAGCATCGCGGCGGTGAGCGCCACGACCTCCGGGCGTTGGGCGCCGATCTGGCCGAGCGCGTCGCTGAAGGTGTCGGTCCAGCTGCGCCCAGCGATCTCCAGCGGCAGCCCGGTCTCGGGGTTGATGACGCCGACCGCGTGAAACTGGTCGTCCTCGTGGTTGCGTGCCGGCTCGTAGCCGTGGCCCTTCTCGGTCAGCACGTGCACGAGCACGGGCCCATCGAAATCGCGGGCGCGGCGCAGTGCCGTGTGCAGCTGGTCGAGGTCGTGCCCGTCGACCGGCCCGATGTACTTCAGGCCCAGGTCCTCGAACATGACCTGCGGCGCGACGATGTCTTTGAGTCCCTTCTTGATGCCGTGCAGCGCCTCGAACGCGCGCTGCCCGACGACGGGGGTGCCGGTCAGGGTGCGCCGCCCCCACGAGAGCACGTCCTCGTAACCCCGGCTGATGCGCAGTTGCGCCAGGTGTTCGGCGAGCCCGCCGCCAGTGGGTGCGTAGGAGCGTTCGTTGTCGTTGACGATGATCGTCAGCGGCAGGTCTTTGTCGGCGGCGATGTCGTTGAGCGCCTCCCACGCCATGCCGCCGGTCAGGGCGCCGTCGCCGATGATCGCCACGGTGCGTCGGTCGGTCTGCCCGCGCAGCCGACGGCCCCGGGCGATGCCGGCCGCCCACGACAAGGAGCCGGAGGCGTGCGAGTTCTCGACGACGTCGTGGGCGGATTCGGCGCGACAGGGGTACCCGGAGAGCCCGCCCCGCGAGCGCAGCCCGCCGAAGTCCTGCCGGCCGGTGAGCAGCTTGTGCACGTAGGCGATGTGCCCGGTGTCGAAGACGATCGAGTCGCGCGGGGAGTCGAAGACTCGGTGCAGCGCGATCGTCAGCTCGACGACCCCGAGGTTGGGACCGAGGTGCCCGCCGGTGCGGGAGACCTGCTCGACGAGGAAGTCGCGCACCTGCCAGGCGAGTTCGTTCAGTTGCTCGCGGGTCAGGTCGCGCAGGTCCGCGGGGCCGGAAATCGAAGCCAGCAGGCTCACGTCGGACAGGTCCTTCCAGTAGGCGTCAGTCGGCATCAGTAGGTGTCAGCGGTACCGAAGCCCACTCGCGAAGAGTAGGGGCAGAGTAGGCAACTACCCGAGACTACGCCTGTGGCTGCGGTGGGAGCAGGCTGGAGAAGGTCGTTGCTGGTGAGCGCCGTAGGCTGTGAGGCATGTCTCAGGACAGCGTCTCGAACGCCGACCCGACCCTGACCCCAGCGCTGGATGCCGACCTCGACTTTCTCTCCGGCCTGCACGAGCAGGTGCTCACCGAGGGCGGTGGCGCAGACCTCGTGCAGGTGCTCGCCGCACTCGTCCAGGCCTGCGCCGAGAGTGGGGCGAGCGACGACGGCTCGCGCGCCCAGGCGATCGTCGCCTCGCTCGACCACGACACCACCGCGCGGCTGACCCGCGCGGTCACCGTGCATCTGCACCTGACGAACCTGGCCGAGGAGCGACTGCGGTCGCGGTCGCTGCGGGTGGAAGACGGGGAGTTCACCGGCGGCGTCGACGCGGGTGGGGTCGGGGAGGCCATCACCGCCTTGTCGGACGAGGTCGACGTGTCGGCCCGGCTGCAGGAGTTGCGCGTGCACCCGGTGCTGACGGCCCATCCCACGGAGGCGCGACGGCGGGCCGTGACCGGCGCCCTGACCCGGATCGCCGCGCAACTGGACCGCTACGACGATCCGCACAACGGTCCGGCCGAGCAGGCGGTGGCGCGGCGGCGGCTCCTGGAGAACATCGACATCCTGGCCCGCACCTCCACGTTGCGTTCGACGCAGCCGGAGCCGCGTGACGAGGTCAAGACGATGCTCACCGTCTTCGATCACACACTGTTCCGTGCTATCCCCCGGCTGTATCGCAGCGTGGAGGCGGCGCTGCCGGCCGCCGACCCCGGCCGCGCCGCGCCGCACGTCCCGGCATTCCTGCGGTTCGGCTCGTGGGTCGGCGGCGACCGCGACGGCAATCCGCACGTCACGGCGGCGGTGACGCGCGAGACGATGGCGCAGCAGGCTGAGCAGGCCCTGGCGCAACTGCACGCCACGGTCGAGCGCATTGCGCGGACGATGACGATGGACCTGCTGTGGACCCCGCCGTCGGATGCGCTGCTGGCCTCCCTCGCGGTCGACGCGGTAGCCCTGCCGGAGGCGTTCGCCAAGTTCGCCAAGGACTCCCCCGACGAGCCGCACCGACAGAAGATGCTGGTGATCGCGGCGCGGGTGGCGGCGACGCGGGCGCAACGGGCTGATCTGACCTATCACGAGCCGGCGGAGATGATCACCGATCTGCGCCTGGTGCAGGACAGCCTCGTGGCCGCCGGAGACGAGCGCACCGCCCGCGGCGAACTGCAGCACCTCATCTGGCTCGTGGAAACGTTCGGCTTTCACCTCGCCGAGCTGGAGGTCCGGCAGCACTCGGCCGTGCACGAAGCAGCCCTGACCGAGTTGTTGGGGCAGCTGGGCGATCCGGCGCTAGACCCCGCTCGGGCCGCGCAAGACATCGAGGTGCTCGACCGGCTCGCCACGCAGGGCTGGCCCCGCACGGTTGTGCCGACGACCCAACGCACCCAGGAGGTGCTCGACACCATCCGGGTCATGGCGTGGCTGCAGCAGCGGTGGGGCACCTCGTGCTGCGGGCGCTACATTGTATCGTTCACCCGCAACGCGGCCGACCTGGCCGCCGTCCGCGCGCTGGCCCGGTTGGCCGTGGGCGATGCCCCGATGCGCCTGGATGTCGTGCCGCTGTTCGAGACCGGGGCCGACCTGGCCAACGCGGTCTCGATCCTCGCCTCCTGGTCGCAGTTGGCCTCGACGCAGGCCTGGCTCGACTCCGGGCAGGCCCGCGCGGTGGAGGTGATGGTCGGCTACTCGGACTCGGCCAAGGACGTCGGGCCGGCGAGCGCCACCCTGACGCTGGACCGCGCCGAGCGCGAACTGGTGGCGTGGGCCCGGGAGGCACGGGTGCAGCTGACGTTGTTCCATGGCCGCGGCGGGTCGCTAGGACGTGGCGGCGGACCGCTGCACCGCGCGATCCTGGCGCAGCCCTCGGGCTCCGTGGACGGCCGGTTCAAGGTGACCGAGCAGGGTGAGGTGATCTTCGCCCGGTACGCCGATGTCATGATCGCCCAGCGCCACCTGGAGCGGCTGACCTCGGCGGTCCTGCTGACCGACGCCCCCGAGCTGGCGGCGCAGCGGGAGGCCGCGGCGGCCCGGTACGCCGATTTGGGCCGGATCATCGACACCCAGTCGCGGGGTTGCTATCGGGCGCTGGTGCAGGCGCCGGGCTTCGCGGACCTCATCGCCGAGGTCAGCCCGTTGGACGAGATCGGCGAGCTGCGGCTGGGGTCACGACCTGCCCGACGCAGCGGTGCGACGAGCGGGCGGTCTCTGGATGACCTGCGGGCGATCCCGTGGGTGTTCAGCTGGGCGCAGACGCGGGTCAACCTGCCGGGCTGGTACGGATTGGGTTCTGGATTGGCCGCGGTGGACGACGTCGCGCTCCTGCGGGAGGCGTACGCGAGCTGGCCGCTGTTCGCCGCCATGATCGACGTGGCGGAGATGTCGCTGGCCAAGACCGACCGGGGCATCGCCCAGCAGTATCTGGCGTTGGGGCGCCGCCCGGACCTGGCCGAGCAGATCCTCACCGAGTACGACCTGTCGATGCGGCTGGTGCTGGCCGTCCTCGACCAGCGCGAACTGCTGGAACGAAAGCCACACCTGCACACGACCATCCGGCTGCGCATGCCCTACGTGAACGCGCTGAGTCACCTGCAGTTGCGCGCCCTGCGCATGCTGCGCCACCCGCACGACCCACGCACCGGGGACCGCCCCGACGAGCAGGCCTGGCGCCGCATTTTGCTGCTCACCGTCAACGGCGCGGCCGCGGGGCTGCAGAACACCGGCTGACGCCGAGCATCGCCTTCGAGGGTCGCCGCTACCGCAGGATCGTGCCGGCGTCGGCGTCGAGCGTGACGACGGCGCCGTCGCGCAGCTCGGTCGTGACGCCGGGCACCGCCAGAACAGCGGGGAGGCGCAACTCCCGGGCGACGATGGCGGCGTGCGAGAGCAGCCCGCCGACCTCGGTAGCGACGCCCGCGGCGACGCGGAACAGCGGCGTCCACGCGGGGTCGGTCGTGCGGCACACGAGGATGTCGCCCGGACGCACGCGGGCGAAGTCGCCGGGGCCGCGGATGATCCGGGCCGGTCCCGTCGCCCGGCCCGGGCTGGCGGGGATGCCGTGGAGTGGGGTCGCAGTCGGCGAGGCTGCGCCCGCCCCGGGGCCCTGGGCCTCGCCGGCCTGAGTGTGAGGGTCGCGGTCGGCGTCGGGAGCTGTGCGCGCCTGCGGGAGGGCCGCGGTGATCGGGCGCGCCTGCAGGATGTGGAATCGGCCGCCGGCGAGGGCCCACTCGACGTCGGCCGGGGCTCGCAGGATGTCGGCGATGCGTCGTCCCAGCTCGTCGAGCGTGGCGACCTGCCCGTCCGTTACACACTGTTGCGTGTGACTCTCGATGACGCTGCGAGCGATGCCGTCACCGTGGCGGTCGCGCCGCTGCGTGATCGCGCCGAGCCGGCGGGCGACGACGCCGGTGTCGTCGAGGGTCCAGGAGTCCGGGGTGCATTGACCGCCGACGAGGCCGTCCCCGATCCCGGGTGTCGCCTCGATGACCCGCCGCCGGGTCGGCGGGGCGCCGGTGAACAGCACGCCGGAGGCGTCTGCGTCGATGAATCGCTGGACGAGCACCGCCATCGCCGGCGCCTCGCCGGGGGAAATGGCGTCGCGGTAGGCGCGGGCGCGGTCGCTGCGCAGCGACGCCCAACAGTGGATGACCGCGGCGGCAACGGCCTGCGTCCCCCGCACGGCGAGGACCGTGTCGTGCTGCCCGGCGGCCGAGGCCCCGGCGGTGTCTTCGCTGGTGGCGCTGGAGCGCACCGCCACGTGTCCGCCGTCCGGCACCCCGAACATCCGCGTCAACCCCGCCTCGATAGCCGCCAGTAAGTCCGGCGCAAGGCGCCCGGCGGGCCGCTGCGCCGGCACACGTCCTGGCTGGTCCAGGGGCACGTCGATCTCCGCGTTGCCGCAGGCCGAGCCCGCCAGGTCCGAGTCACCGACGTGCCGCCAGTACTCCCGCACCGGGACGACGAAGCCATCGGGCACGGGCACGTCGGCGCGTGCGAGGAGCGCCAGGGCCGCAGCTTTACCGCCGCACGCCGGCGACCCCGCGTCCGGCAGGGCCACGACACTCACGGTCGCCCGCCCGTCGCTGCGGCAAGCTGCAGGTGCGATCGCTCGTTGACGCACCGAACGATCGGCGGCTCCTCCTGCGCTAGTTCGACGACACTGACGCCCGTGTTCGCGATGGCGCTCAGCGACAGCCACGCCGCCGGGGGCGCGCCGAGAAACTCCCGCAGCAGCCACGCGACCGGATAGGCGTGCGTCACGAGCAGCTCGTGGGTCGAGCGCTGCCCGGGCGACGGTGGGCGGGCGAACCGAGCGGTCAGGGCACGGGCTGCCTGCAGGCCGGCAGCGGCCTCCGCAGCGGTGTAGCCGTCGAAGAAGCCGGTCCAGGCCCCTGAGCGATCCTCCGGTTGCGGGACGAACGGGACGTGATCGACGAGCTCGGGCGCCTCATCGAGGAGAGGGCGCGGCAGGAGATCCGCGATGCTCGCCGCGCTCTCGACCGCGCGCGGCAGCGGGGAGTGCCAGATGACGTCGAGGGGCACACCGGCGAAGCGGCCCGCCAGCCGCCGGCACTGGTCGCGACCGACGTCGGTGAGCTGGCCGAGGGCGTCGGCCTCGCCATGGCGCACCAGGTACAGGGTGCGGACCGCCGGGGCGCTCACCGCTGCCCATCCGGCAGGTCGTATCGGCTGCGGCCGAGACTGGAGAACAGGTCTTGGTGCAGCTCGGCCCACACGACGTGGCAGGAGAGCAGCCCGATGCCGGTCACCCAGCGCAGCCCCTCCTCGGCGGCCTTGGCCAGGGCGAGGTCGTACTGGGCCGGATAGCGGCCGAACCGTGGGAGCGCCGCGACGAGATCGGCCAACACCACCCGCAGTTGCCCGCCCAACTGGGTCAGCGCAGCCAGTAGGTCGCCCAGGTCGGCGCGACCGGAGGCGGCGTCCATGCCGGGCGCGGCCAGTTGCCAGCGCGAGACCAGCTCGACGAAGCGCGCGTTGACCGGTTCGAACGCCGCCAGCGCCGACTCCAGCACGGCGTGGGTCGCCAGCGACTCCCGTTCGGCGGTCAGCAGTCCGGCGAGGTGGCCTGCCCCGAGCTCTGTCAATGTCCACCCCTGCAGATCGGCGAACGTCATCCGCTCCACCAGCCCCGCCCGACCCGCACGGTCGAGGACGCCGAACACCTCGCCCTCGGCCGCGAAGGCCCGGTCGAGGACCGCAGCGTCGTCGGCCACCCCGGCCAACCGGACCGCCTGCAGCGTCATGACCTCGACACTCGATCGGGCGCCGCTCATCGCCGTGACGCACCGTCTGCGCCGGCGCGCTCCCCTGCGTCAGAGCCGGCACGCCCCGGGCGCTCCGAGATCCGTTGATAGCGCTGCTGCGCGGCCTGCGCCGAACGCAGTCCCAGCAGTTCAGCGATGCGAGCCCAGGTCAGGCCCTCGGCGCGCGCGGTGAACAGCAGCGCGGTCTCCAGGGCCTCAAGGTCGGAGCGGGCGCTCTCCAGCAGCCCCAGCGCCGCCTCCACCTGCGACAAGGCCCCCGGCCCCGGCTGCGCGCTGGCCCGCCAGAGCGCGAACCGCAGCAGCACGACATCCTCGACGGGTGCCTCGTTGGGATGCCGCCAGGGCGGGCGCTCAAGTTGCGCCGCCCCGGCATCCAACAGCCGCCGCCGAGCCTCGCCTGCGCCCGGGTTCTCCGTTGCGTCCATGCACCCATCGTCAGTTATCAACACATCGTTGTCAACGTACTGTTGATCACTACGGCAGGGTGGACCGGGTGAAGGATAGGGGGCACGATGAGTGTCATGACTGCGGCGGCCACGAACTCACCACCGCCGGCCGGACTGCCCTGGGGCCGTCCATTGACGTATGACGACCTGGCCGGGCTGCCCGATGACGGGCACCGCTATGAGCTCATCGACGGGGTGCTCATCGTGAGCCCGGCCCCACGCCACGTCCACCAGCGGATCCTCGGCAACCTCTATCTGGCCGTTCGCGAGCACTGCCCGGCCGACCTGGAGGTGTTGTTCGCGCCATTCGAGGTGGTTCTGGCCCACGACACCGTGCTGCAACCCGACCTGATCGTCGCCCGCCGGTCGGATCTGACCGAGCGCAACCTTCCGACCACGCCGCTGCTCGCCGTCGAAGTGGCCTCGCCGTCGACTCGACGCTTCGACCGCACCATCAAGCACAGCCGGCTGGAGGCCGCGGGCTGTCGGCACTACTGGATCGTCGACCCCGACGGACCCACCATCACGACCTGGCGCCTGGGCCCCCGCGGCTACGGGGAGCCGACTCGCGTCGAGGGCAGCGAGCCGTTCACCGTCGACGAGCCCTACCCGATCTCCTTTCGCCCCGCCGACCTCATCACGTGAGCTAGCCGTAGCCGGCGTGGGCGCTGCAGTCGCAACTGGCTGACGGTTGCCGTGGGCGCTGCGGGGCGGTAGGCAGGGGCTATGGCTTCTCTGTTCACCAAGATCATCGACGGTCAGATCCCCGGGCGGTTCGTGTGGCAGGACGACCAGTGCGTCGCCTTCCTGACCATCGAGCCCCTCACACCGGGGCACACGCTCGTGGTGCCGCGCGACGAGGTCGAGGTCTGGACCGACCTGTCCCCCCAACTCATGGGGCACCTGACCAGCGTCGCCCAGACCATCGGCCGCGCCCAGCGGGCGGAATGGGACTCGCCCTTCGTCGGTCTGCTCATCGCCGGCTTCGACATCCCGCACGTGCACCTGCACGTGATGCCGACGTGGACTGCTGCCGACATGAACTTCCGCAACGCCGACGCCAACCCCACCGCCGAGGCCATGGACGACGCCGCCCAGCGCCTGCGCAACCGCCTGCGCGACCAGGGTGCCGCCGACGCCGTTCCCGTCGACTGAGGTGGACACGCGCCGGGCCGCCGGACAACCGCTGGGCCCGCTCGTCAGCTGACCGATCCCGGTCACCCCGGCGGTGACGGCTCACAGCCGGGGGACGAACCGTTTGCCGCTCATGGCCTGCCAGATGAGGTCGGCGGCGCGGGCGTCGGCGCGCAACCGTAGGCCCTCGCGCTCGAGGGCGTCGATGACCTGCGGGAGCGCCTCGGGCGGCACCTGCTCACCCAACTCGACCCGCGCGACGCGGTAGGCCGAGCGCATGGCCTCGACCTCGCCGGCCACATGCCGAGCCGCGATCCACGCGAGCGCCTCGGGATGGCGCCGCCAGACGCCGTACGCCCGGTAGTCGGCGGGACACTGGTCGAGCAACCACGGTACGGCGGCCTCGCGCCAGCCGGGCGTGTCCGGTGGCGGCACCGCCCGCGGCCACCCCGGAGGTATGTGCGCCTCTCCCATGCCGCTCAGTCTCGCGCCGACCACCGACAAGATTCCGCCACGCGGCCGTGACCACCCGACTGCGAGACTGACCGGCATGGCACGCCTCAAGCTCGAGTACCCCGATCAGGCCTACACGCACAGCACCACGCTGCAGGTGCGCTTCGACGACATCAACGCCGGCATGCACCTGGCGCACGACCGGCTGGTCAGCTTCGTCGCCGAGGCCCGGTCGCGATTCCTCGAGCACCTGGGCATCTCCGAGATCGGCGACGAGCGCACCCCGGGCGTCATCGTCTCCGACCTGGCCGTCGTCTACCGGGCCGAGGCGCGCCTACGCGACACGTTGCGCCTGGACAGCGGCATCGTCGACCTCACCCGCTACGGCGGCGACGTCATCTGCCGGGTGATCCGCGAGTCCGACGGCACCCTCGTCGGCGTCGCCAAGGTCAACCTCGTGTTCTTCGACTATCACGGCTCCAATCGCCCCGCCCCCGCCCCGGCAGCGTTCACCGACGCGGCCAACTGACGGCTACCGGAACGGACCCCCTGGTCCGCTGCCTACCCGGCAGGTGTTGCGCTCAGCCGGCCGCGAGGTGCCGCACCCCTGGGCCCTGCGGGCGCAGGTCGGGGACGAGCTCGACGAGATCGGCCAACTCCGGCAGCTCGCACGCCGCGTCGAGGGCTCGATGGAGGGCGGCGTCGTGCACGGGTTGCGCCGCCCCCAGCGCCTCGCGACCGGAGGCCGTCAGTTCGGTGTAGATGCCGCGGCGGTCATCCGCACAGAGGATGCGGGTCAGCAGGCCGCGCTTCTCCAGGCGCGTGACGAGCCGGGTCGAGGCGCTGGGCGAGAGGGAGGCGACCCGCGCGAGCTGGGACATCCGCATGTGCCAGCCGTCCTGCCGTGACAGCGCATCCATCACGGTGAACTCGACGACCGACAGGCCGCAGTCCCGCTGCAGGTCGGTCTCGAGCTCGGATTCGATGAGGTGATGCAGCGCCGCTAGTCGGTGCCAGCCCGTCGTCCGGAGGGCAGGGGCGTCGTCGCGGATTCCCATGGCGATCAGTCCTTTCGTCACTCGCAATTCTAGCGCTTGCAATATCCGGCGTGTGCAACTAGTTTTAATTGCACACGCCGGATACCGGCGAATGCAGGGAGCCGTCGACATCGTGGCCGCGACCCCACCCCCACTTCACCCCGCTTCGGGCCCCGGCCCGAGCATGCTCAGAAAGGCACGCTCATGCCACTTGCCCTGCTCGCCCTCGCCGTGGGCGGCTTCGGTATCGGCCTCACCGAGTTCGTCATCGCCGGCCTGCTCCCGCAGGTCGCGGAGTCGTTCGGCGTCGACGAGGCGGCCGCCGGCTGGCTCATCTCCGGCTACGCGCTCGCGGTCGCGGTCGGAGCCGTCGCCCTCACCGCCGCCGTGACCCGCCTGCCGCGCAAGCAGGTGCTGCTCGGCCTCATGGTCCTGTTCATCGCAGGCAACCTGCTCTCCGCGCTCGCCCCGACCTACGAGCTGATGCTCGCCGGCCGCATCCTCGCCGCCCTCGACCACGGCGCCTTCTTCGGCATCGGAGCGGTCGTGGCCGCGAGCCTCGTCGAGCCCGCGAAGAAGGCCGGTGCGGTCGCGATGATGTTCGGCGGCCTGACCATCGCCAATGTGCTCGGCGTACCCTTCGGCACCTTCATCGGCCAGCAGTTCGGCTGGCGCGCGACGTTCTGGGTCATCACCGCCATCGGCCTCGTTGCGATGATCGCGATCGCCATCCTCGTGCCGAGCGGCACCGCGAACGGATCGAGGGCCGCGCAGGACCAGACCGACCTGCGGGGCGAGATCGGCGCCTTCCGCAGCGGACAGGTGTGGGCCTCACTGGCCATGACGGTGCTCGGATTCGGCGGGATGTTCGGCGCGTTCACCTACATCGCCTACACGCTGACGCAGGTCAGCGGCTTCTCCGCCGGCGCCGTACCGTGGCTGCTCGTGCTCTTCGGCGTCGGCCTCTTCGCCGGCAACATCCTCGGCGGTCGCGCCGCGGACCGCTCGATCGGCCGCACCCTCGCCGTGGTCTTCGGCGCCCTGACGCTCGTCATGATCGCCTTCGCCCTCGTCGCGGGATCGCAGCCGGCAACCATCGTCGCGCTCGTCGCCATGGGCGGTTTCGGCTTCGCCACCGTGCCCGGCCTGCAACTGCGGATCATGCAGTACGCCGGCAACGCCCCCACGCTGGCCTCCGGTGCGAACATCGCCGCCTTCAACGTCGGCAACGCCCTCGGCGCCTGGCTCGGAGGCCTGACGATCACGGCCGGCCTCGGCTACACCTCGCCGCTGTGGATCGGCGCGGCCATGACGCTTGGCGCCCTGCTCGTGCTGCTCGCCGCCGACTCGGCCGCCCGCCACCAGCGAGTCGCCGCCACGTCGGAGCCGACCAAGGCACCCGCCAACATCCTCGCCTGACAACAGGCCCGCCGCTGCGCACCGGGCCGACTCGAGGCCGGTCCACTTGACACCGTCCGCCTGGAACGTGATTAGGTAAGCCTTACCTAACTCACCACAGGAGTCTTCGTGCGTCAGCCTGCTCTCGTCCACCGTATCCCCCAGCGCGCCAGCAACTCTCGTGGCCATCGCGGCAGCTCGCGGCGCACGGCCGTCGCGCTGGTCGCTCTTGCGCTGCCGCTGGCCGCCTGTGGTGCGACCGCGCAGAGCGCCCAAGGCGAATCGACGCCGCAGGCGCCCACGACGGTGACGGTCACGGACGCGCGCGGCCAGGTCGAGGTGCCGAGTTCTCCCCAGACTTTCGTCGTCGCCGATTTCGGGGCGCTCGACACCCTCGACTACCTCGGCGTCGAGCCGACCGCGCTGCCCAAGCGGGGGCTGCCTGAGCACCTCAAGAAGTACGCCGATGAGAAGTACACCGACCTGGGTACCCTGCGCGAGATCGACCTGGAGAAGGTCGCCGCCAGTGAGCCGGCGCTCATCGTGCTCGGCGGCCGCTCGGCCCCGCAGTACGACGAGGCCAAGCAGATCGCACCCGTCATCGACGTGACCGCCAAGAAGGGCGCCGACGCCGTCACCACCCTGAAATCCACCGCCACCACGCTGGCCACCGTCTACGGCAAGCAGGCTCAGGCCGACGAGCGCCTGGCGCAGATCGACACACAGATCGCCGACGTCAAGGCCAAGGCCGCCGACTCCGGCACCGCCTTGGTGCTCATGGTGACGGGGAGCAAGCTCTCGGCCTACGGTCCGGGCTCGCGGTTCGGATTCGTCCACGACGTCCTCGGCCTCAAACCCGCCGCGCCGAATCTCGCGCAGGACTCCCACGGGCAGGTCGTCTCGTTCGAGTTCGTCAAGCAGACCAACCCCGACCACCTGTTCGTCATCGACCGCGACGCCGCCACCGGTCAGGGCGGGCAGGCCGCCAAGGTCGTCCTTGACAACCCACTCATCGCCTCGACCACAGCGTCGAAGAACGACAACATCACCTACCTGGACTCCCAGAGCTGGTACCTCGTGGGCACGGGCCTGACTACCCTGCCCGCGATGGTCGACGAGGTCGAGTCCGCCCTGACGTCGTGACCCACCCCGCGCCGACCGCTGCGGGCGCCCCCAGTTCCCACAGCGGTCGGCCGACCGCGGGTGCAGATGACTTCGCCGGCGCAGATGGCCCCGCCGGTATCGCGAGTGGCGCCGGGGTCGCGGAGGCGTCGGCGGGGTCGGGTCGGACGGAGCCTGCGAAGTCCGCATCGCTGCGCCGCCGGGCGACGGCCATTCTCGGTGCGACGGCCGCCGTTGCCGCGCTCGCGGTGGCCAGCATCTTCGTCGGGGTCGCCGATCTGGACCTGGCCACTCTGCTGATCAGCAGGGCGCCCCGCACGGTCGCCCTGCTTCTGGCGGGCTCGGCCCTGGCCGTCAGCGGCCTGGTCATGCAGTTGCTCGTGCGCAACCGCTTCGTCGAGCCCTCGACCGCCGGCACGACCGAGTTCGCCAGTCTTGGCATCCTGCTCGCCACGATGTGGCTGCCCGCAGCCCCCGTCGGGGTCAAGATGCTCTGCGGTGCCGCTTGCGCATTGGTCGGCACCGCGATCTTCCTGCGGATCCTGCGTGGACTACCGACCGCGCAGACCCTCCTGGTACCCCTGGTCGGGATCATGCTCGGCGGCATCGTGGGCGCCCTGGCCACCTTCCTTGCGCTGCAGAACGACTTGCTGCAGTCGCTCGGAGCCTGGACCAACGCCGACTTCTCCACAGTCATCGCCGGCCGCTACGAGCTGCTGTGGCTCGTGGGGTTGCTGACCGTCGTGCTCATCGTCACCGCCGACCGGTTCACCGTCGCCGGGCTCGGAGCGGACCTCACGACGAGCCTGGGCCTGAACCACCGAGCCACAGTCCGGTTCGGCATGGGCCTGGTCTCCGTCGTCGTCGCCGTGATCGTCGTGACCACCGGAGCGATCCCCTTCCTCGGACTCGTGGTGCCGAATGTGGCCCGCATCATCCTCGGCGACAACGCCCGCCGAAGCGTGCTGTGGGTCGCCCTCGGTGGCGCGGGACTCGTCCTCGCCTGCGACCTGTTGGCCCGGCTCCTGCGGTATCCCGCCGAGCTGCCGCTGGGCACTGTCTTGGGCGTGGTCGGCGCCGCCGTCTTCCTGCGTCTGCTGCTCAAGGATCGCCGTGTCACCACCTGATCTGCGGCCTTCAGCCGCCCGCCCAGGCCCTTCGGGCCATTCTCAGGATGCGGAGAATCCGTCCGACCCATCCGCCGGCGTCCACCCCGACTTCCGCGACCCCAGAGACCGCCGCGCCCGTCTCGTCCTGCTGGTCCTCGTGGCGGCGCTGGTCGCCGCCTGCCTGGCGTACGTGTTCGTCGACTTGGGGCCGGCCCGCGCCTACGTGCTCCCCCGCCGGATGCAGACGGTCGCCACGCTCGGGCTCGTCGCGGCGGCCATCGGGGTGGCGACGGTGCTCTTCCACACGATCACCGACAACCACATCCTCACCCCGTCGGTCATGGGCCTGGATTCGCTCTACCTCCTGATCCAGACCGTCGCGTTCTATGTGCTCGGCCCGGCCGGTGTCATGGCCACACCCCCCGCCGTGCAGTTCCTCACGGCGCTCGGCCTCATGACCGGCCTGGCCTACACGTTGTACCGGCGCCTGCTGATCGGCCTGGGTCACGACCTTCACCTGCTGGCGCTGGTGGGGATCGTGCTCGGCGTACTCATGCGGTCGCTGACGAACTTCTTCACCCGCGTCATGGACCCCACGGTCTTCGTCGTGTTGCAAGACCGGATGTTCGCCGACTTCACCGGTGCGCCGCCGATCACCTTGGCGATGTCAGCCCTGGTGGTGGCCACCGTCGTGCCCGCCATCGCCGCCATGCATCGACGACTCGACGTCATGGCGCTGGGTCGCGACACCGCCGTCGGTCTCGGCGTGGACCACCGCCGGACACTGCTGCGGGTGCTCCTGGTCGTCGTGCTACTCGTGGCCGTCTCGACGGCGCTCGTCGGTCCGACGATGTTCTTCGGGCTCATCGCCGCCCACCTGGGGTACCAAGCGGTCGGTAGCTACCGACACCGGTTCGCGCTGCCCGCCGCGGCACTCGTCGGCGCGCTCGTGCTGGTCGGCGGGCAGACCGCCCTCGACCGCCTGCTGCACTTGGACCTCAATCTGGCGATCATCGTCGAGTTCGTCGGCGGTTTGCTCTTCATCACCCTGCTGCTGCGAAGGAGCACGCCATGATCACGCTGGACTCTGTCAGCAAGAGCTACGGGTCGACCCGGGTCGTCGATCGAGTCAGCCTGACGATCCCCGCCGGCGGCCTCACCAGCTTCGTCGGGCCCAATGGCGCCGGAAAGTCGACGCTGCTGTCGATGATCGCCCGACTGCTGCCTCCCGACGAGGGCAGGATCACCCTCGACGACCTCGACGTGACGACTGCCTCCGGTGACGTCCTCGCCCGCCGCCTGGCGATTCTGCGCCAGGAGAACCACCTGTCCATCCGGCTCACCGTCGGCGACCTCGTCGAATTCGGTCGCTTTCCGCACCGGCGCGGGCGGCCTCGTTCCCAGCGCGGGAGTGGCGCTGCGGCCGACCGCACGCAGGTCGAGGCGGCGTTGGCCTACCTCGACCTGAACGACCTGCGGCACCGCTATCTCGACGAGCTGTCCGGCGGCCAGCGGCAGCGGGCATTCGTCGCGATGGTGCTGGCGCAGGACACCGACTACGTGCTGCTCGACGAGCCGCTGAACAACCTCGACATGGCGCACAGCGTCACGATGATGCACTTGCTGCGCCGCGCAGCCGACGAGCTGGGCCGCACGATCGTCCTCGTCGTGCACGACATCAACTTCGCCTCGTTCTACGCCGACCGGATCGTGGCCTTGCGCGACGGCGGAATCGTCGCTGACGGGTCACCGCAGGAGTTCATGACCGCGCAGACCTTGCGCGACGTCTTCGGTCTGCACATGCCGGTCACCCACGTCGACGGCCGCCCGTTGGCCCTGTACCACGCCGCCGCACCAGCGAGCACTCCCTCGCTGCTGTCGGCGTAGCCACCGATCGTGGCTACGCCGACAGCAGCGGCTAGGTCAGGCCTTGGCCAAGCC
>NZ_BAHD01000012.1 GCF_000298215.1 Kineosphaera limosa NBRC 100340 | reverse complement strand
GTCCGAGCGCCCGCCGTCCGAGCGCCCGCCGTCCGAGCGACCGCCGTCCGAGCGACCACTGCCGAAGCGACCGCCGCCCGAGCGGCTGCCACCACCGGAGCGGCCACCACTGCCCGACCGGCCGCCGTTTCCTGGTCGGCCGCCGCCGCCGGAGCGGCCACCGCCCCCACTGCTGGGTCGGCCGCCGCGTGCGCCTGGGCTCATTGATCGTTCTCCTGAAGGATGCTGTCGAGGATGTCCGCCTCGGGAAGGTACGGGGCCAGCGGCGGTAGGTCATCGAGTGACCGCAACCCGAGACGCTGGAGAAAGTAGGGAGTTGTGCCGTAGAGCACCGCGCCGTGCTCGTCGTCGACCCCGATTTCGGTGATCAGCCCCCGTGTCAGCAGGGTACGCACTACACCGTCGACGTTCACGCCGCGCACCCCGCTGATGCGCGCCCGTGAGACGGGCTGGCGGTAGGCGACGACTGCGAGCGTCTCCAATGCGGCCTGGCTGAGTCGCGCCCGCTGGCCGTCGAGCAAGAACTTCTCCACGACCGGAGCCAGATCATGCCGCGAGTAGTAGCGCCACCCGCCGCCGATCGACAGCAGCGCAAACCCGCGCCGGGTCTCCTCGTCGTCGGCCGCGATGGCGACCAGCGCCTGTTCGACCTCCGGCTCGGGACGCTCCAGGGCCGCAGCCAACGCCGCCGAGGTCACCGGCTCCTCGACGACCATCAACACCGCCTCAACCGCAGCCCGCAAGCCGCCGGGCACCGCATCGACGTCGAAGGTCTCCTCGACCTGCTCCTCCGGCTGGTCCACCTGAGCCTGCTGCTCCTGGGCGGATTCCCGGGCTGATTCCCGGGCGGATTCCGCGGCGAAGTCCGGGCCGGACGGCGCGGTCCCTACGATCGGCTCGCTCACCGGCGCTCCTCCTCGCTAGTCGGTGTCGGTCCGGGTGCCGACTGACCGTCGGGGTCGGCCTCGGGGGTCGCATCGCCGTCATCGAACTCGGCCCCGACCCGCACGTGCCCCTCGTCTCGCCCGACCCAACGGACCGTCAACTCGGCGAGCGCCTCCTCCTGCTCGAAGGCTACGGCCGCTTCGCGAAACAACTCGAGCAGCGCCAAGAAGCGGGCGACGACCACGAGCGTGGTGTCGGCGTCGGCCACGAGGTCCCGAAAGGAGGCCACCCGCAAGGTTCGCAGTCGGCCGACGACGATGTCCGCCTGCTCGCGGACGCTGACCGCGGGCGCATGCAGGTGGGCGACCCCGACGGTCGGCGGTGGTTTGGGCGTCAGCGCCGCAGCGGCAATCTTGGCGAGCTGCTCGGGGGTCACCGACAGCACGAGCTCCGGCAGCAGCGCCGCGAAGCGCGGCTCCAACCCGGCCTGCCTCGGCGTGAGCCGACCGTGCGTCGCGATACGTCCCTCGATCCAGCCGGCGACATCCTTGTAGGCGCGGTACTGCAGCAGCCGGGCGAAGAGCAGATCACGCGCCTCGATGAGCTCGAGATCCTCCTCCTCGTCGCCGGTGCGCGGCAGCAGGCGGGAGGCCTTGAGGTCCAGCAGGGTCGCGGCGATGAGGAGAAACTCGCTGGCCTGCGACAGGTCCCACTCCCCCAGCTCCTGCTGCGTGCGGATGTGAGCGACGAACTCGTCCGTCACGCGCGCGAGGGCGATCTCCGTGATGTCGAGCTTGTGCTTGGAGATGAGCCCGAGGAGCAGGTCGAACGGGCCGGAGAAAACGTCGAGGTGCACCTCGAAAGGGGTGCCGGCGGCGCGGCGGGTCAGCACCCCGCCGGGGGTTTGCTGGCTCTCGCCCGAGACTGGCTGGGGGCTCTCGCCGGGGGATTGCTGGCTCTGCGGCTCGGCGACGGGCTTGGTGCTCAGGCCGCGCCGCCTCGGCTGATCAGTTCGCGGGCCAGCTGCCGGTAGGCCTCGGCGGCCCCGTGGTTGGGGGCGTACTGGGTGATCGGCTCGGCCGCCAGCGTCGCGTCGGGGAACTTGACCGTGCGGCTGATCACGGTGTGGAACACCCGGTCTTGGAAGTGATCGACGACGCTGCGCACGACCTCCCGGCTGTGCAGCGTGCGCCCGTCGTACATCGTGGCCAGAATGCCGTCGACCTGCAGGCGCGGGTTGAGCCGGTCGGTGACCTTGTCGATGGTCTCGACCAGCAGTGCGACCCCGCGCATCGCGAAGAACTCGCACTCCAGCGGGATGATGACGCCGTGCGCGGCCGTGAGCGCGTTGACGGTCAGCAGCCCCAGCGAGGGCTGGCAGTCGATGAGGATGACGTCGTAGTCGTCGAGCACCGGGCGCAGCACTCGGGCCAGCACCTGCTCGCGGGCCACCTCGCCGACCAGCTGCACTTCGGCGGCGGACAGGTCGATGTTGGCGGGCAACAGGTCGAGGTTGCGGGTGCGCGTGGACTGGATGACCTCGCGCACGTCGTGACCGCGCTCGACGAGCAGGTTGTAGATCGTCAGGTCGAGCTCGTGGGCCCGCAGCCCGAAGCCGACGGACAAGGCGCCCTGGGGGTCGAAGTCGACGAGCAGCACCTTGCGGCCCAGCTCGGCGAGTGCGGCACCGAGGTTGATCGTGGTCGTCGTCTTGCCGACGCCGCCCTTCTGGTTGCACATCGCGATGATGCGCGCCGGGCCGTGGCGATCGAGCGGAGCCGGTTCGGGGAAGGTCGGCATGACCCGGCCGGTTGGGCCGATGTTGCCTTCGCCGGCGGTCTCGGTGCCGGGGAGGCGGCCGTTGGACCCCTCACCGTCGTACTCCGGGTCGTATGCCGGGTCGCCGTCGATGTCGGGCTGGGACTGCGCGACCTGCTGCAGGGCCATCGGTGTGCCACTCTCCTGTTCGGACGGCGGACGCATCGTGCACGAGGTCGGATCGTGCACCTGTCTGACATGCCTGGGCGGCCTTGCGGCCCCCCGCCACCCGGCCTGCGGCCGACTCTAGCAGCGCCGGAAAAGCCCGGCTGGAGTCAGCGTGCCCGGGGATGCGATGCGGCGTACACCTCGCGCAGCCGCTGCACCGTGACGTGCGTGTAGATCTGGGTCGTCGTGACACTCGCATGACCGAGCAGCTCCTGCACAACCCGCACGTCGGCACCCCCGTCGAGCAGGTGCGTCGCGAAACTGTGCCGTAATGTGTGCGGTCCGATGCGATCGGCCAGTCCGTGCAGCTCCGCGGCGCTCCAGGCGCATTGGGCGGCGGAGTGCTGCGTTGCCATCGCGTCGGCGGTGGCGGGGTCGGGGAGGCGCGCCGCCTCGCCCCGCTCGGCGGTGGCCGCGAGGTGGCGGATGATGTTCCAGGCGCTCTGGCGACTGAGCCGACTGCCGCGCACCCCCACGAACAGGGCTGCCCGCGCCCGACCGGGGGCGGTGGCCACGAGTGCGGGTCGGCCGCGCACCAGGTAGGCGGCGAGCGCGGCCCGAGCGTAGCTGCCGACCGGGACGATGCGGTGCTTGCCGCCCTTGCCGACCAGCCGCAACGCGGCGGCGATCGCCGGCCCGCTCGGCTGTCCGCGCACTGGCTGGTCGTCGGGGTCGGCGTGCACGTCGTCCACATCCAGGCCCACTGCCTCGGAGATGCGGGCGCCGGTGCCGTAGAGCAACTCCAGCAGGGCGCGGTCGCGCAGCGACACGGGGGTCGCTCCGTCGCCGGCGGCGGCGATGAGCGCCTCGACTTGGCCGGTCGACAGCGCATCGGGCAGCCGCCGGGAGGTCGTGGGCGGCCGGATGCCTGCGGCCGGGTCGGTCTCGGTGCGCCCCTCCAGCAGCAGAAACCTGTGCAGTCCTCGGGCTGCGATGAGGGCCCGGCCTGCCGAGGAGGCCGCTAGTGGGGCCCCGTGGCGCCCCTCGCGCAGAGCCACCACGAAGTCGCCCACATCGACTGGGCGAACTCGCGCGGGATCGGTGACTCCGGCCAGGGTGAGGTGCTGCGCGTAGCGGGCGAGGTCACGTCGGTAGGAGGCGAGGGTGTTGCTCGACACTCCGCGTTCGACCTCCAGATGGGTCAACCAGTCGTCGATCGCGCGCGTCAGCGCGTTCGACTCGGGCCCGGCCATGTGCGCATCGTAGGCCCGGGGACCTCCGCCGCTGCGCACCCTCTCCGGCCCCTTGGCCCCGTGCGGGCTCACGCGGTCGGGCCAGGCTGAGGCAATTTGCGGCGGTTCGCCGATACGAACAGGACATCGGCCAGGCAGGATGTGCGCATGTGGTACGCCCAGACACCCCGCCGCCGGCTCGGTCAAATGCTGTTCGACGGTGCCGTGGCTGCGTGGGCGCTGGCGTGGATCTGGGTCGGGCAGTGGATGTACGCGCTCGTGGTCGCACTGATGCAGCCGGCGTTGAAGCTGCACTCGACCGGCCTCTCCTTCAATCAGACGATGCAGCAGACGGCCGGGCAGGTGCGTGACCTGCCGATGGTCGGTGAGCAGTTGACGGGTGCGTTCAACAACCTGGCGGGCACCGGCTCCGATATCGCCAGCATCGGCTGGGACACGGCCGGTGCGGTGGAGCGGCTCGCAGTGGCGCTGGGCATCGCGACGGCGGCGGCACCGATCCTCATCGTCGCCATCCCGTGGCTGTTCTTGCGGGTGTCGTTCTACCAGCGCGCCTCGGCGGCACGACAGTTCATCGACGCCGACGCCGACCTCGACCTGTTCGCCCTGCGGGCGCTGGCCAACCAGCCGATGCCGAAGTTGGCCGCCATCAGCGACGACCCGGTCGCGGCGTGGCGCGCCGGTGACCCCACTGTCGTGCGCCGCCTGGCGAGCCTCGAGCTTCGCTCGCGTGGGCTGAAGGTGCCCACCAAGTTGAAGCGACGGGGCCAGTCCGCCGCCACGAGCGAGAATCCAGGGATCGGCCTCTCGCCCGCCCACGGACTCCAGAACGGACCGACGGGCGACGGGCCCGGGGGTTGGGGGCCAAGGGGCGACGGCTCGCAGGGCGAGGAGCCGAGGGGCGGCTGACCCGATCACCCCACCGACCCGCCTCAGAACGGGGGCGTGTCGTAGTCGGGCGACGCCGCAGGCGGACGGGTCGTGGCCGCAGCCGGGTCGCCGCAGGGCTCGCGACCTGCCGCGCGTGGGCGTTGCTCTGGGCGACCTACCCTCGACCGCGAGGTCGCTGCGCTGGTGGCCTGATCGATACCCCAGGTGCTGTGCCGCGGGAACTGCCCGTAGGCCCGGCGGGCGTAGGCAGGCAACTCGTCGGTGCTTTCCCCGCCACCGCCCGGTGTCGTCGGGGGTGAGCAGACGCGCTTGAGTAGCTTCTCGATGCGCAGATCGTCGACCCGCTCCTGGGTGGTGGGCCGCGCAGCGACGCCGCAGCTCTCGCCGGGCAGGCTCGGATCGAGCCAGGCCGCAGCGCCGGCGCAGTCGTCGTGCCCCACACCTGGCTCGGCGACGTGCCTTGTATCACCGAACGGCTGGCGGGTGCCACCCTGCGGGATCGTGGTGCGGCCCAGGGAGTGGGCCAGGTCCCGCTCCATCTCGGGGTCAGTGGCTCGGCAGTGTTCGATGTGCTGGCGGTAGGCGACGATCCGGCGGGCGGTGGCGTCGTCGGGGCCTTGCTCGCCGGCTGTGTCGGGGTCGTGGCCATAGCGGACCGGGTAGCTGCGGTACGTGCCGCCGAACGTCTCCCAGGTGACGACGCCGGTGGCACCGTCCTGGTCGGCGCGCCACCAGCCGCGTGTCTTGTACTCGTGGTGTCGCCCGCCCTTGGGAGTGACATTGCGGGTCGTCGTGGCCCCCAGCGGCCACGGGATGCCGTGGTCCAGTTCGCAGGTCGCCGCCGGCTGGGTACAGCCTGGCGCCACGCAGGTGCCGTAGCGGGCGGTGACGAACCGGCGCATCGCCGCGGTTGGCCGGTATCGGTCGGTGGAGGCCTCGATGACCTGGCCGTCGTGGGGGTCGGTCACGATCCGCGCCAGGGTCGTGCCCTCGGCGCAGGCGACATCGCGTACCAGGTCGGCCGGCAGCAGCCCGCGCGGTGTCTGCCCCGGGTCGTCGGTCACCCCGACCAGGGAGGCGAGGGAGATCGTGACGTTGATCCGCCCCGCGGGCACCGCTCCGGCGAAGACTGACGAGAGGGTTCGGGTGCACAGCCCAGCCCCCACATCGGTGCAAGGCACCGGACACCCGCAAACCTGAGCAGCAACACCGTTCGACGCGAGACCGTTCTTGGCGGCAACAGCGCTGAGTGCAACACCATTCTGCGCGGCTTGAACGGGCTGCGGCGGGCCCTCGCAGCGCCCTGGCTGCCCCCCGATGACGAGGTCGAGAGCGATATCGGAGCGCAACTGAGCGAGAGTGCGTTTGTCTCCCCCGGAGCGGAGTCGCCGAGCCAGGGAATCGACCCGCTGGTGCGCCGCGCCGACCCGCTCGGCCGATCCGGTGATCGTGTACGAGCCCATGCCGTGCTCGGTGAACCTGCCGAAGGCGTCCCGCTCTCTTCGTGCCCTGGCGCGCTGGCGCTCGGAGTCCGCACACGCCGACAGCGCCCGCCCGAGTCGACGTGTGAACAGCGACCACGACACGACCTCGCCCCTGCGCGGTGGCGCCAACACCCGCCGGGCGACCTCGTCGGCGACACACGAGGCCTGTTCCTTGGTGCGCTCGCGCACCTTTCGGGCCCGCTCCCAGGTGCACTCGCCGTCGCGCATCGCCTCGTTCAGTCGGCGAGTCGCCTCGGGGGCCGCGGTCACGAAATCAGCCCGGGCCTCGCTCTCCCACGACGGGACCCCAGACGCCAGTGACGTCTCTTCGGCGACGAGCGACTCCACGAGCTTGCGCACGTCGGGGTCGCTGCCGCGCCCGTTGAGCTCCTCCGGCTCCCGACCTTGCGCCTCGAGCACCCCGTCGACCATCCGGTCGGTGGCCGCCAGCTGGACGTAGCGCAGCCACGTGATGAGCCGCTCCGACTCCGCGACCAGCTGCACCAACTCACGAACACTCAGGTCGAAGAGGCGCCCGGGGGCCTCGTTGCCCGGGCCGAACCACGACGGCAACTCGGCGAACAGCACGGGCGCACCCTCGCTGCCCTGCCGACTCCTGTCGGTGGTGGGCGGCATGCTGTCAGCCATCGCGCTCTTCACCCCCTTGAGCCTCCGGAGCCCTCCCCGGTAGAGCCTTTAGTTTATCATGCTAGTACTGAATATCGCCAGGTATATCGGTTGATTTAGCTCAGGATTTCGAATCTCGATGACTCTCAGGGGAGGTCACTTGGTCGCTACCCGCGCGGCGCGGACCGTCCCCTTGATGGGGGCCAGGGGCCGGATACGGGGTGGGACGCGGGTCGACTACGGGTCGGCCAGATCCAGCACCGGATGAGTCGTCACTTCGGCGGGCTAATCGTCGCTCCCAACTGACCGCTCGCCCACGGAATTGACGACTCGCCGCGCACGAAACGCCCGCTCGCGCACCACAACGACGACTCGCGCAGAGGGCGAGCCGCCCGAGCGGCCTGCTCGGGGCGGCGTCGCGATTGCCCGACCGGCCTGTCGGGGTGCCCCGGCGATCCCCTGCAGGCTTGCGGACCTACTCCTGCGGGTCCGCGATCAACTGGGGGCGCAGGTCGCGGGCCGGCGGCACCCAGGCGGCGGGGTCGGCCTCGGTCTGCTCGCCGGAGCGAATGTCCTTGACGGAGTGCGCGGCACCGGGCTCAAGCGGCGGGAACCAGACGTAGGGGATGCCGCGGCGGTCGGCGTAGCGGATCTGCTTGCCGAACTTGGCGGCGCTGGGCGCCACTTCGGTCGCGACGCCGCGTCCGCGCAGGGCGGCCGCCAGCGACGCAGCCGCGGCGCGATCTTCCTGCGTGTTCAACGCCACGAGCACGCAGGTGGGCGTCGGCCGCGACGAGGCGATCGCCCCGGACGGCACGAGCCGGCCCAGCAGGCGGGAGACCCCGATGGAGATGCCGACACCCGGGTAGGTGTTGCGCCCGTCGGAGGCCAGCGAGTCGTACCGGCCCCCGGAGCACACCGAGCCGTACTCCTCCTGCCCCACGAGCTGAGTCTCGTAGACCGTGCCGGTGTAGTAGTCGAGGCCGCGGGCCACCTTGAGGTCGGCCACGAGGACCCCGGGGGCGTGCTCCATCCCCGCGGCCATCACCGCTGCCAACTCGGTCAGGCCCGCCTCGAGCGTCTCGTGCTCCACCCCGAGCGCTCGGACCGCCGCAACGAACGAGGTGTCCGTCGCGCTGATCCGCGCCAAAGCCAAGCACTGACGCGCCTGCTCGTCGGTGGCGCCGAACTCGACGAGGGCGGCGTGCACCGCCTCACCCCCGACCTTGTCGAGCTTGTCGACGATGCGCAGCACCCCGGCGACCTGCTCGGGGCCGAAGCCGATGCCGAGGTAGAAGCCCTCGGGGATCTTGCGGTTGTTGACCTGGATGCGGTAGGGCCCGATCGGCAGTCGAGCGAAGACGTCGGCGATGACCAGGGGCACCTCGGCCTCGTAGTGGAACGGCAGCTCACCCGCTCCGACGATGTCGATGTCGGCCTGCGTGAACTCGCGGTAGCGACCCTCCTGCGGGCGTTCGCCGCGCCACACCTTCTGAATCTGGTAGCGGCGGAACGGGAACGTGAGTTTGCCGGCGTTCTCCAGCACGTACCGCGCGAACGGCACCGTGAGGTCGAAGTGCAGCCCGAGGTCGGAGTCCTTGCGCTCGTCGGCGTCGCCGGCGAGGCGGGAGACGCCGTAGATCTCCTTGTCCGCGTCGCCGCCCTTGCCGAGCAGTCGCTCGACGGGCTCCACCGCCCGGGTCTCGATGTTGACGAAGCCATGCAGCTCGAACGTCTCGCGGACGATGTCGAGCACGAGCTGCTCGGTGAGGCGGTCGGTCGGGAGCCACTCCGGGAAGCCGGAGAGGGGGGCGATCTTGGTTGCCACGGGTGCGTACAGTCCTTTGCTTCTGAGAGGCGCTGGTTACAGGCCCTGCAGATAGGGGTTGGCGGCGCGCTCGCGCCCGATCGTCGTCGCCGGGCCGTGGCCGGGAAAGACCAGCGCGTCGTCCGGCTGGGTCAGCACAACATCACGCAGGCTGGCGCGCATGGCGGCGTCGCTGCCGCCGGGCAGGTCGGTGCGGCCGATGCCGCCGTTGAAGAGCACGTCGCCGGCGAAGATCGTGCGCGTCAAACCCGCGTCGGCGGGCAACTGGTCGGGCACCTGCTCGGTGCGGAACATCACCGACCCCTCGGTGTGGCCCGGCGCGTGCAGCACGGTCAGCGGCACCCCGGCGATCTCCAGCGTCTGCCCGTCGGTGAACTCCACGACGTCGTCGGGCTCGTGCCAGGTCGCCTTCGCCCCGAACTGCGCCTCGAGCATCGACACCAGCGCCGGGTCCATCGTGGCCAGGGGGTCGGCGAGTCGATAGCGGTCGTCGGGGTGGATGTGGGCGGCGATGCCCCGCGATCCGCAGACCGGCGTCACCGAGTACACGTGGTCGAGATGACCGTGTGTCAGCAGCACCGCGGCCGGCTTGAGCCGGTGCTGCCGAAGCACCTCATCGAGTCGGTCGAGCACGCCGATGCCGGGGTCGACGACGAGACACTCCTGCCCCTCCGCCGGCGCCACGACGAAGCAATTGGTTGCGAACGCCTCTGCCGGAAAGCCGATTAAGAACACGTCGTCAGCCTAGTCGGGGGCGCGCAGGGCACGGACAAGGCTCTGAACCGGGCGGCCACGCGCCGCGGGGCTGTCCGCATGGCGAGCGGCCAAGTATCGTGAATAGGGACGTTCCTTGCACCGAACCGCGACGTCCGACCGATTCCGCCCGCCCTCATCACGGCGGGTGCGGACGCTGCGGTGTCCTAAAAGATCCGAACAGAAGGCCCACCTCGTGTCCGATCAGAGCATCTCCCCGCAGCCCTCCGTCGCGCCCGACGACCGCAACGACGCGCCACAGGACGCTCACGACGGGCTCGCGGGCGCCGGGGCGCCACCTGCGCCCCCCGAAGCCGACGCCGCAGCCGAAGCCACCGCAGTCGCTGAGGCCACCGCAGTCGCTGAGGCCGACACCGAGAACGAGGCCCTCGCCGTCAGCGAGGTCATCGAAGCCATGGAGGCCGCGGAGGCGTCGAACACCCCGGCCCATGATGAGGCCGCGCCGATCACTGTGGCGCAGGTGCCAGAGCCGGTGTCTCGCGTGACCGCGGAGGCGATGGCTCGGTTGGCCGACGGCGACGACGGTGTCTCGGCCGAGGCGGAGCAGGCCGGTGAACACCTGGCGCAGACCGCAGCGGAGCTGGAGCTCGGTGAGCCGGAGGTGGGCGAGGCCCCGGCACCGGTGCAAGGCGAGGCGGCGACCATGGTCGCACCCATCGACGCCGAGCATGCGGTAGACACCACAGCGCCGCTGGACGCGCCGCCCGCCGGAGAGGCCGCAGCGGCTTCGGCGACGGTTGAGGCCACGGACTCGGCGATTCCGAGCCCGGCGCCCCCGGCCCCGGCGGCAGGCGCGCCGACGCCGACCCCTCCGGCCGCACCCGCGCCGCAGCAGGATTCGGCCCGCTTCGGACGGGTGGACGACGACGGCACGGTCTACGTGCGCACCCCCGAAGGCGAGCGGCCGGTCGGCTCCTACCCAGGCGCCTCCCCCGAAGAGGCGCTGGCCTACTTCGCCCGCAAGTTCGACGAGGTCGACGCGCTGGCCGACCTGCTGTACCAGCGGGTGACGCAGACGGACCTGTCGGCCAAGGACGCCCACGACAGCCTGACGAACCTGCGGCAGGCGAGCCGAGATCTGCACGCCGTCGGCGACTTCGTCGCGTTGCAGACCAAGGTCGAGAACATCGCGACCGCTCTCGAGGCCCGGCGGGTCATCGATGCCGAGCAGCGGGCTGCGGCCCGCGAACAGGCCCTTGCGCAGCGGGAGAAGATCGTCGCCGAGGCCGAGCGCATCGCCGCTCAGCCCGAGGCGAAGGTGCAGTGGAAGGCCAGCAGCGCCCGCATGCGCGCGCTCCTGGATGAGTGGAAGGCGGCCCAGCGCGGCGGCCCGAAGCTCGACCGGGAGGCCGAGCAGTCCCTGTGGCAGCGCCTCAGCTCGTCCCGCAACTCGTTCGACAAGATGCGCCGCGTGCACTTCGCCCAGTTGGGCAGCGCGCAGTCGCAGGCCAAGGCCGCCAAGGAGGAGCTCGTGGCGGAGGCGGAGAAGCTCGTCGGCTCGACCGATTGGGGTGCGACGGCGGGTGCCTACAAGCGGCTCATGGACCGTTGGCGGCAGGCGGGCCGAGCGGCCCGCAGCGACGACGACGCCCTGTGGAAGCGCTTCAAAGCCGCCCAGGACCAGTTCTTCGCCGGCAAGGACGCCGTGGTCGCCGCCGAGAACGAGGAGTTCAAGGCCAACCTCGCGGTCAAGGAAGAGTTGCTGACCCAGGCGCAACAGCTCCTGCCCGTGCGGAACGTCGAGTCGGCCAAGGCCGCGCTACGCACCCTCCAGGAGAAGTGGGACGCCGCCGGCAAGGTGCCCCGCTCCGACATGGACCGCATGGAGCGCGGCATGCGTCGCATTGAGCAGACCGTGCGCGAGGCCGAGGACAAGCGCTGGAAGTCCTCGAACCCGGAGGTCGCCGCCCGGGCCGCCAGCCTGGCCAGCCAGGCCGAAGCAGCCTTGGAGAAGTACCGCAAGGATCTGGCCAAGGCGCAGGCGTCCGGCGACCAGCGCCGCATCACCAAGGCTCGCGAGGCTCTGCAGGCGCGCGAGGCGTGGCTCAAGCAGGCCCGCGCCGGGCTTGCCGAGTTCGGGGGTTGAGAGTCGGCCGGTTGAGCTCGGGCACCCCGCTCGATCACACGGGGCGTGGCGGCAGCGAATTCTCTGCCGCCACGCCCCTTTTCCGCTTACAGACGCGGCTCTCAGTCGCGCCAGGCGCGCTCGAACGGCAGGCGCCAGGAGAACGGCGCGACGAGCTGGTGGATGCGGTTGGGCCCCCACGATCCGACCTGGTAGGGGCGCACGATGGGCGGGTTCTCCAGGAGGGGTTCGCTGACCTCCCAGAGCCGTTCGATGCCGCTGGCCGTCGTGAACAGCGTGCTGTCGCCTCGCACGGCGTCGTAGATGAGGCGCTCGTACGCCTCCAGCACCGAGCCCGCCCAGTTCGTGCTCTCCATGGCGAATTGCATCGACAACTTGTCCAGCCGATATCCCGGGCCGGGGCGCTTGCCGTAGAACGACAGCGACATGCGCGGCTGGTCGGACAGGTCGAAGGTCAGGTGGTCGGGTCCGTGGTCACCCACCCCGGAGCCCGGCGGGAACATAGAACGCGGCGGCTCCTTGAACGCGATCGAGATGACGCGAGCGCCCTCTCCCATTCGCTTGCCCGTCCGTAGATAGAAGGGCACGCCCGCCCACCGCCAGTTGTCGACGTAACACTTCAGCGCCACGAACGTCTCGGTTTCGGAGTCCGGCGCCACCCCGGGCTCGTCTTTGTACCCCACGTACTGGCCGCGCACGACATCCTGCGGTTCGACCGGCAGCATCGAGCGGAACACCTTGTTCTTCTCCCGGCTGATGGCCTTGGGCTCCAGGGCCGTCGGCGGCTCCATGGCGGTGAACGCGAGTACCTGGAAAAGGTGTGTGACGACCATGTCGCGATAGGCGCCGGTGGCCTCGTAGAAGTCGCCGCGTTGAGTCAAGCCGAGGGTTTCCGGCACGTCGATCTGGATGTGATCGATGTGGTTGCGGTGCCAGATCGGCTCGAACAGTCCATTGGCGAACCGGAAGGCAAGAATGTTCTGAGCCGCCTCCTTGCCCAGAATGTGGTCGATCCGAAAGATCTGCTCCTCGACGAAGGTCTCGTGCAGTTGTCTGTTCAAGGAGACGGCGCTGGCCAGGTCGGTGCCGAAGGGCTTCTCCATGATGATCCGGCTGCGCTTGACCAACTTGGCCTGGCCGATCATGTCGACGGCGGCAAGGGCGGCCTTGGGTGGCACCGAGAGGTAATGCAGCCGGAGCGAGTCGCTGCCCGGCAGGCTCTGTTCGGCACGCAGCACGGCATCCCGCAAAGCCTGCGGGCCGGCGCTGGAGGGGACGTAGTCGATGTGCTGGGCGAAGGCCCGCATCGCCTCCTCGTCGGCACCCTTGCGGGTGCCGTGCTGCCGGATAGCCGCCAGGGCTTGGTCGCGAAAGGCCTCGACCGTCAGCTCGTCCAGCGAGGTCCCGACGATCCGCAGGTCGTCGAGCAACTGCGAGCCGAACAGGTGGAAGAGTCCGGGAATGAGCTTGCGTTTGGAGAGGTCGCCGGTGGCGCCGAAGAGCACGACGGTGGCGGGCGCAGTCATGCCGTCCTGTCGTCCGCGCGGCCGCACACCTGCGCAAAACCGGTCGTCCCACGGTGGGCGCGGGTGCAGCGCAGACCGGTTGGCCCCCTCACCCGGGCCGAAGCCGGTCTCGGGTCAGGCGTTCGCCGGGAGCGTCGTGCCCGCGCCGCGGCGGCGAATGCCGAGGCCGGCCTCTTCGGATGCCCGCTCCTGCCCGCCGGACGTCCCTTGGCGGGCAGAAGGGGGCTGGGGGCCGGCAGTGCACGCCCCTGCAGGTGCACTGTCGGCCCCCAGTACCACAAAGCCGTTGTCGGCGATGAGTGCCAGATCGTCGCGGGCCGTCTGCCCCTGGGAGGTCAGGTAATCGCCGAGGAAGATCGAGTTGGCCACGTGCAACGCCAAGCCCTGCATCGACCGCAGGTGCAGCTCCCGTCCCCCCGCGATGCGGATTTCGGCGTCCGGACACACGAACCGCGCCATCGCCAGAATCTTCAGGCAGCGCAGGGGCGTCAGGTTCACCGGTTCCCAGGCATCGCCGGCGGGCGTGCCGTCGAAGGGCATGAGGAAGTTCACAGGGATCGAGTCCGAACCCAACGCCTTGAGCGCGACCAACGCCTCGACGAGCTGTTCGTCGCTCTCCCCCAGCCCGGCGATCAAGCCGCTGCACGCGGACAGGCCGGCCCCTTGGGCGCGGCCGACCGTCTCGACCCGGTCGGCGTAGGTGTGGGTCGACACGATCGCGTCGTGGTGTGAGGCGGCGGTGTTGATGTTGTGGTTGTAGGCGTCGACGCCGGCCTCGGCGAGGCGTTGGGCCTGCCCCTCCTGCAACAGGCCGAGGCAGGCGCACACCTCGACCTGCGGGTGCTCGGCCTTGATGGCCCCGACCATGTCGGCAACCCGCTCGATGTCCCGATGGCTCGGTCCACGGCCACTGGAGACCAGGCACACCCGTCGCGCCCCGCCGGCCACACCGGCCTCGGCCTGCTCGAGCGCCTCCTGCGTCGAGAGCCACGAGTAGCGCAGGATGTCGGCGTTGGACCCCAGCGCCTGGGAGCAGTAGCCGCAGTCCTCGGGGCACATTCCCGACTTGAGGTTGACCAGATAATTGACTTTGACCGTGTTGCCGAAGAACGCCCGCCGCAACCGAGCCGCCGCGGCGACGACGTCGAGCACGTGATCATCGCCCGCCTGCAGCACCGCGAGCGCATCGTCGGACGTTGCCGGCGTGCCGTCCAGCACGGCCTGCGCCAGCTGATCGAAGGTGGTGGTCATCGACTCTCCTCAAGGTTCGGCAGGCGGCCGGCTCAGCGCGCACACGGCAGCGGTGGCACGCCGAGCGCCAAACTGAACAGCGTTCAGGTCTGAACGATGTTCAGGTTAGCGCGGTCGGGCTACTCTGGGGCGTCCGGCCCGCCCGGCCCGACGGCAAGCCAGGCCAACCCGCCACCCCCGAGGTCAGGAGCACGGATGCACCGTCGCGCCGATGTCATCGCCGCGGCGCTCGACATCCTGGCGGAGGTCGGGCTGCCCGATCTGACGATGCGGCGCCTGGGGGCCACGCTGGGGGTGCAGCAGAGCGCGATCTACCACCACTTCGCCAACAAGCAGCTGCTGCTGGGCGCGGTGGCCGACGAAATCGTGGCGCGTGGGCCGCACTCGAGCATCGAGCCAGACGCGCCGTGGCCGCAGCGCGTGCGACTGGCCTGCACCGACGTGCACGCCGCGGTGCTGGCCTACGCCGACGGCGCCGACGTCGTCATGAGCATGTTTGCCTTCGGGCTAGGCGGTCAGGCCGCCTACGACCGGCTGCGCAGCGAGCTCAGACCCAGCGGCCTCGACGAGGCGGTCACCGCCAGCGCGGCCCGCACGCTGCTGCACTACGTCTACGGGCACGCCTTCGACATCCAGACCCGCGCCCAGGCCGCACGCGTCGGCGCCATCGACCCCGACTCACCCGAAGACGACTTCGCCATCGGACTGACCTTCGTCATCGACGGCATCGCCGGCCGGGCCAACGCGCTCGGGCCCGCCCCCTCGCGAGAGTGAGGCAGGCCCGAGGCGCAGGAGTCCGCCGATCAGCTGGTGGCGGCCGCGAAGGCCTCCTCCAGGATGTCGAGCCCCTCGGCGAGCAACTCGTCGCCGATGACCAGCGGCGGCAGGAAGCGGAAGACGTTGCCGTACGAGCCGCAGGTGAGGGTGACCAGGCCGCGCTCGTGGCAGGCCTTGTTGATCGCCGCCGCGAGCGCGCTGGCCGGCGCCTTGGTCTCGCGATCCTCGACAAGCTCGATCGCGATCATGGCCCCGCGGCCGCGGATGTCGCCGATCGTGTCGTACGTGGCCGCCAGCTTCTCCAGCCGGCCGCGCAGGATCGCCTCGATCTCGCGGGCTCGACCAGGCAGGTCTTCGGCCTCCATCGTCTCGATCGAGGCCAAGGCTGCGGCGCACGCCACCGGGTTGCCGCCGTAGGTGCCGCCGAGGCCACCGCCGTGCACGGCGTCCATGATCTCCTTGCGGCCCGTGACGCCCGCCAGCGGCATGCCGCCCGCAATGCCCTTGGCGGTGGTCACCAGATCGGGCACGACGCCCTCGTCGTCGCAGGCGAACCAGGAGCCGCTGCGGCAGAATCCGGACTGCACCTCGTCGGCGATGAACAGAATGCCGTGCTCGCGGCACCAGTCGGCCAGCCCGGACAGGAAGCCCGCCGGGGGCACGATGAAGCCGCCCTCACCTTGGATGGGCTCGATGACGACCGCAGCGACGTTCTCCTCCCCGATCTGCGTGTGGATCTGGCTCTTGACGACCTCCAACGCCTCGGTGGCGCACCCCTGCGGACCGGTGGGCCAGCGGTACGGATAGGCCATCGGGACGCGGTAGATCTCGCTGGCGAACGGGCCGAAACCCTGCTTGTACGGCATGTTCTTGGCGGTCATGCCCATGGTCAGATTTGTGCGCCCGTGATAGGCGTGGTCGAACGTGACGATGGCGTCGCGGCCCGTGTAGTGGCGGGCGACCTTCACCGCGTTCTCGACGGCCTCGGCGCCGGAATTGAACAGGGCCGAACGCTTCTCATGATCGCCGGGGGTCAGCTCGTTGAGCTTCTCGCAGACCGCCACGTACTCCTCGTACGGCGTGACCATGAAGCAGGTGTGGGTGAAGTCCGCGATCTGCTTGGTCACCGCCTCGATGATGCGGGGGTTGCCGTTGCCGACGGTCGTCACCGCGATGCCGGAGCCGAAATCGATGAGCTGGTTTCCGTCAGCGTCGACGAGAATGCCGCCCTCGGCCTTCTCGATGTAGACCGGGAGCCCCGCGCTGACGCCGGCGGCGACGGCACCGGACTTGCGGGCCTGCAATTGCGTCGATCGCGGCCCGGGGATGTCGGTGGCCAGGACGCGCTTCTGCTGGATCATGTGTACTACCTACGCTTTCGGTGACTGCTCGGTGGAGCGGAACGGCCTAAGCCCGAACGGGGCTCAAGGCCACGGTAAGCCCCATCCCGGGCGGCCGTCCCAGGCACCCGGCCCAACACGTGTCAGGCGTGCAGCCGGGTGAGAAAACGGCGGGTCCGCTCCTGCTGCGGGTTGTCCAGGACCTGCGCCGGGGGCCCCTGTTCATGGATGCCGCCGTCGTGCAAGAAGCACACGGTGTCGGCGACCTGCCGGGCGAAGCTCATCTCGTGCGTGTTGAGCACCATCGTCATGCCGTCGCGGGTGAGCTCCCGCAGCAGCTCAAGCACCTCGGCGACGAGTTCGGGGTCCAGCGCCGAGGTCACCTCGTCGAGCAGCATGACCTCCGGGTCGTTGACCAGAGCCCGGGCGATGGCCACGCGCTGCTGCTGGCCGCCCGACAGGTCATCGGGGCGCGCCTTGGCCTTGGCGGCCAGGCCGACCCGGTCGAGCATCTCCAACGCGCGGGTCTTGGCGGTCGCGGCCGGCACCCCGTGCACCCGGCGCGGGGCGAGCGTGATGTTGTCGAGCACGCTGAGGTGCGGAAAGAGGTTGTAGGCCTGGAAGACGATGCCGATGCGGGCGCGGGCGGCGTCGGCGTCGATGCGCGGATCGGTCAGTTCTTGGCCGCGCAGCGTGATGATGCCGTCGTCCACTTGTTCCAGCAGGTTGATACAGCGCAGCAGGGTCGATTTTCCAGAGCCGGAGGCGCCGATGAGCACGATGCACTCCCCCGCCGCGACGTCGAGGTCGATGCTCCGCAGCACGACGTTGTCACCGAAGGACTTGCGCACCCCGCGCAGCGACAGCAGCGGGGTCACAGGTTGCCTCCCGCTCCCTGATACCCCTGTTTTCGACCCACCCAGTCGGTGAAGCGGGCCATCGGCACGGTGAGCGCGATGAACAGCACACCGGCCACGACGTACGGCGTGTAGTTGAAGTCGGAGGCGGTTTGGATCTGCGCGGCCCGCACGGCATCGACGACCCCGAGGATGGAGATGAGGCCGGAGTCCTTCTGCAGCGACACCGCGTCGTTGAGCAGGGGCGGCATGACGCGACGCACGGCCTGGGGGATGACGACGAAGCGCAGCGTCTGCCCGTGCGAGAGCCCGAGGGACCGGGCGGCGGCCCGCTGGCTGGGGTGCACGGACTCGATGCCGGCGCGGAAGACCTCGGCGACATAGGCGGAGTACGACAGGATCAGGGCGACACACCCCCAGAAAAGGGTGCTCGTCGGCAGTCCCTGCAGGCGCAGCGCGGGTGCGCCGTAACCGAGCAGCAGCAGCACGAGAATGATCGGCAGGCCGCGAAACAGGTCGACGTAGATCGTGCCGGCCAGCCGCACCGGAAAGAAGACGGGACCGCGCAGGGTGCGCGCGATGGCGATGACCAGCCCGAAGACGGCGATGATCGCGCCACACACGACCATGATCCGCACGTTGAGCCACAGCCCGTCGAGCACCGCGGGGAAGGACTCGACGGCCTTCTCCCAGTTGAAGTATGTCCACTGCACGCGTGGCCAGCCAGGCGAGGAGGTGAGCAGGAAGGTGAGCGTCAGGGCGACGGCGATCGTGCTGAGCGCGGAGATCAGCGTCGAGCGTCGCGCCCGGGCGCGACGATAGGCGGCCCGGGCGCGTTCGTGCTCCGAGGGCACCCAGGTCTGGCCACCATCGGAGGTCCCGGTGCCGCTGGAGCCCCCTGTGGCGGAGGAGGTCACGACAGGTCGGGCGCGCCCTGCTTGGCGAGCCACTCCTGCTCCAGTCGATCGAGCGTGCCGTCGGCGCGCAGGGCGTCGACGGCCTGGCTGATGCACGGCGTCAACGGCGAGCCCTTGTCCAACACCGCACCGAACTGCTCCGGCGCCTGCCCGACCTGCGGGAGCTGACCGACGATGACGCCGTCGTCGAGTTGCGCGGCCGTCATGTAGAACGCCGTGGGCAGGTCGGCGACGATGCCGTCGATCTGCCGGTTCTTCAGCGCCTGCACGGCCAAGTCGTTGGTGTCGTAGACGCCGGGGGTCTGCGTCGGCTTGATCTGCTGCGTGATCGCGTTGTACGACGTCGTCCCGACCTGCGCGCCGAGCTTGGCGGAGGCGAGGTCGGCCACGGCGGTCTTGCCCTCGATCGGCGAGCCCTTGTACGTGATGACGGTCTGCGTGACGTCGTAGTAGCCGGAGGAGAAGTCGACGGCCTGCCGGCGCTCGTCGGAGATGGAGATCTGGTTCAGGTCGAGGTCGAAGCTCTTGGGGCCGGGGGCGATCGCCGTGTTGAACGGCACGTCGACCCACGTCACCTCCTCCTTGGTGAAGCCGAGCTGCTGCGCGATCGCGTAGCCGACGGCCGACTCGTAACCCTTGCCATTGCTCGGGTCGTCGTCGACGAACCACGGCGGATAGGCCGGCTTGTCGGTGCCGAGCGTGAGGGTGCCGGGGGTCGTCAGCTGCAGGTCGGCCTTGGCGCAGGAGGCGCTCGTCGTGGCCGCGCCGGTGGCGGGAGCGCCGGGGGCTGCGGCTCCCCCGTCGGCCGGGGCACCGCACGCGGCGAGCAGGAGCCCGGCGGCGGGCAGGGCGAGCAACGACAGACGCAGTTGGGTGCGGAGCATGGTCTCCCTCAACAGGTGCGACGAGCCGGCCCGCAGCGACGCGGGCGGCTCTGATCAGGGGCATCGTGAGCCCGGTCAGCATATCGATCCGCCGTCGCCAACTCGGCTGGGCAGCCGCTCCGCCTGACCTCTCGCCTGACCTCTCGCCTGACCCGCCACTTTTCGTGTCGCCGATCCGCCACCCCGAGATCAGCGCGCGGCGGCCCGGCGGGCGGCCCGCAGCGACGCCAGAGTGGCGCCCGTGGTGGCCAGCGCGCACGCTGCGGTCGCGACCGCGACGCGCCCTGGGGTGTCGGCGGACACGGGCCAGCCGAGCACGCCGACGAACCACAGGTCGCCCGCCGCCAGCCACGAGCCGCCGAAGACCAGGCTGACGACGAGCAGCACGAGGGGTGACGGCCACCGCGGCTCCCGCGCCGAACCGAACGTTCAGCCACAGGTTCGCCGTCAACGCCGCGGCACCGACGCACCACCAGAGCCACATCGTCCGCGTCAGGACCGACGCCTCGGGGCCGTCGCCTGCCGCGACGGTCGCCGCACCCGCTGCGAGCACGACGAGCGTCAACACGGCGAGGCACACGATGGTGAGGGTGAGCGCGAGCCGCGCGGGGTGGGCGCGCAGCGACACGACTCGCCAGGCCGACTCGTTCGTCGCCCAGGCGAGCGTGGCCAGGACCGCGCAGCCCAGCGGCACCAGCAGCCAGGTCGTGACGCCCGTGACGTAGCGGGCGTCCCAAAGGGCCGCGACGAGGGCCAGTCCCACGAGGGAAGCGCCGACCAGCGCCGCGATCGGCGTGCCCCGCAGGCCGGCGAGCACACCGCGCAGCAGCGAGGGTCGCATCGAGGGTTGCATCGAGGGTTGCATCGACCGGTTTGCGCTGGGCGCGGTCCGATCCTTGACCGAGCGATCTTTGACCGAGCGATCCGCGACCGAGCTCTCGTTGACCGGTCGATCGGAGGCCGCAGGATTCCGACGCACGACCCGCAGGCGGCGCCGCGGCCGGCCAACGAGACCCAGCGGGCGCGCTCGCCGCGCCAGCATCGCCACGACGACAGCGGCGAGCACCAGCGTCGCCAGCGTCGGTACCCACGCGTTCCACCCCCAGGCGGGTGAGTCGGGCTCCAGGCGCACACCGTTGGCGTGCACGCCGAGCACGGGGATCGCGGCCCGCACGCCCCAACTCCACGGCTGCGCCCACCACCACGAGCTCTCCGCGGTCATGGTGCCGGCAACCTGCCAGACGACGGCCACACCGACGGTGCCGAGCATCCCGATCCGCGGTGCAACGACGTAGGCGAGCGCAGCCGGCAGCAACGTCGCGACCCACAGCACGACCCAGAGCGTGAGAAAGCGGGCGAGCGGCGGGTCGGTCAGGCCGCGCAGCAGCCCCAACCCGAGCAGTGGCACCGTGAGCACCAGGTTGACCGCCCCGAGCTGCAGGCTCGTCACGGCGTAGCGGGCGAGCAGGGCGGTGCGTGGCAGCAGGGGCCGCGCCCACGTGCCGCCGTCCCGGGCCGCGCGTTCGCGGGCTACGGTCAGCCCGACGAGCAGGGCCGTCAGCGGTGCGAGCAGCCCGGTCGTGTAGAGGGTCTGCCAGCCGAGCAGCCCGAACCAGTCCGGGGTCGGGCCGGTCGCGACGAGCCACCAGCCGAGCGCCTGTAGCGCGCACACGACCGCCGCCAGTCCAACGAACCGGGACGATCCGCTGCCCGTCGCGCGTAGCACCTCGGCAGCAAACGCTCGCCGCAGTGGGACTGTTGCCACTAGATCGGCCGAACTCGTGGGGAGGTCGGCCGTTGTGTTGGGCACGGCAGGGGTAGCTGACCTCATCGCGCACCACCCGTGGGCGTGCGCTCGGCATCCGGGGCGCTGGCGGCCAGGTAGGCGGCCTCCAAGTCGCCGGAGGCAAACTGCTCGAGCGGCCCCTCGTAGACCAGCCGCCCGCCGGCCAACACACCGATGTCGTCGGCGAGGCGCACGACCTCCCCGAGCTGGTGCGAGCTGATGAGGATGGTGCGCCCCTGGGCGGCGAGGTCCCGCAAGAGGCCGCGCAGCTCGATGATCCCCTCGGGGTCCAGACCGTTCTGCGGCTCGTCGAGCACGAGCACGGTCGGGTCGGTGAGCAGCGCGATCGCCAGCGCGAGGCGGGCCTTCATCCCGGTGGAGAAGCTGCGGGCCTTGGCGCGGCCGACGTCGCCGAGCCCGACGAGCGCCAGCACCTCCTCGACGCGGGCGGCGCTCGTGCCGGTCAGCCGCGCGTGCACGCCGACGTTGTCGCAGGCGCTGAGGTGACCGTAGAAGGCGGGCCCGTCGATGCTCGCGCCGACGTGGGCCAACGCGGCCCGCTGGAAGGGGGCACCGAGCAGGTAGGCGGTGCCGGCATCGGCGGGGAGCAATCCGAGCATGATCTTCAGCGCGGTCGACTTGCCCGCGCCGTTGCGGCCCAGCAACGCGTAGAGCCGGCCGGGCGTGACGGTCAGGTCGAGGCCGTCGAGCACCGGGCGGCGCCCGAAATTCTTGCGCAGATCCCGGCAGCCGAACATGGGCCCCTGCTGCTGCCCCGGCACGCCAGGGGCTGGTGTCGATGTGGTCGATGCGGTGTTCGCGGTGGTCATAGCCTCACGGTCGCGCGGCGAACGTGGCTGGCACATCCTGCTGCGGGAGGGTTCGCGCGGCCGCGCCGACGAGGCAGATCGAGGGTCCTCCTCCCCCGGTAGGAGTCGCCCCGACGACGCCACCGACGACGCCCTCACCGCAGGGGCACGGTCCGCATCGCGTCGTCGTCGGCCAGCGGCCCGACGAGCCCGACGCCGTGGGCGAGCACGACGAGGGCCACGCGGTCGCGGGCGGCGAGCTTGAGCAGCAGGTTGCCGACGTGGGTCTTCACCGTGGTCTGGGCGATGTACAACTCGGTGGCGATCTCGGCGTTGGTGCGCCCCCGGCCGATGAGGGTGAGCACCTCGAGCTCGCGGGCCGTCAGCTCCGCCGGGAGGTCGGGGCTCCCCGACTGCGCGGGCGGGTCCTCCCCCGGGGTCGACGAGGCAGGCGATGGCGCCGCGGACGATGGCGTCGCAGACGATGGCGCCGCGGACGGTGGCGTCGCAGACGGTGGCGTCGCAGACGATGGCGTCGCAGACGATGACACAGCAGACGGTGGCGCGGGCGGATTTCGCAGCGCCGCGAGCAGGGCGGGAGCGGCCTGACCGGCGATGACGGCCTCCCCGCGGTGGACGGCCCGGACTGCGTCGATGAGCTGCGCCGGTTCGACATCCTTGAGCAGAAACCCGCGGGCACCGGCGGCGACCGCGCCGAGCACGAGGTCGTCGACGTTGAATGTGGTGAGGATGAGGATGCGCGGTCGCCCGTCGGCGGCCTGTTCGACGATGCGCCGGGTGGCCTCGATGCCGTCGAGGCGCGGCATGCGGATGTCCATGAGCAGCACGTCGATCGGCTGCTGCGCGCAGGCGGCCACCGCTTCGAGGCCGTCCGCTGCCCGCGCCACGACCTGCATGTCCGGCTCGTTGTCGAGTAGCGCGGCGAACGCGGAGACGAGCAGCGGCTGATCGTCGACGATTCCGACGCGGATCACTGCGCCGCCTCCCCCTCGGTGGCGATGGGCTCCGTGGCGATGGGCTCCGTGGCGATGGGCTCCGTGGCGATGGGCTCCGTGGTGACCGGCTCGGTGGTCATGGGCAACCACGCCTGCACGGCGAACCCCTCCGATATCGGGCCGGCGCTGAACCGCCCGCCGACGAGCGCCATCCGCTCGGCCAGGCCCACCAGGCCAAGCCCCGCCCCTGTCGCCACCCCGCCTCCCACGCCTGGCGGACCGTTGCCAACCGAACTGTTGAGACTGCTGTGAAGACTGCTATTGAGATCGTTGACGACGGACACGACGCACTCCCCCTCGTCCAGAGTGATCCGCAGCCGGGCGGTGGCCTGTGATCCGGCGTGTTTGACGACATTGCTCAGGGACTCCTGCACGACCCGCACCAGAGCCAGACGAATGCCCGCCGGCCACGAGTTCTGCCACGCCGCCAGGGTGGCGGGGTCGGGCAGGTCAGCCACCAGGTCGATTCCGGCGTCGCGGGTCGCGGCCACGAGGTCGTCGAGGCGCGCGAGGTCGCCGCCGACGTCGCGGCCCGGTTGCCCGTCGCGCAGCACCCCGAGCAAGGCCCGCAGCTCGCTCAGCGCGGACCGGCTCGCCTCCTTGACCCCGGTCAGGGCGGTGCGCATCTGTTCGGGCGTGCCGATCGCCAGGGCGGTGTTGGATTGCACGCTGACGACAGCGAGTCTGTGGGCGACGACGTCGTGCACCTCGCGGGCGATGCGGACCCGCTCGTCCAGTTGCGCTCGGGCGATGCCCCGGGCGAGTTCCCGCTCGTGCTCGGCGCGTTCGCGGTCGAGACGATCGGCATAGGCCAGCTCGGTGCGACGACGGCCGCTGGCCCACAGGTACGTGCCGACCATGCCGAGGATCATCACGGGCACCAGCAGCCCGGGTCCGCCGGCCATGCGGTTGACGGGGCTGAAGAAGGTGCCCGCGATGCCGAGCAGCAGCGCGACCACACCCCAGGCGGCGGGTTCGTGCCGGGCGACGACGTAGAGCGCCAGGGGTGCAGCCAGGATGATCGGGCTGACACCGAGGTTGATCGGTGCCGCAGCGACGACGACGGCCAGCGCGGCGAGCAACGCGTACGTGGCGACGAACGAGGCGCGCCGATACAACCGCCGGGTGAGCAGCGTGGCGCACAGTCCGACATGAATGAGGACCTCGGCGACGGTGTACCAGGTGAGCCCATGGTCGAAGGCCGCGATCGCGATGAGCACGGTCACGGCCAAGCCGACGGCCCCGAGCAGGAGGTCGCCCGGCGGTGGCCGTCGCGTGGTCATCTCTCGATGGTAGAAACCCGCCCCGCCGGTCGGCCTCCTACCGCGGGAGGACCGGCTCGCCCGCGGTGCCGCCTGCCGACCCTGGCCCGACGATCAGTCCGGCCGCCATGAACCACACCGGCAGCGCCGTGTAGAGGGAGACGAGGAACACGCCGGCCACCGGCCACATGTAGACCCCGACCGCGCCGCTAGCCAAGCTGATGGCCGCCGCGATCACGGCGACGAGGAAGGCCACAATGAGCGCGATGGCCGTCAGAAAGCCCGCGAAGTTCCAGCGATTCTGCAAGAACCACGTCAGGCCCCGGCGCCGGGACCACCTGGCCGCGAACAGCGCCGCCGGGAGCGTCAGGAGCGGCGAACACCAGTAGAGCGCGCCGACCGAATCCAGGATGCTCGCCTCGGCGCTGGCCCCCAGGTGCCACAGGATCACACATCCCAGCCACCCGCCGGTCAGCGCCGCCGCCATCCGCCCAATCCCCATAGCGCCGATCGTGCCAGATGAGCCGACGGCCGTTAGGTAGCCTGTGGCGGCGCCGGGCGTCTTCGCGCCGCCACAGACTCCTCGCGGTTCGTGCTACCCCTCAGGCTGCTGTTCGAGTAGGGCGTTGACCTGCTCGTTGACCGCCGTCATCGAAGACACCGGCTCACGGCCCATGTAGATGGCGTCGAGGGCTGGACGGATGAGCGCCTGGATGTCGGCGGCGTAGTTGACGACGGGTGCCTGGAACGTCGTGCCGTCGGTGACATGCACCGTGAAAGGCGTGACGTCCAGTTGCCGCTGCGTGCGGTTGTACTCGGTCGCCAACTGAGTCCCGGACGGGCGAGCCGGGAAGACGACCCCCGCACGGCCGATGATGTCCTGGCATTCGGCTCCGGCGAGGTAGGCAACCCAGCGAGCCGCCTTCTCCGGCTCCGGCGTACCGACCCAGATGGAGTCCGCCAGTCCGTTGAACATCGACGCGCGATGCCCGGTGGGCCCGATCGGCGTCGGTGCGACCTTGATGTCCATCCGCTCGCCCGCGGCGGTCTCCAAGGAGGTGAACGTGCCGATCATCCACGATCCGTTGATGGCCATGGCGGCCTGATTGGCCGCCATGAGTCGGTCGGAGTCGCTGGAGGCCGCGAAGTCAGGCGCGTAGCCTTTCTGCGCCAGTGAGAAGTACCAGGCCAACGCGTCCTGGAACTTCGGGTCGTCGAAGTTGAACCGGTTGGCCCACGGGTTGACGTCGGTGGCGTGCCAGCCGTTGCTGGCGGTGAACGGCGACCACTGGGTCTGCCCGTAGTTGCCGCCCCCGGCCTCGTCGATGTTGAACCCGTAGGTGCGGATGCGGTTCTTGTTGAAGCCCGGCTCGTCACCGCGTACGCCGTTGGCGTCCACGGTCAGCCGTGCGACGATCTGCTCGAACGTGCCGCCGTCGGTCGGATTCCACTCCATGGTCGCCAACTGCTCGTCGCTGATGCCCGCCTCCTGGGTCATCGCTCGGTTGTAGAAGATCGCGACGGTGTCCCAGTCCTTCGGTGCGCCGTAGCGGTGGCCGTCCTGCCCCTTCCACAACTCGGCCAGGCCTTCTTGGTAGTCCTCGTCGGCGATCCCTTGGGTCGCCTCGAGCTGGTCGAGCGGCAGCAGTACGCCGAGGTCCGCGTACTGGGCGAAGCGGGCGAGGTGGTTCGTGAAGACGTCCGGCGCGGTGTCTGCGATGAAGCCGGCGGTGACCTTCTGCCAGTAGTCATCCCAGCCGTATTGGGTGATCCGCACCCGAACATCGGGATTCTCCTGCTGAAAGGCGTCGGCACACTGCTGGTACCCGGGCTGCTGGGCGCTGTCCCACAGCCAGTAGTCGACCACTCCGTCGGCCTGCGCGCCTTGCCCGGTGGAGCCGCAGGCGGTGGCCGCCCCGAGCAGTCCGGCGATTGCGGTGGCGGCCAGCGCCTTGCGAAGGCGCGTGAATCGCTGTCCCATGTCGCTGTTCCTCACTTGATTCCGCTGAAGCCGATGGAATTGACGATGCGCTTGGCGAAGACCGCGAAGAGCAGCAACATCGGGAGCGCGGCCACGAGGGTCGCGGCCATCAGGCCGGCCCAGTCGGGCCCTGTCTGGGGTGTCTGGGAACGGAAAACGCCCAGCCCCACCGTGAGCACCATCGACCGGTCCGTGTAGCTGACCATCAGCGGCCAGAAATAGTCGTTCCAGCTCTGGATGTAGACCAGCAGCGACAACGTCGTCACCGGTGCTGCCGCCATGGGCAGGATGAGTTGGAAGAACACCCGGATCTTGCTGGCACCATCGACGTAAGCCGCCTCCTCGACCTCCCGGGAGATGCCGAGGAAGAACTGCCGCAAGAAGAACACGGCGAACGGCATCGTCATGAAGATGCTCGGCAGGGCGATGCCGAAGACCGTATCGATGAGCCCCAGTTCCTTGATGAGCACGAAGTTCGGCAGGAACGTGAAGATCGCAGGGATCATCAGGCAGGACAGGAAGATGCCGAAGACGACGTCCCGGCCCCGCCAACGAAGCCGACTGAAGGCGTACGCCGCCATGGAAGCGAACATCACTTGGAAGGCGGTGACGAGCGTCGCGACGACGACCGAGTTCCACAGGTAGCGCCAGAAGTCGATGGCCTGGCCGGCACCGCCGGCAGCGATCGCCTCCGCGCCGGTCTGCAGGCCGAAGACGCGCTCGAAGCCGCCGGTGGAGAAGCCCACGGGCAGCAGCGAGTTGCCGCCTGCGTACAGGGCGTTGTTACTGCTCAGGGCGGTGCGCAGGATCCAGTAGAAGGGAAAGAGGGTGATCGCCAGGAAGACGATCATGAAGATCCAGGCGATGACGCGCCCGGGCGAAATGCGACGTTTGGTCGGTGCCGGCTCCTTGTTCTCGGCCTGCGAGTCGGGAATGCCGGACATGTCGGTACTGACGGTGGTTGTCATCGGGTTCTCCGTTAGTCAAGGTCGCTGGAGCCGGCGCGGGTCAAGCGATACTGCACCGCGGTGACGACGAGCAGGATCGCCAGCAGCGCGACGGACAGCGCCGAGGCGTAACCGAACTGGAAGCGCCCGAACGCCATGTCGTAGATGTAGAACTGGAGCACTCGGGTCGCGTTGACCGGCCCACCCTGGGTGGCGATCGCGACGGTGTCGAACACCTGGAAAGAACCGACGACCGTGATGATCAACACGAGCGCCAGGATCGGGCGCAGCAGCGGCACGGTGATGTTGAAGAACGTCTTGACCTCCGAGGCCCCATCCATCTTGGCGGCCTCGTAGACGGTGTTCGGTATCGTCTGCAGCCCCGCGAAGATCAGCAGTGCCGTGTAACCCACGTGTCGCCACACGTTGATGAACGCGACGGTCGGGATCGCCCACGCCTCCGAATCGAGGAACGGAATACGGTCCAGCCCTAACGCCATGAGCGCCTGTTGGCCGATGCCGAGTTGATAGTCCAGAATCCACAGGAAGACCATCGCCGCGACGACATTGGAGACCAGATAGGGCGTCAGCACAATGGCCCGCAACCACGTCGACGTCGTCAGTCGCTGCATCATCACAGCGATGACGAGCGCCAGGATCGTCTGCAGTCCGATGTTCAGGATCACGTACCAGAGGGTGACCTGCATGGCGTTCCAGAAGATGGGGTCGCCGAACATGCGGGTGTAGTTGTCGAGGCCGATGAACTCGGCCGGCTGCAGCAGGTTGAATCGGGTGAAACTGAGCCAGATGCCGCGCAAGGTCGGCCACACCATGAAGATGAGCATTCCTGCGGCGGCCGGCAAAATGAACCACAGGGCAAGTCGCGTGTCGTCGGGGGCGCGGCGCTGACGCCTCACCCCGCTGCTGATGGTGGACATCGTTGTCCTCTCCTGGAGCTTTATCGGAGCTTTGTCGGATGGAGTGGGTCAGGTCGCCGTGACATGGAACATCACGATCTGGTCGGGGTCCAGCAGCGGTGCCTGCACGCCGAGTTCCGCCAGGACGCGCCCGGAGAAGGTGCCGCCGGAGAGGCGCCGACCACGCAGGGTCGCGTCGGGATAGGGGTGCGCAGGATCCAGCGCTCCCGGCTCCTCCAGCTCACCCGGGCCGTGCCACCAGTGCACGGGCTGCAGGCCGCTGGGGTGCTCCCCGACGATGACGGGCGCGACCGTGTAGCGGCGGGCCGGGTCGAGACCGGGGAGTCGCATCCGCGGGCGGGGGCTGGTGTCCGCGCGGGCCGTCACGGCGTAGAAATAGGTGGCCCGCGCCCGATCGCCGCTCACGACGCCGTAGAGGTTGAGGGTGTCGGTGTCGGCGACGTCGACGCGCACGAGGTCACCGGACAGCAGGTGATCGCGGTGTTTCTTGTAGTACGAGATCCACGCCCGGAGTTCAGTGAGTTCGGCCGCGGAGGCCTGCGCCAGGTCCCACTCGATGCCCAGGTGCCCCAGCAGGGCGGTGCCGCCGCGGAACGAGAGGTCGTGCACTCGACCAGTGGTGTGCGAGCGCCCGGAGGCGATATGGCTACCGAGCAGTTCCGGGGGCAGCAACTGCATGGTCCAGCGGTTCATCTGCTGCCGCTCGAGCGGGTCGATGCAGTCGCTGACCCAGATGCGGTCGCAGTGCTCCATGGCCTCGAGGTCGACTCGCGCGCCGCCGCTGGAGCACGACTCGATCTCCAGGCCCGGATGCCGCTCCTTGAGCTCGTCGACCAGCCGGTAGTAGGCCTGGGTCTGGGCGTGCACCCCGGAGCGTCCGCCGCGGGTCGCGTCGCCGGCCTCGATGAGATCCCGGTTGTGGTCCCACTTGAGGTAGCCGATGTCGTACTCACTCAGAAGCGCGTCCATCTGGTCACGCACATGCTCATACGCGCCCGGGATGCCGATATTCAACACCTGCTGGAAGCGGGATTCGACGGGCCACCCATCCGCTCCGTCGGTGCGGGCGGTCATGATCCACTCCGGGTGGGCGCGGGCCACGTCGGAGTCGGGGTTGACCATCTCCGGTTCGAACCACAGGCCGAACTGCATGCCCAGGCCCGTGACCTGGTCGATCAGGGGGCCCAGCCCGTCGGGCCAGGCGTCGGCGCTGACCACCCAGTCGCCGAGGCCGGCGTGGTCGTTGCGGCGGGCCCCGAACCAGCCGTCGTCCAGCACGAATCGCTCGACCCCCAGATCGGCGGCCCGCCGCGCCAGATCGCTGAGGCGGGCGAGGTCGTGGTCGAAGTAGACCGCTTCCCACACGTTGAGGGTGACCGGCCGGGCCGTGTCGACGTGCCGCTCGCGGGCCCGCAGGTAGCGGTGGAACCGACGGGCCACCTGGTCCAGGCCCAGGCCGAACGAGCCGTACACCCACGGACCCGCGTAGCTCTGCCCCGGCTCGAGGCGCACCTCCCCCGGCAGCAGCAGCTCTCCGCCACCCACCACCTGAGCACCGGTGTTCAGGCGCTCGGCATAGTGCAGGTGATTGCCGCTGTAGGCCGTGTGCACGCCCCACACCCGGCCCTGCGCGAAGTCGAAGCCGGGCTCGCCGAGGTGCACGATGCCGGCGGCGTCGGCGCCGGTGCGCCCGCGCCGGTTCTCCCGCACGTGGGTGCCCACCTCCAGGCGACTGCGTTGGGGTGTCTTCTCTTTGCCCCAGCGCCCGGCGAAGTCGAGAATCTCACGGGCGGTGGCGGGCACGGGCCACGCGACGACGAGGTCGTCGACGGTGTAGACGGCGTCCTGATCGGTCGCGGCGCCGGCCTCGTTGCGCACCTGGGCACGGCCGCGGACCAGACCCTGCGGGAGCAACTCGATGTGCACCTCGAGCGACAGTGCGGCCTGTTCGTCGCGGGCGCGCACGACCAGCGCAGCGGCTCCGGCCTCCACGTGCCCGCTGATCTCCCGCGTCGCCGTGCTAGTCGCCGCGGTGCCGGTCGGCGTGAGCTGCGCCGATTCGAGCGTGAAGCGCGGCGACCAGCCGGCCCCGGAGCGGTGCCCGGAGAGGCCGGGGCGACCCAACCAGCCGGTGTGCAACTCCGGCAGCAGGGCCAAGCGCACCGGTACGTCGCAGGCGTTCGGCGGCACCGGCAACACGCTGGCGTCCGCGATCTGCGCGGCGTCGTCGGCGGTGAGCGGACCGAGGTCCGCCCCCCAGTGCAGCACGGCGGGCAACTGCCCGCCGGAGAGGTCGAGGAGGAGGCTGACCTCCGCCGCGCGTAGATGAAGCGTCGTGCTGCGCTCTGCAAAGCCCTGAGTCGTCATGGACGGGTGCTCCTCGGTGGAGATCTGACGGATGGGACGACGATGGATGCCGATGTGTCCAACATCTCGCCGAATCGGTTTGGCAACGCTGCCAAACGCGTTCTGCATTGGTATCGTAGGTTCAGAGAAGCTGTCAAGAGTCGGCTGTGTTCCCGATTGAGGAGCCCGCCCGACCACAGTCGTGAGCGACGTCGAATACTGGACGGGGGCTCACAGGGAGCCGGGTGGCCGGGATCGCCTAGCCAGGAGGTGCGTGCACGTGTCGGGTCGAGTCACCCTGCAGCAAGTCGCAGAAGCCGCCGGGGTCTCCCGCGGCACCGCGTCGGTCATCCTCAACGACCGTGCTTCGGCGCGCTTCGCGGCGGACACGGCCCGGCGCGTGCGCGAGACCGCACAGCAGCTTGGGTATCGACCCAATCGCTTGGCCACCGCGCTGCTCCAAGGCGGCACGCAGACGTTGGCCCTGGTGTCGGCCGATGTCAGTGGGGATCACTTCGCCGCCGATCTGGTGCGCGGCGCCTCCCAGGCCGCCGGCAGCGCCGGGCAGCTGCTCTATGTGGCCCAGTCCGACGGGCGCCCTGAGCTGTTCGACCGGCTGCTGCACCAACTCATCGACCAAGGGGTCGACGGTTTCGTCTACGCGGCCAGCAGCTACCGGCGCCTACCCATCCCCCAGGTCCTGCAAGGGCATCCCCTCGTTCTGCTCAACGCGCTGCCCGCCCCGGCCACCGGACCCGGGCCGAGGTCCCGGCGCCCGCACAACTCGACGGCGGGCGTCCACGACGACTCCCCGGCCGCGGTGGTGCCCGACGACGAGCAGGCGGGCCGGCTCGCGGGGTCGCTGCTGCGTGGGGCCATGGCGGCGCGCGGGCGCACCGACGGCGTGCTGTTGCTCGGCCGGGTGGTGCACGGGCCCACCGCCGAGGATCCGAGCCCCGGCATGGCCGGCGAGCTGCGGGAACGCGGCTTACGCGCCGACCTGGGTGAGCACAAGATCCCGCTGACGCACCTGGAGTGCCTGTGGTGGCCGACGCAGGCTCGCGAAGCTCTCGACGCCTACCTGAGATCCAACCCCGTGCCCGGGGCCATCTGCGCGCTCAACGACCGCGTGGCCATGGGCGCCTACGACGCCTTGCGACGACACTCCCTCCACATCCCCGACGACGTACCCGTCGTCTCCTTCGACGGCTCCGATCTAGCCGCCTGGCTCGATCCCGCGCTGAGCAGCCTGAGCTTGCCGTACCTGCAGATGGGGGCGCGAGCCATCGAATTGCTTCTCCACGGCGACCAGCCGCCGGGCGCGCTCATCGAGCGCATCCCGTTGGAGCTGCCGCACCCCAGCTCCTTGGGCGCACCTCTGACCTGACGACAGCTCGCCGCGCCAGAGCCGGCGAGCAGTCGAGCGGCATCGCCTCGGAGGACTACTTGCCCTTGGCCTTGCCGCCGGTGACGCGGTACACGTCGAAGACGCCGTCGACGCGGCGGACCGCGTTGATGACGTGGTCGAGGTGGCTGGGGTCGCCCATCTCGAAGGTGAACTGCGAGATCGCCACCCGGTCGCGGGAGGTCGTGACGGTGGCCGACAGGATGTTGACGTGGTGGTCGGAGATGACCCGCGTGACATCGGAGAGCAGCCGGTTACGGTCGAGCGCCTCGACCTGCAACTGCACGAGAAACAGGCTGGCGGCGCTGGGTGACCACTCGACGTCGATGAGCCGCTCGGGGTGGGACCGCAGCTGATCGGCGTTCGTGCAGTCGGTGCGGTGCACCGAGATCACCCGGTCTCGCGTCGTGAACCCCAGGATGGGGTCACCCGGCACCGGCGTGCAGCACTTGGCCAGCTTCGCCGGGGCGTCGCCAATGCCCTTGACGACGATGCCCGGGTCGGAGTTGGAGCGCCGCCGCGGGCGCCCGACGCCCGGCATCGTCGCTTCGGCCAGGTCCTCGGTCGCGCCGTCTTCCCCGCCTTGGGCCGCCACGGCCCGCTCGACGATCGACTGCGCCGACACGTGCCCCTCGCCCACGGAGGCGTACAGCGCCTCGATGTCGGCGTAACGCAGCTCGGTCGCCATCGCCTGCATGCTCTCCGCCGTCATGATCCGCTGCAGCGGCAGGCTCTGCTTGCGCATCGCCTTGGCGATCGCCTCTTTGCCGGCCTCGATCGACTCCTCGCGACGCGACTTGCTGAACCACTGACGGATCTTGTTGCGGGCGCGGGGCGATCGCACGAAGTTCAGCCAGTCTCGCGACGGGCCGGCGCCGTCGGCCTTACTCGTGAGGATCTCGACGACGTCGCCGTGCTCCAGGGTCGACTCCAGCGGCACCAGCCGGCCGTTCACGCGGCCACCGATGCAGTGGTGCCCGACCTCCGTGTGCACCGCGTACGCGAAGTCCACGGGAGTCGACCCCAACGGCAAGGCGATGACGGCCCCCTTCGGCGAGAAGACGTACACCTCCTTGGTGTTCATCTCGTACCGCAGGCTCTCGAGGAACTCCGCCGGATCCGATGTCTCCCGCTCCCATTCGAGCAGTTGCCGCAGCCACTCCATGTCGGTCGGCGAGCCGTCCTCGCCGCCCGTGCGCAGCAACGTCGAGAGCGCCGGGCCGCTGCTCATCCCCTTGTACTTCCAGTGCGCGGCAACCCCGTACTCGGCCCGCCGGTGCATGTCGTGCGTGCGGATCTGGATCTCCACCGGCTTGCCGTCCGGACCGATGACCGTGGTGTGCAGCGACTGGTACATGTTGAACTTCGGCATTGCGATGAAGTCCTTGAAGCGACCCGGCATCGGTCGCCAGCGAGCGTGCATCGCACCGAGCGCGGCGTAACAGTCGGTCACCCGGTCGA
>NZ_BAHD01000013.1 GCF_000298215.1 Kineosphaera limosa NBRC 100340 | reverse complement strand
GACCGCGTCCTTGAGCCTCGCGACATCCGGGGTCGAGCAGGTCCGGGAGACCTCATCGAGCCCGCGCGCCTGCGCCGGCGCCAAGGGAACCCCGGCATCTCGACAGGACTGCTCGACCCACGCAGCCGTCTTCGAGTTGTCCGAGGCCGCGATCACCCCCCGCTCCCGCGCTTCCATCACCACAGCCGCCTGAAACGCCTTCGCCGCATTCACGAGCTTCGCGGCCCCGGCGGCCAGCCCGGCCAGGTCATCGCTCCCCAGGCGAGTCAAGCCCCCGGCGTGCTCCAGCAGGGTCACGGACCCGGCATCAAGCCAGGTCACGAGGTCCGCTGCGGTGAGGTTCATGCCCACATTCTATCGAACAAAGATTTGTACTACATTTGAACTAACGGTCGAATCAGACTGTCAGGCAAGGAAATTCACGAGACCTTTAGGCCATCTGAATTCGCCTGGGCCCCAGGTGATCTCAGGCCCGCTTGAAGCTACCGACAGTGTGATGTGCGTCACACACGCTCCAAGCCGGGTGTGGCTGGGACCGGCAGAACCAAGGCACGGCCATCGGCCGCAGCAGGCCGTAGGTCGGCCATGGCCGGGCCACAGGAAACCCATAGACGGCAGGCGGAATCTCGACCGAGACAGCACACCCTGCGACGACGAGGAACACCATGGCCCGCATTCCCGCCCTCTCCCGAGCACGCACGCTCACGGCAGGGCTCCTGCTTGCCGCGGGAGTCGCCACCGGTGGCATCGCGCTCGGCTTGGAGAACAGCGCCAGCAACACCACCGTCGCTGCGTCCACCAGCACGGGCTCGACCAGCACGGGCTCCACCAGTGCCGGCTCGACCGGTGTGGGCTCCAGCGACACCGGTGCCACGGCCTCCTCAGGCGGCACCACCAGCACGGGCGCGACCGGCTCCTCCAACGACAGCTCCAGCGGCACCAGCGACTCGAGCACCGGCTCCTCCAGCTCCACCGGCTCCTCCAGCAGCACGACCAGCGACTCCGAGCAGTCGTTCGGCGCAGTGGGCGGCGTCTCGGGCAGCAGCGGCGCGGCGTACTCCTCGACGCGGGGATCCTGATGAGCGCGCTCGCTGAGGCCGAGTTCCGCGCCATCGGCACGCGCCACAACATCCTTGCCCTCAGCCCGCACACCCTGACCGAGGCGACCCGCATCGCCCGGGAGCGCCTGGCCGAGCTCGACCTCGCCGCCTCCCGGTTCCGCGCCGATTCGGAGCTGAGTCGGCTCGCTGCACTCGCAGCCGAGCGCGAAGCGAGTGTGCAGGTCAGTCCGTTGCTGTTGGACCAATTGCTCGCGGCTCGGCGCGCCTTCGTGCTCAGCGGGGGCATCGTCGACGCGACGGTCGGCGCGGCCGTCATCGCCAACGGCTACGACGCCGATCTGGAGGTCGTGCGGTCGCGGTCGGCGCCCTGGCCCGCCACTGTGGGGGCGTCGAGCAGGTCAGCCAATGGCGCGCTCGGAAGCCGCGTCGCGAACCTGGGTGCAACGGGACCGGGAGCAACGGGACCGGCGGCGATCCCCGGGTGGGACCGGATCGAGCTGGACGAGGCGACTCGACGCGTCACCGTTCCACGTGGAACCGTCATCGACCTCGGCGCCACCGCCAAGGCCCACGCCGCCGACCTCATCGCCCGCGAACTCGCCGCCCGCCTCCCCGGGGGATTCCTCGTCAATCTCGGCGGCGACATCGCCACCAGCGGCGACCTGCCCGCCTGCGGGTGGCGGGTCGGCGTGCAGACCGCGGACGGCGCCGTCGGCCAGGTCGTCGAGCTGCGCGGGCAGGCGCTCGCCACCTCCTCGACGCAACTGCGCACGTGGGCGACGACCGGCGGAGCGGCGCACCACATCGTCGACCCCCGCACCGGCCGCCCCGCCCCGACGGTCTGGGCGCAGGTCAGCTGCGTGGCCGCTAACGCCCTGGAGGCGAACATCGCCTCGACCGCCGCGATCGTCCTGGGCGAGGCCGCGCCCGCGTGGCTGAGCGCTCACGGCATTCCCGCCCGGCTCGACCGGCTCGACGGCGGCATCGTCACGACCCCCGGCTGGCCCGCGCCGGAAGCCGACTCGCCCGATCCGACCGCGCCCGACAAGACCGCACCCGACAAGACCATGCCCGACAAGGCCGCACCCGCCAAAGCCGCGCCCGACCAAACGACCCGGCAGGCGGCACGCTCATGAGCGGCGAACTCCTCTGGTAAGTCTCACGCGCGACCGGCGTCGTCAGCCTCGCGCTGCTGACGATCGTCCTCGCGCTCGGCACCCTCGTCGCCGGCCGCCGCAGCCCGCAAGGCAGCGGCGCGACGACCGTCATGGCGGTGCACCGGTGGCTCTCGTTAGGGATGTCGGTGTTTCTCGTCGCGCACATCGTCACCGCGATCGCCGACGGATACGTCGACATCGGCTGGCTGGCGACGGTCGTGCCGTTCACGTCCGGCTACGAAACCCTCTGGGTCGGGCTCGGCACGATCGCTGTCGACCTGCTGCTCGCGCTCATCGTCACAAGCCTGCTGCGGCACCGCATCGCCGAGCGCACGTGGCGGTTCGTGCACTGGTTCGCCTATGCGATGTGGCCCGTCGCCGTCGTGCACGGCTTCGCCATGAGCACCGCCAACCAGCCGCTGCTACGCGCCGCGACCATCGTCTGCGGTGCCGTCGGGCTCGCAGCGGCCACCTGGCGCCTCCTCACCACCCCCGCAGACCGCGCGCAGCGCCGCGCCGTCGCCGCACAGGAATGGGCCTGAGCATCATGAGCACCACGACCTTCCGAAAGACCGACCGCACGTCCGCCGCGCGGACCGTGCCGACGACCGGCAACCCCACCCTGCTCGACACCCTCACCGACGCCGGGCTCACCGGTCGCGGCGGGGCGGCCTTCCCGGCCGCCGTCAAGGTCCGCGCGGCGTGGGAGAACGACGCCGCCCTCATCGTCAACTGTTGCGACGGCGAACTGGGGGCCGTCAAGGACGGCTGGGTCGTCACGCATCACCTGCCCCAGCTGCTCGCCGGGGTCGACCTGGTCCTGCCGCCCGCGCGGGGTCGCAGACCGCACCCGCCCGTCGTCTTCGCAGCCCACCGCGGCTCGGCGACCGCCGACCGGCTGCGGGCGGCCGGGGTCGACGTGCTCGAGACGCCGCATCGCTACGTCTCCTCGGAGGAGAGCGCCCTCGTCTCGTTGTGGCACCAAGGGGACGCGCGACCGCTGACCAAGCGGGCCCCGTTCGTCTACGGTGGCCGCGACAGTCACGGGCGCCGGATCTCCCCGACCCTCGTGCTCAACGCGGAGACAGTGTGGCGGATCGCGCAACTGCACGAGCGGGGCGTCGCGTGGTTCACCGCGCAGGGCACCGCCACCGAACCGGGTCCGCGGCTGCTCGCCGTGCGCGGTGCGGTGGCCAGCCCCGGCGTCTGGGAGACGGCGGCCGGCGTACCGTTCACAGCCGTCTTCGAGGCGGCCGGCGGGCTGCTCCCCGAAGTGGAGTACGTGCTGGTCGGCGGCCTCGGCGGGGTGTTGCTCACCCGGGCGGAGGCGGAGTCGGCGACCTGGAGCACCCCGGGGCTGGCTCCCTTCGGCGGCACCCCCGGACCCGGCGTCATCGAGGCCCTACCGCCCGAGCGGTGCCCGGTCGACGTCGTCGCCGAGCTGCTCACCTACGGGGCGGGCGAATCCGCCGGGCAGTGCGGGCCGTGCATGTTCGGCCTGCCCTCGCTGGCCGCCCAGTGGACCGCCCTCGCGCAGTGCCGCAACGGCCAGGCCCTGACGAGCGGGATCGACCGCCTGCGCAGCAGCCTCGGACTGGTCGAAGGGCGCGGCGCCTGCCGCCACCCCGACGGGGTCGCGCGCCTCGCCGGATCGGCCCTGCACACCCTCACCCCGCACCTGCAGGCGCACGCCACAGGCCGCTGCCCCACGAGGAGTCTCACGAATGTCCACTGACACGAGGCCCGCCGGCGCCAAACCTGCCGGCGCCCAGCACGCGCACACCAAGACCACTGACACCAAGCCCGTCGACACAAAGACCGCCGGCACCGCGCGCCTGGGCGTCGACCGCGTGCTGTGCTCCGGCCACGGAGTCTGCGCGCAGACCCTGCCGGGCCAGGTGCGCCTCGACGAGTGGGGCTACCCGATCGTGGACTCCGACGTCGTCGATGCAAAGCAGGGACGCCAGGCCGTGACGTTCTGCCCGGCCCGCGCCCTCTACCTGCGCGGCTGATCCCGCGCCGACAACGTAGCGACTTCTCGACGTACCCGCGCGGCCCGCCCGGAATAGCCCACTGCATCGCTGCAGGTCAGCGCGTTGGCTCCCAGGAGCCGCCATCCCGGGTGCGTCGAGAAGTCGCTACGTCCGCGCAGAGCGCGCGCCTACCGCAGCCGGTCGAGCCCCTGGGCGAGCCGCTCGACGGTGCCGTCGACATCCGCGAGCTTGTCGAGGCCGAACAGGCCGAGGCGGAACGTCGAGAAGTCCTCCGGCTCACCGCACATCAGCGGCACGCCGCCCGCGGCCTGGATCCCGACGGCCTTGAACTTCGAGGTGTTCTTCAGGTCCGGGTCGTCGGTGTGCACCACGACGACGCCCGGAGCCTCGTAGCCCGGCGCCGCGACGGAGACGAAGCCGCGTTCGGCGAGCAGCGCGCGCACCTTGCCGCCGAGGTCGAACTGGGCCGCGCGCACCGCCTCCAGGCCGCGGTCGCGGGTCTCGCGCATGACCGCGACGTCGTGTGCGAGCGCGTCCGTCGGCATCGTCGCGTGGTAGCCGGTGACCCCGTCGAGGTAGCCCATCGTGATGCCGAGCCACTTCTTGGTGTCGACGGCGAACGACGTCGAGGTCGACGCCTCGACCGCCGCCAACGCGTCGCCGCGCAGCATGACGAAGCCGGCGCACGGCGATCCGCTCCACCCCTTCTGGGGTGCGCTGATCAGCACGTCGACACCCAGGTCGGCCATGTCGACCCACGCCGCCCCGGAGGCGATGCAGTCGAGCACGAACAGCCCGCCCACCTCGTGGGTCGCCGCCGCGACGGCACGCACGTAGTCGTCGGGCAGCAGGATGCCCGAGGCCGTTTCGACGTGGGCCGCGAACACGACCTCCGGTCGTTCGGCGCGAATGGTGGCAACGACCTCCTCGACGCCCATCGGCTCCCAGCCGGCCGCTCCGTCGGCGATCGGGTGCGCCCTGCACACCGTGACCGTGTCCGTGATCGCGCCGGCGTCGAAGATCTGGCTCCACCGGTAGGAGAAGAACCCGTTACGCACGACGAGGCAGCGCTTGCCGGTCGCCAGCTGCCGGGCGACGGCCTCCATGGCGTAGGTGCCGCCGCCGGGCACGACCGCCACCGCCTCCGCGGCATAGGTGCTGCGCAGAATGTCGATGAGTTCGGTCATGACGCCCGTGAACCGGGCCGACATGTGGTTCAGCGAGCGGTCGGTGAAGACGACCGAGTACTCCAGCAGGCCGTCGGGGTCGATGTCAGCACGTGGCAGCTCTGGCAGTTCGGGCAGGTCCATGCACCCACGGTAGCCACCGGCGACGGCCCAGGCCGTTCTGGCCGACTCAGGCCGACTCGGTTGTGGCCTTGTCCTGCGGGCCCGCCTGCGCGGTCTTGCCGCTCAGTCGCGAGCCGATGGCCTCCAACCCCAACACGATGACGAAACCGAGGACGGCCAACACCGTGGGCAGCAACCAGTTGTCGGCGCCGGGCAGCTCGAGGGCGGTGCTCTCCAGGCCACCCGGCCACGGCCACAGGATGCGGTTGGCGCCGAGCATCAGACCCACCATCGAGGCGATGACCAGGTCGTGGTGGTTGCTCAGCAGCCATCGCAGCGCGCTGGAGGCCAGCGCGATGCCGGTGGCGCAGCCGAGAGCGAAGATGGCGATCGTCAGCAGGTCGCGCTGCGCGACGGCCCCGATGACCGGCGCGTACAGACCCATGAGCACGAGCAGGAACGAGCCGGAGATGCCCGGCAGGATCATCGCGCAGATGGCGATCGCGCCGCCGACGAAGAAGGCCCACCACGGCGGGGTCGCGCCGGCTGCGGTCGAGGCGGGGCTCAGGCCGAGCAGAACGAACGTGGCGACCGCCCAGATTGCCGCAGCGACGTAGTGAGTTGCCGCGGGCCACTCCAGCTGACGCCAGCACAGCACGATGGCCCCGGCGATGAGACCGAGGAACAGCCCGGCGAGCTCGACCGGGTAGGTCGCCAGCGCCCGGCTCAGCGGCCCGGAGGCGATGAACACCATCGACAGGATGCCGACGCCGAGGGCGCCGAGCCAGATCCAGGGCACCCGCTTCAGGGCCGCGCCGGCGCCGCGCAGGTCGGCCTTCAGGATCCGCAGAACCACCGCGACGGACAGGTGGATCGCCTCGATGAGCTGGCGGTAGATGCCCAGGACGAGGGCGACGGTGCCACCGGAGATGCCGGGCACGATGTCGGCGGCGCCCATGACGGCGCCGCGAGCGAGTTGCGGTAGGGCCACCCCCCAGCCGCGCGGCGGCGTCGGGTCGGTCATTGCGGTGGCTGGGGTCTGCTGGTTCACTGACATCGACTTCTGCTCGTGATCTTCGGACTGCGCGCGTGTCGACGTGTTGGACATGTCTGGCACCGGATCAGGGTACCCAGTGATCCTGCGCGCAATCTGTGAACATGTGGTTGTCAGTCCTTTTGTGTTGTTTTGGTGACGCCGGTGGCCCCTTCACAAGCGTCATCCGCCGATGCTCGTCCAAGACGCGTCCTGGGCGAACGTCCTAGCGAATAGCCAGAATTCGCGCCTGATTTGAGCTCGCGACAGGGTGTTTCGCGTCGATCAGGAATCGGTCAAGTGGGAAGGAAACGGTGCCGTCATGAGTGCCGAGCAAAACGCGGGCGACGACGACCTGCTCTCCATCGCCGCCGAGTCCGCGGCAGCGCTCCTCGATACCGAGCGGCGGCCGTGGCTGGTGGGCGTGGCCCACATGCTCAACCACCCGCTGGACTCGGAGTTCAGCGCCGAGGCCGTCCAGCGGGTCATCGATATCGCGACGGCGACGACGCAGTTCCCGAGCGGACCGATCGACTTTCTGTCCAAGGGATTCGAGCAGGAACTCAACCCCGACCACCGGATCATCACCCTGCGCGGCGTCGACTTTCCGAACCTCGAGCTCAAGATCGGCTTCGGCATCGCCGGCATCGCCGGCATCGTCGCGGTCGGTCTGACCCGCAGCGACATCCTCGCCGACGGCTCGCAGCACCCCGGCGCCGTCGTGCTCGGTGATCTGGAGTCGGTCGCGGCGGACACCACGGTGCTGGCCATCGGGGCCGCGATCGAACTCGGCTACTACGGGCCGATCGCCCTGCAGGCCGGGGTCTCCTACGACGGGCCAGGCCGCGAGCTGACGTACTTCGCGATCGACGAGGACAGCGCGCGCCTGGGCCCGGTCCGCTCCGGCGTCGACCGATTCACCCCCGTGCGGCGCACGCTGACCTTCCGGACGGACAGCGAACCGCGGGAGGTGCACGGCTTTCTCTATGAATTCGCCTCCGACATCAGCCGGCAATTCGGCATGCGACCCCAACTCGTCACGAACCTCTTCGACGAGGACATCCCGGAGTACGGTGACGACCCACTCGGCCACAAGGCCCGACAGGCCTGAATCTGCCCCTGCTAAGGGACTCCGGCTGGCAGGCTGACCTGGGACGCCGACGACCCCGAAGGGCTCGGAGACGGCAGCGGCGACCGGAAGGGATCGACCGTGCAGCAGCTGCCGGTGCCGGAGTTGGCGCAGACGCTGGATCGCTACCTGCAGGCCGTGTCGCCGCTGCTTGCCGCCGACGAGCTGGACGCCACGCGGGAGGCGGTGGCCCGGTTCGCCGACGGGGCCGGCCCCGCCGCTCAGGCCGAATTACGCCGGTTCGCCGAGGTGGAGAACGCCGCCGGGCGCAGTTGGCTGTCGGCGGCCTGGCTGGACTCCTACCTACGCGTGCGTGACCCGCTGCCATTGTCCACCAGCGCGACGCTGCAGATCCGGCTCCCGGCCGGCGAACCTGCACGCGCCCAGTCCGAGCTCGATGGGCCGAGCGAACCTGGGCTCGAGTGGGCCGCCGAGGTGGTGCACCGGCTGGCGCGCGTGCACCTGGGCTATCTGCGCGGCCAGCTGCCACCCGAGACCACCCCGCGTGGGGAGCCGGTCTGCGAGCAACAGCGGGCGGTGCTCGCCGGCGGGCTGCGCCACCCCCTGCCCGGCCTCGACGAGATCCGCCCGGGCCGGTCCGGCGCGGATTCCCGCGAGATCGGCGTGCTGATCGACGACCGCTACGTCGCCGTGCCCATCAGCGACGCGACCGGCCGGGTGCTGCCCGAGGCGACCCTGCGGCAGCTACTGGCGCAAGCGGTCGACCAGGCGCAGGGGGCGCCGGCCGGGTTCACCACCCTCTCCGGTCTGGGGAGCGAGGTGGCCGCCCCGCTGCTGGCCGAACTGCTCGACGACGCGGCGAATGCCGCGCTCTACGCCCGACTCACCGACGCCGTGTTCGTCGTCGCCCTGGGCCGCGTCACGGATCCCCACGCCACAGACGACGGAATCACGGACGGCGGCGGCACGGACGAGGCCGATGCCGAGGTGTCGTGGCTGCAGCGATTGGCGTTCGGCGGCGCGAACGCCTGGGCGTACAAGCCGCTGACCTACCAACTGGGCCTGGACCGCGGGCTGGTCGTCGCGCACATGGAGCACACCAGCCCGGACGGCGGCACCCTCAAGAACGTCGTCGACCTCGCCCAGCAGCTCCCCGACGAGCCCGACCAGCCCGACGAGGCCACGGCGGACCGGCCGGGCTCGGGCGACGCGGCGGATCCGCCGCCGGTGGCAGTGCTGAGCTGGCGCGAAAGCCCGCAGCTGCGTGCGCGACTCGACCGCGAGGCGCAGGTCGTGGCTGCGCGGGCGCGCGGGCTGCGCCTCCAGGTGGTGACCGTCGACGCACCCGAAACCGGGCACCTGCCGTACCCGGTCAGCGACGACGCCGTGCAGCAGTGGATCTTCCTGTACGCGCAACTGGCGACGTACGGGCGGCTGCGCAGCACGTACGAGTCCGTGGACATGCGGCACATGCAGGCCGGTCGCACCGAGTGTCTGCGCCCCAACAACGCGGCCGCCGCCGCGTTGGTGCGGGCGCTGCTCGACGGGGCGGCGACGGGCGAGCAGGTGCAGGCGGCGCTGGTAGCACACAAGGACTGGGTGCGCGCCTGCAAGACCGGGCACGGCATCGACCGGCACCTGTTGGGCCTGCGGCTGGCCGCGCAGCGGCTCGAGCTCACTCCGGAGCTGTTCACCGACCCGGCCTACACCGCGCTGACCACGGACTTCTTGTCGACCACGTCGCTCGGCGGGCAGCGCCAGGTCGTCCGCACGGCCTTCGCGCCCACGAGCCGCGGCGGCATCGGTATCTACTACTCCCTCGTGCCCGGCGGCTACCAATTCCTGCTCAGCCGCGACGAGCACACCGAGCACTTCGCCGAGTTCGTCGCCAACCTGCACGCCGGCGCCCACGCCGTCCGCACCCTCCTGACCACCCTTTAACCGCTGCGCGGGCTGTCGGACCTGCGCCCTACGCTGCTCAGGTGCAGCGAGGTGACCGGGACGGCGGCGACGATCTGCTCGCGGCCGTCCTCGGGCCAGGGGCGCCGGTCGGGTGGGGTGAGTCGCCCGTGCCTCGGGTCGCCCTGCTCGGCGCGGGAGTGCGCAGAGTTGTCGACCTCGCCGACTTTCCAGCGGTCGCCAGCGGCCTGGAGGCCGATCGGCCGCGGTGGACCTGGTGGTCGGCCCAGGAGGCCGCGCGGCCGCTCGTGCATGCGGGGGTGCGGGTGTCGCGCGCCTGGGACGTCGCGGAGGCGCATCGGCTGCTGCTCGGCGGCTGGCACGCCGGGCCGGGGCGGGCCTGGGCCCACGCGCACGGGCTGAACGTCGATGACGTTCCCAAGGCCCCGACCGGGGACCTCTTCGAAGCGGCCGACGCGACCAGCTCCGACGGCGACGCCCTCGTGCGCGCCGACGGACACCTGCGCCCGGACGCGGTCGCGGGCACCTGGCCCACGGACGACGAACGCCTGCTCGCCTGGGCCGACGCGGCCCTGACCTGCGCGCGCGCACAACGAGCGCGCGCTGAACACACCTGGCCCCGGCTGGTCGCCACGATCCACGCCGAGTCCGCCGCCGCCGCGCTCTGCGAGGAGTTGCGCCACGACGGGCTGCCGGTCGACCGGCCCGCGCTCGTCGCCATCGTCGGTCCGCTGTCGGGTCCCCGGGGGCCTCGGGACGAGGCGGTGCTGCGGCACGTGCCCGGCCGCGAGCACACCGACCTGCGCAATCCCCAGCAAGTGCGCGAGCTGCTGCAGGCCGTGGGCATCGACGTGCCGAGCACCCGAAAGCACGTGCTCGAGGCGTTCCGCGACGTGCACCCGGTCGTTGCCGCGTTGCTCGCGTGGCGCAAGGAGGAGCGGATCGCCACGACCTACGGACTGCGCTGGATGGACGAGCACATCGGCGCCGACGACCGCCTCCGCGGCACGTGGACCGCCTGCGACGGTGCCGGCGGCCGCATGACCGCCGAGTCGGGGCTGCACAACCTCCCGGCGGTGCTGCGTCCCGGGGTCGCCGCCCACGAGGGCCACGTGCTGGTGCGTGCCGACCTCGGGCAGATCGAGCCACGGGTGCTCGCGGTCGTCTCCGGCGATGCGGCCGTTGCGCAGGCCAGCCGGGACGACGACCTGTATGCGCCGGTTGCCCAGCGGCTTCGGGTCGAGCGACCGATCGCCAAGGTTGCCGTGCTCGCCGCGATGTACGGGCAGCGCAGCGGCGCCGCCGGGCAGGCGCTGCGGGGTCTCGAACGCGCCTACCCGATCGCGATGGCCCACCTCGATCGCGCCTACTCGGCCGGAGTCCGGGGCGAGCCGCTGCGCACCTACGGTGGCCGCCTCATTCCCACCGGCTCCTTCGTCACCGGCGCCCCGATCGGTGCCGATCCGCGTCTGGATGCCGCGCGCGGCCGGTTCGCGCGCAACGCGATCATCCAGGGCGCGGCGGCCGAGTTGTTCAAAGCCTGGGCGGCGACCGTCCGCGCGACGATCCGGGAGTTCGATGCGCAGATCGTGTTGTGCCTGCACGACGAACTGCTCGTGCACACGCCTCGCGAGCACGCCGACGAGGTCGCGCAGGCGGTGCACACCGCGCTCATCGACGCCGCCCGGCGCTGGAGTGCCGGGGCGCCCGTGCGGTTCGTCGCCGACATCAGCGTCGTCCACCGCTGGTCCGACGCCAAAGGCTGACCGGCCGGGCAGAGCTCAGCCGGTAGTGGGACTTTCGGCGGAAGGGGTGGGCGGGGCTAAGCGCTCGGGGGGCCGATCGCGTCCAGATAGGCGGCCAGTGCCTCGTCGTCCCAACGGGACTCCAGGTCCGCCGCTACGGCGTCGGCTACCTGCTGGGCTTCGCCCTCTGCCGGGGTCCAGGGGCCGCGGTCCCAGCCCATCAGGTAGTCGTCGCTGCCGCTGGCGCCCAAGCGCATCGCGGCCTCGTCGATCGCCTCCTGAAAGCGGGCCGGCAGCGACACCTTGACGACCGCATCGGCCGCCTCGTCGTCGCGGACGGTCACCATCGACGGCAGGTCCCGCCAGGCCATGATCTGGTACTGCGCCATGGCGGCATCGTCGCACGCCGCCGCCGTCCGCAAAGCAGGCACGGGGCCACGGCGGGCACGCCGGGCAAGACAGTGTTCGCTTTTGCAGGGCTGACCGTGTAAAAGCGAACACTATCTTTGGGCGGTCTCCGTTCTGGCGCCCTCCTGGCGCCCTCCTGGCGCCCTCCTGGCGCCCTCCTGGCGCCCTCCTGGCGCCCCCGGGGCCCTCCCAGCGCTCTGACTGGCCCTGATTGAGCCCAGGTTGGGCCGCCGGCGGTCGAAGAGGTCGTTATCGACGGGCGATCGGAGGGTCGAGATGGGCGTTCCCCAGGTTGCGGGGTTGTCGGCGGGTGAGCGGGTGGCGGTGGAGTTCACCTGCGGAGCGCGGCTGACCAGCGGGTTACGCGCGACCCCGGACGGGCGGCTCGTGCTCGACATTCCCGGCGACCATTTCGTCATCCGGCTCGCCGACGGACGACCCGCCGACGACATCGCCACGATCCGCCTCGTCGAGCACCCGGTGCGCTGAGTGGCGCTGGCTCGTGCGCAGTGGCGCTCGGGCGTGTTGAGCCGGGCTGACTCGCACTGAGTCGGGCCGATCAGGGTGCCGGTGTGCTGCCTGGTCGGGCCAAACGCCTACGCTCGGAGGCAACTGCGCACCCTGGGAGGCTCCCCGTGTCCGATTCCGCCGCACAGCGTCTCGCTGTCTACGGCACCTTGGCCCCGGGCGGGCCGAATGAGCATCACCTGGCGGGCATGGCCGGCTCGTGGACTCCTGGATCGGTCCGCGGGCACCTGTATCCGGACGGCTGGGGTGCCGCGCTGGGCTACCCCGGCATCGTGCTCGATCCGCACGGTCCGGCGGTGCCCGTCCAGGTCTTCGACTCGCCGGACCTACCCGACCACTGGGAGCGCCTCGACACCTTCGAAGGCCCCGGCTACCGACGGGTGCCGGTCCAGGTCACGACGGGCCCAGGCGGGGACGCCAGCGCCGAGGTCAGCTCCGAGACCGACGGCGGGCTCACCGCCATGATCTACGCGTTGGCGGCCGCCCCCGACGCGACCGACACCGACGCGAACGACACCGACGCGACGGACGCCGACGCGACGGACGCGAGCGGCCAGACGCCCGCGCAGGCCCAGGGAACGGCAGGAGGGTGACCGGCGACCCGGCGCCACAGGCACCCGACTCGGCCGCGGATCGGCCGGTCTCCGCGACGGTCGGGGACTGGGCGGCGGCCGCCCTGGTGTTCGGTTCCAGCGCCGCGGTGCTGGTGGTCGAGATCGTCGCGCTGCGGCTGCTGGCCCCCTACCTGGGCCTGACTCTGGAGACGTCGACCCTGGTCATCGGTCTGGCGTTGGCGGCCATCGCGGTCGGCTCGTGGCTCGGCGGCAAGGCGGCCGACCGCGTCGATCCGCGCCGCACCCTCGCCCCGCTGCTCGCCGCCTCGGGGGCCGCGGTCGCTGCCACCCCGTTCGTCGTGCGCGCCGCGGGGGCCACCGCCGACGGCGCATTCCTGCTGCTCGCCTCGGCCGTGACGATCATGGTGCCCGGGGCGTTGCTGTCGGCCGTCACGCCGATGGTCACCAAGTTGCGGCTGACCTCGCTGAACAAGACGGGGACGATCGTGGGGCGGCTCTCGAGCATCGGCACCGCCGGCGCGATCGTCGGCACGGTCGTCACCGGCTTCGTGCTCATCACGTGGATCTCGGTCACCGCGATCCTTGTCGGCCTCGGAGTGCTGCTGCTGGTCGCCGCGGCCGCGGTGGCGTTTCTGCTGGGGCACTCCCGCCGGCACGTCGCGGCCGGTGCGGCTGCCGCACTCGTGCTCGGCGGAGCCGCCGTGCTGACCCCCAGCCGCTGCGACGCCGAGACCGTCTACCACTGCGCCCTGGTGCGCGCCGATCAGCAGCGCCCCACCGGCCGCACGCTCGTGCTCGACGGGCTGCAGCACTCCTATGTCGACGTCGCCGACCCCTCCTACCTGCGCTTCGCCTACATCAAGGCCATGGCGGCGGCCATCGACACGCACACGCCCGGCCCGGCTCCGGTGGCAGCGCACTACATCGGCGGCGGCGGGATGACGATGCCGCGGTGGGTCGGCGCCACCCGCCCCGGATCGACCGGATCGGTCAGCGAGATCGACCCCGGCGTCGTCGCCATCGACCGCCAACACCTGGCGCTGCCCGACGACATCGGCCTCGACGTGCGCATCGAGGACGGCCGGGTCGGCCTGCGCGCCCTCCCGGCCGACAGCGTGGACCTCGTCGTCGGCGACGCCTTCGGCGGGGTCAGCGTGCCCTGGCATCTGACCACAAGGCAGACCGCTCAAGGCGTCGACGCCGCCCTGAGGGACGAGGGCATCTACACCCTCAACGTCATCGACTATCCGCCGCTGGCGTTCGCGCGGGCGCAGGTCGCGACGCTGCGCACGGTCTTTCCGCACGTCGCGGTGGCGGCATCCGCGGAGGCGGTGCAAGGCACCGACGGCGGGAACCTCGTGTTGCTGGCCTCTCGCTCGCCGCTGGATGTCGCGGGTTGGCAGAGCGGACTGCGCGCCCACGACCTGCAGTGGCAGGTGCTGGAGGGCCAGGCGCTCACCGACTGGGTCGGCGACGCCCCCGTGTTGACGGACGACTACGCGCCGGTCGATCAGCTGCTCACTCCGTATCCTGCGTCGGTACGGGTCTGATGCGACTGCCGCGGTTCGTGCGGCTCACGGTCATCGGCGTGCTGATTGTGGGGGTGCTCGTGGGTGCGATCGCGGCGCTGCAACGCTCGCTCATCTACTTTCCCGACCGCTCCGATCCGGGGGCGGCCACCGGGCACAACCCCGGCGGGCGCGATGTGCGGCTGCACACCGACGACGGGCTCGACCTCACGGCGTGGCTGCTGCCGCCGACGACCCCTGGAGACCGGCGCGTGGCGGTGTTGTACGCGCCGGGCAACGGGGGCCATCGCGGTGCGCGGGTGCCGCTGCACGAGCAGCTCACCGACCGGGGCTTCACGGTGCTGGCGCTGGACTACCGGGGCTATGCGGGCAATCCCGGGTCGCCGAGCGAAGACGGGCTGGCCGCCGATGCTCGGGCGGGCGCGGCCTTCCTGCGCGCGCAGGGTTTCGCGCCCGAGCGCACGATCTACTTCGGCGAGTCGCTGGGCACCGGAGTCGTGACGCGCCTGGCCACGACCGACCCGCCGGCCGGAATCGTGCTGCGCTCGCCGTTCACCTCGCTGGCCGACGTCGGCTCCCGGCACTACCCGGTGCTGCCGGTGCGCACCCTGCTGCGGGACCGGTATCCGAGCGCCGAGTTGCTGCCGACCATCGCGGCGCCCGTCACCGTCATCCGCGGCACCGACGACGCGATCGTGCCGACCGGCATGAGCCAGGAGGTCGCCCGGCTGGCACCGAACCTGCACGAGGAGGTCGTGTTGGACGGGGTCGGACACAACGATCCGGCGATGTTCGGGCCCCGAGTGGCGCAGGCCGTCGCCGCACTCTCCGACGCGGCGATCCCGACCCCTTAAGACCCGCGAGCCCGCGCCACCCGCCCGCCGAAAGTCATGCTCTGCGGCGAGCTTCAGAGTTCAAACTATGACTCTGGACCGAGAGTAGGACTATCGGCGGCTCGTGGTGGGGCGATGCGTTCGAGGGCTAGCAGGGCGGTCTTGGCCTGCGGGCCGCCGAGGTAGCCGCCGAGGCTGCCGTCGGCGCGCAGCACCCGGTGGCACGGCACGACGACCGGCAACGGATTGGTGGCGCAGGCGGTACCCACGGCCCGGACGGCCGTCGGTTTGCCGGCGAGCCGCGCCAGGTCGCCGTAGCTGGCGGTGTGCCCGTAGGCGATCCGCGGCAGCAGGCGCTGCACCTCGGCGCGAAAGCCCCTGGTCAGCTGCCAGTCCAGCGACACGTCGAAAGAGCGGCGTGACCCGGTGAAGTACTCCTCGAGCTGCCGGGCGGTCTCGGCCAGCCGGGCGTCGGTGGCCAGGACGCGGGGGCCGATCCGCTCCGCGAGGCTGCCGAGCACCGCGTCGAAGCCCTCGATCTCGAAGGCCACCCGCACCAGGCCGGCCTCCGTGGCCGCCAGCAGCAGCGGCCCGATGGGGGTGTCGACCTGCCGGTACGACACGTCGAGCAGCCCGGCCGCCGCCGCCTGCCGACCCAGTCGGGCTCGGAGTCCGGACAACTCATCGGCGGTCACGGGAAACTCCTCCGCGCTACCCGCGCTCACGGTGCCTTCGACGTGCGCCATCGGGGGTCCTTCGGTCATGATCGCTTCCCTTTCGTCGCGTTGCCCGGCCGCGCCGATGGAGCAGGCGGGGTCGATGGAGCAGGCGGGACGCTCCGCGCTGGAGGCGGCTCGCCGAGGGCGCGCCGTAGGGCCTTGAGTCCGTCGGAGCTGGCGCGGCGGACCGCCGCCGGGGTGCTGCCGGTCAGTTGGGCCGTCTCGTGATGCCCAAGACCGCCGAGGTAGTGGTAGGCGATCGCCTCGCGTTGCCGCGGCGGCAGTTGCGCGACGACCAGCCACACCGAATCGGGGCCGATGGAGCCGTCGTCGATCGACATCCCGTCGGCCGGATCGGAGCCGGCCCGAGCGCTCTCCGATTCGGTCAGGTCGTCCCGCGGTTCGGCCCGGCGAGCCCGCGCCCGGTGGATGTCGATCGCCTTGCGGGAGGCGACGCGCACGAGCCAGGCCTCCAGCACGGTGTCGGCGCTCAGCCCCGGCCAGGCGCGCAGAGCGGCCAGAAACGTCTCGGACCAGGCATCATCCGCATCCGGACCCGGCCCCAGAGCCGCGCGACAGACCCGCAGCACGGTCGGACCGTGCCGCTGCACGACCTCCTCGAAGGGCGGCAGAGCGGCCGACCGGAGGGCGGCGGGTGCGGGGCTGGGAACGTTCATCACCGGGTAGTCGCCCCGGCGGCGTCAGGTGTGAGGTGCGCCGCCGGGAGGGGCGCCACTATGAGGTGCAGCGCTGTGAGGTGCAGCGTGTCGACTCGAGGGCGGGCGGGCAGCAGGCGAGCGGACACACGAACACCCTGACGCGATCGGGGGGTTCGCGCCAGGGTGTCCGGGACTGTGGGTCAGGCCGCGCGACCTGTGGGTCAGGCCGCCGGCTTGTTGGGCATGAAGAGCTTCCACCAACTGGTGAGCTCCCCCGCGCCGGGGACCAGCTTCTTCGGAGCCAGATCCTGCGGCTTGGGCTGCGGGGCCGGGGCCCGCTCGTACATCCGCTGCGGGTCGTAGGCCTCGATCGGTTCGGTCGGCGTCTGCGGCGAGGAGTACTCGATGCCCTTGGCGGCGGCCGCCTCCCGGATCTTGCCCAGCACGCGACTGGAGATCTCGCGCCGCCAGTGCCCACCGGCGAACACGCCGTAGTGCCCGGCGTGGTCCTGCTCGTAGAACGACACGTCGTTCGAGCCGGTGAACTTCCGGAGGAACTCCCGAGTCTGGCCCGGGGCGGAGATGTCGTCCATGCCGCCCTCGATGCCGATGATCGGGCAGGTGATGAACTCCGGCTTCACCGGTTTGCCGTTGTGGGTCATCCGGTCGTTGGCGAGGTCCTTCTTGATGAAGACTCGCGAGACGGTGTCGGCGTAGAACTCGGCCGTCAGGTCGGCGACAGCGAAGTACTCCCGGTAGAAGCGCTCGATGCGCTCGCGACCCGGGTGCGTGTCGTCGGCGACGTGGTAGTTGTACAGGTCGCGGTGCGAGGAGAAGTGGTTCTCGGGGTTCATCGCGATGAACGACATCAGCTGCACGTAGCCCGGGTAGACCCGCCGGCCGTTCGGCGCGACCGTGGTGAACGCGCTGAGGTAGGTCGGCAGGTGCATCTTGTCGGCGAGCTTGGTGACGTCGGTCGGGGCGGCGCCGGGGTCCAGCGGGCCCGCCATGAGCGTGATCGTCAGCGGCTGCGCGTCGGGGTTGTCCTCCGCGAGGCGCGAGCAGGCCATGACGACCGGCACCGTGGACTGGCAGATGGCCAGCACGTTGACCTCGGGGCCCAGCGTCTCGATGAACTCGCGCGTGTAGTCGGCGTACGTGTCGAGGGTGAACTCCCCGGCCTCCGTGGGCACCTCGCGGGCGTTGGCCCAGTCGGTGACGTAGACCTCGGCCTCCGGCAGCAGGCGCTCGACCGTGGGGCGCAGCAGCGTGGCGTAGTGCCCGGACTGCGGCGCGACCAGCAGCACCTTGGGATCGTTGCGGTTGACGTCGCGACGCCGGAAGTGCAGCAGCCGACAGAACGGCTTGCTGACGGCGACCTCTTCGACGACCTCCACGAGGTGGTCGTCGATGGTCGTGAACTTCAGGTCGAACTCCGGCTTGATGTAGTCGCGCGAGAGCTGCTCCATCAGGGCGACGTTGGCCCCGGTGATCTTCGCGGTGTACTCCTGCAGGCGCTCCATGATCTTCGGCTGGCCGTAGATCCGCCCGAGGTCTCGGTGGATGTGCACGATGTCGCGCTGCATCGCGGCGTTGAGGGCCATGAGCTTGAGCGACGTCGCGCCTAGGCGGTGCATGTGGTCCAGCCAGGGGTTGTAGAGGGTCTCACCAGCGACCCGAGCCCGGAACGCACTTCCTCGTGTGCTCATCATGTCGTGAGATTACGCCCGGGCGACGTGCCACATGAGGCGATTTATGAACCTGTGACGAACTTACCAAGCGGGCGTTCAGCTTCCCAAGCACGCTGAGCACGGGCTTTGCCCCACCGAGAAACCGTCCGGAGTCTCATGATGTGAGCCAGATCATTCGCCATCGTGGACGTATCGCGAGCCTGCGTCGCCTCAGAGCGGCCAGCGGGGGACGGCCCCCTCAGGTCGGGCCGCCTCGTACCAGCCGGCGATGGACAGGAGGCGAACATCGTCGAACCGGCGCCCCGCCAATTGCACGCCGACCGGTCGCCCGTCGGCGGTGAATCCGGCGTTGACGGTAGCCGCCGGCTGCTCGGAGAAGTTGAACGGCGCGGTGTAGGCGATGTGCTCCAGGGCGGTTGCCGGGTCGTTGGTCGGCCCGTGCCAGTGCGCGGGAAAGGCGGCGCCGGGCGCCACGGGCGAGAGCACGACGTCGTAGGGATACGTGGCGGCGATCGTCGCGGCGCGCATGGCCTGCACCCCCGCGTAGGCGTCGATGACGTCGGAGCCGTTGCAGCCAGCGGCACCGGCGGCCCAGGCCTCGATGTAGGGCAGCACGGCCGCGCGGTGCGCGGGGTCGAGGCGGGTGAGGTCCAGCCAACTGCGGGCGCGCAGAAACAGGTCGAGGCGGTGCAGCTGGTCCTGCGTCAGGAACGGGGGGATCTGTTCGACGTGCGCCCCGCCCCGCTCGAAGGTCTGCGCCGCCGCGAGCACGAGAGCGGCGACCTCCGGGTCGGTCGGCAGCCCGGCACCGGCGTCGACGTGTACGGCCACGCGCAGGCCACGTACGTCGTCGATCGGAGGCGGTGTGGTCCAGTCGAGGGGTCGATCGATATGGGTGTAGTCGCGCATCAGAGGATCGGGGACGGCGATGATCTGCATCGCCCGGCGGACGTCGTCGATCGTGCGGGCCAGCGGCCCGATGACCCGGCCGATGTACGGGGGGTCGACGGGGACGAGAGCGTACGTGGGTTTCAGGGAGGCCAGGCCGGTCCAGGTGGCGGGCAGGCGGATGGAGCCGCCGATGTCGCTACCCAGGTGGATGGGCCCGAAGCGCGCCGTCGCCGCGGCCGAGGCACCGCCGCTGGAGCCGCCGACCGTCCACTCCGGGTGCCACGGGCTGCGGGTGATGCCGTGCAGGCTCGAGACCCCGGAGCTGAGCATCCCGTAGTCGGGCATCACGGTCTTGCCGAGGCGGATGGCGCCGGCGCGGCTCATCGAGACGGCGCTGGGCCCGTCTGCGCCGGCCGGCGGGGTGTCGGCGAGCGCCGCGGTGCCGCTGGGCGTGGGGCTGCCGGCCGTGGCGATGTTCTCCTTGAGGGTCACCGGCACCCCGTCGAGCGGGCCGCACGGTTCGCCGGCCGCCCACCGCCGGGAGCTCTGTGCAGCAGCGGCCGCAGCCGCCTCCGGTTCGAGCACGTAGAAGGCGTTGAGCTGCGGGTTCAGCGCCGCGATGCGGTCCAGGACCGCCTCGAGCGCCTCCGTTGGCGTGAAGTCCCCGGCGCGATAGCCGGCCAGCAACTCACCCGCCGTGGCATCGATGAGGGCGTCGGTGACCACCGTCTCTCCTCTCTCCCGGCAGGCCCCCGCGCGCATCTCTGCGGCGAGGCCATCTCGCCATCGTGCCACCGGCCCGGCGCGCCGCCGCCCAGCGACGCGAGCCGCCGCAGCCGGGGCTCGCGGCAAGGGCGCAAGGCCGGCAGG
>NZ_BAHD01000014.1 GCF_000298215.1 Kineosphaera limosa NBRC 100340 | reverse complement strand
CTTAAGCTGAGCCGATGGCGACGCCACTCACCGATAGCCCTGACGGTTCGCACGCCCTCGTCACCGGTGCGGCCGGGGGGATCGGGGCGGCGGTGGTCGCCGCGCTCCGGTCTCAGGGGCGCGAGGTCCTGGGAGTTGACGCGCGTCCGGCGCCAGGCGTGACGGTCCTCGACGTTCGGGACGCGGCCGCCGTCGAGGCATTCGTCGCTCAGGCCGACGCTGCCGCCCCGATCGACGTGCTCGTCAGCTGCGCCGGGACCCTGAGCAACCGGGTCGCCGTCGAAACGTCGCTCGCGGAGTGGGAGCGGGTCTTCGCCGTCAACGCCACAGGTGTGTTTACGGTCTCGACGGCCGTCGCCCGACGGATGATCCCGCGTAGGAGGGGCGTCATCGTCACCGTCGCGTCCAACTCAGGACGTCTGCCCCGGCACGGCATGGCCGCCTACGGAGCATCGAAGGCCGCCGCGGCGCTGTTCACCCAGTCCCTCGGGCTCGAGCTCGCCGAACACGGCATCCGCTGCAACGTCGTCTCACCGGGCACGACCCGCACCGGCATGGTCGAGCGGATGCTCGCCGACGCCGGTTCCGACGAGGAGGCCATCGTGCGCGGCGACGTCTCCCGCTTCAAGGTCGGAATCCCGTTGCAGCGGTTGGCCGAGCCCGAGGACGTCGCGCAGGTCGTCACCTTCCTCGTCTCCGACGCGGCACGGCACGTGACGATGCAGGATCTCGTCGTCGACGGCGGCGCGGCGATGACGCGTTAGGTCAAGGCACGAGGCGGCATCAGGCGTCGCGGCCGGCGTAACGGGTCAGCAGCCAGAGCAGGACCGGGGCACCGGCGAAAGAGGTGACGAGGCCGACCGGCACTGGCGCGGGGAACGCGGTGCGCGCCACGACGTCGGCGACGACCACCATGACGGCGCCGATGAGCGCGCCCCCAGCGACCGGCGGACCCTCCGTGCGGAAGAGGAACATCGCGATCTGCGGGGCGCAGAACGCGACGAAGGCGACCGGACCGGCGATCGCGCAGGCCAATGACGCCGCGACAACGGCGATCGCGGCCTGGCCGAGCTGGGCGAGCGCAACATTGACCCCCAGCGAGCGCACCGTGAGCTCCCCGAAGCGCAGCAGCCCGAGATAGCGCGACGTGATCCCCGCGAGCAGCAGACACAGGAGTGCGCCAACGAGAGCGGGTCGCAGGGTGCCCATCTCGACGGCCGACAGCGACCCGGTCAGCCAGATCATGGCGGACGTGAGGTCTGGCAAGTCGGCCCGTAGCAGCAGCCACGACGTGAAGGCCGACAGTCCGGCGTTGACGCCGAGCCCGACGAGGATGACCCGGCGCGCGTCCAACCCGTTGCGCCAGGAGACCGCCACGACCAGAAGACCGGCGAGGGCACCGCCGGCGACGGCGAGGACGGGTACCGTCACTGTCCCCGTTTCGGGGGCGAACGACGAGGCCGACGACGCCGCCAGCAGCGAGACCACGGCCAGGCACGACGCGCCCGCGGTGACGCCGATGATGTCTGGGCTGGCCAGCGGATTGCGCAGCAGCGACTGGGTGATGGACCCCGACATCCCCAGGCAAGCCCCGACGAGGAGGGCACCGACGACCCGGGGGCCGCGCAGTTCGCGGACGAGGAAGTCGAGCGCGGCGTCATCCCCCGTGCCGAGCAGGACGCCGACGACGTCGGCGGGCGGGATCCACGTGTCCCCGAGGCACAGGTCGAGGACGACACCGACGGCGAGCGCGACGACGGCCGCCACGGTGCAACCGATCCGGCGGCGCGCGAGCGGGGTCCTTCGACGTCGCCCGGCCGGTGCGCCGTCGTCGGGTGCGGGGGCACCGCCCCGGGAGTCGAGGGCGCTGGTCAGAGTGGGCGGGGTCATCGCAGGCTCCCGGCGGTGCCGCCGAGGCGGCGGGCGAGGACGATGAAGAGGGGGGCGCCGATGATGGCGAGCATGATGCCGACGCTGACCTCGGAGGTGGTCAGGACGAGCCGGCCCGCGATGTCGGCGACGAGGAGGACGACCGCGCCGGTGAGCGCCGAGACGAGCACGGTCGCGATGGGGCGTCCCCCGACGAGTCGCCGGGCCGCATGGGGTGCCAGCAGGCCGAGGAAGCCGAGCGCGCCGCAGGCCGCGGTGGCTGCGCCGGCGAGGAGGACGACCGCGCCGAGACCGACGATCCGGTCGAGGGCGGTGTTGCGGCCGAGCGAGGCGGCGAGTTGCTCGCCGAGCTCCAGGCCGGGCAACGCGGGCAGGTTGGCCAGGGCGGCGATCAGGCCCAAAGCAAGGACGGGGGCCACACCCGCGACGACCGCGAAGTCCCGACCAGCGAGCGAGCCGACGCTCCAGAACTGGAACGACTTCATCGTCGTGGGATTGAACAGGACGATGGCGGTCGTCGCCGACCCGAGCAGGGCCGTGAGCACCGTGCCGGCCAGGATGACGGTCGTCATCGGCTCCAGCACGCGGATGCGCGCGGCGAGGCCGAGCACGACCGCGCCGGCGACGACCGCGCCGAACACCGCGATCCACACGTACCCGGCCGGCGCGGTGACCCCGAGGTAGGCCATCGAGATGACCACACCGAGCGAGGCACCGGCGTTGACGCCGAGGAGTCCGGGGTCCGCCAGCGGGTTGCGGGTGTGCGCCTGGCACAGCGCACCCGCGACCCCGAGCGCGACACCGCACACGAGCCCGACGACGGTCCGCGGCACCCGCAGCCCCAGCACGATCGCCGCTTGCGCGTCGGTGCCGTCACCGCGCAGTGCGGCCCAGACCTGCGACAACTCCAGGTGGGAGGAGCCGTAGGCCAGGCTCGCGTAGATCACCGCCCCCAGGGCCAGCAGGAGCAGCACGGTGAGCACGGCGACCCGCGCGTCCCCGCTGCGCGTGACCCCGCCGATCGGGTGGAGGCGGTCAAGGCGGCGGGGCGGGCGGCCAGGCTCCGACCCGGCCTGCACATCGGCCGGTCCGTGGTCGCGAACCGTCGTCACGAGGTGGCCTGCGGAGCGGCGTCGTCCTCGTCGTCGTCCTCGGCATGGTGGTCGTGGTTGGCGGCGCCGCGACGCCAGTACCCGTCGACGTCCCAGCTGTCGCGGTCGAGTCGAAGCTCCCGGGAGAGGTAGCGGCGCAGCGGCTTGATCGACATCGATTCGCCCGCGACCCAGACGAAGCCGTCGCCGTCGGGCAGTTCGAGCCCGCGGACGGCCTGTTCGAGCAGCGACGTCGTGCCGGGTTCGGCGTCGCCGCGGTGCAGCCAGCGCAGGTCGAGGTCGGCGGCGGTGTCGATGGCGATCTCGTCTCCGGCGTCCTGCACCTCGACGACGGCCGTCACCGGCACTCCCGCGCGCAGCCCCTCGACCCAACGCGCCAGCGCCGGCAGAGCCGTCTCGTCGGAGGCCAGGACGTACCAGTCGCAGACGTCGCGCACGAGGAAGGCGCCGCGCGGCCCCAGCATCCCGAGTTCGTCGCCGGGGCGCGCCCGCGCGGCCCACGGTCCGGCGACGCCGTGGCCGTGCAGCACGAAGTCGATGTCGAGGAACGGGCCCTGCGGCTCGAACGCGCGGACCGTGTAGTCGCGGAAGGTGTACTCCGCCGGCGACCAACGGCCGTTCTGCAGCTGCGGCATCCGCACCGCGCCGCCGGCGTCCTTGTCGAAGAAGAGCTTGACGTGGTCCTCGGGGGCGACCGTCGGGAAGTCCTCGAGGTCAGGCCCGGTGAAACGCACCCGCATCATCCGCTGCGAAAGCCGGATCACCTCGGTCACGGTGATCCGTCGGGCGCGCAGGTCGAAGTAGTACTGCGCGATCTTGTCGCGCTCGACGTCGGGCAGGTAGTGGCGCGGGACAAAGGTCGCCGTCATGGGGTACTCCTCGTGGGCTTGTGAGCTGGGTTGTGGGCGGGCTTATGGGCGAGATCGGCTTCGGGATCCCGGCCGGGTTCTGCGTCAGCCTGCGTGCCTGCGTTGGTCTGCGTGCCTGCGTCGGTCTGCGTGTCGACCTCGGTCTGCGAGTCAGCCTCCGTGTCGGCGGCGCCGGTGTCGGGTGTGCGGGTGAGGGTGCGCAGTCGGGGGTGGGTCAGCAGGAGGAGGGCGGTGGTCACGGCGGCGACAAGGCCGCCGACGACGATGACCGGTCCGACTCCGATGAGTCGGGCGCCCACCGACAGAACCGGCCCGCCGAGACTGTCGCCGACGGTCGCCTGCGCCGCCCACAGGCTCTGGACGCGCCCGCGCAACCGGTCCGGGGTGCGCTCGGCGAGCACCGTGAAACGCAGGATCTCGCCGATGACGTCACCGGCGCCGACCAGGGCCATGGCGACGGCGGCGATCGCGACGGTCGGCGACAGACCGAAGGCGACGACCCACATCGACGACGACACATACACCCCGACGATGACGAGCCCGACCCGGCGCACGCGCGGCACCCAGCCGCTCGCGAGCGTCGCGATGATCGCGCCGACCGAGGTCGCCGAGTACATCAGGCCGACCGCCTCCGGGCCGCCGCCCAGGGTGCTCTGCACGAACTCGGGGATGAGGACATGCGGAGAGGCGAAGAAGATCTGCAGGAAGCCCATGAGCAGCACGGCCGCGACGACCGGCTCGCGGGAGGCGAACCGCAGGCCGCCGACGAGGTCGGCCCGCCAGCCGCGCCAGCCCGAGCCCGAGCCCGACAACTCCCCCGACGACTCTCCCGGCAACACGCTCGACGGTCCGGGCTCCGTCTCCGCAGCTCCCGGTGCCGGCTCGGCCGCCTCCCCGCCCTGCGCCTCCTCGCTCGCCCCCGGCCGGATCGGTCGGAGCTGGAAGAGGAACAGCCACGAGATCACGCTGATCACGGCGACGACCCAGTACACGAGGGCGAATCCACCGGCCCCAGCCAGAACACCGCCGACCAGCGGCGAGGCCGCCGACCCGAGATCGAGGCACATCGCCATGAGGGTGCCGGTCGCGGGCAGCATCGCGCGCGGTACGACAGCCGGCACCGCGGCGCCGAAGGCCGTCGAGCCGATCGAACCGGTCACGCCGTCCCAGACCGCGAAGACATAGAGGGCCGCGACCGACGGCTCGTCGAGGGAGGCGTTGCAGGCCAGACCTACAAGGCCCGCGATGGCCAGCGCGCGGCTCACGAGGATGACCCGGCGGCGGTCGACGCGGTCGGCCAGCACACCCCCGGCGAGTGCCCCGACGAAGGTCGAGACACCCAGGGCGGTGTTGACGAGCGCCACCTGCAGCGAGGACCCGGTGAGGTCGTAGATCTGCACCGACAGGACGACCATGAGCATGCCGAGGGCGAACATCGACACGAGTCGGCCGATGAACAGCAGCCGGAACTGTCGGTTGACCCGCAGGGGCGTGAGGTCGATCGCCCACGCGGAAAGGGTGAACCCGCCGCTCACGAGGTCGGGGTCAGCCGCATGCCGTCTGCGGCGGGCGAGCCGGCGGCAGTCGCCTCGCCCGCTGCCTGGGTTGGGGCCAACGGGCGGATGTCGTGCCAATTGGCCTCCACATAGGCGAGGGCGTCGCCGCGTGGACCTGGCCCGTAGACAGTGCGCCAGCCCGCGGGTACGGGGCGGAAGGTCGGCCACAGGCTGTGTTGCCCGGCATCGTTGACGAGCACGAGGAAGTCGGCGTCGTCGTCGTCGAAGGGATTCATCGAGGCTCCTGGGGTGCAGTGTCGTCAGCGGTCAAAGCGGGTCGCGCCCGTGTCGACGGGGACGAGCGGGGCGATCCGCTCGGCCGCGTAGGGCGAGGTGAGCAGGTCGTGGGGGACGTCCAGGAGGTGCTCGGCGAAGCCGGCGCGCGACAGCTCGCGCCAGGCCCGCGCCGCAGCAGCGGGGTCGGCGGCCGGACCGTCGGCAGACGGGTCGCGCGGGTCGGTTGCCGTCGAGGTGACGAGCACTGTCGGCGCGTCCACGGGCGTGTAGCGCGCCCGCAGCAGCAGCCGCCCGTTGAGCGCGCGGACCCGTCGGAAGGCCTCGAGGTCGTCGGCACCGAGGCCGGCGAAGGCGCCCGTCCCGTCGGTGAGGAAGTCGAGCGCCTCCTCGACGTCGTAGGGAGGTGTGAGCCAGTCCGGGATGTCGCGCAGCCCGGCGGCGAGCAGGAACGCAAGGACGGCCTGCATGTCCTCGTCGGGCCCGTCGGTCTCTTCGGTCTCGTCAGGCTGGAAGCCGGCCGCATCGGCCTGTGCTTCGACGCCGTCACCGGTCGGCACCTCGAGCTCGTCCGTCGGCGTCGGGGCGCCCGGGTCGAGGAGCGTGAGCGACGCGACGCCGATGCCGCGCGCCTCGAGCCGGGCCGTCATGACGTGCGCGAGATGCCCGCCGAAGGACCAGCCGATGACGTGGCATCCCGTCTGTGCGACGTCGTCGCCGGCGCCCGCCGCGGCCGCGAGGGCGGCGTCGATGAGGTCGTCGGCCAGAGCGTCGAGGCTCGCCGGGTCGCTGTCGGGGTCGCGCAGCGCCGGGGACTGCAACGCGTAGACGGCCGGCGCCCCACGGTCGCCACGGGTCGCGCGGCCCAAGGACCCGTCGAGGCGGGCGGCGATGGCGGAGAAGGTCCAGCCGAGTCCCAGCATCGGGTGCACGCAGAACACCGGTGCCCGGCCGCGCCCGGGATGCCCGCCGAGCGGGAGGACGACGGCGAAGGGGTCGTGGTCGCCGTCGAGGCCGACGACGAGCCCGGCCGGTGTCGGCGCGGCGAGCAGGGCGGCGACCCCGACGCGGCGGCCGAGGCGCTCGGCGATGAGCGTGACCGCGCGCATCGCGACGAGCGAGTGCCCACCGAGGGCGAAGAAGTTGTCGTCGGCGCCGACCGACTCCAGGCCGAGAACCTGCGAGAACACCGCACACACCGCCTCCTCCTGCGGCCCGCGCGGGCGTCGACCGCCGCCGGCCTCGAGCGTCGGCATCGGCAGCCGGGCGACGTCGAGCTTGGAGTTGATCGTCAGCGGGAGGTCGTCGACGGCGACAAGTGCCGCGGGCACCATCGCCTCGGGGAGCCGCGCGGCGAGGCCACGCGACAGCTCGCGGTGCAGCGTCTGCGACGACCCGGCGGCCGCGAGCGCGGCGGGGGCCGCGACGACATACCCGACGAGGGCGAGGGCGCCGTGCGGCAGCCGGCGCGCGACGACAGCGCACCGCGCGACGCGCGGGTCGGCGGCGAGGACGGCCTGGACCTCGCCCGGCTCGACGCGGTGCCCGCGGATCTTGACCTGGGCGTCGCTGCGGCCGTGGAAGTCGAAGACGCCGTCGGGGCGGCGCGAGACGATGTCCCCGGTGCGATACATCCGCGACCCGGGCGGCCCGAACGGGTCCGCGACGAAACGTTCCGCGGTGAGCCGCGGAGACCCGTGGTAGCCGCGCGCCAGGCCGGCGCCGGTGACGTAGAGCTCTCCCGGCACCCCGTCGAGCACTGGGCGCAAGGCGGAGTCGAGCACCCGGACGTCGGTGTTGTCGATGGCGCGTCCGACGATCGGGGTCGCGCTCTCCTGCGTGCCGCCGCCGAGGGTGTTGATCGTGTACTCGGTCGGCCCGTACAGGTTGTAGCCGTGGGTGTTCGGCGCGTCGCGCAGCGCCGACCACACGTCGGGCCCGACTGCCTCCCCGCCGAGCAGCACGAGCCGCGGCGTCGGGGTCTGCGCGTCGAGGAGCCCCCCGGCGAGCAGTGCCCCAGCGACCGAAGGCGTCACGTTGATGACGTCGATGCGGTGCGTGGCGAGGTAGTCGGTCATCGAGGCGGGGTCGCGGCGCACCTCCTCCGAGAGCAGGTGCACCTCGTGGCCGTCGAGCAGCCACAGCAGCTCCTCCCACGACATGTCGAACGCGAACGACACGGCGTGCGCTACGCGCCACGGCACCGCAGGGCTCGCCCCGGCCGGCTCGAAGATCCGCCGCCGGTGGTTGCTCAGCATGTTGACCAGGCCGACGTGGTCGATGGCGACGCCCTTGGGGGCGCCCGTCGAGCCGGACGTGAACATCACGTAGGCGAGGTCGTCGTGCCCGTAACCACCCGGCTCCACGCGCGGGCGGTCGATCGGCGGTGCGAGCCGCGTGACGGGGGCGTCGCCGGTGATCGCATACCGCGCACCGCTGGCCTCTCGCAGGGCTGCGCGGCGCGCGTCGGGCAGGCCGGCGTCGATCGGTACGTAGGCGGCCCGGGCGGCGAAGACCGCGAAGATCGCGACGACGACGTCGTTGCCGCGGGGCAGCTCGATGGTCACGAGGTCGCCGGGCTCGACGCCGTCCTGGACCAGCGCGGCCGCCTGGGCGGTCACGGCCTCCCAGAGGTCGGCGAAGGTCATCGAGCCGGTCTCGTCGACGAGCGCCGTCCGCTCGGGAACGCTTGCGGCGGTCGCGCGCAGGAGGTCGACCAGGGAGGTCTGCGGCACGTCGAGGGCGTCGCCGGTCCATGACTCGACGAGCTGCGCCTCGGTCTCCGGAGTGAGTATCGCCAGCGACCCGACCGGGCGCCGCGGATCGGCGGTCATCGCCTCGAGCAGGCGCACCCCCGACGCGAGCAGCGCGCGGGCCGCGTCGGTGTCGATGACCTCGGTGCGGTGGCTGAGGATGAGCCGCGTCGCGTCGCCGGGGTGCACGATGAACGTCGCCGGATAGTGCGTCGCGTCGCCGCCGTCGATGTCGGCCAGCCCGACCGACTCCGAGAGCCGCGCGAACGACTCGTCGTCGGTCGGGGTGTTGCGCATGACGTAGAGGGTGTCGAAGAGCGGCCCGAGCCCCGCGTCCTGCTGGATCGCGCCGAGCCCGACGTGGTGGTGTTCGACGAGGTCGGCCTGCTCGCCCTGGACGCGGCGCAGCAGGTCGGCCACGCTCTCACCGGGCGCGACCCGCACACGCTGCGGGACGGTGTTGAGGAAGAGCCCGACCATCGCGTCGACACCCGGAAGGTCGGCCGGACGCCCAGAGACCGTCGTGCCGAAGACGACGTCGTCGCGGCCGAGCAACCCGCGCAGGAGCAAGCCCCACAGCGTCGAATACACGGTGTTCGTCGACACGGCGCACGCACGGGCCAGGCGACCGACGGCCGCCGTGAGCTCCGGGCCGAGGTCGATCTCGGCGACGTCGGGGAAGACCGCCTCGCGGTCGGGATCGGAATCGGCGAGGGTCGCCCCGGACTCCAGACCCGAGAGGGCGCGGCGCCAGGCGTCCTGGTCCGGCCCGGGCTCGCGGCGCCCCAACCAGGCGAGATAGTCGCGGAACTGCGGTGCGCGGGGCAGCGATTCGTCCCTGCCGCCGGCCGCGATGTGGTGTAGCAGCTCGACGACGAGCAGCGCGTCGGACCAGCCGTCGATGACGATGTGGTGGTTGGTCATGACGAGCCGGACGCCGGCGGTGCCGAGGTCGACGGCGACGAACCGGATGAGCGGCGGGGCGTCCATGTCGAAGCGGCGCTGCCGTTCGCTGACCTGGATCTGTTCGAGGACGGCCAGCGCCTGCTGCCTGTCATGTCCGGACAGGTCGACGACCCGCCACGGGGTGGCGAGCGCGTGCGGCACGAACTGCACCGGCCGGTCGAGCAGCGCCGCGGAGAAGCCCGCGCGCAGGGCGTCGTGGCGGGCCAGCAGGCTCGCGCAGGCGCGTTCGAGGACGTCGAGGTCCAGCCCGGGCCCGAAAGCGTAGGTGGACTGCATGGAGTAGACGTCGAGGCCACCCTCGCCGGAGACCGCGTGGTAGAGCAGCCCGGCCTGCAGCGGCGCGAGCGGCCACACCTGCGCGCGCGGTGCGGGCGCGGCCTGCTCGGTGGTCGTGCTGGTCGCTTCATTCGCAGTGAGTTGTGTGTTGATCGTCATGTCACAGGCTCCGCAGGAGATCTTCGAGGGCGGTGGCGCCGCGGTCGTCCAGGCTGATGAGGTCGCCGACCCGGGCCCGGGTCGCAGCCGGGCCGGGCTCTGAGGCTGTTGGGTTCGCGGCCGCGTCGGCGGCGCCGTGGGACCCGATTGGCGTCGCCACTGGTGTCGGCGCCGCGGTCGTGACCCGCTGCGCCAGCGCCCGCGGCGACGGGGCGGTGAAGACGTCGCCGGCGCGGATCCGAAGCCCCTGTTCCCGGCAGGCGGTCACCAGCGACATCGCCAGGATGCTGTCCCCGCCGAGAGCGAAGAAGTTCGCGTCGGCGTCGACGGCCTCGCCGGTCGAGGTGACGGCGGTCGTCGCTGCGTCGGCCGGCGCCGCGGCCCCGAAAAGGTCTCGGAAGATAGCGACGAGCTGCGCGACCGGCCAGGCGGACGGATCCGTGTCGTCGTCCTCAGCGGTCGCTGCGGCACCGGCCGGGGCACCGAGGTGCGTTTCCGGCAGTGTGCGGGCGGCGATATCGACGAGCGCGGTCGCCGACTCGGTCGGGTCGGCGTCGGCGAGCCGATCAAGGACGCGCCCCAGGGCGTCGAGCGCTGCCGTCGCCACGTCGTCGGGCACGGTGGCCCGGTCGTATTCGAGTCGGAGTTCGCTGCGCTCCGAGGCGGTCTCGACGGTAAGGCCCAGCGGATAGTGCGTCGCGTCGCCACCGTCGAGCCGGGTGATCCGCAGACCGGCCGCGACGGCCCGGGCGTCGGTATCACCACCCGGGTAGTTCTCGACCACGAGCAACGCGTCGAACAGGTGTCCGCGACCGAGCGCCGAACCGAGACGCGCCAGCCCGACGGGCGGCTCGACGAGTGCGGCGGTGATCTGCCCCGCAAGGTCGGCCACGGCCGCGGCGATCGTGCGCCCGGCCCCGAACCGTGCCAGCACCGCAATGGTGTCGGTGAACATGCCGAGCAGGTCGGTGTCGGTCTCGGGGTCGCGCCCGGAGACGACCGTGCCGGTCACTGCTTCGTCGCGACCCGTCAGGGCGGCGAGTAGCGCGCCCCAGGCGGTCGCGATGATCGCGGACTCGGTCGTGCCGTGCCGACGCGCGGCGCGGCGGACGCCGGCGTAGTCCGCCACGCGGCTGCCTTGGTCGATCGCGTCTCCCGGCACGGCTGTCGTCACCGGCCCGGCCGGGCTGTCGGCGAGCAACGCGCGGCGTCGTTCCAATGCCGCATCCGCACCCGCCCGCGCCGCGAGCTCGGCGCGGGCGATGTGCCGCGCGAACGGGCTGCGGGCCAGAGCGGCCGAACCGTCCGACGTCACCTCGGTGGTGGCGGCCGCGCCGGTGCCGAGGGCCGTATAGCGGTCGAGGACCGCATCGAGCAGCAGCGGCATCGACCATCCGTCGAGGAGCAGGTGGTGGTTGGCGAGAACGAGCCGGTGCTCGTCGTCGGCGGTGCGCACGAGGGTGACCCGCAGCAGCGGATCTCGGGCGAGGTCGTAGCCGCGCCTGAGTTGAGCCGCGACGAGACCGGCGACCGCGTCGGCCGGATCGACTTCGTCGAGGGCATCGCCGCGGGTCAGGTCGATGAAGCGCCACGCGCAGTCCGTGCTTGCAACGGTCACGAGCACGGGCAGCCAGGTGCCGGAGCGTCGACCAGCCCCGCCGGGCGTCACGCCGGCACCGACGCCATCGTCCTCGGCTGCAATCCAGCGCACGCGCAGCCGAAGCTGCGGATGCTCGGCCAGCACGCCCTCGATCGCGGCACGCAGCACCGCCGGATCGAGAGCGCCCGCCAGGCCCACGTCGAGCACCGATGTGTACGGGTCCGTTCCGGCCCGGGCGGCGGTGGCGGCCTCCGACACGGCGGAATCGGTCTCGACGCCGGCATGGAAGATCATGCCGCGCTGCACCGGCGTCGCCGGCCAGACGGCCTGCACCACGTCCTCCGCAACAGCCGCGCCGTTCGCAGAGGCTTCTCCGGCATCGTCGCGAACGAGAGGGGGCGAGATGGTCTCGAGCTGCCGCGGCGACAACCCGACCGCGTCGTGCACCACCGTCGGCGGCACCCCGAGGTCGAGTGCGGCGATCGCGCGCAGAGCAAGCGCCCACTGCTGCACGAGGGCGTCGGAGCCGTCGGCGGCGACGGAGGCCACCTGCCAGTGTGCGACGAGCCGCGGACCGTCGGTCGCAGTTGCCGGGGCGAGGTGCACGTTGAGTTCGACCAGGTGGGAGACGGGCAGGTCGGCGTGCAGCCCGAGCTCGCCCTCCAACGCGGCCGGGTCGCGGTCGCCTGCAGCGACCGACGTGCCGAGGTAGTTGAGGAGGATCTGCGGTGGGCAGCCACGTTCGGCGTCGGCCAGCCTCTCCCGGTGCTCGGGATGGAGGTGGCGGAGCAGCCCGTAGTCGGGCCCGTCGACCCGCGCGGACTCCACTGCCTGAGCGACGCGAGCCACGTGCCGACACAACGCCCCCGGTTCGCCCGTGAGCTCCCCGACCCCGGCGTCGACTCCGTCGTCGGCTCCAGCGTCGACTCCGGGCAGGCGTACCGGCCACGTCGCCGTGAACCAGCCGACGGCTCCGGCACCCGGGTGCTGCGCGCGCGGATCGGCGGCGGCCACCTCGGTAGGGCGGCCGTGACCTTCGAGCTCAACAACGAGGTCGGCGGCGCGCCCGGCAGTGAGGGCGGCGAGCAGCAGCGTCTCCATGCGCCATCCGCGGAGCCCGGCGCTCCGCAGTCGCTGAGTGGTGTCGGCGTCGAGACGGACTTCGAGGTCGCGAGCGGCACCGACCAGCCCGAGGTCGACGTCGGCGTAGGCGTCGAAGAGGGGGGCGGCCGGTGCGAGGGCCCGCGTCCATCGCGGCGCGGAGGCGGCCGCGGCAGCGAGCACGGCGTCGTCCGCCTGCGTGCGGGTCCACTCGGCGAACGACGGCGCGGGCGGCAGATCGGCGCCGGCGATGAGGCGGTGCAGGTCGTCGGTGATGATGCCCCACGACACCGCGTCGACGGCCACGTGATGGGCGAGCACGACGAGCCGGACGCGCTCGGCCTCCGCTACCACCGCCCAGCGCACGAGATCCCCCGCGCCGGGATCGATCTCGTCGGCGAGCACACGCAGCTCGGCGCTCAGCGCATCGGCGGGGACGACAGCGAGCCGCGCCTGCGGGGCCGCGACGACGTCGGCGGTGTCGAGGCCGACCCGTAGGCGCAGCGCGTCATGGCGCTCGACCAGGCGCTGCGCCGCGGCGCCGATCGCGGTGACGGAGGTGCCGGCGGGCAAGAGAATCTCGCGCAACTGCTGGAAGCCGCGCCCCGAGCCGCCGCGTTGCAGCACCTCCTGGTACCAGGACAGCGCCGGCGTCAGGCGCAGCCCGTCCCCGTCGCGGAGTCGAGACCTGTCGCCGTGTTTCAGGGGGTCGGCAAGGACCCGCGGGGCAAGGGCCCGCGGGGTCGGCGCGCCGAAGACGTCGGCGATCCCGACGCGCAGCCCCCGCCCGCGCAGCGCGCCGACGAGGCGCACGGCAAGGATGCTGTCGCCGCCGACGTCGAAGAACGAGGCGTCCTGAGGCAGCTCGGCCGCTCCGAGCACTTCGGCCATTACCCCGGCGACCTCGGCCGCCGTCGTGATCTGGTCGGCCCGCCCCCCTTCGCCGCGGATCGCGGCTGTGCCGTCGGGCGCGCAGACACCGGGCCCGGCAGCCGAGTCCTCGAGCGTCACTGGAACGAGCCGCGGCCGGATCGCTGCCGACCCGCCCGACGCGTCGCGCGCAGCCGTGCGCCCGGCATCGGCGCCGCTGACCAGCGCGCCCAGCGCGTTGCGCCACGCCCGTGCGAGCGTGTGCGCGTCGGCGTCACACTGCGCCGGGTCGATCTCGACCTCGAGGGCGGGTCGAGCGCCGAGGGTGACGGTGGCGGTGACGGGAAAGGTCGTCGCGTCGTTGCCCTCGACCATCGTCACGCGCGGCTCGTTGGGGTCGTCTGCGTTGCTCGGCCGCGGGTAGTTCTCGACGACGACGAGGCTGTCGGCGACCGTACCGACGAGCTGATTGACTCGGCCGAGCCCGAGATGGGCTGCCGTCTCCGTGCGCGCCAGGGCGGCGGTGACGTCGCGGCCCACCTGCACCAGGGACCCGGTGACTGTTAGGCGCACGGGTCGGGTCGTGACGAACATGCCGACGGCCGACTCGATGTCGCGTAGGTGCTCCGGCCGGCCGGCGGAGGCGAGCAGGTAGGTCACGTCGTCGCCGCCGGTGAGGTCGGCGAGCACGCGGGCCCACGCGGCCTGGCAGGCCGCGGCGACGGTGAGCCCGTGGCGCCGGAGTGCGCCGGACAGGGCGGTGGCGGCAGTGTCGTCGAGGTCGATGTGGGCTACGGTGCGCTCCCGCGAGGACGTGTCAGCCCCGGTTCCTCGGCCGAGCAGCGTCGGAGTCGGAGCGTCGGCGAACTCGCGGCGCCACAGGTCCTCGGACGCGGCGCCGTCCTGACCCTCCCACCAGCGCAGATAGTCGGCAAAGACCCGATCAGCGGCCCTGTCGGAGTCGGTCTGGGGAGCCGCTGCGGGCGCGAGGACGAGGTGGTCGCGCAGCTCGGCCGCGAGCACCGGTGTCGACCAGCCGTCGGCGAGGAGGTGGTGCATCGACACGATGAGATAGGCGGTGGCCGGCCCGGTGCGCACCCACGTGTACCCCGCGAGGCGCGCGGCCTCGAAGGAGATGTCGCGTTCGAGTTCGTCGCGCCGGACCCGTTCAAGGAGGGCGGCGACACCGGTCTCGTCGAGGTGGGTGGCGTCGAGGTGGCGGTGGGGTACGTCGAGGTGGTCGACGACGACGGCGATCGGCCGCGGCAGATCGCCCTGCCACACCGCGATGCGCAGGCTCTCGTGCCGGGCGAACCAGGCGGCGACGCCTGCGTCGATGTCCTCGGCCGTCGCGCTGCCTCCCGTTCGACCTGGCGGGAGGTCGAGCCGCAGCGTCACGGTCGTGCGATAGGGGTCGGGGCGCAGGCGGTGGGAGTCGATGTAGATGCCGAGCTGGGTCGGGGACAGCGGCAGGACCCGCTCGAGGCGCGCGCCGGGAACTCTTGCCTGGAGGTGGGCCGCAAGGTTGGCGCGGCGCTGCGGAGTGAGTAGGTCGAATGGGTCGTCCGCCGCGCTCGGCGGTTCCTCGTGCGCGGGCGTCGGGTCCTCGATGGCCATACCGGCGTCGGGGTCCTGTGTCGTCGGCTGGGCGCACGCGGCGATGGCGGCGACGGACCGCGCGGTGAGCACCTGCGCCGCGCGTACCGTCCACCCGCGGCTGCGCATCCGGCCGCAGATCTGGATGGCCGCGATGCTATCGCCGCCGAGGGCGAAGAAGTCGGCGTCGTCACCGACCGCACCGGCCGGCATCTGGAGCACGTCGGCGAGGCAGTCGCGCAGGTCGGCCGTCGCGCGGTCGGGGCCGCACGGGTCGACGGGAGCGTCTCCGGCCGAGCTGGCTGGGCGGTCGGACTCGGCGGCGGCGAGCGGCCCGCCGCTGGGACCCGACTCCGACGCTCCGGCTCCGGGCGCGGGCAACGCCGAGCGGTCGAGCTTGCCGTTGGGGGTCAACGGCCAGGCATCGAGCAGCACCAGGTCTGCGGGGACGAGCGCCGCGGGCAGGGCGGCGCGGCAAGCGGTCAGTAGCTCGGCGAGAAGCTGGCCGCGCACGCACCCCTGGCCGCCGCCGAGGCGCTCGGGGACGACGTACCCGACGACCCGACCCCGCCCCGAGACGCTGTCACGGACGACGACGGCCGCCTCACGCACCCGCCCATCGGCGGTGAGTACCGCCTCGATCTCGCCGGGCTCGACCCGGCGACCGGCGAGGGAGAGCTGTCCGTCGGTGCGGCCGCCGAGCACGAGCAGCCCCTCCTGGGTCCAACGGGCGACATCGCCGGTGCGGTACATCCGCTCGTCCCCCACGCGAATCGCGCCCACATCATCGCGCCGCGGGTAGGGGTTCGCGACGAACCGCTCGGCGGTGAGCCCCGCCCGACCCAAGTAACCGTCGGCGAGCTGTGGTCCGGTGAGATACAGCTCGCCGGATGTGCCGGGGGGCACCCGACGCAGCCGGTCGTCGAGGACGAGGAGCCCGGTCGTGCCGAGGGGCCGGCCGACGACGGGCGTCGGATGGTCGGCCAGTGACGCCCACGCGGCGTCGACGGTGGCCTCGGTCGGGCCGTAAAGGTTAAGGGCGACCGTGTCACTTTCGGCGCAGCGCTCGCGCAGCTGCGCCCACAGCTGCGGCGGCAGCGCCTCGCCCCCGAGCACGCACACGCGCGGCAGGCGCGTGAATGCGTCGGCGGCCAGCAACGCCGACCACACCGTGGGGGTGAGGTCGAGGTAGTCGATGCCCTCGCGCTCGACGTACTCGGCGAGGGCGAAAGGGTCGAGGAAGAGATCGTCGGACAGCACGTGCACGGTGTGCCCGGCGAACATCGCGAGGAGTGCGTCCCAGTGGGCATCGAAGTGGAACGCGGCGGCGTGGGCGACCTGGCGCGGCGCGGTGCCGCCCTCGGGGTGCAGCTCGCGGCTGTGATGCTCGAGCAGGTGCGCCAGCGCACGATGCGGCACGGCGACGGGCTTGGGCATGCCGGTCGAGCCCGAAGTGAGCACAACTGAGGCGATGTCGCCGGGCTGCGGTGCGCGCGTCGCCACGCCGCGGCGCTGTTCGTGGGGGTGGGGTTGCTCGCGGATGTGGTCGTGGCGGACCTGCACTCCGTCGGCCGTGACGACGAGCGCCGCGCCGACCTCGGCGAGGATCGCCTCGCTCCGGGTCGACGGCAGCGCGGGGTCCATGACCAGGGCGGCGGCTCCAGCCTCGAGGATCGCCAGGAGAGCGACGACGGTACGGGCCGAACGCGGCCGCGTCACTGCGACGATGGGCGGGCCTTCCGACCTGGCGGGCAGGAGCTTGCGGAGGTCGTCGCGCAGTGCGGCAACATCGACCGCGAGCTGGGCGAAGGTCCAGTGGGCACGGCGGCCGTCCGGGTCGGCATCCACGAGCGCCGTGCGCTGCGGGAAGCGCGCGCACGCGTTCGAGAACGCCTCGGGCAGGAGCGGCGGGATCCGTTCGCGGGAGGCCCCTTCCGCGCCGACCGGGCCGACTGCGTGATGCGCGGTACGGCTCTCGGCGCCCGCGAGGAGAGCTGCGTCGGCGGCACCGAGCACGTCGACGGCACCGAGGCGCGTCGCGGTTCGGGCGGCCTCGACAAACGCGGTGAACGCATCGGCGTGGCGTCGGGCGGTGGCTTCCTCCACGCAGGCCGCGTCGTAGGTGACCTCCAACCTCCACGGCGCGTTGTCCCCCCGATGCCCCAGGACGAGGGTCGCGGCAAGTGGATAGTGGGTGTCATCGTCGACGCGCGTCAGCGCGAAGGTGACCTCACCGGCAGCGAAAGTCTTTGCTTTGTGAGCGGATTCGATGGCAAGCAGGCTCGTCGCGGTCTCCGGGCGGCGCAGGGCGGCGTGGATGCCGCGCAGCCCGACGTGCTGGTGGGGCAGGCTCGCGGTCCAACGCCGCGCAGCATCGGCCGCCGCCGCAAGCACGTCGCCGCCCGGGTCGGGTCGTTCGGCGACGAGCACAGCGTCGGTCGTCAGACCGATGAGGTCGTCAACGTCGGTGACGCCGGCGTCGCGGGTGGAGACGGCCACGGCGAACGGCGTCCCGCAGGAGCCGGTGACAGCGTCGAGCGCCAGGCCCCAGCAGGTGCGCGCGACGGCCGCCGGGGTGAGGCCGCACTCGGCGAGGCGCGTCGGGTCGAGGGGGTTGATGACGGCCTCGAGGCGGGTCGGGCGGCGAGCGCCGCCGGTCGGCCCCAGCCAAGCCGGCGTCGGCGCGTCGAGGTCGGAGAGGTGGGTGGCCCAGAAGGCGCGAGCCGCGTCGGTGTCCTGCTCGGCGAGCCAGGCGAGGTGGTCGGCGTAACTGCCGCGCACCGCGGGCAACTCGCTGGGGGCGCCCACGAGGCGGGCGTAATGACGCGCGACCTGCGCCACCAGCAGGGGCATCGACCACCCGTCGAGGACGATGTGGTGGGCGGCGATGACCAGCGCGGCTGGTCGGTCGTCGGCGTCCAGGACGACATCCCAGCGCAGGAGCGGCGGCTCGTGCAGGTCCCACGCCAGGCGGCGCTGCCACGCGAGCACCGCGGCCACGGGCTCCGGATCAGGGTCCGTAGGGTCGTGGACCTCGATGACCGGGTCGAGCTCCTCGATGAACTGCACGGGCGCGACGTCGTCGTTCATGAGGAAGCCGGCGTGCAGGTGGGGCTGGTCGGCGACCAGGGCGGCGATGGCTGCGCGCAGGGCGTCCAGGTCGACGGGTCCGGCCAGCTGCACGACCGACTGCCCCACGTAGTCGGTCGGTGCGCCGCTGCGGGCGATCCCGACCGCGGCATCGTCGCCACCGTCCCCGCCCCCTGCTGCGGCGCCGACCGACGCCGGGTCGCTGCGGCCGAGCTCGGCGAGAGCGACCAGGCCCTGCTGCAGCGGGGTGGTCGGCCAGATGAGCGGGGTGCCGGTCGTCATGCGCGGGGGGTCCTCTCGGGTTGCCGGCCGCTGCGGGGGCGCCGGGAACGGCGGGCGATCAGGTCGTGCACGCTCGCGAGCTGGGTCGCGGTGAGTCGCGGGTCGGGGCCGGCCGCATCCGAGCCGGCCGAGGATCCGTCGGCGGTTCCCTCGGTGGTGTCCGCGAGGGTGATGCCTGCGGCGATGCGGGCGAGGGTGCGGTCGGTGAAGATGGCGCCGACGCTCGTGTGGTGTCCGGCGCGGCGCAGGGCCGCGACGACCTTGATGGCCGAGATCGAGTCGCCGCCGAGTGCAAAGAAGTCACTGTCGCCGCCAATCCGAGCGATGGATAGGGCGAGGACGTCGGCGAGCACTCCGGCGAGGGCGCGTTCCGCATCGGTTGCGGGAGCGAGTGCGGGCGACGTGGCTGTCGGCGCCTCGTCGTCGAGCGGCAGGGCGGCGACATCGAGTTTGCCGGTGGACGTGCGGGGCAGAGCGTCGAGCACGACGACCCGTGCGGGCACGAGATGTTCGGGAAGCACGTCGCGGGCCGCGTCGCGCAGTTGCGTCCCGGGCTCGGCGGCGACGACATACGCGACGAGCGCACCGTCCCGCGCGACGACCGCGGCCTGCCGCACGCCCGCGAGGCGGCGCAGTCCGGCCTCGACCTCGCCGGGTTCGACGCGGTAGCCGCGCACCTTGACCTGGTCGTCGGCCCGACCTCGGTAGTCGAGCAGCCCGTCGGGCCCGATGACGACGAGATCGCCGGTGCGGTACATGCGCGATCCGGGCGGTCCGGTGCGGTCGGCGACGAACCGTTCGGCGGTCAGCGCGCTGCGCCCGAGGTAGCCGAGGGCGACCTGCGGCCCGGCGAGGTACAGCTCGCCGACGACACCTGGGGGTACCGAGCCGAGGTGCGGGTCGAGCACGAGCGCGCGGACGCTGCGCAGGGGACTGCCGATGGATCCCCGGCCGGTGATCTCCGCGCCGGTTGGCGGTCCGGCGGCGGGGCGCACGAGACCGACCGCATCCACACACGTCTCTGTGGGGCCGTAAAAGTTCGCGACCTGCAGACCCCGTTCAGCGAGAAGCCGCGCCCACAGCTCCGGTGGGCATGCCTCGCCGCCGACGCTCACCATCCGCAGCGAATGCCCGGCGTCGAGCAGGCCCTCGTCGAGCAGGGCGGCGAGCACGGTCGGGGTTGTGTCGAGGAACTCCAGGGCGTGCGCCCGCACCTGCGCGACGGTGGCCGCGGGATCGCGGGTCACCTCCCGCGACAACAGGTGCACCTCGTGCCCGAGGAAGAGTCCCTGCAACGTGTCCCACGACCCGTCGAACTCCAAGGGTAGGGTCTGCGCCACCCGCAACGACTGTCCGTCGGCGAGGGGGGCGAAGGTCTCGGCGCGGTGATGGGCGAGGAAGTGCGCGAGGGCGTCGTGGCTCACCGCGACACCCTTGGGGCGGCCAGTCGATCCCGAGGTGTGGATGACGTAAGCGATCGCGTGACGGTCGATGGGTAGCTGCAGACGCTCGGCGGCGTCGTCGCGGCCAGTGTGGCCACCAGGTGCGTCCCGCTCGTCGCAGGCCGGGCTTTCGCTGACAGGTGACGACATGGGGGCGGACTCGAGGGTGCAGCCGGCGCCGACCCCGGCCCGCAGCTCGGCCCGCCGTGAATCGGGCCACATCGGGTCGAGGGGGACGGCCACGCGGCCGCTGACGAGGCATGCGAGAAGCGCGACGACGGCATCGGCGCACCGGGGCACTTCGAGGGCGACTGTGTCGCCCGCAGCGGTCCGGGCGGTCAGCGCCTCGGCGGTGGCCGCGACGCGGACTGCAAGGTCGGCGTAGCTCAACCGTGTGTCGTGCGCGGTGTCGACCAGGGCGATTCGCTCGGGGTGCGCGGCGACGGTCCGGGCCAGGAGGGTGGCGACCGTGGGCGGCGATTGCGCGGCATCGGCGATCGTGCTGGGGGAGAGCGCGCCCGCGCCGAGCGGGGGCAGCGGCACGGCGGGTGCGGCGAGCGCACCGACGGGAGTGCGTGCCTCGGCGCGTACGAGAGCGTCGAGCACGTCGCCGACGAGGTGCCCCGCCGCCTCGGCGGGGCTGGTGGGGCTGGCGGCACTGGCGGCGTCGATGGTCGCCCCGGCGTTGGCGCCCGCGGCCCGCAGCGTGGCCACCGGAGCACTCCCGGGCGCTGTGGCCGACCACATGAGCGCCCGGTCATGGCGGTAGACGCTGAGGCCGAGGTCGTCGACCGGTCCCTCGGCCAGATTGTGGATCGTCACGTCGAGGTCGCCGACGCGCCCCGGCTGGTCGAACACCTTGATGTTGAGTTCGGCGCCGACCAAAGGTGCGTCCCCGCTGACCCGGCCGGTGAGGCGGGCCAGCTCCTCGGCGCGGAACCGCCCGTGCCTGCGCAGCGCGCGCAGCCGCTCCGCGACCTGCGCGACGAGGTGGGCCACGCTTGCTCCGGGGTCGACGTGCACGTGCAGCGGAAGGATGTTGACGACGCTCGTCGGTGCCAGCGCGGCGGGTCCGAGGCGGTTCATGAGCGGGATGCCGGTAACCACGTCGCGATGCCCAGCCAGGCGCGAGACAGCGACCGCGTGCGCTACGGCAAGTAGGTCCGGCCACGTGTGGCCGAGCCGGTCGGCAGCAGCGTCGAGGTCCGCGCGCGAGGTCGCGAAGACCCCTGAGCCAGTGCCGCCGGCTGTCCGCAGGAGAGCGCGCGCGGCCCCCGCCTCTTCGGCGCGCCGATCGACCTCCAGCCAGTACTCGCGGTCCCGGTCGTGGGAGGCCGAGGCCTCGTAGGCGCGCTCGGCGGCCACGATCGCCTCCACCCCGATGAAGCGAGTCGGTGCACTGGCACGGCCGGCTCGACCGTCGGCATACAGCTGCAGCGCTCGCCGCACGAGCAGGACGAGGCCGTAGCCGTCGACGAGCACGTGATGGGCGGCGGCGAGCCACACGACCCGATCGGGTGCCAGCATCAGCAACCGCTGCCGGTGCAGGGCCTGCCCCCCGAACGACAGGCCCTGCACCATCTGCTGCGCCATCACTTCCGTGGCCGCCGCCCAGGGGTCGGGCGAGGCGCGCAGATCTACGACCTCGCACACCTGGCCGGCGCCCGAGCCGCCGGCCATCGCGGTGACCCCGTCCGCGTCGACGCGCAGCGCCCAGCCAGGAACCTCGCCGACCGCGCGCTCGATCGCCGCGGCCAGCGCGGGCAACTCGACGGGCCCGCGCAGCTCAACGGCCTCCCCGACGGTGTATCGGGCAGAACCGGCCTCGATGAGCTGGGCGTGGACCACGCCCTCCTGCGAGCGGGTGAGTGCCGGCGCGGATCTCGTGTGGTGCGAGTGGGTCACGCCAACTTCTTCAGGGTCGCCTCGAGGCTCTCCAGCGACTTCAACGCGGTCTCGTAGCGGTCGGCGAAGAAGTACCGCAGCCCGTAGCTGTGCCCGGCTTTGACCGCCGGCAGCGCGGTGTAGGTGGGCAGCTTCGCCAGCTCGGCGGCGCCCTCGGCCGGCTGACCGTCGACTGTCTCGTCATAGAGCACGACGGTGGCGTCGGAGATCTTGCCGAGCTGCTCGGCCGAGAGGAACGTCGCGTTCTCGGTCCGCTCGTTCGCCGACACCGACGTGAGTTTGGCTCCGGCGTCCAGGAGGGTGTCGCCCGGCCACGAAATCGGGGAGTAGACGTTGACCTCCTCGTAGTAGTCCAGCGGCGCGAAGACGTTGTTGGCCAGAACGTCCGCGTACGTCTTCTTCAGCTCGGCAGCCTTCTCCTCGTAGGCCTTCTTGGCTGCCTGAGCCTGCTCACCGTCGCCGAGGACCTCGGACATCGTCAGCGTGGCGTCCTTGGTCTGGGCCGATCCGTCGGAGCGGATGAGCACGGTGGGTGCGATCGCGTTGAGCTTGGTCCACTGCGCCTTGGCATCAGCACTCAGCTCGGCTGTCTTGCCGCCGCGCACGAAGCCGATCATGAGGTCGGGTTTGAGTGCCACGATCCTCTCCAGGTCGGGGCCGTCCTTGCCGAGGATGATCGGCAGGTCCTTGACCTTCGCGTACTCCTCCGGGAGGAAGGAGTCGGCGAAGTCACCGTCGGCCGTAGCGACCGGGGTGATCCCGGCAGACAGCAGCGGCCCGACGCCGCCCTCGAGGGCGATGGCACGCGTCGGCTTGGTCGGAATGGTGACCTGGCCGAAGGCGGTGTCGACGGAGTGGGTCGTCGCCTCGGCGCCCGCGGCCGCCGTTTCGGTGCTCGTGCCGGCCGCGCCGGAGGTCGCGGAGGTGGCGGAGCCGCAGGCGGTGATCCCGAGCCCGATGACAAGGGCTCCGGCGGCGGCGAGAAGGCGGGGGTTGTTCACGTGTTGCCCTTTCGATGGGGGTGCGGTGGGACGGACCGTCGGTCCCGGTCAGGCCCGGCCGACGGAGACCGTTTCGAGCGCCTCGGCGACCGTGCCGCCCGCAGCCAGGTCGGCGAAGGCGACGTCGAGCCCGGCGGCACGCCACTGTTCGACAAGGCGCATGAGTCGCACGCTGTCGAGGCCGAGTCCGAGGAGGTCTTCGTCGAGGCGGATGTCGGTGACGTCGAGGCCTGCGGCGGCTGCGAGGTCGGCGAGCAGATCCGGCTGCGCCGGCGTCCCCCGCCCGGTCGCCGGTGCGGCTGTGGGGTCGCATTGCGGGTCGAGCGCGGGGTGGGCATTGGGCTCAGGTGCAGGCATGGGCAGTCCTTTCATCGGTGCTGGTCGGGACGGTCTGGTCGGGTTCGCAGGTGCCGGCGCGTCGGCGCGGGACGACCAGCGGCGTGCCCGTCTCGGGGTCGGCGACGACGCGGCAGCGCAGCCCGAAGACCTCGTGGACGAGGTCTTCGTTGACGACGTCGTGCGGCGCCCCAGACGCCATCCGTCGCCCGGACTTCATGACAACGAGGTGGTCGGCGTAGCGGGCGGCCAACCCGAGGTCGTGCAGGACGGCGACGACGCTGCGGCCGCTGCGGGCGAGTGCGGCGCCGGCCTCGAGCACGTCGACTTGATGCGCGATGTCCAGGAAGCTCGTCGGCTCATCGAGCAGCACGACGTCGGTGTCCTGGGCCAGCGTCATCGCGATCCACACGCGCTGGCGCTGCCCGCCGGAGAGCCCGGACAGCTCGATGTCGGCGAGATCCTTCGTGCCCGTGGCGGCGAGCGCCGCGTCGACGGCCGCGTGGTCGACGGCGGTCGCGGGCAGGAGGAAGCGCCGGTACGGCTGGCGACCGCGCATGACGAGATCGCGCACGCGGATGCCGTCGGGGGCGAGCGGCTGCTGGGGCAGGAAGGCGAGGGTCCTGGCGAGGTCACGCGCAGGATAGGAGGTAAGGGGACGCCTGTGCAGACTCACCTGCCCCGAGGCGGGTCGGAGTAGTCGGGCGAGGGTGAGCAGGAGAGTCGACTTTCCGCACCCGTTCGGGCCGACGACCGCCGTGAAGCCGCCACGGGGCAGGCTCAGGTCGAGGCCTCGGATGACATCCGGCAGGCGCGGGTAGCCGACGTGCAGCGCCGCGACGTCGAAGAGGGATTCGCTCATGGGAGGGCGACCGTCGTCGGCCGCGACGAGCCTCTGCTCTGGTCGGGGCGGTCGACACGGCCAGGCCCCGCTGTCGATGCGTTGGCGGCGCGACCGGCCTGCGTCACGGTGGCGACGATCTCACCCGCGCGAACGGCGACATTGGACAACAACGTCGCCGAGACACCGTGCTGGTGGCGGGTCTGGCCGATGAGGAAGAGCTGGCCGCGGGCGTTCACGTCCCATTCCGCCGCGTAGTCGCGCCGAGCCAGCGGCCTGCCCGAGGCGTCGCGGCGGAGCGCCCGGCCGGAGTCGCCCAGCAGGGCAGCTGGGTCGAGCGGCACGTAGCCCGTCGCACACACGACGGCGTCGGCGCGCAGCCGCACTCGTCCGGCTCCGGTCGAGTCCCCCCTCGCGAGCATCTCGCCTGCTCCCAAGGATCCGCCGAGCAGCTCGATGAGATCGAGCTCGACGGCGTCGCCGCGGTCTCGGCCCTCGAGCACGCGCGTGCAGGGGTGCCAGATCACCCGTTCGCGCCCAAGCCACCGATCGCGGTAGTCCAGGTCGAAGAGGGTCTGCAGCGTGGCGGGGCTGACGACGGCGTCGTTGGTGTTGGCGTGCAGGGCGTTGACGCGGGCTCGTTCGGGTTCCGGCGCGTCGAAGAGCACGTCGACGCTGGCCGGGTCGAAGATCCGGTTGGCGAACGGCGAGGAGTCCGAGGGGGTGTAGGCGAACTTCCCGTGGACGGCGTGAATCCGGGCCGACGGCAGCTGCTCGCGCAGGTGCAGAACCACCTCCGCGGCGCTCTGCCCGCCGCCTAGGACGACGACGTCGCGGGTGGTCGCGGGGTCGAGGTCGCCGACGCGATGCAGATGCTGGCTTGCGTGCCAGACCCGCGGGCCCGCGGGCAGTTGGGCGGGCATGATCGGCTGCAGGCCGACCGCGAGCACGACGTGGCGGCTGCGTAGGCGGGTCATCCCCGCCGCGTCGCTGATGTCGACGTCGTAGGCCTCGATCGCGCCGTCCACGACGACGGGGGTCACGGCCTCGACGCGAGCGGCGTACGTCACGTCGTCGCGCAGCTTCTCCGCGGCCCACCGCAGATACTCGACGAACTCGACCCGCAGCGGCGTCATCGAGCCGCGGTTGACGAAATCCGCGAGTCGCCCGCGCTCGGCAAGGAACTGCACGAAAGTAAAGGCCGACCGGGGGTTGCGCATGGTCGCAAGGTCCTTAGCAAAGGCCACCTGCATCGAGGCGTCCTCGAACAGCAGCCCCTCGTGCCAGCGCGGGTACGGCGCCGCGTCGACGAACCGCGCCGCCAGCCCCGTCGCGCGCCTCTCGTTCTCCTCCCGGATCGCCACGGCCAGGGCCATGTTCGCGGGCCCGAAGCCGACTCCGAGCACGTCGAGGACCTCGGGGCCGGATCGAGGCGCCGCCGCCGCAGGTGCGGCCGAGGCAGCGATGGTGGCGACGGGAGGCGTGACCCGGCGTCGCGCCACCTTGCCGACCGCGGTCGTCGGGAGTGCCTCGACGATCCGGTAGGCGTCGGGGATCTTGTAGGCCGCGAGCGACTGGGCGACCAAGTGGCGCCGCAACTCCCGGCGATCGATGGGCGCGGGGGGCGCGGCCGAGTGCCCGCCCGACGACCCGTTCGCCTCCGACGACGACGGCGCGGTCGCACGAGGCACGACGTAGGCGACGACGCGCTCGCCCAACAACTCGTCGGCCTCGGCGACGACGCACGCATCGTGAACGCCAGGGTGCCGTAGCAGGGCGTCCTCGACCTCGGCGGGCGCGACCTTTTCGCCGCCGCGGTTGATCTGCTCCTTCGTCCGGCCGACGACGGTGATGCTGCCCGTCTCGTCCCGCCGCACGAGATCACCGGTCCGGTAGAAGCCGTCCGGGGTGAAGGAGGCGTGCTCGCGAGGCCCGCCGAAGTAGTAGCCGCGGATGGTGTACGGCCCGCGCACCTGTAGCTCCCCGACCTCACCGGCTCCGACGTCGACGGGCGTGCCAACGAGGCCTGCGCCTGCGTCGTCGACGGCCACGACCCGGACCTCGTCGAACGCCGACATCGGTCGCCCCTGGGTCGTGACTATCGTGTCGAGGTCATCGGTCGGGCTGGTGTAACAGACGAGCCCCTCGGCCATGCCGTAGACCTGCTGGAGGCAGCCGAGCTCTCCGTGGATCCGGCGGGCCACCGCGGGCGAGAGCCGGGCACCACCGACGAGCACCCGCCGCAGAGTGCGCAAGTCGGCCCCGCGGCGTGCCGCAGAGTCCAGCAGCACCTGGATCAGGGGCGGCACGCCGATGAGGTGGGTGGCGCGGTTCGTCTGGATCGCGGCGCAGATCGTCGCCGGGTCGCCGTGGGCACACAGCACGACGCAGCCGCCGGCGGACAGGACTCCGAGGAAGCCCGGCGAGCTCATCGGGAAGTTGTGGGTGAGCGGCAGCGGGATGACGAGCACCGTGGACTCATCGACGCCGCACAGTTCGTTGCTGCGCAGGAACGAGTAGGCGTATTCGCGGTGGGCCCGCGGAATGAGCTTGCTCGCTCCGGTCGTGCCGCCGCTGAGCTGGAAGAACGCGAGCTCCTCCGCATCGGCCCAGTCTCGTGCAGGCGGCGGGGCCTCGATCCGATCCATCGGTCGGCCGGTCCAGCGGATGACAGCAACGTCGTGCCCGACCCGGGCTGTGACGTCGCGCACGAGGGTGTCGGGATCGACGCCGAGGAGGTCGCCGAGAACCCAGTGCGTGGCGCGTCCGGCCGCAAGGAACCCCGCGATCTCCGCGCCCCGGTGTGTGCTCAGGGCAGCGATCGGGAGGGCCCCGAGCCGGAATGCGCCGAGGAGGGCGGCGATGGCATCGACGGTGTTCGGCATGTGCAGGAAGACGGCGTCGCCGGCCGTCACGCCGCCGGCGGCGAGGACACCGGCCGCCCGTTCGCCGGCCGCCACGAGCTGCCGGTACGTCGTCGTCCCGGCGGCGTCGACGACTGCGGGGGCGTCGGGCCGGCGCGCGGCGCGGCGGGCGATGAGGTCTTCGATGCGCGTCTTGCCCCACAGACCGGCCTGCAGGTAGCGCTGCACATCGGACGGGGGGTAGGGCGTGACGCCCGCAGAGTGTTGCAGGGACGTCATCGGGGGTCTCCTGTGCCTGCCGACGCGGGGGCGAGGGAGGCGGTCATAGTGGCGAACTTCGCGGCGGTCTCGGCATGTTCGGCGTCGGGGGTGGAGCCGGCGACGACGCCTGCGCCGGCGAAGAGGCGGGCCTGCCCGTCGCGGATCCGCGCACAGCGCAACGCGAGTGCCCACTGGCCGTGGCCCGCGGCGTCCTGCCACCCGACCAACCCTGCGTAGCAGCCGCGGTCGTGGGGCTCGAGATGGCGGATCGCGTCGAGGGCGCCTTGGGTGGGCACGCCGCACACGGCGGGTGTCGGGTGAATGGTCGCGGCGGCCTCGAGGGCGGTGACGTCGGGCCGCAGAACTCCGGTGAGCCTGGTGCCTAGGTGCAGCATCGCATCGGTCGCGAACAGCCCGGGTCCGCTCGGCACGTCGAGGCGTCGCAGGAGCGGACGGAGCCGGTCGACGATGTGGTCGACCACGAAGCGGTGCTCGCGGCGGTCCTTGTCGGAGGCGAGCAGCTCGCGGCCCCGTGCGGCGTCGGTCGCGGCGTCTCCGCTGCGCGGCGCCGAGCCGGCGAGGGGGTGGGTGGCAAAGCCTGTGCCATCGACCTCGGCGACGAGTTCGGGTGACGCACCGAGGAAGACCACTCCGCCCGGGCTGCGGACCGCGAACGCGTAGCCCTGCGGGTTGCGGGCCGCCAGCCGGGCCCAGACGAGGTCGACGTCGAGGTCGGCGAGCGAGAGGTCGATGCTGCGCGCGAGCACGACCTTGCGCAGGGCGCCGTCGGCGATGCTGATCAGGGCCTGCGCGACACTGCGTCGATAGCTGTCGTCGCACCGCGTCGCGGCCTCGCGTAGGTCCGCTGCCATCGACATTCGTGCCCGTTCCAGCGCCTCGTCGGCACCGGGTGTCCGCTGTTGTTCGGCGCAGACCGCCGAGAGGTCGACGCGGTGCCGTTGGGGCTGCTCCACGACGAAAAGGTCGGGACGCGCCTGCGGGTCGAAGGGCACGAGGCCGCACACCAACCCGCCGCGGCGGCGTGTCTGCCCGGTGAGGGCGGCCGTGGCCCACCGCGCCAACCCGCCCGGCCCGGCCTCCGCCAGCGCAGGCACGTCGAGGGCTGGGCCACGATAGCCCTGGACCACGGTGCCTCCCGCGGCGAAGACGAAGTCTGCGTGCGCCGGACCGACACCGCCTCTACCCTGGTCCGCCGCGGGACTGCCGAGGTCTGCAGGCTGTCGGGGCGCAGCGCCGGGCGCTGTCGGGCTCGTGAGGAGGGACATCGGCTCAGCCCCGCAGCGCATCGGCCGGGACGGCAGGGGTGTCGGAGCAAGCACCCCGGAGGACGTGCTCGTCGAGGGAACGCAGGACCTCGCGAGTGGTGACGACCTGGCCACAGCGCCGGGCGACGTAGCGGGTCGCCATGATGTGATCTTCCGCGCTGAAGTCGGCCATCGCGTCCGCAGCGAAGAAGACCCGGATGCCCTCCATAAAGGCGACGAGTGCCGTCGTCAGGCAACCGATGTGGGCGTAGACGCCGGTGACGACGAGCTGGTCGCGGGCGGTGAGTTCCATGCGTTGCCGCAAATCGGAGCGGTAGAAGGCGCTGTAGCGCCACTTCGTGAGGACCACGTCGGACTCTCGCGGAGTCAGCGGCGCGACGATGCCCGCCGCACTGGCGTCGGCCAGCCCCGGCCCCCAGAAGTCGGTGAGGAGGGCTCGGTCGGCCGGGTCCTGAGCGGGCGGCTGTGCGGTGTAGACGACCGGCACCCCCGCCCGCCGGGCCGCCGCGACGAGGGCGGTCATGTGCTCGATCGCCGCGTCGAGCTGGTCCGGACCCTGCGGGCCTCGCCTGTCGAAGACGCCGACGAAGTGTTCCTGCATGTCGTGGACGAGCAAGACGGCACGGCGCGGGTCGAAGTGCCACGCCGTCACGTTGTCGCTCAGGCCCGTGGCGGGGTCGAACGGGTAGGGGCGAATCGTCGGAATCGGCACGAGTCGATGTCCTTCCCAAGGCCATTGGAGCGGGCAAGGGATCCTGCCCGCCGCGACCCTAGCAAAGGTTAGCCTTACCTAACTAGGCGGCTGTCCTCCTTTCTCCGGCGTGCGTCCTCGAGGCGCCGCCCATGCGCGTCGGACGTCGTTGAAGTCCGCGAGCAGCGTGTCGGGAAGGTTGAACGTCGGCGGCCGCCCATTCGCATCACGCAGGTTAGGGATCGCTCCGCTCCCCGCCGCTCGGTGCGGACCAACCACCTCCACTCCTGTGCGGTCAGTCCCGCGGGCGAGGTCTGAACTTCCAATGTGGCAGCAATTGGTAGTTGGCTGGTAACGCTCGCCTTTTCAGCCTTCCCCAGGTCAAAGTGGCCCGTCGCCAGCCTCTTGTGGCGCGGCCCGACGCAGGGCCGCCAGAGCGTGCTCCCACGGGATGCGCTCCTGCTCCAGGCGCACATCGCCCTCGCGTCGAAGCGCGTGCAGCGCACGAACCTCACCCTCGGTCAGCGTGTCGATGTCGCCGCGGACCGGGGTGGGCTCGGGCACCCAGAGGTCGCGGTGCGCCAGGAGGGTCGGCTCGTCCATGAGCACCGACGTCACGTTCGGGTGACCGCGGCGCAGATGCCGCAGGATCGCGAAACCGTTGGAGTCCAGGTCGCCCCAGTAGAGGACCGGCGCACGCCGCACCCACGGCAGTCCGCCGACCACCGAGACCGCGTAGCCCGAGCCGTGCACCGCCACCGCCCCCGGCCAGGGCGGCAGCGCGAGCATCGACTCGAGGTTCTCGAGCACGATGACGAGCCTCGGCGCGAGGGCCAGTTCGGCGAGTTGGGCCGCGGGGGCGGCCAGGTCGCGCAGGCCGCCCACCGCCAGGGCCTGGCGGGCCTGGTCGGTTTCGCCAGCCTGGTCGGTTTCGCCAGCCTCGTCGGCATCGCCAGCCTCGTCGGCATCGTCGGCATCGTCGAGGATGCGGATGCGGATGAGCCGGTCGGCGTCGAGGAGGCCGAGGTCCGGCGAGCCTGTCGCCGCCGCGACGAGGTCGGTGACGAGCCTCCGGTGCGCGCCGAGCCACTTGGAATCGACCCCCCGCACCGGCACCTGACGCGGACGCAACCCCGCCACCGGGTGCGCGACGATCCAGGCCGCCACGTCGACCACCTGCCCGAAACGGTCCGGGTCATAGCCTGCGAGGTCGCGGGCGTGCCGCCGGATCACCGCGCCCAACGCGTCCAGCGCGCCGAGCCGGTCGGCGAGGCACACCGCCCGGTCCCGCAGCCGGCGCCAGTGCGCTTCCGCCGAGCCTCCGACGAAACGCCCGACCGCGTCGGCGTCGCTCAGGTGCAGGCGCACCGGCACCCGCTGCCGCCCGATGCTGCGCCACGACCGGATCTGCCACTCCACCTCGACCCCCGACAGTGGCGCAAGGCCGGCCCACTCGCGCGCCCACGCCTCCGCCGCCGGCTCGTCGGCGAGCATCTGCCGCTCGGTCGGCGGCTTGAGCGGGATCGACACGAGCGCGCCGACTGGACCATCCGGGCTGTCAGCGACGAGTTCGGCGCCCTCCCCGGACGCTTCCGCCACCGCGCCGGTCACCGCGCCCGACACCTCGCCCGACATGGCGCCCGACACTGCGGCGGCCGCCCACTGCGCCGACTTGGCCTGCAGCCGCGCCCGCGCGAGCTCCCGCGCCGCGGCGACCCCGATCACGAGGAGGCGCCCCGCTCGTCCCACTCGATCGTCGCGATCTGCGACCGCCGCCGCGTCGGATTCTCGATCGAGGTCGCGGCGCCGACGTACGGCTCGATCGTCTGCAGAAGTTTCTGTGGGGTCGCGAGCACGAGGTGGAAGCCGAACTCGCGGAAGATGTCGAGCGCCATCCGGGTGTAGCGCGTGTCCGCCTTGTCGAAGGCCTCGTCGAGCACGATCGTGCCGTAGCGCGGATGCGGTTCGTCGGCGTCCGCGAGCTGGTAGCGCAGTGCCGCGGCGAGGCAGAACACGACGAGCTTCTGCTGCTGGCCGCCCGACATCGCGGCGCCGGAGTCGTACGTCGCGTGCGCCCGCCCGTGCGCGTCGATCTCCTCCGCGCGGAACGTCACGTGCAGCCGCGTGTCGAGGCATTGCGTGCGCCACACCCGGTCGACGTGGTCGCTCGAGGCGAACCGCCGCATCAGCTCGGCGAGCGTGGCGAACCGGCGTTCGGCCGCGTCGAGATCGTCCTGCCCCCACCCGCCCTCGGCGATCGACCGCAGATCGCCGATGAAGCGCGTCACCGTCTCGCTGCGCCGCGTCTTGACCCGCAGCCGCAGCCACCGCTCGTCGTCGAAAGGCGAGCGGCGCAGCGAACTGTTGACCGGCACGACGCGATCCTCGATCTCGCGTGGCGCCGCGAGGATGTCGCTGACCAGCTCACCGATCATGTCCCGCGAGCGCTCCCGCAGCAGCCGCAGGAACGTCGCCTCGTGCTCGGGCAGGCCGTGGGCGATGATCTGATCGAGGATCTCCAGGTAGGCGGCGCGATCCTCGACCCGCGGCACGAGGTCCGCCGACGACGCCGGCCACCGCTCCTTGAAGCGGGTCGCGAGCGTCGTCACCGTACCGGAGGCCTCCCGCGCCGCCTCTTGCGCCACGTCGCGCTCCCGCTGCAGCCGGCGCATCACGTCGTGGCCGACGTCGGCGATCGTCGATCGCGTGATGCGACGCTGCACCGCCCGGAAGCGCCGGTCGAGCTCCGCCCACGTCGCCTCGTCGACCTCGGGCACCTCGCCCGAGGCGATCTGCGCCTCCAGCGCCTGCGCGGCAGCAGTCAGTTCGTCGCGCGCCGAGCCCGCCTGCCGCAGAGCGAGGCGCGCGTCCTCCCGCAGCCCGGTCGCCGTGTCGCGCGCCACGCGAGCCTCCTCGGCCTCCCGGACCGCGACGCCGAGGTCGCCGTCGTGGGCCGTGAGCTGCGCCAGCGTCGTCGTGAGGCGCTCCACCTCGGCCTGCGCCGCGGCGCGGTCGAGGTCCGCCCACGACTGGCCGCGGATCGACTCCAGCGTCGCCCGCCGGTAGTCCGCCTCGCTGCGCAGCCGCGCGGCGCGGTCGACGATCGCGCCGGCCGCCTCCTCCTCCCGCGTCGCCTCGCGCAGCTGGGCGATGAGCGCCTCGAGCTTGCCCTCCCGGTCGCCGAGCACCCAGTGCGCGCGGTCGTCGAGGCGCTGCCGGTCGTCCTTCTCGTAGCGCGATCGCGACTTGATCTGGCCGTGGATCGTCACGGCCCGCGGATGCGCGTCGAGATCGTCGGGGCTGTCGACGCACGCGACGTCGAAGCGCTCCGACAGCTGCCCCGACACCCACGCGGCGAACGGGCCGTCGGCGACCCGCACGCGATGCACCAGCGAACTCTCGTGCCCGGCCGGCCGCGGGGCCGGGGCGTCGCCGCGCACCTCCTCGTAGACTAGCCGCGCCGGGATGCGGTGCGCATCGACCCACCGGCGCACGACCGGCAGGTGCTCGCTGCGCACGAGCAGCGTGAGCGCGAAGGGCCGCAGCACCCGCTCGATCGCACCAGCCCACTCCGCGAATTCGGCACGCACGTCGATGAGCTCGGCCGCGAACGGCAGCGCGCTCACCGGCAGCCCCGTCGCCTGGGCGATCGAGGCACGCACCGCGACGAGCCGGTCGGGCACCGTCGACCCGCTCCGGCGCAGCGACGCGATCTCGACCTCCACCCGCTCCTTCTCGCGGCGGGCCTGAGCGTGCCGGTCGAGCTGCGCGTGGGTCGGGCCGGCCGCGCTCGGCGTCGGCGCCGTGTCGATCTGCGCGAGCAGCTCGGTGAACTCCGTCGACGTCGTCGGCGTGTGCGCGATCCCGGCGGTGCTGACGAGTCGGCGCAGCTCCTCCCAGCGCCGGGTCGTGGAGTCGACGGCCTCCCGCGCCGCCCGGATCCGGTGCTGCAGATGCTCGGCCTCGGAGCCGCCGAGGTCGCGGGCCCGTCGCTGCGCCCGCTCGAAGTCCTCCTCCGCCCGGGCCGCGGTCTCCTGCGCGCGCTGCGCGTCGAGGCTCAGCCCGGCGATCTGCTCGAGCACCCCCCGAATCTCGGCGCGCGTGAGGTCGAGGCCGCGGCGGGTGCGATACGGACCCAACGCCTCCGCCAGCGCCCCCGCCGTGCTCGCCGCCGTGTTCGCGCGGTCGAACTCCTGGGCCGCCGTGCGCAGCTCCAGGAGGAGGTCGCGTTGCTTGCGTAGCTGCACGACGTGGTCGTGGGCGTCGCGCAGCTCCCCGAACTGGGTGACCGCCGACTCCGCGAGCGCGAACGTGCCCGGCCGCTCGAGCATGTACTCGCGGAACAACTGGTCGAGGCTGTCGAGGCTCTTGGCCGACTGCGTCTTGTGCAGCAGCTGCAGCGCACCCTCGTGCGGGATGCCGAAGAGCGAGCGCAGCCGCGCGTAGAAACGGGCGTGCGCCCCGCCGGACGTGACGACCGCATCCGGCCAGGCCGCCTTGACCTTGCGGGTCTCGAGCCCGGCGCGGGCGTAGGGCTCGAGGTCGCGCAGGTCGATCGCGCTCCGGTCGAGCAGATAGAGGTCGCTGACATCCGACGACGTCGTCCCCGTGCCCTTGACGAAGAAGAGCCGGGCCAGCGAGACCGGCCGATCGACGCCGTTCTCGTAGCGCAGCACGATCCCGCTCCACGTCGCGCCGGTGCGCAGGTAGGCCGAGACGACCCGGTCCTCGAGCTCGTCCGTCGTCCGCGACCACGCGCCGCGCACGTAGCTGACGACGCTGCGCTGGTCGACGCGCGCGCCGGCCCCCTGCGCGGCCTGGTTGAACCGCAGCCACCGATCCGGGGTGAGGACCGCCGCGATCGCGTCGAGCAGCGACGACTTGCCCGAGCCGGACGGCCCCGTGACGAGGTGCCCGGCGCGCGCGATCGGCATCCGGTAGATCGCCCCGTCGAACGTGCCCCAGTTCGCGACCTGGATCTCGGCGAGGCGCCACTGCCCGTCGGGCGCGGCGCCCGCGTCGCGGTCGGGCTCGGCGGCGAGGTCGAAGGGCAGGGTGTCGCTCACGGAGCCTCCCCGTCATCGGTCTCCGCAGCATCGGCATCGGCATCGGCATCGGGAAGCGTTGGCTCGTCGCTCTCGGCGAGCCTGGCGTAGACCCGGCTCAGCGCCCCGACCTGCTCCTCGTCGATGAGGAACTTGACGACGGGCGAGATCTCGACCCGGTCCTCGCCGACGTCGTGCAACACCCGGAAGCGGTTCTTCATGCGGGTCCACGCGCCGTTGAGGTTGCGCAGGTAGGTGCTCTCGTCGCCGTCGCGATAGACCGAGAGCCGCTCGTAGACCTCCTCCTGACCGACGATGACGCGCGGCTCCCCAGCCGCGGACAGCAGGAGTTGCCGCAGCACGAGGAGCATCGCGGTGTCGACGAAGGTGAGTCGCTCGCTGCGCAGCGCCTGCGGCACGTCGGCCTGGGTGGTGCGGACCTTGCGGGTGAACGCGAACTCGTCGACCCGGTCGATGACGAGGTCGAGGAACAGGTCGTGCAGCCGCGACCGGATCGCCTTTTCGTCCGCCACGAGCGCGGCCCACAGCTGCGGATTCGCGCGACCCGAGACGTAGGGCCCCTGGAGCAGGCGCAGCAGCGCGCGGCGGGAGCCGTCGTGCAGCGTGCCGGTGTCGCCGGGCCACAGGCCGACCTGCGCGCCGTCGTCGTGGGCATCGTCGCGGCAATCGTCGTGGCCGATCTCCTGGCCCATCCCCACGCCGCTGGGCCGGTCGGAACTCACGGGCTGATCGGGGCTCACGCGTCCACCTCCTGGGTGAAGAGGTGCCGCTCGACGTCGGCGTGGCGGTCGATGCCGTCGACGCCCTGCCAGGTGAGCTGCTCGGTCTCGGCGTCGCGCACCTCGCCGTAACGGGTGGCCAGCGACAGCAGTCCGACGACGCTCGCGACGCCCTGGCTCGCGGGATGGGCGTGCAGCACCTCGCCGACGCTCGCGGTCGAGGCTCCCGCCAGCACGGCGTTGACGTGCCGCACCAGCTCGGGGTAGTCGATCTCGGTCTCGCGCGCCAGCGCCGCGAGCACCGCGAGATCGACGCTGCCAGGCGGCTCGTCGAGCAGGGCGGAGCCGGTGTCGAACTCCGTCGGATCGTGCGGCGTCGTCTCCCCGACGCTGGTCAGGCGCATCGCCGACAGCTCCAGCTCGAGCCCGACGTCGCGGTACGGGCGGGTCTGGCGGCTCGCGGGGATCGCGGCGGCGAGCGCCTCCTGGAGGGCCTGGCGCATCGCCCGGTCGCGCGCGAACTCCTGGGAGTGCACGTAGCGCCGCAGGCCGCGGGCGAACTCCGTGAGCACACCGTGCACCTCGCGGCTGCCGTTCTTCAGCTCGCGGACGAGGGTCCGCAGCATCCGGCGGGCCTCCGGCGGCAGGCGCCGCGCGAACTCCCGATCGAGGATGTCGGCGACGTCGACGTCGAAGGTCGCCGACCGCTCCGGATCCCGGATGAGCGCCGAGAAGGCCGTGAACGTCCTTCCCTCGTCGGAGGATTCGATGAGGTCGACGCCGCGGAAGACGTCGTCGAGCACGGTGCTCTGGGCCGCGTCGGCGTTGACGATGCTCGCGCGCAGGTCCTGGTTGAGCTCCTCGAAGCGGGCCCGCACCCGGGCGAAATCCGCGGGCAGGTCGCGGGCCTGGAGAAGCACGTCGGTGACCCGCTCGAGGGCCCGCCGATCGTCGAGCACGTCGACGTCGCCTCCGGTGAGCCGGTCGATCTGCGCGTCGAGCCGGTCCCGCTCGGCGCGCAACGCCTCGACGCGGCGCGTGACGTCGGTGTCGGTGTCGATCGCGAGCTGATGGACCGCCGCCATGAGCCCGACCAGGCGCGACTCGGTGACCGTCGAGCGGGGTTCGTCGAGCTGGGCGAGGATCCGCAGCCCGTCGATCGCCTCCGGAGACAGCTCGTAGGTCTCCCCGCGCGACTCCGGCGCGGGACGGCGGACGAGCAGGCCGGCCGCCCGCCAGTCGTCGCAGTACGCCTTCGCGGACTTGGCCCCCAGATCGAAGTGATCGCGCAGCTCCTCGAGGTCGGCCTCGAGCAGTTCGTGCAGGTCATCGGCCGGCAGGCGCGCGCCGGGGGCACCGAGGTGCGTCGAGAGCATGGCCGCGGCCACCGCCACATGGTCGGCCCGCAGCAGGCGCAGCGTCGCGCTCTCGCGCACGAGCCGCCCGAAGGTGAGCGCGGCGGCGAGGGCGGACATCCCCCCATGCTGCCCGACGGCCTGTTCCACCCGCCCAAGGGCCGCTCTTGCGCCACCGCTGTGGCGGTCACCCGACGCCGCCGGGGGGTCTCCGGCAGCAGGCCCCTACGGCGCGGCCTGGGCAGCGTCGGCGTGGCTCGAAGCGGTCGGGTCGACCGACGGAGTCGCCGAGCCGGACGGCGCGGGCTTTTCGGTGGTGAGACGGAAGGTCGTGCGGACGAGCCCGGGGCCGGTGATGGTCAGTTGGTAGGCGGGTTGCTTCTGGCCGCGGTGCGGAAAGACCCAACCGCCGATGGGATCGCTGCTGCCGCGCACGGCAGCGATGGTGGCGCCGGGACTGTCGACGACGAGCTGGGCGCCGGACTTATGCGTCAGGGACCAGCGGCCTGGAGCCAGCTGTTTGGCCGCGGTCCAGTCCGGGTCCAGCAGCCAGCGCTGCTCCAGCGGCGATTCGGCGCCACTGGGGAGGTCGTCGGTGATCGTCGCCGTGGAGACGCCTGCGCGGCCCGGGTCGATGTGCACGATCCGCCGCTGCTGCGCGCCGTAGGGCGAGCCCGTCAGAGTCAGCGTGCGGCCCGCCGCGTCCTGCGCCTCGTCGACGAGGATGAACCCGTCCTTGCGGGTCGGCGCCGCCCCCGGCGGGCGCGCCACGTTGGCCGCCGCCGGCGAGAAGCCCCACACGACCAGCGGATCCTTCTGGTCGTAGCCGAAGAAGCCGCTGCCCACGAGCACCCGATGCCCGCCGGCCGTCCACGTCAGCGACCCCTGATCGTGGTGCCCGTGCGATCGGCGCGGCGGGCCGTAGCGCAGCGTGAAGTACGTCGTCTTCGGGTCCGTCCACGACCACCGACCCACCACGAGCCCCGCCTCGTCATCCCGAAACAGCCCCGGCGCCGAACAGTCCGTCGCGGTGCCCTTCACGCGATTCGCGTCGCCGATCTGCACGATCCGGCCGTCGGGCTCCGTCAGCCACGCCGCGACGCCCCGCGCCCGCGTCACCGTCTCACCCAGCAACGTCAGGAACGGATCGTCGGGATCAGCCGCCGCGACCATCCGCCCAGCGCCGGCCCACATGTTCGCGTTGATGATCTGGTACCCCGACGACTGCTCCAGCGTCGTGCCGCTCGTGCTGAACGCCTCCGGCATCTCGTCCTTGAGCCGCGCCGTCGCGTCCCGCACCCAGTCGTCCCGGCCGATCTGGCGGCCGGCCTCGATGAGCCGTACGTTCGCCATCAGTCCGTGGTTGTGCACCGGGTGATTCGGCGGGCCGTAATAGCGGTCGCTGAAAAGCACCCCGGCCTCCGCCTCCATGGCCGGGATGAGGCGGCGATCCGAGGTCATCGAATACAGACAGGAGAGGGCCTCCAGCCGGCGCAGGGACGTGCCCTCGTCCCATCCCCGGTCATTGTTTCCCGGGTCCGGATTCTCGGCATAGAAGCGGGTGACCGTCGCCAGCAGTCTTTCTTTCACCTCATCCTGCGAATCACTGATCGCACGGCGCACCAACGGTGGCACCCAGTCGAGGCTGAACATCGTCATCTGCCACGTCGGGTCGCTCGAGAGCTGCCCGCCGCGCCGCCAGGGCTCGGCGCCGAGCGTGAACGACGGCCCCGAGTCGAGGGTCACGTGGATCGGAGCGTCGTCGCGGACCGGCTCTTCGCTCGTCCGGTCGCAGCGGCTGGTGACCTGCCGGTTCAACCCCAGCGGATCGACCTCAGTTCTCGGACAGGGGTTTTCAGCCACTAGCTGCGACGGCGGTGCCTGCGGCGGCGCGCCGGAACTGAACAGGGTCGTGACGAGGATCGGCACGGCCAGGCAGGCGGCCGCAGCCGCCAGCACACGCACACGCGGCATCGCCGCCCCTATCCACCCGGACCCCCGTCAACTCACACCGCCGGACGCGCAGCGCTGCTGCCTCGAGATACCCCCGCATCTCACGTCCTGGGTGGACACGCGCCGGCTCGGCGCACGTGTATGCAATTCAGGCTAGGTCGCCGAACCCGCTCGGTCAAGAATTGTCGGGCCATCCAGAAAGGCGCCGAGTGTTTGAAGAGAATGTCGAGAACAGCGAAATCCTGAAACGTTCGTCTTGAACGATTGATCGAAATGTTCCCGCATTGTCGCCGCCGAAGTCGACGGTTGCGCCCACTGCCGAGGGGCGCGGTCGCAACCACAACCGTCGGCAACGACCGCAACAGTCGAACGGAGGGGTGGGGCCGAGCGGAGGGGTGGGGCCGAGCGGAGGGGAGGGGCCGGGCCGAGGGGTGGGGCCGGGCCGAGGGGTGTGGTCGGGCCCCCCGGGCCGCGGGCCCAGCCGAGACAACCCACCCCTTCTCTTAGGTGAGCCTTGCCTTATAGGGTGGGCGCGTTCCTGAGATACAGCTGAGGAGAGGCCTCCACCATGCACTCGACCCGCGCGGTCACCACCATCTTTGCCGCGGCGTTGACGGCCGGCGTGCTCGCCGCCTGCGGCAACGGCGCCGGCGCGGGCAGCGCACCGACCGCCGAGCAGACCGCCGCCGCCGCGGCCGACAACTCCGGCCTCGTCATCTACTCCGGCCGCAACGAGAAGCTGGTCGGCCCGCTGCTGGGCAAACTCGAGCAGGCCGTCGGCGCTCCCGTGCAGGTGCGCTACGGCGACACCGCCGCCATGGCCGCCCAGATCCTGGAGGAGGGGGACAACTCCCCGGCCGACCTCTTCTTCGGCCAGGACGCCGGAGCGCTCGGAGCCCTCGCCAAGCAGAACCGACTCGCCGCGCTGGACGCCCAGACCACCGGCCAGGTCATCGACGGCTACGCCGACGAGAACAACCTGTGGGTCGCCACGTCCGCCCGCGCCCGCGTCATCGCCTACAACCCGGCGACGGCGCCGGAGATCGCCAACGCCACCTCCATCGACGTTGTGCTGGAGCCCAAGTACAAGGGGGGCAAGATCGGGTACGCGCCGACCAACGCCTCCTGGCAGTCCTTCGTCACGGCGCTGCGCGTCACCAAGGGCGAGGACGGCGCCCGCGACTGGCTGACGAAGTTCAAGGCACAGGAGCCCCGCGCCTACGAGCGCAACGGTGGGGTGCTCGAGGGCGTGGAGTCCGGCGAGGTCGACCTCGGCCTCATCAACCACTACTACTGGTATGCCAAGGTTGCCGAAGAGGGCGACGCCGTGAAGAGCAAGATCCGCTTCCTCGACAGCGAAGACCCCGGCGCCCTCATCAACGTCGCCGGAGTCGGAGTGGTCGCGGGCACCGACCAGAGCGAGGCTGCGAACAAGGCCGTGAACTTCCTGCTCAGCAAGGAGGCGCAGACGTACTTCGCCGACGAGACCGCCGAATACCCGGTGATCGAAGGCGTGACGTCCAAGCACGACCTACCCGACCTGAGCACCCTCAAGAAGCCCGCGATCGACCTCAACGACCTGGACTCCCTGCCCCAGACCCTTGAGCTGCTCGGACAGGTGGGCCTGACCTGAGCCTGACGACGACGCAGCGGCGCGCCGAGGATTCCACCCCGGCGCGCCGTCGGCGTGTCCGCCGCCCCGACTCCGCGCCGCCGCTGCTGCTGGCGGCCGGGGCGGTCGCGGCCACGGTGGCGCTCATCCCGCTGCTCTACCTCTTCGTGCGCACCGCCGAGGCCGGACCCGAGCGCATCCTGGAGATCCTCAGCCGCCCCCGCACCCTCGAACTGCTCTTCCGCAGCCTGGCCCTCACCGGCATCGTCACCGGCGGCTCCCTCGTGCTCGGCATCACGACCGCACTGCTCGTCGTGCGCACCGACCTACCCGGCCGCCGCGTGCTGGCGGTGCTCGCCGGGCTGCCCCTGGCGGTCCCCAGCTACGTCGCGGCGTTCGCCTGGCTCATCTCCGCGCCGTGGGCCCGCGGGCTGCTCGGGGCGAGCATCGTGCTGACGCTCGTCTCCTTTCCCTACGTGTACCTGCCGGTCGCGGCCGCCCTGCGGCGCACCGACCCCGCACAGGAGGAGGTCGCCCGCTCGCTGGGCGCCGGCCGCTGGGAGACGTTCCGCCGGGTCACCGTGCCCCGCGTGCGGCCCGCGGCCGCCTCCGGTGCCCTGCTCGTCGCCCTCTACACGCTCAGCGACTTCGGCGCCGTCGCCATGCTGCAGTGCGACGTCTTCACCCGGGCGATCTTCATGAGCTATCAGGCGAGCTTCGATCGCACCCCCGCGGCCGTGCTGGCCTGCGTCCTGGTCGGCCTCACCATCGCGATCACCACCGCCGAACACAGCACCCGCTCGGGCACCGAGACCGCCCGGGTCGGCGGCGGCATGTCCCGCCGCCACGAGCCGGTGACCCTCGGCGCGAGCCGCTGGGCCTGGTGGGCCGGCGTCGTCGGCCTCCTCGTGCTCGCCCTCGGTGTGCCGCTCGCGGGCCTGGCGCGCTGGGCCTCCGTCAGCCTCAACGCCGGCATCGACGTCGACCGGCTCCTGGCCAGCACCCTGGCCACGGCCCGCTACTCCGTCGCCGGAGCCCTCGTCTGCACGCTGCTCGCCGTGCCCGTCGGCATCCTCGCCGCCCGCTACCGCGGCCGCGCCGCCCGCCTCATCGAGTCCGCGACGTGGGCCGGGCACGCCCTGCCGGGCATCGTCGTCGCCCTGTCCCTCGTGTTCTTCGGCCTGCGCGTCGTGCCTGACCTGTACCAGCGCGGGCCGATGCTCGTCTTCGCCTACGTCGTGCTCTTCCTACCCGCGGCCGTGGGCGCCGTGCGGGCCGCCGTCGCCGTCAGCTCGCCGGCCCTGGAGGAGGTGTCGCGCTCCCTCGGCAACTCCAGGTTGACGACGTGGCGGCGTGTCACGCTGCCGCTGGCCGCCCCCGGCATCGCCACCGGCGCCGCGCTCGTCACCCTCATCAGCGCCAAGGAGCTGCCCGCGACGCTCATGCTGCACCCCACCGGCGTCGACACCCTGGCCACCAGCCTGTGGACCTACACCTCGATCGCCGCGCACGGGCAGGCCGTTCCGTACGCGGCGGCGCTCGTGGCACTGGGGATCGCCCCTACGCTGTGGCTGTTGCACACCAGCGGCGCGTTCGGCGGCCAGCGCCCGGCCAAGGCGCAGGGGCCGGGCGCCGGGCGAGCCGACGATCGGGAGGGGGAACGATGAGCAGCGTGCAGATCCGCGCCGTCAACAAGGCGTTCGGCGCGCACCGGGTGCTGCGCGACGTCGACTTCGACGTGCGCGAGGGCGACCTCAGCGTGCTGCTGGGACCGTCGGGCTGCGGCAAGACGACGTTGCTGCGGATCGTGGCCGGGCACCTGGCGCCGGACTCCGGCACCCTGCAGGTCGGCGGCCGAACCCTCGCCGGCCCGGGCGTGTTCGTCAGCCCGGAGCGCCGCGGCATCGGCATCGTGCCCCAGGACGGCGCCCTCTTTCCGCACCTGGATGTCGCCGGCAATATCGCCTTCGGCCTGCCCGGGCGGCTGCGGCGCAAGGCCCGCACGTCGGCCCGCGTGCGTGAACTGCTCGACCTCGTCGGCCTGCCCGGCGCCGAAGATCTACCGCCCAGCCAACTCTCCGGCGGTCAACAACAGCGGGTGGCGTTGGCGCGGGCCCTCGCGCCCGAACCGCAACTCGTGCTGCTCGACGAACCGTTCTCCGCGCTCGACGCCGCCCTGCGCGGCGCCGTGCGCGCCGACGTGCGCCACGCCCTCCTGGCGGCCGGCGCGACCGCGCTCATGGTGACCCACGACCAGGAGGAGGCCCTGTCGATGGCCGACTCCGTCGCGGTCATGCAGGGGGGTCGGATCGTCATGCACGACGCCCCCGCCAACGTCTACTCGACCCCCACCTCCCTGGAGGTCGCCCGCTTCGTCGGGGATGTCGTCGAGCTGCCGGTCTCCGCGAACGGCGAGACCGCCCTGGGCCCCCTCCCGGAGGACTCGAACGTGCCGCCCGGTGGCGGCATCGCCGTGCTGCGCCCCGAACAACTCGTGCTCACCCCCGCCCTGGCCGCCCCGATGGGCTCGGCCCACGCGGTCGTCGCCACCGTCGCGGAGGTCGAGTACTTCGGCCACGACACCCTCGTCGCCCTCGACCTGCCCGGGGCGTCCGGCGGCCGCGTCCTCGCCCGATGCGCCCGCCCGCCCGAGCCCGGCTCACGCGTGCGGATCGACATCGAGGGCCCCGTCTCCTGCTACGCCACCGACTCCTCCGGCGTCTGAGTCACTACCGACTTTCTCGGTAGACGCAGCATGGAATATGTACTGTTCCTCGCCTAATATGTACGCATGGCAGTGAAGCGCACCACCATCGAGCTCGACGAAGGACTCGTCGCACAAGCCGTGGCAGCAACGGGCGGCACCCTACGTGCGACGGTCGAGCAGGCTCTGCGGCTACTCATCGCCGAGGATCATCAGGATGAGCAGCGCCACCGGGCGCGGTTGGACCGGCACCTGCGAGGCGTACCCGACGGCGTCGACGTGAGTGTGCTGCTTTCGGGTGAACAGTGGCGCTGAACCTGTGGATCGTCGACAAGAGCGCCCATGTCCGGCTTGCCAGCGGTGCGCACTTGCCCGAAGGCATCAGTCCGGCCCGTCTCGCGATCTGCGAGATGGGCCTGCTCGAATGGCTCTACTCGGCGCGCTCGGCCCGTGACTACGACACCCAACACGCCGAACTCCACGATTCCTTCTCCGTGCTCGATGCGCCGATCGATATCTGCGCCCGCGTCCTTCGGCTCCAATCGGACCTGGCGCATCATCGCAGCATGTGGCATCGGCGGGCGATCGGAGACCTGTTCATCGCCGAGACCGCACTGTCCCACAGTGCGGGCATCCTGCATGCCGACGGTGATTTCGAACTGATCCGCCAGGTGCGTCCGCGGCTGGTGCTGATGAGTCTCGACCACTGAGGGGGCGGCGATGATCCTGCTCGATCCGCCGGTATGGCCGTTCCGCGATCAACTGTTCAGCCACCTGGCCAGCGATACCTCGATCGAGGAGTTGCACGACTTCGCGGGCGCGACGGGGCTGCATCCGCGCTCCTACGACGGGGACCATTACGACGTGCCGGCCTCGCGCTACGACGAGGTCGTCGCCGCCGGAGCCGTGCCGGTCAGCAATCGCGAGCTGCTGGCGGCGGTCCAACGCGCCGGACTGCGCTTCCGCAAACGGCGCGGGGAGCGGCCGCTGGCCAGCATCGTGAACGGGCTGCCGTCTCTCGGAGCCCCGCACCGGCTGGAGATCCTCCGCTCGCCGTTCGAGGCACCGCCGGAATCGACCATCGCCGCCGTCACCGCCGTCACCGACGCCGACAGCCGCTTGCTCCTCGTCGGGAGCCCGAAGCGCGGCGGGTGGGAATGCCCGGGCGGCAAACGAGAACCGGGGGAGACCCCGCGGGAGAGCGCGGTCCGGGAGGTCGCCGAGGAGGCCGGCATCGAGCTGGCGCCCGACCTGCTGGCGCGCGTCGGCTACGAGCGGATCCGCTTCGCCGGGCCCGTTCCCGACCCCCAGCTCCACCCGATCAGCCACGTCGCGGTCTACGGCGCGCAGCTGGAGTCGATCGGACAGGACGGGATCGGGCCGGAGGGGCAGCCGGTCGTGTGGCTCCCCCCGGAGCAGGTGTGGGACCGGTGCGGGGCCGCCCCGTGGTGGCCCCTGCTGGATCGCCACCTCTTCGGCTGAGCCCGGGCGCCCGCCGCCGGCCGAGCATGTGGGTCGAGAGCGGACTTGGACGCTCGACCTATGATCACCGCTCGGGGATCATCCGCGGCCGGTTTCACACCGCAGGCCGCGGACGCCATCGCATCGGCGGCGAGGGGGACGAGCAGCCATGGCACACGATTCTGGGCAGACGCGGGAAGAGGTCGAGCGACAGCTGCGAGGGTTGCAGGCGGTCGAGCGCATCCGGGCGGCCCTGGAGGACCGGTTCGAGGTCGAGGTGCGGGAGGCGGTGTGCTCGGGGGTGGACTACCCGCCCGCCCGGCTGCACGATTACCTCACCGGCATCGAGGACTCCCACGAGCCGCGCGTACGGCTGCTCTTCGAGCTCTTCGAACGCGGCGCGCTGAGGCGACCGGAGCTGGCGGCCGAGCTGGCCGACGTGCCCGCGACCTGCTTCTTTCTCGGCACCGCCGCCCGCTACGAACGCTCCCTCGCCGACTGGCTGACCCTCTTTGGCGGTACCTACACCCCGCCGGCGCTGACCGATCGGCCCGGTGACCTGCCCCGCGACCTGGAGTTGTGGAGCGCCGGAGACCTGGTGTGGAGCCGCTCCCGCCAAGCCGCACAGGACTGCGCCGACTACCTGACGCTGCTGCTCGACCGGCCCGTCGGCCTCTGGCGGATGCGGATCCCCGTCTCCGCGCTGCGCTGCGTCGCCCACGACCGCTGGTCGGGCCGCGACGACACCCGTTATCTCGTGCCGCCGCAGGTGCTCGACATCTCCCGGGCCACCCAGCTCGCGCCCGGCGCGCCCGCGCCGCTGGACCGACCCCTCGCGCCGCGACCGCGGATCGTCGACGAACTCTGACGGCGACCTGCGCGCAGGGTCGCCGAGCGCGCAGAACCCGGTGCGGCATCGCCGCAGTCCAGGTCTGAGACTCGAGGCGAATTCCTCAGCACCGCATCCAAACTGCCGATTGCGTTGACGACTGAGTTGACGAACGACCGGATTCGGCAAGGCGGGTGGCGGGGGCCGCGGAAGGGACTGCCCTATGCGCAGCCGCTGCGCCCTGCTCACCCTTGCCCTGGCACCCACCCTGACGCTCACCCTGGCACTCGCGGCCGGTGTGGGAGTCTCACCCACCGCCACCGCGCAACCGGCCCCTGCGCAACGGATCCCCGAGCAACGGATCGTCACCGACCAGAGCACGGTCTTCTCGGCCCTGTCGGCGGGCGAGCCGCGGGTGTCCGGGGCAGCGTCCCTGGCCCGCGTCGGCCTGCTGCCCGGCTCGACCGGCCCGGCGTTGGCCGCCGCGTTGACCGCCGCCGCCACCATCACCGACGCCCAAGCCCCAGCGACCTCCGGTTGGGCCCGCATCACCGGCACCTCGCTACCGGCCTTTCGCACCGGCTCCGACACGCTGCGGCGCGTCGGCCCCGAGCAGCGGCCCTACGCCCGCGCGGGTCTCGCCCCGCTGACCCCCGACCGGCCGCACGACGACGCCGGGGTGCTCGTCTACGAGCGCGGTGGGCAGACCCACGACCACCCTGTACTGCAGGCTCGACACATTCCCATGTGGACCGCCAGCTACCGCAACGGCGGCGGCCGCGAGTACCTCGACAAAGCCATCGCCCATGGCGAGCGGCTGCTCACGACCGGCGAACACACCCGCTCCGCGCTCTACTTTCCCTACCACTTCGACTTCGCGCTGCACGGCGACGACGCGCACCCGATGCACGCGCCCTGGTACTCCGCGATGGCGCAGGGCCAGGCGCTCTCGGCGTTCGTGGCGCTCTACGAGACCACCGGTCAGCCGCGCTGGCGGGAGGCCGCCGACGAGACCTTCGCCAGCTTCCTGCGGCCGCGGGCGGAGGGCCGGCCGTGGACCGTCGACGTCGACGACAAAGGACTGTTGTGGTTCGAGGAGTACGCGGGACCGAACCCGGACCGCGCGTTCAACGGCCATATGTTCGCGCTCTTCGGCGTCTACGACTACTGGTGGCTCACCGGCGACCCGCAGGCCCGACAGGTGGTGCTCGGGGGGCTGGAGGCGACCCGGGTGCGCGTCCGCGACATCCGGGTGCCCGGCGGCACCTCCCGGTACTGCCTGACGCACCGGGTGTCCGACGACAACTACCACCGGGTGCACATCGGGCAACTGTTCACGTTGCACACTCTCACCGGCAGCACCGACTTCGCCCGGCTCGGCGACGCCTTCATCGACGACGCCCCCCGGGACCGACAGGGCGGCAGCGGGATGATCGCCGCCGGTCGGGTCGAGGCCGTCACTGTTGACGAGCAGGGGCAGCCGGCCAGCACCCGGATCGCCGACGTCGCCGCGGCGCAGGCCGTGGAGTTCGGGGCTCGCACGCTGCTGCCCGGCCGCAGTGGGGTGTGGCTGCGGGTCGACTCGGGCACCCTCGCCGGCACCTGGGTGCGCGAGCAGCCCGACCACGCCTGGCTGCAGGGCGCGCGCGACGCCGTGACGTTCGGGCTGCCCCGCGCCGGGATGCTCGGTGCCGGCACCCAGACCGGCTACGCCGCCGATACCGCGGGGCACTGGACCGCACAGAGCAGTGTGCTGATTGGTCAGGCCACCCCGGTGCACCTGGCCGGGCGGTTCAGCCGCGAGGGGCGCACCTATTTCACCGTCGCCGACGGCCCGCTCGCGGGCCTGGCGATCGACGCCGCCGACGTGAAGGTGGAGTGACTCGATGACCGCAAGGATTCCCCGCCGCACCTTCTGCGCCGGGTTGACCGGGCTCGCCGTGGCCGGCTCTGCCTCCGCCGGGAGGCCGGCCACCGCCGGGGCGCTGGCGACCCCCCGGGCTTCGGCGCTGGCGCATCGGACCGAGCTCGTCCGCGTCGAGGGCAGCACCCTGGGCGCCTTCCTCGTCGGTGGCGACCGGGTGCAGAAGGTGGAGAATGCCGGCCGCCCGTTCGCGTACGTCGGCCGCGCAGCCCTGCGCTCCCCGAACCGCCCCCACGACGCCGACGGCATCGTCATGTACGCCCGCGAGGGCCGGCTCTACGACCATCCGGTGCTGCAGTCCGCCCACCTGCTGACCTGGCTGTGGAGCTACCGCAACAGCGGCGACCGGCGCTACCTCGACCTCGCGGTGCGGCACGGCGAACGGATCCTGAGTTACGCCCACACCGCGCGCGGCGCCCTCTACCTGCCCTACCCCTTCGACTTTCCCCTGCACGGCAAAGCGGAGTTCACGATGCGCGCGCCCTGGTACTCGGCCATGGCCCAGGGGCAGGCGCTGTCGGCGTTCATCACCCTGTTCGAGGTGACCCGCGAGGCGCGCTGGCAGCGGGCCGCCGACGACATCCTCGCCACCTTCCTCAACCCGCCCGCGGCCGGGCAGCCGTGGACCGTGGAGGTCGACCGGCAGCAGCTGCTGTGGTGCGAGGAGTACGTCGGCGAGCACGTCGACCGCGCCTACAACGGCCACAACTTCGCGGTCTACGGGCTGTACGACTACTGGTGGGTCACCGGCGACGCCCGCGCCAGGCAGCTCTTTCTCGGCGCCGTGCAGGCCACCCGCACGCACGCCGCCGACATCCGGATGCCGGGGCGCACCTCCAAGTACTGCCTCAACCACGAGGTGTTCAGCGCCAGCTACCACGGCATCCACGTGCAGCAGCTGTACAAGCTGCACACCCTGACCGGTAGCCCCGACCTGGCGCGACTGGCCGACGCGTTCCAGAGCGACGCCCCCGCCGGCTACGCGGCCGGGCGGGCGTACCTGGCGCCGGGACGCCACTCGCTGGTGACCCGCGGCACCGACGGACGCACGCTGACCTCGACCCGCACCGGGCCGCGCGCGGCCGAAACGGTGCGCTTCGGGCTCCGCTCGTGGATGGCGGATCGGCCCGGGGTGTGGCTGCGGATCGACTCCGGCGCGCTACGAGGACAGTGGATTCAGGAACGGGCGCGGATCGCCTATCCGCTCGACGTGCGCGACGCCTTCGCGTTTACCCCCGTGCGGCAGGGGGTGCTGCGCGCCGGCACCCACGTCGGCTACGCGGTCGGCGCGGACGGACGGCCCGTGGCCCGGCGCACCCTACGGCTACCCCGGCCCTCTCCGGCGCTGATGGAAGGCCGCGAGACCCGCGACGGCCTACCGCTGCTGAAGGTGCGCAACGGCGCCTTCCGCGGCCTGCTCATCCCCGCCTTCGGTGTGCAACTGGCGTAGGCGACGCGAGCCGTCGGCGCCCGGCCCGACCGCATCCGGTCGTCGGTGACCCGCCACACTTGGGCCCATGGACTTCACCTCCCGCCTGGACGCCATCACCGTCGACTCGCTGCGCGAGCGCGGCAGCAGCAAGTGGCTGACCTATCCGGACAGCTACGGCGCCTGGATCGCGGAGATGGACTTCGGCGTCGCCGAGCCGGTCGCGCGGGCGCTGCACGAGGTGGTCGACCGGGCGCGGTTCGGCTACAACCCGCCGGGGATCGTCGATGATCTCGGGCGCGCCTACACCCAGTTCGCGCAGCGGCGCTACGGGGTGAGCCTGGACCCCGCGATGGTTCGGCCGCTGCCGGACGTACTGGCCGGCATGGGAGCGATCATCGAGAACTTCACCCGGCCCGGCACCCCCGTCATCGTGCCGACGCCGGCGTACATGCCGTTCCTGCTGCTGCCGGACTGGTGGGACCGGCCGATCCTGCAGGTGCCGATGGCCCGTGACGGGGATCGGTGGGTGTACGACCTCGACGCCCTCGCCGCCGCGTTCGACGCGGGCGCGCAACTGCTGACCCTGTGCAATCCGCACAACCCGATCGGGCGCGTGTTGACCCGCGACGAGATGCTGGCCATCGCCGACGTCGTGGAGGCCAAGGGCGGCCTGGTGTTCTCCGACGAGATCCACGCGCCGCTGATCTACCAGGGCCGCACACACGTGCCGTACGCGACGCTCGACGAGCGGACCGCCGCGCACACGATCACGGCGACCTCGGCCAGCAAGGCGTTCAACCTGCCGGGTCTGAAGTGCGCCCAGATCGTCTTCAGCAACCCCGAGCACCGGCAGGCGTGGGTGCGGGCCGGTCGGTGGGTCGAGCAGGGCGCGTCGCTGCCCGGCATCGTCGCCAATATCACCGCCTATGACGAGGGCGAGCCGTGGCTGACCAACATCCTGGCCTACCTCGACCGTAACCGCACGGCCCTGTCCGACCTCGTCGCCGAGAAGCTGCCGGGGGTGCGCTACCAGCAGCCCGAGGGCACCTACCTCGCGCTGTTGGACTTCCGCGAGCGCGGCCTGGGCGACGACCCCGCCGCGATTTTCCGCGAACATGCCCAGGTCGCGCTGACCCCCGGTCCCGCGTGCGGCGACGCCGCCAAGGGCTTCGCCCGCCTCAACTATGGGACCCCGCTGCCCATCCTCACGCAGATCATCGAACGCATCAGCGGGGTGCTCGCCGAGCGCGGATGACGGCGCCGACCCGCGGGCGTACCGGGATGCCCCGGGAGGCGGGTCTCAGTACTGTGGCCGGTATGTCGGCCACGGACACTGCCCCAGAGGACACCCGCGAGAGCGAGGAGTCGACGCCCAAGAAGCTCATCGAGACGATCAAGGAGTCGCGCCCGGTCCGCGCGCTGCAGCGCTACGGCAAGGCCCGCGGCGGCCTGCTGGCCGGCGGTATCGCCTACTCGGCGATCTTCTCGATCGTCGCGGCGTTGACCATCGCCTGGACCGTGTTCATGGCGACGATCGGCGGCAACGAGGAGCTTCGGTCTCAGGTCATCGAGGCCGTCAACGAGGCCCTGCCGGGCATCCTGCAGGACGGCAGCGGGCAGGGGATGATCAACCCCGACGCGCTCGTGCTCGACTCGGCGGTCAATGTCGCCTCGATCGTGGCCGCCCTCGTGCTGCTGTGGACCGCGATCGGGATGATGACGAACATCCGCTCCTGCGTGCAGGACATGTTCGGCATCGTGGCCCCGGTCGAGAACCCGGTGCTGCAGAAGGTGCGGGACCTGCTGGGGTTCATCGCGATGGCGTTCGGCATCGTGTCCTCCGCGCTGCTCGGCACGGCGGCCAGCACCTTGGGGCAGGTCGTTATCGGCTTCATCGGCCTCGACGGGAGCCCGGTCGCGTCGTTCCTCGTAAGGGCCGGCGGTCTGCTCGCGGCGGCGGCGATGTCCGCGGTGACGTTCGCGTTCCTGTTCCGGGTCACGGCGGCGGTGCGGCCGCTACGTAAGGATCTGTGGCTGGGGTCGGCGGTCGGCGGCGTCGCGGTTCAGGTGATCCTGTTCCTCGGTACCAGCATTGTGTCGTCCGTCAGCGACAACCCGCTGCTGGCCGCGTCGGCGTCGCTGGCGACCCTGCTGCTGTTCGTCAACCTGTTGGCTCGGGTGCTGCTCATGGTGGCGGCGTTCACCGCCAACCCGCCCGCGCCGAACATGCCGCAGGATCCGCGCGAAGTGCACTTCAAGGAGACGCCGAACTTCGTCACCGAGTCCGCGCCGCACACGCTGCACTGGGACCACCAGGATGTGACCGGTCAGGTGTCGGTCGACGACACCCTCAACCCCGACTACCGGGCCCCGAAGCCGGGCGACCTCAATCCCGTCTCCTCCGATCGGCGCCCCGACGGCGCGCCGATCGGCGACGAGCCCATCGGACCCCTCAAGCGACTGCGTCTGAACCGCCGCGCCCAAAAGCTCGAGCGCAAGGCCGTGGAGACGCGTCGTCGCCTCGGTCAGCGGCCGCGCATCGACGCCGCCGAGGAGTCCTACTGGGAGGACCAGGACGTACACCGTCCCGGTGAGAGGTAGACGCTCGCCGCTGCCCACCGCCGCCGACCGCCGCCCCCAGCCGCCGACGGGCGTGCTCCCTGCCCAGCGTTGCGGTCGCGACCGCAACCGTCGGCAGGGAGCGCAACATCCAGGATGTGGACGGCTGGGCGGGCCTGGGATGGAGGGTTGTGATGCGCGTATCCGGTGATCTGGCCTGACGGGTAGACGGGGCGATCGATTGATCGCGTGTTCGGCCTGTCGGCGCAACCTTGTCGGTGGTCGCACCTAGCGTTGCCGACGTGACGATCACCGGAGTCCCCTCCAGCCCCCAGCCCTCCTCGCGCATGCCTGCGTGGGTCGAGGACGTCTACGACTCGGCCTGTGAAGAGCTGCCGACGGGTGCGCTGCAACGCGGGCGGCAATACGCCGACAGCCGGATGGTCGTCAGCCTGCATCCGGTTGGTGGCGGGCGCGCGCTGTTCGGGGTGGTGCGCGGCAACCGAAGGCAGCCGTACCACGTGATGATCCACACCACCGGCCAGGGCATCGACCTCGACTGGGACAACACCTGCACGTGTCCCATGGAGAGTGACTGCAAGCATGTCGTCGCCGCGCTGCTCGACGCGGTGCGCGCCAGCCAGCGCGCGGGGTCTGCCACCGCGCCGCCCGCGGCGACACCGTTGAGCGTCGTGCCAGATAGCGCTGCTCCGCAGCAGGGTCGTGCGGGCCACACCTGGCACCAGCTGCTGCAATCGCTGACCGGTGCTGTCGGTGGCTCGCCGGAGGAGGAGGCGAGCCTTGCCCTGCTGCTGGACTGGCCCGCGGCCACCGCGGAGCTACCGCCCGCCGGATGCCGGGTGATCTTGCGGCCCATGCGCCGGGGTGCCACCGGGCGCTGGGTGAAGTCCGGCGTCTCGTGGGGGCAGTTCCGCTACGGCCAGTACTTCGCCAACCGCACCGGCTCGCGCGCGGAGGCTCGCGCGGAGGCTGCGGCGCTGCAGGCCATCGACCGGGTCGCTACCGCGGGAGGCAACTCCTACACCTACTACAACTCCGCCGACTGCATCCGGCTCGACTCGTTGGGGTCGCACACGGTCCGGCTGCTCGCCGACGCGGTGGCCGCCGGAGTGCAACTGGTCACCCCGATCGCGGGGCAGCAGGTGGTCGTCTCCGACGCCCTGGCGACGCTGGCGGTCGACGTCCGGGCGGCGAGCCCGCACGGGGTGGACGACCCGCAAGCCACTGCGGCGGATGGGCAGGAGCCGGCAGCGGCGCCCGCCCGGCAGGTGCCGCTGTCGGTGGCCGCCCGCGTGCGGCACGACGGACGCCTGTGGGACGCCACGGAGGTTGCGCTGCTGGGTGAGCCGGCCTCGGTGCTGTTCCGCCGCGGCGACGCGCCCGCCGGTGTCACCCCTGGGCTGGTGATCGCCCCGGTCACCCTGCCATCGGGCGACATCGAGGGCCTGCTCTCCGCGGGGCGCATCGAGGTTCCCGCCGACGAGGCCGGCAAGTTCTTCACCGGGTACTACCCGGCCCTGCGGCGGCGCGTCGAAGTGCTCAGCAGCGATGCGAGCGTGCGTTTCCCCGAGCCGCAGGCACCCCGGCTGCGGTTGCAGGCCACCTACGGCGAGGGGCACCGAGTGCACCTGGCCTGGAGTATGACCTACGGCGACGAGGCGCTGCCGCTGCGCGGCAACGAGGCGTTGCGCGACCCGGACGCCGAGCGGATCATCATCGAGCGGTGCACCGCACTGATCGGTGCGCACGTGAGCGCCCCCGTCTGGCGTGACGGGAGCGGGCGCCTGCTGTTGCGCAGCGGCGCAGCGCTGACCGGCATGCAGACCGCCGCGTTCAGCGCCGAAGTGCTGCCGGTGCTCGACGCGGACCCGGACGTCGATGTGCTCGTCATCGGGGAGGCCGCCGACTACGGGGCCTCTGAGCTCACGCCCACCGTGCACCTCGACGTTCGCGGCGACGGGGCACCCAACGGGCAGAACGACTGGTTCAGCCTCGACGTGCAGGTGCGCCTCGGCGAGCAGGAAGTGCCGTTTCGGCCGCTGTTCGCCGCGCTGTGCCAGGGCGATCCCCACCTGCTGCTCGACTCGGGCACCTGGTTCAGCCTCGACCTGCCGCAGCTCGACCAGCTGCGGCAACTCATCGAGGAGGCCCGCGAGCTCAGCGATGGCGACGAGTTGCGGATCAGCCGCTGGCAGGCCGGGCTGTGGGACGAGCTGGCCGACATCGCCGCGACGACCACCGAGTGCGCCCAGTGGCGCGAGTCCGTCGGCGGACTACTCGCCGATACCGACCGCGAGCCGCTCCCCGCGCCGCCCGGCCTGCAGGCGACGCTGCGGCCCTACCAGCTCGACGGCTTCCAATGGCTCACCTACCTGCGCGAGCACCAGCTCGGTGGGGTGCTCGCCGACGACATGGGCCTGGGCAAGACCATGCAGGCGCTCGCGGCGCTGGAGCACGCCAAGGCCGCCGGGCAGCTGGAGCGGCCCGCGCTCGTCATCGCGCCGACCAGCGTCATCGACACGTGGTGCCGGGAGGCCGCCCGGTTCACCCCCGGGCTGCGGGTGCGCGCCGTCACCCAGACCAGCGCCAAACGCCGCGAGCCACTGCCCGACCTCGCCGCGGAGTGCGACATCGTCGTCACCTCGTACGCGATCGTGCGGATCGATGCCGACTCCTTCCTGGAGCAGCCGTGGTCAGCGGTGCTGCTGGACGAGGCCCAGGCCGTGAAGAACCCGCGCGCCAAGACCCACCAGGTGGTGCGATCCCTGAACGCACCGACGAAGATCGCGATCACCGGCACCCCGTTGGAGAACTCGCTGCTCGACCTGTGGGCCCTGCTTTCGATCACGGCACCCGGGTTGTTTCCCAAGCTCGGGGCGTTCGTCGAGACCTACCGCAAACCGATCGAGAACGAGGGCAATCAGGAGCGGCTGGCGCGGCTGCAGCGGCGGGTGCGGCCGCTGATGCTGCGCCGCACCAAGGAGGCAGTCGCGCCCGAGTTGCCGCCCAAGCAGGAGCAGGTGATGCGCATCGACCTCGCGCCCGCCCACCGGCGCGCCTACGACCGGCGGCTGCAACGCGAGCGGCAGCGGGTGCTCGGGCTGCTGAAGGACTTCGACCGAAACCGGGTGGCGATCTTCCGGTCGCTGACCGTGCTGCGGCAGTTGGCGTTGGCACCGGTTCTCGTCGACCCCGAGCACGCCCGCATCCCGGCCAGCAAGGTCGAGGCGTTCGCCGAGCAGATCGCGCAGGTCGCCGCCGAGGGGCACCGAGCCCTGGTGTTCAGCCAGTTCACCGGCTTCCTGGGGTTGGTGCGCGAGCGCCTCGCGGCCGACGGCATCGAGTACGCCTACCTCGACGGCCGCACCCGCAACCGGCCGGCGCGCATCCAGGAGTTCCGCGACGGAGATGCGCCCGTGTTCCTCATCAGCCTCAAAGCCGGCGGCTTCGGCCTGACACTGACCGAGGCCGACTACGTCTTCCTGCTCGACCCGTGGTGGAATCCGGCCGCCGAGCAGCAGGCAGTCGACCGCACCCACCGCATCGGCCAGGACAAGACCGTCATGGTCTACCGGCTCATCGCCGCCGACACCATCGAGGACAAGGTCGTCGCTCTCCAGCAACGCAAACGCGACCTGTTCGCCAACGTCATCGACGCCGGCGGCGCCATCGACACCATGCTCACCGCCGATGACATCCGCGGCCTCCTGCAGGAGTAGCCGCTCAAGGAGTAGCAGCTCACCACCGGCCCCGGCCCAGCCCCCTCCGCCGAAGGTCGCCCTCCCTGCCGATGGTTGTGGTCGCAACCGCATTCGTCGGCAGCAAGCACACCACCCAGGATGTGGACGGGCGATTGATCGAGTGCTTGCCGGCAACGTCGGCAGGGGCGGCATCCATCGGGCGCGCCTGCTGGGCCGCCCAGACTGGCCGCCGCCTGAGCATGGCGCCATAATGGCCCCATGCCCAGTGTGCAGATCAAAGACGTACCTGAAGCGACCCATGCGGTCCTGCGTGCCCGCGCGGCAGCGGCGCATCAATCGCTGCAGGAGTACCTGCTCACCCGCCTCATCGAGGAAGCGGCCCAGCCGACGGTAGATGAGGTGCTGGACCGCGCGGGGGCAAGATCGGGCGGTTCGGTGCACCTCGCGCAGGCCGCCGCCATGGTGCGCGACGACCGTGATCGTCGTTGACTCCAGCGTGCTCGCCGTCGCACTGGTAGATGACGGCGCCGACGGCGCACGCGCGCGCTCCAGGCTGCGCGGAGAGCGCCTCGCTGCGCCAGCCATCATCGACCTGGAGGTGCTGTCGGTCCTGCGCGGCCTGGTGCGCTCGAGCCAGGTGACGGCGGCTCGCGCCCAGACCGCCATCGAGGACCTGGTGGCGCTCCCACTCCGGCGCGCTGCCCACCCGGCGCTACTCAACCGGAGCTGGCAACTGCGCCACAGCCTCAGTGCCTACGACGCGGCCTACGTCGCTCTCGCGGAGGCGCTGGAGGTCCCGCTCGTCACCGGCGACGGGCGGCTCGACCGTGCGACCGGGCCTACGTGCCGCATCGAGGTGCTGGACGTCTCGCGGTAGCCCCTCGCGGGCGGTTGGGGCCCGCCAAGTCCTGGCCGAAGTCAGCCTCCAGGCCGACGGTCGCCCTCCCTGCCCAGGGTTGCGGTCGCAACCGCAACCGTCGGCAGCCGGCGCAACATCCAGGATGTGGACAGCCCGGGCCCGGCACCCCAAACCCCGACAGTCGCCCTCCCTGCCGAGCGTTGCGGTTGAAACCGCAACCCTGGGCAGCCAGCGCAACATCCAGGATGCGGACGAGCGAGCGAGCCAACCGGCGGGTGGGCGGGTCGGCGTCGGGGCTAGAGGACCGTGCGGGTGATGGAGCGGACTCCGACGGTCAGGCCGACGGCGCAGGTCAGCACGGCCGCCAGCGCGCCGTAGCCGACCGTGATGTCGAAGCCGCCCGCGAACAGCACCCGCAGGGCGTCGACGATGTGGGTCAGCGGGTTGAACTGGGCGGCGACCTGCATCCACCGCGGCCCGGTCTCCAGCGGCAGCATCATGCCGGAGAGGATGAGCAGCGGGAAGAGCAGGGTCTGCTGCACCGCCCAGAAAATCCACTCCGCCTTGCGCGCCGCGATGGCCAGCGCGTACGAGAGGGCGCCGACGCCGACTCCGAAGACGCCGATGATCACCAGGCCGACGGCGATGTGCGCCGGATGCAGCGCGAAACCGAAGGGCCACGCGACGAGCACGATGACGAGGGCCTGCACGAGCAGCGGCGTCAGTTCCTTCAAGGCCCGCCCGACGAGCAGGGCCGAGCGGCGCAGCGGGGTGGCCAGGATGCGTTCGAAGGCGCCGGTCATGATCTCGAACTGCAGATTCGAGCCAGTCATCGACGTGCCGAACATCGTGATCATCACGACCACGCCGGGCAGGAACCACTGCAGCGTCGCCGGTCCACCCTCCCCCGACATCCCGGCCAGCAGCGGAGCGAACAGGCCGAGGAACACCAACGGCTGCAGCAGCGAGAAGATCAGCGAGAACGGGTCGCGCAGGATCGTCAGCGTCTCGCGCATCCACACCGAGCCGATGTCCGCGAACAGGCCGCGGCGCACGGGCGCGGGCGTTTCAGGCGCGGGCGCAGGGGTCGTCGTCAGGTCGGTGGTGGACATTAGGCTTCGGCTCCTTCACGCAGGCTGCGGCCGGTCAGGTTGAGAAAGACGTCGTCAAGCGTGGGTTGCTGGGCGCTCGCCGCGCTCACCTCGACCCCCGCTGCGGCGAGTCGGGCCAGCGCCGGGGGCAGCGCCGCCGGGCCCGAGGGCACGCGCACCCGCACGCCGACCAACTCGGCCCGCGGCACGGCCCCTCCCGGCACGGGGTCAACGACAGCGGGTACCGTGCCCGGTTCCGTGCCGAGCTGGGCCAGCACCTCGCGAGCGACCACCTCTTGAGCGCGGGGCACGGTGACGTCGATGTGGTCGCCGGCCAGGTTGCGCTTGAGCCGCGCCGGCGTGTCGTCGGCGATGATCTTGCCGTGATCGACGATGACGACCCGCTCGGCCATCGCGTCGGCCTCCTCCAAGTAGTGGGTCGTGACGACGATCGTCATGCCCAGCCGCTCGCGCAGGGCGCCGATGTGCTCCCACAGATTCGCCCGGGCCTGCGGGTCCATGCCGGTCGTCGGCTCGTCGAGAAACAGCAGCCCCGGGGAGTGCACGAGGCCCAGTGCGATGTCGAGGCGGCGTTTCTGCCCGCCTGAAAGGGTGCTCACCTTGCGCATCCCCAGGCCAGGCAGGTCGAGGGTGTTCAGCAGCTCGTCGACCCGCTGCCGGGCCGCGGCCCGGTCCAGCCCGTAGAAGCGGCCCTGCATGAGCAGCTCGTCGGCGACCCGATAGTTGTGACCCGCTCCGTCCTTCTGCCCGACGTAACCGATCCGGGCCCGCACCCCGGCGGGATCCGCGGTGACGTCGATCCCGGCAACTCGCGCGACCCCGGAGGTCGGCGGCAGCAGCGACGTGAGCATCCGCAGGGTCGTCGATTTGCCCGCTCCGTTCGGCCCGAGGACCGCGACGAGTTCGCCGCGGCCGATGTCGAGGTCGATGCCGGCGACGGCCTCGACGCTCTGTTTGCCGGACGTGAACGTCCGGGTCAGCGCTTGCGTATGGATCATTGGGTCCCCCTGCTGTCGCCGAGTGCGACGCGATACCGCTGGCCACACTCGTACGGTGTACGTAGATAACGCGACCGTACCGTACATCGTACGAGAATCACAAGACGTACTCTGTACGTCATCGATCACGGCGAAGGGAGTGGCTAGGCGATGAGCACAAACCGGACCGCCGCTGACGCCGAGGGCGCCGACCCTGCCGAGCCCGCCGTGGCCCCCGCGGAGCCCGGCGAAGGCACCGCCGCGGGGCAGCGCGTCGTCGAGTTGCTGTGGGACCCCCCAGCCCCATCCGCCCGCGGCCGACGCCCGAAGATCACGCTGGACGAGGTGCTCGACGCGGCGATGGCCCTGGCCGACGAGGAGGGATTCGAGGCGCTGTCGATGCGCGCGCTGGCCCGTCGCCTCGGGGTCGGCGCGATGTCGCTCTACACCTACGTCCCTGGCCGAGACGAGCTATTCGAGTTGATGATCGACCGGGCATACGCCGCGCGTACCCGCTCGCAGGCCAGTCAGGGGTGGCGGCAGAGGTATATCCACCACGCCGAGCAGGCGCTCGCGATGTATCGGCGGCATCCTTGGCTCGTGCACGCCAACCTCTGGCGGTTGCCACCCGGCCCGCGGGTGCTCACGATCAGCGACGACCTGCTGGCGGTCGGACGGGACGCCCACCTGCCGCTCGGCGAGGCGGCCCGCGTCAGTGAGCTGCTGGAGTCCTACATCTTCGGCATCGCGCGCGGCGAGATCGCCGATGCCGCCCAAGCCTCGCGCACGGGAGAATCGGCCGACGAGCACTGGGCAGCCCGAGCCTCCGTGTGGGAGCGCTACTTCGACCCCGCGCGCTTTCCGAGCCTGTTCGCGACCTGGAACTCGGGCTTCTACGACCGAGCCCACGACGACCAAGCCGACCTGCACTTCGCGCTCGACCTCATCCTCGACAGCGTCGAGCGACTAGTGGCCAGCACCGAGGTCTAGCCCGCCGGCCCCCGACGGGCGCGCTCCCTGCCGAGCGTCGCGGTCGCAACCGCATCCCTGGGCAGCCAGCGCAACATCCAGCATGTGGACGGGCCCGGTCAGCAGAACGCCCACCCGACGGGCGCCCTCCCTGCCGAGCGTCGCGGTCGCAACCGCGCCCCTGGGCAGCCAGCGCAACGCCCACGATGTGGACTGGCCAGCACGCAGCCCGCTCCCGCCGACGGGCGCCCTCCCTGCCGAGCGTCGCCGTTGCAACCGCGCCCCTGGGCAGCCAGCGCAACGCCCACGATGTGGACTGGCGGGCGGAGGGCCCGGCGGATAAGCGGAGGTGCGGCCGGGCGCTGACGGCGCGGTCAGCTGACGGCGCGGTCAGCTGGCCGCGGGCTCGGGGGCGCGCACGTGGTGCCGGCCGATGGGCAGCACGATGGGGGTACCGGAGACGGGGTCGGGCACCACCTGGCTGCGCAGGCCGAAGACCTCCTGCACGACCTCCTGGGTGAGCACCTGCCCCGGCGCGCCCTGCGCGTACACCCGGCCTCCGGCCACCGCGACCAGCCGGTCGGCGTAGCGCGCGGCCAGGTTGAGGTCGTGCAGCACCATGACGATCGTCGTGCCGCGCAGCCGGTTGAGGTCGGTGAGCAGGTCGAGCACCTCGACCTGGTGGCTGATGTCGAGGAAGGTCGTCGGCTCGTCGAGCAGCAGCACGTCGGTGCGCTGCGCGAGGGCCATCGCGATCCACACGCGCTGCCGCTGGCCGCCGGAGAGCTCGTCGACGGAGCGGTCGGCCAGGTCGGCCGTGCCCGTCACCTCCAGGGCCGCGGCGACCGCCTCGTCGTCGGCCGGCGACCAGCGCGCGAACATCCGCTGATGCGGGCTGCGGCCCCGGGCCACGAGGTCGGCCACGACGATCCCCTCCGGCGCCACCGGGGACTGCGGCAGCAGTCCGAGCGTGCGCGCCACCTCCTTCGTCGATCGCCGGTGCAGGTCCGCACCATCGAGCAGCACCCGCCCGCTGCTCGGGGTCAGCAGCCGCGCCAACGCGCGCAGCAACGTCGACTTGCCACACGCGTTGGCGCCGACAATCACCGTGATGGCTCCCGGCTCGATCGACAGGTCTAGCTCGTCGACGACGGTGCGCTCGCCGTAACCCAGCCGAACCCGCTCGGCGATCAGCGAATGGTCAACGGTCACAACGAACCTCCGGAACGATTGGTGCGCACCAGCAGGTACACCAGGTAGGGCGCGCCGAGGGCGCCGGTGATGACCCCCACCGGATAGCGGGCGTCGAACGCGAATTGCCCGAGCAGGTCGGCGCCGAGCACGAGCAACGCCCCGACGAACGCAGCCGGGAGCATGAGCGAGCCGCCCGGGCGCACGATGCGGGCGGCGATGGGGCCGGAGAGGAAGGCCACGAACGCGATCGGCCCGGCGGCGGCCGTGGCGAACGCGACGAGCGCGACCGCCGCCACGATTGCCAACAATCGTGTGCGCTCGACACTGACCCCGAGCGCGGCGGCCGTGTCGTCACCGAGCTGCAGCAGGGTCAGGTTGCGGGCCTGGCCGAACAGCACCGGAGCCAGCACCGCCAGGGCCACCGCCAGAGGCGCGACGACCTGCCACGTCGCATCGTTGACCGAGCCGGTCAGCCAGCGCATGGCGGTCTGCAGATCCCACGTCGCGGCCTTGATGAGTTGGTAGGAGACGACCGAATGCAGCATCGAAGAGATGCCGATGCCGATGAGGATCAGCCGGGTACCGGCGACCCCGCCGGAGTACGACAGTCCGTAGATCAGCAACGCCGTGGCCAGCGCCGCGACGATCGCGACGATCGACAACGTCGCCCCGCTCAGGCCGAAGGTGACGATGCCGAAGACCGCCGCCGCGCTGGCTCCGGAGCTGATGCCGATGATGTCCGGCGAGGCCAGCGGGTTACGCAGCATCGTCTGAAAGGTCACCCCGGCCAGGGCGAAGGCGGCGCCCGCGAGCACCGCCAACACACTCCGCGGCAGCCGCAGCTCACCGACGGTGAAGCTGGCGCCCGGCACCGTCTGGCCGAGGACGACGCGCAGCACCTCACTGGCGCCGTAGAACGTCTGACCCACCATGAGGGCGACCGCGAAGAGGCTCGCGGCGATCAGGGCGAGCACCGCCACCGCCACCACGCGGGCTCGGGCCCGGTTGACCCGCCCGCGAGCGACCCGCTCACGGACACTCGCGGGGACCACCGGCGCGGTAGGCGTCACTGCAGACCGGCGTGCCGGCGCGCTCACAGCGCCCGCGCCTTCTGCCGGCGCACGATCGCGATGAAGACCGGCGCGCCGATGAGGGCGGTGACGATACCGACGTCGATCTCGTCGGGACGGGCGACCACCCGGCCGACCACATCGGCGAGCGTGAGCAACACGGCCCCGACGATCGCCGAGAACGGCAGCAGCCAGCGGTGATCAGGGCCCACGAGCAGTCGGCACGCGTGCGGCACGACGAGTCCGACGAAGCCGATCGGGCCGGCGACGGCGGTCGCCGCTCCGCAGAGCGCAACCGCGCCCGTTGCGGCGACGATCCGGGTGCGCATCACTCGCTCCCCGAGCCCGGCCGCCAACTCGTCCCCGAGCGCCAGCGAGTTGAGCCCGCGAGCCATCACGAGGCACAAGAGGGTGCCGACGACCAGGAACGGCAGCACCAGCACGATCTTGCCGAGGCTGGCTCCGCCCACCCCGCCGATCTGCCAGAACCGAAACGAGTCCATCACCTGGATGCGGGGCAGGAGGATGGCGCTGATCAGCGACGTCAGCGCCGCCGAGGTCGCCGCGCCGGCCAGGGCCAGCTTCAGCGGGGTGGCCCCGCCGCGCCCCAGCGACCCGACGACGTAGACGAACACCGCCGCGATGCCCGCGCCGAGAATCGCGACCCAGATGTAGCCGGTCGGGCTGGCCAGACCGAAGAACGCGATGCCGCTCACGACCGCCAGCGAGGCCCCCGAACTGACCCCCAGGATGCCGGGATCGGCCAGCGGGTTGCGGGTCACGCCCTGCATGACGGTCCCGGCCACCCCGAGCGCGGCCCCGACGAGCAGCGCGAGCAGCGTGCGCGGAATGCGCTTGGCCACCGCCGCCTGCGAGACCGTCTCCTCATGTCCGCGCAGCGCCGCCACCAGATCGGACCACGCGATCTCGCGCGCCCCGAAGGTCACCGAGGCCAGCGCCGCCGCTACGAGCGCGACGAGCGCCACCCCCAACCAGGTCCAGCGGGTCGCGGGGGAGCGCCGCCGCCCAGCGAGCTCGGCGGGCAGCTCGGCGGGCGACTCGGTGCCCAACTCGGCGCCCTCGGCGCCCTCGGCGCCCACCGTCCGGGCAGCCGCAGCGGGCCGGGCGGTGGCGACGCCCGGCCCGCTGCGCGTTTTCGCCCGCGTCGCGAGCAGGAAACTCACGGCGCCTTGGTAGCCGCGGCGTCGAGCACCGCCAGGTACTTGTCCATGCCCCACGGGATCGACAGCGGCGAGGGGTTGGCGACGGCGGCCAGCGGGGTGTCGTCCTTGAGCAGCGCGATGGAGCCGTTCTTCACGGCGGGGATCTTCGACCAGAGCGGATCGGCCTCGACCGCCTTGAGCGTCGCGGCCTCGTCCTTGGCGTAGCTGACGACCAGGTCGACGTCGGCGAAGGAGTCGCTTTGCTCGGCGCTGATCGTGCCGAAGAAGGCGGGGCCGGCCGCGGCCGACTCGGTGGCGGCCTTGGCCTCGGTCATGCCGATCTCGGTGAACAGCGCCGCGCGGGGATCGTTGGTGTTGTAGAAGCCGACCTTGCTCAGGTCGGTGGTGTCGATGAAGGAGAACAGCGCGGTCTTGCCGGCCAGCTCAGGGTGCTTCGCCCCCGTGGCCTTGACCTGCGCATCGAGGTCGGTGGCCAGCTTTTCGCCCTCGGGACCCAGACCGATGGCCAAGCTGTTGAGCTTGATCATCTCGTCCATCGACGTGCCCCAGGCGGCCTTGGGGTAGGCGACGACCGGCGCGATCTTGCTCAGAGTGTCGTACTGCTCCTTGGTCAATCCCGAGTAGGCGGCCAGGATGACGTCGGGCTTGGTGTTCGCGACCGCCTCGTAGTCGATGCTGTCGGTGTCGTCGAACAGCACGGGGGTCTGCGCACCCAGCTCGGTGAGCTTCTCCTCGACCCACGGCAGCACGCCGTTGCCGTTGTCGTCGCCCCACGTCGCCTTGCTCATGCCGACCGGTACGACGCCCAGGGCCAGCGGCACCTCGTGGTTGCTCCACGCGACCGTGGCCACCCGCTCCGGCTTGCTCTCGATCGTCGTGCTGCCCAACGCGTGCTGAATCGTCACGGGGAAGGCCGCGCCGGTCGCGGCCTCCCCGGCCGGGGTGGTGCTGTTCGCAGCGGGGTCGGCGGTGCTGGAACCGCAGGCCGCCAGGGCCAGCAGCAGGAGGGAGGCGGTGGCGCCGGCCAGGGAACGGGATCGCATGGGGGCGGGTCTCTCGACGAAGGTAAGGCTTACCTAAGGCACCTTAGGGGTTAGGGTGCGTGATCTGGCAAGCGGTGCCGCCTGTGACGATCCGAACACCTCGCGCAACGCCGCACTCGACCCGATGGAAAGGTGAGGCGTGCCTTCCGCGACCCACTCCCCGACCTCCGCCACGGTCCCCCTGGACGTCAGCATGGACCCCGACCGCCCGCTGCACGCCCTCTGGGCGCGCTACGGGCAGCATCGGCCGCGGCTGATCGCAGCGGTGACCGCCTCGGTGGTCAACAAAGTCGCCGACGTGGTGCCCGAGCTGCTCATCGGCGCGGCAGTGGATGTCGTGGTGCGCGGCGACGCCTCGTTCGTCGGGCAGGTGCTGGGGGTCGAGTCGCGCTACTCCCAGCTCGCGTGGCTCGCGGTCATCAACGTCGTCGTGTGGATCATCGAGTCGGCCAGCGAGTACATCGCCGACGTGCTCTGGCGCGGGGTCGCCCAGGGGGTCGAGCACGACCTGCGGGTGCAGGCCTACGACCACGCCCAACACCTCGACCTGCGCTGGCACGAATCCCGCCCCGCCGGCGCGACCCTGGCAACCCTGAACGACGACGTCAATCAGCTCGAGCGTTTTCTCGATGTCGGCGCCCCACGCATCCTGCAGACCGCGCTGAACATCGTGCTCGTCGGCGCGGTCTTCGCCATCGCCTCCTGGCAGCTGCTGCTGTTCGCCTTCCTCCCGATCCCGCTCATCGTCATCGGGTCGCTGTGGTTCCAAAAGCGCCTCGAGCCCCTGTACGCCGGCGTGCGCCAGGCCGTGGCCGATGTCTCGGGGGCGCTGTCGGCCAACCTGGGCGGGATCGCGACGATCAAGGCGTTCACCGCCGAAGACCGCGAGCGGACCCGGATCGCGGGCTACTCCGAGGCGTATCGGGAGGCCAACGTGCGGGCGATCCGCAGCTCGGCGGCGTTCGTGCCGCTGGTCCGGATGGCGATTCTGGCCGGGTTCACGTGCACGCTGCTGCTCGGCGGCTGGGCCACCCTGAACGGCACGCTGCAGGTCGGCATGTACTCGGTGCTGGTGTTCATGACCCAGCGGCTGCTGTGGCCGCTGACCGACATCGCGCAGGTGCTCGACCTGTATCAGCGCGGCCGGGCCAGCACGACCCGCATTCTGACGTTGCTCGGTGAGCCGATCGAGGTCAAGGCCGGCTCGGTCTCTCTGCCCGCCAAGCCCGCCGGGGCGCTGGAGCTGCGCGGGGTAAGCACCGGTTACGGCGAGCAGCCGCACGTGCTGCACGACATCGACCTGCACGTGCCGGCGGGCCAGACCCACGCGATCGTCGGGCCGACCGGGGCCGGCAAGTCGACCCTGCTGCGGCTCGTGCTGCGCTTCGACGACCCGCGGGTCGGCACGGTGGCCCTGGATGGGCGCGATGTGCGCGAGCTCGACTGGGATTCGCTGCGCGGGGCGATCGGCTATGTCGCCCAAGACGTCTACGTCTTCGCCGGCTCGATCGCCGACAACATCGCCTACGGGCGGCCGGGTGCGACGCGCGAGCAGATCCGGGAGGCCGCCCGGGCCGCGGCCGCGCTGGACTTCATCGAGGCGCTGCCGCAGGGCCTCGACAGCTGGGTCGGCGAGCGCGGGGTCACGCTCTCGGGTGGGCAGCGGCAGCGGTTGGCACTCGCGCGGGCGCTGCTGCGCGATCCGGCGGTGCTCGTGCTCGACGAGGCGACCAGCGCCGTCGACAACTAGACCGAGGCGGCCATCCAGTCGTCCCTGCGTCGCGAGGCCCTGGGCCGCACCGCTCTCGTCGTCGCGCACCGGCTCTCGACCGTGCGGCACGCCCACCGCATCTGGGTGCTGGAGGCCGGCCGGATCGTCGAGTCAGGCACGCACGACGAGCTGCTCGCCAGCGGCGGCACCTACGCCGGTCTCTGGGCCGTCCAGACCGGAGCCGGAGCGCCCGCCTGACCAGCCCCTCAGCCCCAACCCCACCCGCGCCGCCCCTCCGCCGACCGTCGCCCTCCCTGCCCAGCGTCGCCGTCGCAACCGCAACCGTCGGCAGCCAGCGCAGCGCCCAGGATGTGGACGGTCCGGATGTGGACAGCCAGGGATGTGGACGGTCAGGGTCCGGTGGCCTCGGTGAGGCTCGCGGGTCCACCGAAGCTGACGTCGGCGGATTCGTCGGCGGAGGGGTCGACGGCGCCGGCCGCGACGGCGTGCGGCTGGATGCGACCCGCGTCGATGTCCTCGGCGAAATGACAGGCCACGAGGTGAGTCTCGGGCACCCCCGCCAAGGTCACGGGGCGCAGCGCGGGCCGTTCGGTGTCGCAGCGGGTCTCCTGGCGCCACGGGCAGCGGGTGTGAAAGCGGCAGCCGGCCGGAGGCCGCGAGGGTGAGGGCAGGTCGCCGGTCAGCAGGATGCGTTCGCGGCGGTCCTCGACGAGGGGATCGGGCACCGGCACCGCCGACATCAGCGCGCGCGTGTACGGATGCAGCGGCCGGGCGTACAGGTCGTCGGCGCCGGCCTCCTCGACCAGAGCCCCGAGGTACATGACGCCGATGCGGTCGCTGATGTGCCGCACGACCGCCAGGTCGTGGGCGATGACCAGGTACGTCAGGCCGTACGCCTCCTGCAGGTCCTCGAGCAGGTTGATGACCTGCGCCTGCACTGAGACGTCGAGGGCGGAGACGGGCTCGTCGGCGACGATGAGCTTGGGCTCCACCGAGAGCGCGCGGGCGATGCCGATGCGCTGCCGCTGCCCGCCGGAGAACTCGTGCGGGTACTTATGCAGCGCCGCCGCGGGTAGCCCGACGTCGGCCAGCAACTGCCGCAGCCGAGCGTTCGCGGCCTTGGCGTCGGGCGCCAGGTCGTGCGCCTTCATCCCCTCGATGAGCAGCGATTCGACCGACTGGCGGGGGTCCAGCGACGACAGCGGGTCCTGGAAGACCATCTGAATGTCCTTGCGGCGCCGCCGCAGCGTCTCCCCCTTGAGCGAGGCGATGTCGACGCCGTCGAAGACCACCGAGCCGTCGGTCGGCGGCTCGAGGTTGAGGATCGCCCGCCCCAACGTCGACTTGCCGCAGCCCGATTCGCCGACCAGCCCGTAGGTCTGGCCGCGTTTGATCGTCAGGTCCACACCGTCGACGGCGTAGACGTGGCCGATCGTGCGGTCGAAGATCACCCCGCGCTTGATGGGAAAGTGCACCTTGACGCCGGTGGCGCTCAGCAGGGTGTCCGCGTCGAGCCCCGGAGCCGGAGCGGAGGCGGTGTCGGTCCGGCTCACTGGTCCCCCTCACGAGTGTGCGATGCGCCGTCCGCGTCGCCGGGCGCCTGTTGCGGCGCGGGCGGCACCGGGTTGTGGCAGCGCAGGGCCCGCGTCCCGCGCTCGACCAGATCGGGAGTCTGGGTGCGGCACACCTCGATCGGCCGGCTACAGCGCGGGGCGAAGGCGCAGGCGTGGGTCCACGGCAGGTTGTCGGCGACGGACCCGGGGATCGGGGTCAGCCGCGCGCCCCGGGGAGCGTCGAGCCGCGGGATGGAGGCGAGCAGCCCGGCGGTGTACGGGTGCCGCGGCTGCGCGAACAGCTCGTGCCGCTCGCCGCGCTCGACGATCCGGCCGCCGTAGAGCACGTTGATCTCGTCGCACAGCCCGGCGACGACGCCGAGGTCGTGGGTGATCATGATGAGCGCCGTGCCGGTCTGTTCGACGAGGTCGCGCAGCAGGGTCAGGATCTGGGCCTGGATCGTCACGTCGAGCGCGGTCGTGGGCTCGTCGGCGATGAGCAGCCGCGGCTCGCAGGCCAGCGCGATCGCGATGAGCGCCCGCTGCCGCATGCCGCCGGAGAGCTGATGCGGGTAGTCGGTCAGGCGCCGGTCGGGGTCAGGGATGCCGACCCTGTCGAGCATCTCGCGGGCGATCGGTCGCGCGGCCCGCCGCGACATCCCGCGGTGTCGTTCGAGCACCTCGGTGACCTGGATGCCGATCGGGATCACGGGATTGAGGCTGGACAGCGGGTCCTGGAAGATCATCGCCAGGTCGCGGCCGCGGTGGTCCTGCATCTGCTTCTTGCCCAGGGTCAGCAGGTTCGTGCCGCCGAACTCGACCGAGCCGGTGACCTTGTTGCCCCGCGGGGGCAGCAGCCCCATGATCGCCAGCGACGTCACCGACTTGCCGCACCCGGATTCGCCGACGAGGCCGACGGTCTGGCCGGGGCGCACCTCGAAGCTGACGCCGTCGACGGCGGTGAACGGCCGCTCGCCCTGCCGCTGGAAGGTCACCGACAGGTCGCGCACCTGTAGCAGCGGGGCCGCGCTCGCGGTGCCGGACTGCGCGCGGGTGTCGGTCGACGAAGCAGGCATCGCGCTACCTCCGAGTCTTGGGGTCGAGGGCCTCGCGCAGCGACTCGCCCATCAGCGTGAAGCCGAGCGCCACGATGATGATGCAGATCGCCGGGTACACCGCCAGGTGCGGGTGGTCGGAGAGGTACTGCTGGGCCATGCCGAGCATCTGGCCCCACTCCGGGGCGCGGTCGTCGGGATTGCCCAGGCCGAGGAACGACAGGGCCGCCGCGTCGATGATCGCCGTCGCCAGCACGAGGGTGGCTTGCACGATGACCGGGCCGAGCGCGTTGGGCAGCATGTGCCGGAACACGATCGCCGAGGGCTTGACGCCGAGGGCCCGAGCGGCCAGCACGTGATCCGAATGTCGTTGGGCGAGCATCGAGCCGCGCAGCAGTCGGGCGAAGATCGGGATGTTGACGATGGCGATCGCGGTGATCACCGTCCACTGGCTCGGGCGCTGCGCCATCGCCGCGATCGAGAACGCGAGCAGCAGGCTCGGCAGCGAGAGCATGACGTCGACGACTCGCATGACGAAGGCGTCGACCCAGCCGCCGAACGCTCCGGCGAGCGTCCCCAGGATCAGGCCGCCGGCGAGGCCACCGAGGGTGGCCATGACCCCGACGATGAGCGTCTGACGACTGCCGACGAGCAACCGCGAGAACAGGTCGCGGCCCTAGGAGTCGGCGCCGAGGGGGAAGCCGGGTTGCGGGCCGGGCACCGGGTTGGTCTGCGGGCGCACCTGGTCGATGAGCAGCCGCGCCGCGGGGTCGTGCGGCGCCAGGAACGGCGAGAGCAACGCGAGCAGCACGAACGCGGCCGTGATGGCTGCCCCGATCAGGAAGATCGGGTTGCGCCGCAGCCGCCGCCAGGCGCTGGCCACGAGCGAGACGCCCTTGGACTCGTCGATGACGCCGGCCTCGGCGAGGTCGTCGATCCGGTCCTTCTTGCGGCGCCCGGTGAGCACATCGCGCAGGTGCGACCCGGTGGCCGGGCTTTCGGGGGCGTCGGCGGCGGGCTTGCGCGCCGAGGTGGCCTCGGGCGTGTCGGGGGTATCGGGTCGGTTCACAGCGTCACCGGGTCCGCACGCGGGGGTCGATGAGCGCGTAGGCGATGTCGACGAGCAGGTTGACCAGCACGTAGATCGCCGCGGCCGCCAGAATCAACACCTGCAGCACCGCATAGTCGCGCCGTTCGAAGGCGATCGCCAACGCCTCTCCGATCCCGCCGAAGGAGAAGACCCGCTCGGTGAGTACGGCTCCGGCGAGCAGGGCCCCCATCTGCAGGCCGATGATCGTGACGACCGGCAACATCGCGTTGCGCAGAATGTGCCGTCCGCGGATCGTGCGATCCAGCAGTCCCTTGGACGCGGCGGTGCGAACGTAGTCCTCTTCCATGACGTCGAGCACCGCGGCCCGCGTGATGCGGAAGATCACCGCGAACGGGATCGTCGCGAGCGCCACCGCCGGGAGAATGAGGTGCAGGAACGAGTCCCACGCGGCGTCCCACTCCCGGGTCAGGAGGCCGTCGAGCACGAACAGTCCGGTGATGTGGGTGGCGTCGAGGCCGCTGGATTGTCGCCCAGAGACCGGCAGCAACTGCCATTGCACGGCGAACCAGTAGCGCAGCAGGAACGCGAGGAAGAAGACGGGGACCGCGACGCCGATCAGCGACCAGACGATCGAGACGTTGTCCAGGATCGTGCCGCGCCGCCGGGCCGCGAAGTAGCCGAGCGGGATGCCGATGGAGACGGCGATGAGCATCGCGAAGAAGTTCAGCTCGATCGTGGCCGGGAGCCGCATGAAGAAGATCTCGAGGGCGTCGCGGCCGGGCAGCACCCCGGTCGAGACGCCGAAGTTGCCTTCTGCGGCCCGCTGCAGAAACCGTAAGTACTGCACCGGCAGCGGTTGATCCAGCCCGAGCGCCCTGGTCAGCGCCTCACGAGACTCCGGAGTGGCCCGCTCGCCGAGGATCGCCGAGACCGGGCCACCGGGCAGGGACCGCAGCCACATGAACAGCAGCAGCGACAGGACGAGCACGACCCCGACCATCTGCAGCAGTCGTCGAACGATGAATCTGAGCACTACGCGCCTTTCGGGTGAGGGCGGTCGGGCCACACGAAGCCCACGGGAGCCGGGTCCGTCGCGGCGGGGTGTGCCGCGACGGACCCGAGCTGCGCTCTGATGCGGGCGTAGTGCCCTACTGCTTGACCTGCACGGTGCTGAACTCCTCGGCCGTCAGCGGGCTGACGACCAGGCCCTCGACCTTGCCGCTGACCACGAGGGCCGGCGGGCTGTGCGTCAGGGGCAGCGCCGGGAGGTACTGCTCAACGAGCTTCTTGTTGATCTCCTTGTACTTGTTCGTGCGCTCGGCCTCGTCGACGGTCGCGTCGGCGGCCGCGAGCTCCTGGCTCAGGGCGGTGCCGTAGTTGGTGACCTTCGTGCGGAAGTCGTTGGTCGCCAGGTTGCCGAAGAACGTACCGATGAAGTTGTCGGCCGAGTTGTAGTCGCCGGTCCAGCCGAGCAGCCAGGCGTCGAACGCGCCGGCGGTCACGCCGTCGAGGTAGCCACCGTTCCAGGGGCGGGTCGTGACGTTGACAGTGACGCCCGCGGCCTCCAGGTCGGCCCGGATGGCCTCGAAGAGCCGCTGCGGGTTCGGCATGTAGGGCCGCGTGACCTCGGAGGGGTAGGCGAAGTTCAGCGTCAGCCCCTGCAGCTTCTCCTTCGCGGCGGCGGCGTCGTAGGCCACCGGCTGCAGGGCTTCGTTGTACCCGGCGACGGTCTCGGGAATGAACTGCGTGGCGACGCTGGCGCCCTCGGGCAGCTGGCTGTCGACGAGCTGCTGCCGGTTGATCGCCTGGTAGAGGGCCTTGCGGACCTCGACATCCTTGAGCTTCTCGTTCTTCTCCGGGTTCAGACCCATGTAAAGGATGTTGAACGCGGGGCGCACCTCGACCTTGCTGCCGGCATCCTCCAGGCCCTTCCAGTCGACCGGATTGGGCAGGTCGTAGCCGTCGATGGAGCCCGCCTGCAGCTCCTGCCGGCGGGTCGACTCGTCGGGGATGATCTTGAAGATCAGCTTGTTGGTCTTGGGCTGCTCGCCCCAGTACTTGTCGTTGGCGACGAGGGTGACCGTGCGGTTGGCCTGGTCGTAGTTCTCCAGCTTGTACGGGCCGGAGCCGACCGGATTCATCGAGTACTCGGGGTAGGAGAAGCCCTCACCCTGGGCGGTGACCTCGTTGGCCTTGCCCTCTTCGAGCGCCTTGGGGCTCTGCATCGACAGGGACGCGAGCGAGAGCACCGCGGGGAACTTAGACGTCGCCTCCTTGGTGTCGATGACGATCGTGTTCGGGTCCTTGACGGTGCAGCCCTGGTAGAGCGAGTTGGCCGCGTCGGACTTGAAGGCGCCCATCGTGTTGCGCCAGTACTCGGCGGGCCCGGCGGCCGCGGCCTCGTTCTGGTCGAACATCCTCTCGAAGTTCTTGCAGGCGGCCTCAGCGTTGAACGGCTCACCGTCGCTGAAGACCACGCCCTGGCGCAGCGTGAACGTCCACTGCTTGCCGTCGGCCGACGGCTCCCACTTCTCCGCGAGCGCCGGCGCCAGGTCGGCGGTGCCGGGCTTGATGGTCAGTAGCCCGTCAAACATCTGCCGGGTGATCCGGAAGGTTTCGCCGTCGGTGGCGTAGAAGGGGTCGAACACCTCGGGGGCACCGGCGGCGCCGAAGGTGAACGTGTCCTTGTACGAGCCGCCGGCGCCGCCCGTGGCCTCGCCGCCGGACTCCCGCTCCGACTGCGCGCACGCGCCGAGGGCCAGGGCCACTGCCGCCGCGACGGCGACCGGGGCCGCCTTCCGTCTCATCGTCATGAATCTCTCCGCTCTGGTCGAGAGCGCGCCGGATGGTCGCGCGATACCGCACCGGGCGCCGCCACAGGGTTGGCGGCGGTAGGCCGGGATGAGCGGAAACATGGGTCATGACGTGGGGCGACATTACGGACACCACGCGTTTCGTGTCCTTAGTGAGACCCACTCCGTGCAGCGCACGGGATGTCGAGCGTCAGAAGAGGCGCCGGTATTCGGCGGCGGCCTTGGGGTTCTGCGGAGCCTCCGGCAGCAGCGAATTGCCCATGCCCGACGGGTCGTTGAAGTACATCTCGACCGCGAGGATGTCGTTGTTCGCGTCGAAGTACTGCTTCATCTTGCGGATGAAGAAGGGGTTGTCGCCGTTGCCCTGTCGGCTGCGCGAGGCCAGCCCCCACTCGGAGATCGACAGGCCCTTGCCGCGGGCGCGGGCGAACGCCGCGACGTCGGCGAGCCCGGGGCCGCGGGCCGGCTTGATCGAGGCGCGCCACTGCGCCTCCGTGCGGGCGCCGGTGGTCCACCAGTCGTAGTGGGAGCAGCCGACGAGCTGCGTGACGTCGTTACCGGGGTACAGCTTGGTCAGGGAGTCCAGGCGGTTGCGCTGACCCGCCATGGCCGTGCCGCAGTTGACCTCGAAGCTGAAGACCAGACGAGGTGACTCCTTCTTCATGACCTGCGCGACCCGCCTCCAGGCCGCCCGATACGTCGGGGCCGTGGCCGCGGTGGCGCTGTACGACATCCAGTTGCCGTTCGCCTCCCAGCCGAGCTTGACGACCGCATTGCCGCGGTTGCGGGTGCGCAGGTCACGGGCGATCTTGCGGAACGTGGCGTCGTGCTTGCCGGCGGCGACGTCCTTGAGCTGCGCCGGGCGGGCATTCTTGGGCAGCAGCGGCAGCCCGTACATGAGGCGCCCGCGGAGGGTGCCGTACGTCTCGATGTGCCAGGTGGAGTTCGCCATCGTCGTCCACGTGGCGTACTCGGGGAACGTGAGGGTCATGTCGCTGGGGCTGCCGCGCCAGGTGCCCCAGGAGTTGGCTCGCGTGCCGCTCATGTGGCCGCCGGGGTAGCCGCCGGAGAACCAGCGGTGACTCGACGGCGAGGTGCCCAGGTACTTTCGCGCGGCCGCCCCCGGGTTCGCGGCCGCAGTCGGATGCACTGCCGCAGTCGGGTTCACTGCAGCGGAGGCGGTGGTGCCGGTGATCGCCGCAGCGGCCACGAGGGCGACGGTCACCCCGGCGACGACCGCCGTACGGGCACGAGAAACAGGGGGCGCAGCCATCGCCAGAGACCTTTCAACGCAAGGGACTCCGCGCACTGCTGAGCTCGGCACGCGCGCAGACAGCCCAACTTAGATGCCATCAGGTCGACCGTCCAAATCACCTGCCGACGGCGGCGGCAGCTGGGTCCGCCGGTCCGTCATGACGATCTGCCCGTCATGGCGATGGCGACAGGAGCCGGGTCAGCAGGCGGGCCTGTTGCTCGTCGAGGTCCCGGACGATGGGCGCGCCCGTCTCCAGCTCGGCGAGCAGCCGCGTGCGCACCTGCGATCCCTTGCGGGTGAGCCGGACCCGCCGGACTCGCCGGTCGTGAGGGTCGACGTCGCGGCGGACGAGTCCGGCCTCCTCGAGCTGCCCGGCGATACTGGTCAGGTGCGAGGGCTCGCACCCGGCCGCAGCCGCGGCCGCGGCCATGGGCATCGGCTCGACGAGGCCGCTCACCAGACGCGCCTGTGGCCCACTCAGCCCGTTTCTGGCGGCGACGTCGTCAAGGAAGTGGCGCACCACGAGCCCCGCCCGAGCGAGGGCGTCGAGGGCTGCCAGGCGAGCTTCACGTTCGCTCATTGCAGTCTCCTCCCCGATGCCCTCGTCCGAGCCGGGCCGCGTTGTCGATCTTCACCGATGCCATGAGTGGCTTCTCCTGTTCCGGCGCGCGTGTGCCGGGTGGTCCCTTGCCTTGACCCCATTCTCCCCGTCGATCAGAAGCCGATCGCCTCGCGGATGAGGACGACCGTCACGCGGCCCTCGAACATCTCGCCGTTGACGATGAGGATCTTGTTCAGTTGCGCCGGCGCATCGACGGCTGCACGGAAGCGCGTGTCTTCCATCGGATAGGCGTAGGTCTCCAGTCGGCGGAGGCCTTCGGCGACGTCGGGGACGATCTTCTGGGAGCCGACGACGAAGATCGCTGAGCCGGCGGTGTAGCTGTAGTGGCTCAGTTGGCTGCCGCTACCGGATGCGGTGAGCATTCGCCAGTCTTCTGTCACGGCGTGGACGCTGCCGACGACGACGTCCGGGGCGGCGGCGAGACGACGCATGTCATCGGGTGTCGCGCCGTCGGCGGCTGCCGCGAAGATGCGGGGGCGCAGGGCGTCGAACCTGCCGGATTCGTTGATGTCCTCGTCGATTCCGGACAGGCGCAGCGTCTCGCTGGAGCTGGTGAAGACGCTCGCGTCGGTGGGCAGGATCTCGCCGATCAGCGTGCGGGCTTCGGCGGCCGTGTCGACGACGTGCACGGCGTACCCCTTGGCGCGCAAGCCTTCGGCGGCCCGTTCGATCGCGGCGGCCTCCGCTGGGTCGGCGAAGGTCAGGTCGATGTCGAGGCCGTGCTCAGTGGTGGTCGTAGTGGTCTCGGTGATCGCGGTCATGATGGTGGTTTCCTTGCTTTGGGTTCTGAAGGTGGGTGGTCAGCCGCGGGCGGCGGCGACGGCCTCGCGGACGGCGGGGGCGATCTCTTCGCCGATCGTGCGCAGTGCCGACTCGGTCGGGGGCGCACCGATGACGTAGGCGTTCATGCCGTACTCGAGGGTGAATTCGGTGAGCATGTCGATCCAGTCGCGCGTGGAGTGCGCACCCCACACGTTGTAGATCCGGTTGATCTCCGACGGCGCTCGACCGGCGGCTTGCGCCGCGTCGTCGATCTGCGCGTGCAGGTCGGCGAGCTGCTCGGGCGGGATGAAGGCGAGCGCGGGCAGCCAGCCGTCGGCGTACGTGCCGAGCAGGTTCAGCATGCGCGGGCCGCGGGCTCCGAGCCAGATGCCCACTCGGTGGGCGGGTGCTGGACCGGCGTGCGCCCCGGTCACCTGGTAGTGCGCGCCGGCCATGGTCAGCGACTGCCGACCCATGGCGTCGAACCAGCCGCGCAGGAGGGTCAGCGCCTCCTGCAGCGCATCGACGGACTCGCCCTTGCCGAGCCGGGGGCCACCCATGGCTGCGATGCCGTCCCAGAACACTCCGGTCCCGAGGCCGAGCTCGGCCCGGCCCTCGGAGATGACGTCGAGGCTGGAGATGGCCCGACCGATCATCGCCGGTCCGCGCAGCGGGAGGTTGGCGACATCCGGGAAGAGCCGGACGTTGTCGGTGACGGCAGCCATCGCGCTCAGGAGGGTGAAGGAGTCCAGGTGGCCTGCGTTGTAGGGGTGATCCTGGACTCCGATGAGGTCGAGACCCGCCCGGTCCGCGATGCGTGCCCCGGCGAGCAGCGCCCGGGCGTCGCCGGCCTCGGGGCCGGCGAACCAGCCGAACTCGAGTGGACGTCCGTAGTCGGTCATGAGCTTCCTTCCTTGGCGACCGCGTTCGTCGCGTTCGCCGGTAGAGGCATGGGTCCGGTGGTGGCCGGGTTGTCTACTGCGGCGTTGTCCACTGCGGCCGTGGGTGTCGGCGTGCGGCTGGCCGCGGCGTCGGCGTCACGGATCATCAGGGCCAGGGCGACCCCGAGGACGCCGATGAGCCCGCTGACGAAGAACACGTCGTGGTAGGCCCCGAACTGGGCAGCCGTCGTCGCGGCGCTCGTCGCCCTCCTCGAGGTTCCCCAGTCGCTGACTGGTCCTAACCGTCAGGGTCGTCGCGATCAAAGCCACGCCGACGCTGGCCGCGACCTGTCGGGCGGTGGAGAACAGTGCCGAGGCGCGTGCGGTCGCGGCGAAGCTGATCTGCGAGAACGTCGCAGCCTGCAAGGGCACCATCACCAAGCCACCGGCGAAGCCCATGAGGAACATGGAGCCGCGGATCAGGTTCAGGCTGGTCTCGGGACCGAGGGCCATCATGGCGAACTGGCTAGCGGCGATGACGGTGAAACCCCCGAGCAGCAGCCGGCGTGGGCCGAAGCGCATGAACAGGCGGTTCGTGAACGGCAGGACCGCGAGCATTCCGATGGCTTGGAACGCCGTGAGCAGGCCAGACTCCGTGGCCGAGAGGCCGCGCTGGGTCTGGACGAAGAGCGGGATGACGAACATCGCACCCATCGACGCGCCCGCCGCGGGAAGCATGAGCACGTTGCCCAGGGCGAACATCCGGTCCTTGAGCAGGCCGAGGTCGAGCATGGGCGAGGCGACACGCGACTCGGTCACGACGAAGATCGCGCCCAGAGCCACTCCGAGGCCGACGAGAACGAGGGTGGTCGGATCCGCCCAGCCCTCGCGGGCGCCGCGTTCCAGTCCGACGAGCAAGGTGGCCAGGCCACCGCCTCCGGTCAGGAAGCCGAGGACGTCGAAGCGTCCCGTCGCGGTGCGTTCACCGGGCTTGAGGGCGAGCGCGCTGAAGACGAGCGCGATCACACCGATCGGGACCTTGATGAAGAAGATCCACCGCCAGGAGACGGTGTCGGCGAGCCAGCCACCGAGCACCGGCCCGAGCATCGGAGCCAGGGTCGTCGGGATGGCGAGCATCGCCGAGGCGCGGGCTCGCTCGTTCGGCGGGAACGCACGGAAGAGCATGGCCGTGCCGACCGGGGTGAGCAGGCCACCGCCGATGCCCTGAGTCACCCGAGCCGCGATGAGCTCGTTGATCGAGCCGGCCATGCCGGCCCACAGGTTGGCACCGGTGTAGACCGCGAGAGCGAAGAGGAAGGTTCGCTTGTCGCCGAACCGGTCGGCGACCCACCCGGAGGCCGGGATGAACCCGGCCAGCGAGACGAGATAGGCCGTGACGAGCCACTGCAACTGAGCGGTGTCGGCACCGAAGTACTCACCGAGGATGGGAAGGGCTGTGTTCAGCACCGTCATGTCGAGGATCTCGAGGAAGAGCCCGAGGACGAAGGCGGTGGCGACAAGCCACTTGTAGGGAATGCGAGACACGAGATGCCGCCTTTCGAGCGACGAGTAGTGGCTGGCGGTCCGGCGAGGGGAGGGCCGCTCAGAGGGTTTCGGTCAGAGGGTTTCGATCAGATCGTCTCGATCAGACCGTCAGGATCTGCAGGGCCGCGACGGCGCCGCTGAAGACGAAGAGAATCAGGGCTCCGGAAGAGTTCTTGAGCGTGTCGCGCTCCTTGGCGTGCCAGGACAACGCGCCGGCCATCATGAGGACGAGGCCGATGGCAGCGGCCACACCGAGCCAGCCCAGGGGCGAGCCGATGGTGATGGCGACGCCGCCGAGGGCGACGCCGATGCCGCCGAGCACCTCGAGGAACCCGATGGTGCGTTGGAGAGAACGGCTCACCTTCAGACGGTCGAGAGTGCTCGTCACCGGCTCTTGGTGACGGACCTTCGCGGTCCCGGCACCGACCATGGCCAGGCCGAGGAGGATGGAGGCGATGAGGACGAGGATGTTCACGGGAGGTCCTGTTCGTGCTGGTGGAAGTGCTTACAGGCCTCCTAACACTTCACTGAGTGAATTATATTCCGACGGCGAGTGAGGCACTCCCATGCGCGCGTCTTGAGCCGCTCGTCGCGTTACATGTAACGTTGTCCCATGGCGGTTCGGGAGCGGGTGAGCGAGTACCGGGCGCGGATGCGTGCTCAAGGGCTGCGTCCGGTGCAGATCTGGGTGCCTGACGTCCGTTCCCCGGAGTTCGCGGCGCAGGCGCACCGTCAGTCCCTGGCGGTCGCCGCGTCGGCCGATACCGCGCGGGACATGGACTTCGTCGAGGCGATCTCCGAAGACTGGGCCGAATGAGACGCGGGGACATCGTCACCGTCGCCGGTGGCGTCTACGCGACCAAGCCGCGTCCGGCCCTGGTCATCCAGGACGATCGGTTCGACGCGACCGATTCCCTCACCGTCTGCCCACTCACCACGACCGCGGTCGAGGCGCCCCTGCTGCGCGTTCCGGTACCGGCCGACGCAAGCAGCGGCTTGAGCCAGGAGTCCTACCTGATGGTCGACAAGGTGACGACGGTGCGTCGGAGCAACGCGCACGCGGTGGTGGGGCGACTCGAGAGCACGACCTTGGTGGAGTTCGAGCGGCGCCTGCTGGTCTTCCTCGGCTTCGGAGGCTGATCAGTCGTGACGCAGCGTGAGGTGCCCTGGGAGCAGGGGAAATGGACCGTCGACCCGGAGGCGGTGCGCAGCGAGGGCGACCGGCTGGTCGTCACGCCTGCCCGCGGCAGCGACCTGTGGCGACACACCTCATACGGTTTCGTGCACGACGACGCTCCGGCGCTGCTGGGTGACCTGCCCGACGGGCGCGCCGTAGAGGTCGACTTCGTGCTGGGCGGCAGCGAGCAGTTCGACCAGGCGGGGGTGCTGCTGCGCGCCGACGCCGAGCACTGGATCAAGGCCGGGGTCGAGTTCTCCGACGGCCGGCTGATGGCCGGGGCTGTCGTCACCGCCGGCGTCTCGGACTGGTCGACCGGGCCCGTCGACGACTGGGCGGGTCGCCAGATCACGGTGCGGGCGAGCCGATCGGGTGCCGCGGTGACGGTCCGCGCCCGCTGCGGCGACGAGCCGTGGCAGCTGCTGCGGCTGGCTCCGATCGATCCGCAGTTGCCGTGGCGGGCGGGGCCGTTCTGCGCCTCACCGACCCGCGCGGGCCTGCGCGTGGAGTTCGCTGCCTGGCGCCTCGGCCCAGCCGACGACTCCCTGCACTGACCGCCCGCCCCGCCGCACGCCCTCCCGCCTGCGCCGGCGGGGGCTACTCCATGTCTTCCAGTTGCTTGCCGGCGGTTTCGGGGACATAACGCAGGACGAAGAAGAACGAGGCCAGCGCGGCGATCGTGTAGAAGCCGTAGGCGAACCAGAGACCCAACTCGGCCATGCCCGGGAAGCTCGTGGAGATGGCGAAGTTGGCCAGCCACTGCGCCCCGGCCGCCACACCCAGGGCGGTGCCACGGATGCGGTTGTTGAACATCTCGCCGAGCAACACCCAGACGCCCGGACCCCACGACATCCCGAAGAACACGACGAACGCGTTGGCGGCGATCAGCGCGACGACGCCCTCGGTGTCGCCCAGCACCGGCATGCTGCTGCCGTCGGGGCCGGGCACCAGCGGCGCCTGGCTGAAGATCCACGCCATCGTGCCGAGGCTGAGGAACATGCCGGCCGAGCCCGTGAGCAGCAACCTTCGGCGGCCGATCTTGTCGATGAGCGCGATGGCGATGAGCGTGACGACGATATTGGTGATCGACGTGATGACGGTCTGCATGAGGGCGTCTTCTTCGGTGAAACCGACCGACTGCCACAGCGTCGCCGAGTAATAGAAGATGACGTTGATGCCGACGAACTGCTGGAACACCGACAGCGCGATACCGATCCACACGATCGGCAGCACTTTGCCGGAGGCGCCGCGCAGGTCGGCCAGCGACGCCTTGGCGTCCCGCGTGACGGTGCGCTTGATCTCGGCGATGCGCTCGTCGACACCGGTCAACAGCACCCGAGCCAGCACCTCCCGACCCTTCTCGTGCTCGCCCTTGGCCACCAGATAGCGCGGCGACTCCGGGATGGTCAGCGCCAGCACGCCGTAGACGACCGCCGGAATGACCTCGGCCATGAACATCCAGCGCCACGCGGCCATCCCGAACCAGAAGGGTTCACCGCCACCCCCGGCGGCGGCCGCGATGGCGAAGTCCGAGAGCAGCGCCACGAAGATGCCGGTGACGATCGCGAGTTGCTGCAGCGAACCCAGCCGACCGCGGATGCTCGCGGGGCTGATCTCGGCGATATAGGCGGGCGCGATGACGGAGGCCGCGCCGACGCCCAGCCCACCGATCGCGCGCCAGAAGATCATGTCCCACGGCCCGAACGCGAACCCGCAGCCGACGGCGCTGATCGTGAACAGCACCGCGGCGATGATCATGACCTTCACGCGGCCCAGGCGGTCGGCCAGCGACCCGGCGGCATAGGCGCCGACCATGCAGGCCAGCAGCGCGCTCGAGACGACGAAGCCGGTCAGGCCCGCCCCCATGCCGAACTCGTTGCGCATGGGGGTGACCGCGCCGTTGATGACGGCGGTGTCGAACCCGAAGAGAAAACCGCCCAACGCGGCGACGGTGGCCAGCTGGACGACCCGAGCGGTGTTGAACCGCTCCTGCTGGGCCAGAGGTTGCGACATCGATGCCTCAATTCGACGAAGGTGCTGGCGAATCTAGGCCTGCCCGCGCGGGCTCGCGAGCCCCCGAGGACAACGGATCAATAACATTGACCCCAAATGAACGTCTGGAATCTGCTCAGGGGCGAAGAGCGTTGCCGATCGGGCTAGTTCGGTGAGCCGCCCGTGACGACGGCCTGGCCCCGCGCGATCCAACCCTTGGTCCCCTCCTGCACCGAGACCGCCTCGTAGCCGGCGGCCTCCAACTGAGCCGCGCTGACCTGCGAGCGTCCGCCGCTGGCGCAGATGACGTAGAGGGGCTGGGCGTGGGGCACGTCCTGCAGGCGGGCGGGCACCTCACCCATGGGGATGTGGATCGCGCCGGGCACGTGACCCGAGAGGTACTCCTGCTGTTCGCGCACATCGAGCACGGTCGCCCCCAGCGGGTGCGCCTCGATCAGGGCGTCGAGCGGGACTTCACGCATGGAATCTCCTTAGCTGGTGGGGCGGCCAGGGCCGCGGGCTGAGAACCACGATGGCTCAGCTGAGCACGTCTTTGCGCCGGAACCACCAGAACGCGAGCGCGGCGGTGAGCACGAAGTAGAACAGCGACCACAGCGCGCCGCGCTGCATGTCGGTCCAGGTGATGTCGGCGGAGAGTGCCTGGATCCAGGACCGCGAATAGTGCATCGGAAGAGCGTGGCGTAGGTCGCCGAGCGCGTCGATCGTGTCGAGAATGTTGGCCACGATCGTCACGAGGACCGCGCCGCCGACCGCCCCCAGCGGGGCGTCGTTGACCGTCCCGATGAGCAGGGCGATGCCGGTGACCTGCAGCAACGTCACCAGAATCATGACGACGGCCAGCGCGAACCGCGGCCCGAAGTCCGCCCAGTCCAGGCTCAACCCGCCGGGGCTGGTGTACGACGACCAGCCGTAGGCCAGGCCACCTACGAGCAGCGCCCACCCGGCCAGCAGTACCCCGGCGGTGACCGTCGAACCGATGGCGACGACGAGTTTGCTGGCCAGCAGCCGCATCCGGGCGACCGGCGCGACGAGCAGGTAACGCAGGCTGGACCACGACGCCTCGGCGGGCACGGCGTCTCCGGCGAACAGGGCCGCCAGGATGACGAGGAGAAAGTCGCTGGCCGCGAACATCGTGAACACCGCGAAGTTCGCCGAGCCCGCCTGCGCGAGGTCGACGTAGCGACCGCCGCCCGACGATTCGTCGCCGAGGCTGAAGGCGGCCACCAGGATGACCGGCAGCGCCAACAACAACCCGAAGGCCCACAGCGTGCGACGCCGCCCGAGTTGACGGCGCACCTCCGCCCGCCACGACAGCGGTCGGCGAACGAGCCTGCGCGTCGGCTCGCCGTGGTCGGCGCCCTGCGCGACGTGGTCCGTGATTGCTTCCCGGCTCATCGGGCCCGCACCTGTCGGAGGCGATCCATGCGGTGCTCCTCGTCTTCGTCGTCGCCGGTGTCGGAGGGCGTGGCCTGGCCCGCGTCGCCGCTCGCCTCCGGGGTGGCTCGCTGCCCGATGACCCCGAGGAAGACCTCCTCGAGGCGTCGTCGGGCGGTCACCTCGACGACCCGCCCGCCGGCGGCGACCACCGCCGCGACCAGGTCGGCGCGGGGCACATCGCCGCTGATGGCCAGGGCCCGGTCGCCGTGGTCGATGCGCAGGTGCTCGATGCGCTCCCCGAACTGCGCGCGCAGCCGGGCCGCCACCTCGTCGAGGTCCGGCTCGTTCTCCGCTGCTGCCCCCGGCTCCGCGTCGGTTGGCTCGACGGGCGATTCGGTGGTCGACTCGGTCGTCGACTCGGTCGTCGACTCGGTCGGCGACTCGGTCGGCGACGCGAGGTGGATGAGGGTCGTGGCGTCGCCGGTGAGGTCGGCGACCGCCCCCGCCATGACGACCTTCCCGCCGTTCATGACGACGACGTGCGTGCAGGTCTGCTCGACCTCGCTGAGCAGGTGGCTGGAGACGACGACCGTGCGCCCGGTCGCGGCGTAGGCGCGCAGGATGGGGCGCATCGCGGCGATCTGCGGCGGATCCAGGCCGTTGGTGGGCTCGTCGAGCAGCAGCACCTCGGGGCGCCCGAGCATCGCCTGGGCGATGCCGAGGCGCTGCTTCATGCCCTGGGAGTAGGTGCGCACGGGTCGGTCGACGGCGCCCCCGAGGGCTGCCACCTCGAGGGCGGCGTCGAAGTCGGCCTCGGCGGGGTCGCGGCCGGTGGCCTCCCAATAGGCGTGCAGGTTCTGCAAACCCGTGAGGTGCGGTAGGAAGCCGGGGCCCTCGATGAGCGCGCCGACGCGGCCGAGCACCGGGGAGCCGGCGTGCACGGGTTCGCCGAGCACGTGCACGCTGCCGGAGTCGGGGCGGATCAGCCCCACGAGCATCCGCATCGTCGTCGTCTTACCGGCGCCGTTGGGGCCGAGCAGCCCGACGACCTGCCCGGCCTCGGCGCGCCAGGAGACGTCGTCGACGGCCTTGTGTCCGTCCTTGTAGGTCTGCACGAGGTTGTCGACGACCAGGGGCACGTCGGCGTACGCGGCGCGGGTGTCGCGCTGGTCGCCGCGGCGACGCCGCCGGACTCCGAGGAGGGCGGCGAGGGCGATGGCGACGAGCAGGGCCGCGAGGGCGATCGCGACGCCGACGGTCTCGGAGTCGGTCTCCCGGGTGCTGTCGAGCGCACCGGGAACGGTCGGCAGGGTGAGCGTCGGGTCGGCGAGCTCGACGGTATAGGCGCGGGCGTCGGTCGGGGTCGCGAAGCCGGCGTCGGTGGCGCTGACGAGCACGCGCCAGCGGCCGCCGGGGGCCATCGTGTAAGTGCCGGCCGGCAGCGGCACCTCGATCTGCACCGGCTCGCCCGGCGTCGTCGCCACCCGCACCGGGGTGACCAGGCCGCGCGGCGACACCGGACCGCCCGCGGCCATGCGCCACAGCGAGACGTAGAGGGTGGCGTCCGCGGCGGTCGAGGTGACCTGCAGCCGCACGCGCGGGGCACCGATGACCGTCACCGCGTCGGGCAGCGTCTCGGTATCGAAAGCGACGCTCTGCCCGGGCAGCGCCGCGAGTTGGTAGCCGACGAGCCCGGCGCCCCCGCCGCCCCCTTGGCCGCCGGCGTCGGCCGCCAGCGCTCCGCCCAGACCACCGGCCCCGGAGATGGCGGCGGGGTCGGCACCGGGCGGCGAAAGCAGCCGTCCGGCGCGCGGGCTGGCATCGGTGGGGGTCAGCGACACCGTGGGGCGGCTGCCGCCGGAGCCGTCGAGGCCCGGGTAGGCCTCGCTCGTCATCGTGCGCGTTCCACCGCCGGTGGCCGCCGGGACCGACGCCGTGAACGCCGGCAGCGGCATCGGCCTGGGGGCTGTCTGGGTGACGGAGGGGGCGTCGGTCGCAGGCGTAGTCGTCGCGGCGGTCGGGGCGGCGGCGGTCGTGGCGGCTCGGTCCGGGGCGAGGTAGTGGTCGAGCCAGGGGAGCAGCGTGGACTCGTCGCTCGGCTGGTCGCCGCCGTCGTGGCCGCCGTCGAACCACTGCACGGCCACGGGGGTGCCGGCCGCGCGCAGCTCCTTGGCGGTGGCATCGGCCTGGTCGAGCCCGAAGAGGGAGTCGCGCATGCCCTGCAGCAGCAGCGTCGGCGCCTGGTTGGCGGCGAGGGTGGGGGCGGGGCTGTGGGCGCGTAGCAACTCGACGAGCTGCGCCGAGGGTCGTCCGGTGTCGGCGGCCTGCAGGAAGAGGCGGCAGACGGTCGGGTCGAACCGCCCGCACACCGCGGCCTCCCTGGTCGCCGGGCCAATCGGGCTTGCCGCAGTCGGTGTCGCGGTCGGGGCCGCCGCGGTCGGGGCCGCCGCGGTCGGGGCCGTCGCGGTCGGTGCCGCGGTCGCAGAGCCCGTCGGGACCGCGCCGGTCGGCGACGCGTCAGCGGTCGCCGTCCCGGTTGGCGGGGCGCCGGCCGGTGGGGTGGTGTCCGGCGCGACCGGAAGTCCGGCGGCGACGGTGGAGGAGAAGAACAACGACGCCCATCGGCGCTTGAAGACTCCGTCGAGATCGTTCGTAGCGCCGGGCAGGAAGGAGTCGGCCAGGTCGTGCCAGGTGATCGCGGCAACGGTCGCGTCGACGCGCTGGTCGGCCCCGGCGAGCATCAGCGCGAGCGCCCCGCCGTACGAGCCGCCCGCGACCCCGACGCGCGGGTCGTTCGGGCCGTCGAGCAGCACGTCGGTGCGCTGGGCCAGCAGGTCGATGATCCGCGAGGCGTCGTCGATCTCGAGCGCGGGGTCGTTGAGGTGGATCCGCCCCGACGACCGCCCGAAACCCCGGGCGCTGTATGCGGCCACGACGTAGCCGTGCTCGGCGAGCAGCCGGGCGCGGGTGACCAGGTCGTTCTTGCTGCCGCCGAACCCGTGGGCCAGCACCACCGCCGGATACTGGGCACCGGCGCGGGTCGCGCGCGGGGTGTAGATCGTGGCGTCGAGGGTGACCGCAGCGCCGTCCGGCTCCGGCGCGACGGCGATCCGCAGCTCCTGCTCACCGGGGGTTGTTGCCGCGCCGGGGGCCGCTGCCGGGAGCGCAGCGGCGACGCCACCCTGCGAGACGGGGCCCGGCAGGGCGGCGGACGACGCGGGAGCACCGGCACCCGCGATCCCGACGGTCAGCAGCGCCGTGGCGGCCAGCGCACCCATGCGGGCAGCGGGGCCGCGCCTGCGTCTGCTCACATTCAACTCCCGATTGCCGGTGCCGGCCCGAGCGACCGCTCTCCTCAGGCTACGCAGCTGACCTGGGAATCCCGCGGAACCCCCGCGCTCGGACGATCGCGAAGACTAGGCATCACTAGCGGACTCACTAGAGACCCCCAGAGAGCAGAATCGGTCGCAGCGCCCCGCTTACGCTGGAGATATGTCGATTCGGACCGAGCGCACCACCGGCACCGACCTCCCCCCGCCCGCGCCGACGACGTCGGCGGCTCGACTGCGGGGCCGAGAGTCGCCGACGTGGCTGCGGTTCACCCGGATGAGCGCGGCGATGGTGGTGCAACGCGCCGCGACGCTCTACGCCGCGAAGGTGCGCCGCGACCCGGTCGCAGACCTGTTCACGGGGTCGCGGCTCGACCCCTACGACCGGTACGAGCAGCTGCGGGCGGCTGAGGCCGGCGACCCGCTGCCGAAGTCCTCGCTGGGACTGCGGTACACCACCAACCACGCGTTCACTCAACAGATCCTCACCTCCAGGGCCTTCGGCGCGGTGCCGGGGCACGACCGCGACGGCTGGTTCGACGGCGACATCGATCTGTCGTTGCTGCAGCTCAATCCGCCGGACCACACGCGGTTGCGGCGCATCGTCACGCCCGCCTTCGGCCGCGGTCGCATGATCCGCTACGAGAACCGCATCCGGGAGACCGTCGACCGGCTCCTCGACGCCGTGCCGGCGGACGAGCCGTGGGACCTCATGAGCCGGTTCTCGGCGAGCCTGCCGATCGCCGTCATCGTCGACCTGCTGGGCATCGAGGACTACGACGAGCCGACGTTCCTGCGCTACGGCGCGGCGATCGGCGGCGCCCTCGACGGGGTGCGCTCGCCGCGGCACGCCGCCGAGATGATCCGCACCCAGCAGGACCTGCGGCGCATCTTCGAGGAGCTGTTCGCGCGGCGGGCCAAGGACCCCCGCGAGGACGTCATCAGCGGACTCGTCGCGGCCCGAGACGAGCACCGCATCGCGCCCGAAGACATGGTCGGGCTGTGCGCGCTGCTGTTGCTGGCCGGCTTCGAGACGACGGTCAACCTCATTGGCAACGCCGTGCTGTGCCTGCTGCGCAACCCGCAGCAGTGGCAGGCGCTCGTCGCCGACCCCGCCCTGGCCGCCGGCGCCGTCGAGGAGACCCTGCGGTACCTGTCTCCGGTGCAGCTGACCAGCCGATTCGCTTTGGAGCGAACAGAGCTCGGCGGGGTGACGTTCGAACCGGGCGAGGCGGTCATCCCGTTCTTGGCCGCCGCCAACCGCGATCCCAAGGTCTTCGAGCGGCCGCTGGAGTTCGACATCACCCGGCCGAACGCCGCCGAGCACCTGGCGTTCTCCGGCGGGGCGCACTACTGCCTGGGGGCACCGCTGGCTCGCCTCGAGGGGCGGATCGCGCTGCAGGCCCTCGTTCAGCGCTTCCCGACCCTGCACATCGCCGGGCCCACCGAGCGCCGCCGCGGCATGACCCTCTACGGCGCCAAGCACCTCGTCGTCTCCGCCTGACGCCCCGCCCATCTCGGCCGCTCGGCCCAAGGGGCACCATGTTGCCCGGTCGACCTAGCGCCCACCGGGGGGCGAGGGCGTCAGGCCCAGCGGGCGCAGAGGCGACGCAGCACGTCGTGGGTGCGCATGGTGCCCTGGCCGAGGTCGGCGAAGGCGCGCTCGCGCAGAAGTTGCGAGGAGTGCACGTCCACCCGCAACAGCACGAAGGCGGCCCGGTCGCGCACGAACACCTGGTCGGCGACCTCGCCGGCGTCCCGCTGCTCCTGTGCGAGCGCGTGCGCGGCCTCGACCGCGGCGGGCTCCGGCGCCTGGGCGTAGAGGCTCACGGCGAACTGGGCGGCGGGGCCGTTGGCGGCGAGCAGCTCATCGCCGGTCGCCACGAGCTGCGGCAACTCGGCCAGCGGAAAGACGATCGTGGGCACCGCGAAGCCGCGATCGGCCTCGTACGCGGACTCCAGGTCGGCCGCCACCTCCGCGGCACTCGTGCGCGGGCTCGTGAGCAGCACATTCCCGCTGGTCAGGTAGCTCTGCACGGCCGTCGCCCCGGCAGCCTGCGTCGCGGCCACGAGGTCGCCCTTGGCGAATTTGCGGGTCTGGCCGAGGTTGATCGCGCGCAGAAAGGCGACGTAGGCGGGCATGCGACCCAGGCTAGGCGGCTGACCCCGAAAGATAGTGTTCGTTTTTGCTCGGCTGACCGTGTAAAAGCGAACACTATCTTCTGAGCCGCTCGTTCTGGCGAGGCCGGTCAGGCCTCCTGCGGCTCCCAGGCCCGCACGATGGCCACGGGCCGATCCGAGAGGCCCAGCACCGCGCGGCTGACCGACCCGAGCAGTTTGCCGGCGAAGCCGCCGGCCCCGCGCGACCCCACGACCAGCAGCGACGCGCGGGCCCCGGCCTGCGCCAACGCCAACGCGGGCGCACCCACGACGGCCCGCGAGTGCACCCGACCGGCGAAGCCGCGCAGGTCGCGCACGGCGTCGCGGGCCATCCGCTGCGCGAGGTCACCGGCGGCCCGCGAGCGCTGGGGATCTCCGTTGTCGTAGGCGGTGACGACAAGCAGGTCGAGGCCCCGGTCGTGCGCCTGGCGGGCGGCGAACTCGGCCGCCTCCGCCGACTCCGGCGAGCCGTCCACGCCGACCACGACGGGCCCGTCGAGGTGCCCCCCGGCCACCGGCGGGATGACGGCGACCACGCAGCGGGCGTAGGCGCTGACGTCGTAGGCGACGCTGCCGACGCGCAGGTCGTCCCAGCCCCCGGCGCCCCGGGAGCCGATGACCAGGGCCGCCGCCGACCCGCTGGCCTCGATGAGCGCGGCCGACGGCTCGGCGTTCTCGTGCACGCAGTCGACGTGCAGGTCGGGGTGCGATTCGAGCACGGCGGCCGTCTCCCGCACGAACAACGAGGTGACGGCCTTGGCGCCGCGGGCCCGAGCGGGGTTACCGGCCGTGAGCAGGCGCAACGGCAACCCGACCCGCCCGGCCCAGTCGGCAGCCCAGGCCGTGGCATCGGTCGCGGCCGACGAACCGTCGACCCCGACGACGATCGGTGCCTCGTGCACAGCGCCTCCCTCAACTCCCAGCCGGCTCCCTACCGACCAGCTCCCCTGTCGGCGCCGACCGGGGACCCGCCTGCGTGTCCAGACCACGCCATCGTGCCTGGACGGCGGGCATGCGGCACAGTGGTGCCGACCCTCATCCGGGCGGGGGCACACATGTAGCGGGTCCAGCGTTGGTCCCGCACGGCGACGAGGAGGTGGGTGGCATTGACGCTGTTCGCCAAGATCTTCTCCGCGATGACGGCCTTGTTGGTCTTCGCGTTGCTGGTGCTGGTGCTCTCGCCGTTGTCGGTCTCCCATCCCGTCAGCGGCGCCGAGATCGTCGAGCTGAGTGTCGGATTGGCCCTGGTGCTGGCGGTGGCGGCGCTCCTGCTGCGGCGGGCTTTGGCCCCGCTGCGGGACCTGCGGATCGCAATGGAGGGGCGGGACGAGGTCAGCGCCCCCGGGCGGGCACCGGTGCACCGCGACGACGAGGTGGGCCGGGTCGCCGCCGCCTACAACGCGCTGCTGGATCGGCTCGCCGCCCAGGAGACCCGCGCGGCCGGCATCGCGCTGACCGCTCAGGAGAGCGAGCGCCGGCGGGTGAGCCGTGAGCTGCACGATCAGATCGGGCAGACGTTGACGGTGGCGCTGCTGCGCCTGGGCCGGATCGTCGACGCCGTACCCGAGCCGCAACGCGAGGATGTCGTCGCCGCCCAGGAGGTCGTGCGGGCCGCCTTGCAGGAGGTTCGCGGGGTCGCCGCCCAGTTGCGGCCGGGGGTGCTCGAGGATCTGGGCCTGGAGCCGGCCCTGACCGCGCTGGCCACGCAGACCGCCCGAGAGGGCCGGATCGAGGTGCGCCGCGACATCCGGGAGGTGCCCGGCACCACCGACGAGCAGGCCCTCGTCGTCTACCGCATCGCCCAGGAGGCGCTGACCAATGTGCTGCGGCACGCGAGCGCGCGCACCGTCTGGGTCACCTTGCGTCCGCTCGGCGGCCGGCTCCTGCTGGAGGTCGGGGACGACGGAGTCGGCCTGACGGGCCCACCGGGCACCGGCCGGACCGGGATGATGGAGCGGGCCGCTATCGTCGGCGGCTGGCTCACCGTCGAGCCCGCCAAGGGTTCTGGCACGCTCGTTCGATTCACGGTGCCCGTGCACCAGCCACAGGAGGCAACATCATGAGCCAGACCCCGCACGTCGCCCGGATTCTGCTCGCCGACGACCACGCGTTGGTGCGCCAGGGCGTGCGTCTGATCCTGGAGTCGCAGCCCGACCTGCAGGTGGTCGCCGAGGTCTCCGACGGCTCGGAGGCGGTCGATGCCGTGGCGGCCGGCGGGGTCGACCTGGCGATCCTCGACGTGTCGATGCCGCGGATGACCGGGCTGCAGGCGGCCCGCGAGATCAGCCGCCGCAAACTCGACGTCGCGGTGCTGCTGCTGTCGATGCACGACCACGAGCAGTACCTCTTCGAGGCGCTGAAGGTCGGCGCGGCCGGCTACGTGCACAAGTCCGTCGCCGACCGCGACCTCATCCACGCCTGTCGCGCCGCCTTACGCGGCGAGCCCTTCCTCTACCCGGGCGCGTTGAGCACGATCATCCGCGAGTTCCTCGCCCGCCGCGACGGGCAGGAGGAGGAGGCGAGCGTGCTCTCCTCCCGCGAGGAGGAGGTGCTCAAGCTCATCGCCGAGGGGCACTCCGGGCGGGAGATCGCGCAGATGCTGTTCATCAGCCCCAAGACCGTCGAACGGCACCGCGCGAACATCCTCACCAAGCTGGGCCTCAAGGACCGGCTGGAGCTGACGAAGTACGCCATTCGCGCCGGGCTCATCGAGCCCTGAGGGCACGCCCGCAAGGGCGCTCCCCCGGACCCGTCAGTACCGATTCGGAACCGAGTCGGACCTGCGTCAGTACCGCCTCAGTACCGCAGCAACGCGGCGAGTTGGGCGCCCTGCGGCAGGTCGGGCACGTCGTGCAGCTCGGCGCCGGTCAGCAGGGCGGCGGCAACAGCCTCGTCGAGGGCGGTCGCCTCGTCGTCGGCCGAGCCGACGGCCTGCGGATCGATGAGCAGCTCCCCGGCGCGCCCCTCCCGCGCGGCGGCCAGCGCCGACCGCGGGTCGAGCGTCGCGCGGCCGGTGCCGAGCAGCTCGGCGGCGCGGTCGCGGCGCTCCTGCCGGTCGTCGGCGAGGCGGGCCGCGGCGATCGAGCGGCTGCGTTCGAGCAGCTCGGCGGGCGAGGTGGCCTCGTGGTTGCCGGCGACGATCTCCTCCTGCAGGGTCGGCAGCTGCCCGGTCTCCTTCAACTTGGGCAGGTACTCGGCGACCGCGGCGAGCACGATCGGCGGGGCGCTCGCGGTGCGACCGACCCGGTTTCGGACCCCGTCGGCGACCTCGCGGACGAACTTGTCGACCTGGATGTCGGCGATATCGGCGGCGCCGCCGTGGCCGTGGTGGCTCGCGGTCTGCCCGCCCCCGCCCCCGCGCGGCTGGTGCTGGTGCTGCAGTTGGGTCTGACGCACGTTGCGCCGCTCCATGTCGTCGATGTCGGCTGGGGTGTCGCCGAGGTCGATCTGCGTGATGGAGTGCGGGGTCGCCTCGAACAGGCGCACCTGCTTCTGGCTCAGCGTCAGCACGACGTAGCGGTCGTCGCCGGCGGCGACGGGCACGAGCGGCAGCAGGTGGGGTACCTGTCCGACGGTCACCGAGGCCGGTACGTCGCGGGCGATCCGGTAGCTGCGCATGCCGCCCGGGGAGGCGAAGATCGCCAGGCCCTCGGCCTGCTCGCTCCACACGACCGGGTCCTCCTGCAGCGCGCGCACCGGAGCCAGCAGGGCGTCGGTCTCGTCGTCGGTCAGGCCGCGCTCGGCCAGTTGCTCGCGCGCCGGGTCCAGCAGGGCGCGCAGTTCCAAGGGCGCGCGCTCGGATTCTGGGCGGGAGCGGGCGGTCGGTACGTAGAGCGAGACAACCGGCGTCGGCAGCTCGGTCAACTGCCGCAAGGTCTCCAGCGTCACGGGGTCGGCGATGTCCTGGAACTGGGCCGCGTCGGTCATGATCCTCCTTGGCTTGCGGTACGGCGTACCCCTGCAGTTTCTCAGGCCGGTGCGCTCATTGCAGGGCGGAGGTCAGGCGCGCCACATTTTCGGTGTACCGCCGCAGCCACGGCCGCGTCTCCCAATCCGCTAGGGACAGTTCGGCACTCGGCCCGCGGTACGCCGCGGCGATGCGCCGCAAGCGGGCCGGCATGTCGCCTGCCGCGCCCATGAGGCTGATCTCGTAGTTGAGGCCGAAGCTGCGCATGTCCATGTTGCTGGAGCCGATGACCGCGACCTCGTCGTCGACGGTGAGGAACTTGGCGTGCAGCACGAAGGGCGCGGGGTACCGGTGGATCCGCACCCCGGCCTCCAGCAGCACGGTGTAGTACGAGGCCTGCGCGTGCTGCACGACGAACTGGTCGGCCCGTTCGCTGACGAACAGCTCGACGCGCACGCCGCGGTGCGCGGCCGTCGTCACCGCCTCCAGAATCGACTCGTCGGGCACGAAGTAGGGGCTGACGATGAGCAGTTCGCGCTGCGCCCGATGGATCAGGGAGGTGAACAGCCGCTGGTTCGGCTGGGTCTGGAACCCGGGGCCCGAGGGCACGACCTGCAGCGCGTTGACCGGGCCCCCGATCGCCAGGTCGGGGCTCGAACCGGCCTCCGGCAGGTAGGTCTGCGCGTCGAGCAACTCCGCGCATTCGGTGTACCAGTCCACGGCGAACACCGATTCCAACGAGGCGACGATGGGCCCGCTGACCCGCACCACCGTCTCCAGCCATTCGCGCTTGGTGCCGCCGGGGACGTCGGTGCCGTAGTGGGGGGCGATGAGGTTCAGCGACCCGACGTAGCCCAGGCGCCCGTCGACGACGATGACCTTGCGGTGATTGCGCAGGTCAAGACGCCGCCAGCGCAGGCGCAGGAGGTCGATCGGCAGCATCAGGTGCCAGGTGAAGCCGGCCTCCTTGAAGCGCTTCTTGGTGCGCCGGTAGCCGCGGTAGCGCCGGGAACCGAGGTGGTCGATGAGCAGCCGGACCTCCACGCCGCGGGCCCGGGCTCGGGCCATGGCGGCGAACACGGGGTCGCTGGCCTCGTCCCAGCGGGCGATATACGTCTGCACGTGCACGTACCGGGTGGCGCCGTCGATGGCGGCCGCGATGTCGGCGAGCATGCCGTGATAGTCGGTGAGCACCTCTTCGACGGTGCCGGGCACGCACGGCAGGGAGGTCAGCCGCCGGTTGAGCGCCATCATCGACTCGACCCCGGGCGGCAACTCGAGCCCGGGTGGGACCGTGGGCAGGTGCGCCAGGCCGTCATCGAGGAGTGCATTGGCCTGCGCCTGGATGCGGTGGCGGCGGTTGTTGACGCGGCTGCTGCCCAGCAGCAGGAACAGCGGGAGACCGACGAGCGGCAGGAAGAGGATCAGCAGCAGCCAGGCCGAGGAGGACGAAGGGCGGCGATTCTCGGGGACGATACCGATGGCGAGCGCCTTGATCGTGAAATCCACGACGAGCACAACGGTCTCGACGAAGAGCGGCAACTCGACATCGAACACGTCAACTCTCCTCGCTTTGTCGCGGTCCAAAACGGTGGGTGCGCGCCACCAACGTTCAGCGTTCAGTCACCAATAGGGTGGCCAAAGGCTTTGTTCCCGGCAATTGCCCGCAAGGCTGTGTAACTGTCGCGCATCTGCGATCACCTTTACTGCAGCAAGGAGGCTGTATGTCTCACCAGCCGGACGCGTCGGCTCCCCCTGAGGAGCAAGAACGCCACCAAGGCATGTACGAGGACTACGACGACGCCGACACCCAGGAACGCAAGGGTCGCACACTGTGGACGGTGCGGATCCTGGGCCTGGTGGCCGCAGGTGTGGTCTGGTTGGCGATGGGGGCGGCGCAAGACCTGAGCCCTGATGCGCGCAATGTCGCGGCGCTGATGACGCTCATGGCGATCTGGTGGATGACCGAGGCGGTGCCACTGTCGGCCACCTCGTTGCTGCCGATCATCGTGCTGCCCGTGGTGACCGAAGGGACGATCGCCCAGGCGACCGGGCCGTTCGCCTCCCCGATCGTCTTCCTCTTCCTCGGTGGCTTCCTCATCGCCATCGCGATGGAGAAATGGAATCTGCACCGGCGCATCGCCCTCATGACGCTGCGGGCAGTCGGCGTGCAGCCGCGCAGGATCGTGCTCGGCCTCATGCTCTCCACGGGGTTCCTGTCGATGTGGGTGTCGAACACCGCGACGACGCTGATGATGCTGCCGATCGCGCTGTCCGTGTTGACGCTCGTCGTCGAACGCAACTCCGATCAGAGTGGCGGTGTCGCCGCGGAGCGTCTGGCCAAGGGGCACAAGATCAGCGCGGTCATCGACGACCCCAACACCCGCATGTTCGGCGTGTGTCTCGTGCTCGCGATCGCGTGGTCGGCCTCCATGGGTGGCCTGGGCACCCTGCTGGGCAGCCCGCCGAACGCGATCGTCGCCGGCTACGTGCAGACCGAACTCGAGCGCAGCATCGGCTTCCTGCAGTGGATGATGCTCGGCACGCCGCTGGCGTTCACGTTCATCTTCATCGCGTGGTTCCTCATGACCCGCGTGCTGTACCGCTTCCAGCTCGACGAGGTGCCCGGCGGCAAGGAGATGATCCAGGGCGAGATCGACAAGCTCGGCCCGGTCAGCCAGGGCGAGAAGGTCGTCGGTGCGGTGTTCGCCGGTGCCGCCTTCCTGTGGATCGTGCCCGGCCTGCTCGTCGAACTCCCGTTCATCGGCGACAGCATCGGCATCATCAACTTCCTCGACAGCCTCGACGACGCGGCGATCGCGATCCTGGCCGGTGTCGTGCTGTTCCTCGTGCCCGGCAAGGGCACCCGCAAGATGACGCTGGAGTGGAAGGACGCCGAGGACGGCCTGCCCTGGGGCGTGCTGCTGCTCTTTGGCGGCGGTCTGAGCCTGGCCGGCGCGGTCGCCTCCAGCGGCCTCGACGACTGGTTCGGCGCGCAGGTCGTCGGCCTCGGCGTGCTGCCGATCGTGCTGCTGGTGGCCGCGATCACCGCGATCGTGCTGCTGCTGACCGAGATCACGAGCAACACCGCGACGGCCGCGACGTTCATCCCGATCCTCGGCGGCGTGGCCGTCGGTATCGGTGCCGACGCGATGACCCTGCTCATCCCCGCCGCCCTCGCCGCGACGTGCGCGTTCATGCTGCCGGTCGGTACGCCACCGAACGCCATCGTCTTCGGATCGGGGGTGGTGACCATCGGGCAGATGGCCCGGGGTGGCGCCGTGCTCAATATCGTCGGCGTGCTGCTGATCACCCTGTTCTGCTACCTGCTGGGCGGCTTCGCGCTCGGATTGGTGTTCTAGCCGGGCCACGCGGAGGCGCAACCGCTTGACAGGTCGCCAGACTGCAGCAGAATCTGCCACCGAGTAGCCCCTGCAGACAGGCCAGTCATGTCGGACAAAGAGGACGACACGTCGGACAACACGGCGAACAACACCGCGGACGGCATCGCGGCGCCCCGGGCGGACCGGGCGCCCGATGTCGTCCGCGCTTCGTGGGACCGGTCGTTGGCGCGCCTGCGGGTGCCGGACCAGGCCGTGGCCGAGGTGGTCTTCGACGGCGCCGACCTGGCGGGTTACCGGGAGGCGCACCCGCTGGCCGCGGCGATGCCGGTGGTGCGGCGCCTGCTCGTGCAGCCCTGCACCGACAGCGGGATCATCGTCGCCGTCGGGGATGCGCGGGGTCGGCTGCTGTGGGTGGAGGGCGACGCGGGCGCGTTGCGTAGCGCCGAGTCGATGGTCTTCGCTCCCGGCGCCGACTGGTCGGAGGCGGTCGTCGGCACCAGCGCGCCCGGCACCGCTCTGATCCTGGGCTCGGGGGTGCAGATCACCGGGTCGCAGCACTTCAGCCCGCTCGTGCGGGGGTGGCATTGCACCGCGGCACCGATCCGCGATCCGGATACGGGCGACGTGCTTGGCGTCGTCGACCTGACCGGTGGGGCCGAGGCGGTCGGGCCGCACGCGCTCGCGCTGGTGGGGGCCGCGATCGCCGCCGCCCAGGCCGAGTTGGCGTTGCAGCGGCTGCGCGGACTGGCGCCGGCGGCGGTGCCCGACACGGCGCAGTTGCGGGTGCTCGGGCGCGACACCGGGCTGCTCATCGACGGGGGGCGCACGATCGCGCTGTCGTTGCGCCACACGGAGATCCTGGTGATGCTCGCCCGGCACCCCGACGGGCTGCGGCTGGAGGAGCTGGCCGCGCTGGTCAATCCCGAGGCGAGCGTCACGACCCTGCGGGCCGAGATGGTGCGCCTACGGCGCCGATTGGAGGCGGAGGCGCCGGCCTGGGTGCCGCAGTCGCGGCCCTACCGGCTGGCCGCACCGCTGGCCTCGGACGCCGATCAGGTGCTGGAGCACACGGGCCGGGGCTGGCACCGGGCGGCGCTGGAGGCCTACGCCGGGCAGGTGCTGCCGCCGTCGGAGGCGCCGGGGGTGCGTCGGCTGCGCGCGGAGGTCTCGGGGGCGCTGCGGGACACCGTCGTGGGCGCCGGGTCGGTGGAGGCGATGCTGGCCTACCTCGCGCTGCCGGAGGCGCAGACCGACGCCGACGCCTGGCTCACGACACTGCGCCGGCTGCCACCACGCTCTCCGCGACGCGACCGCATCGTGCGCCACCTGGAGTGGCTCGAGAGCGAACTGCGCTGACCCCTCTCACCGCCCTCTCACCGCCGTTGAACGGTCCTGACCTGGGCCGATGACCCCTGCGCGAGCGCGTTGCAACGTCGCTGCAACCTCTGGCTGCGTAGCGTCCTGCCCCAATCGGCCGCACCCCAGTTGCACGCCACGGCGCACCACCGGGGCGTCGGCCGACGAACTCAACGACGAGGAGAATGTCATGACCGTTTACGCCAGGCCCGGATCGTCCGACTCGCAGATCGAGGTCAAGGAGCGCTACGGCAACTACATCGGCGGCGAGTGGGTCGAGCCGGTGCGGGGCCAGTACTTCGAGAACACCACCCCCGTCACCGGGCAGGTGTTCACCCAGATCCCCCGCAGCACCGCCGAGGACATCGACAAGGCGCTCGACGCGGCGCACGCCGCCGCACCGGCGTGGGGCACCACGCCTCCGGCGCAGCGGGCACTCGTGCTGCACCGCATCGCGGACCGCATCGAGCAGCACCTGCAGGACATCGCGGTGTGTGAGACGTGGGACAACGGCAAGGCCGTCCGCGAAACCCTGAACGCCGACATCCCGTTGGCGGTCGATCACTTCCGCTACTTCGCCGGCTGCCTGCGTTCCCAGGAGGGTGGTATCAGCGAGCTCGACGAAAACACCATCGCTTACCACTTCCACGAGCCGCTGGGCGTCGTCGGCCAGATCATCCCGTGGAACTTCCCGATTCTCATGGGTGTGTGGAAGCTGGCTCCCGCGTTGGCCGCGGGCAACACCGTCGTGCTGAAGCCGGCCGAGCAGACACCGTGGTCGATCTTGAAGGTCATGGAGATCATCGGCGACCTGCTGCCGCCCGGCGTCGTCAATGTCGTCAACGGATTCGGGGTCGAGGCCGGCAAGCCGTTGGCTTCCAGCCCGCGCATCGCCAAGATCGCGTTCACGGGGGAGACGAACACCGGCCGCCTCATCATGCAGTACGCGGCGGAGAACATCATTCCGGTGACGCTGGAACTCGGCGGCAAGAGCCCGAATGTGTTCTTCGACGACGTCGCCGAGCAGGACGACGCCTTCTTCGACAAGGCGCTCGAGGGGTTCACGATGTTCGCGCTCAATCAGGGCGAGGTCTGCACCTGTCCCTCGCGGGCCCTCGTTCAGAATTCGATGGTCGACTCCTTCGTGCCGCGTGCCATCGAGCGGGTCGAGGCGGTCGTGCAGGGCAATCCGTTGGACACCGACACGATGATGGGCGCGCAGGCCAGCAACGAGCAGTTCGAGAAGATCCTGCGGTACATCGACATCGGCAAGGAGGAGGGCGCGACGGTCCTCACCGGTGGCCACAGGGCGGAGCTGGAGGGCGATCTCGCCGGCGGGTACTACATCAAGCCGACGGTCTTCCAGGGGCACAACGCGATGCGGATCTTCCAGGAGGAGATTTTCGGGCCAGTCCTGTCGATGACGACGTTCGACGACGAGGCCGACGCGCTGAAGGTTGCCAACGACACGCCGTACGGGCTGGGCGCGGGAGTGTGGGCCCGGTCGACACACACCGCCTACCGAATGGGCCGGGGCATCCAGGCCGGCCGCGTGTGGACCAACTGCTACCACCAGTACCCGGCGCACGCCGCCTTCGGCGGTTACAAGCAGTCCGGCATCGGGCGCGAGAACCACAAGATGATGCTCGAGCACTACCAGCAGACCAAGAACCTGCTGGTCAGCTACTCGCCGGACAAGGTCGGCTTTTTCTAAAGAAGGCCGTGATTCGCCGCTCACGAAGCGTTTCCCCGCGCGCACCGCGGGCAAGCACGACAAGCTCTGAATGACCCCATCGCACGTCAATGACGACTGAAGGGAAAGACCATGACAACGATGCACGCAGCAGTGGTTCGCGAGTTCGGCACGCCGCTCTCGGTCAGTGAGGTGCCGGTGCCGGAGCCGGGCCCGGGCCAGGTGCTCGTCAAGCTCCTCACCACCGGTGTCTGCCACACGGATCTGCACGCCGCGGAGGGCGATTGGCCGGTCAAGCCGAGCACGCCGTTCATCCCCGGCCACGAGGGGGTCGGCGAGGTCGTCGCCCTGGGGGAGGGCGTGACGACGCTCACGGAGGGCGACCTCGTGGGCAACGCGTGGCTGTGGTCGGCCTGCGGGCAGTGCGAGTACTGCGGCACCGGCTGGGAGACGTTGTGCACGGAGCAGCAGAACGGCGGCTATGCCGTGGACGGCAGCTTCGGTCAGTACATGCTGGTCGACGAGCGGTTCGCGGCCCGGATCGCGAAAGGCAGTGATCCGGTGGAGGTCGCGCCGGTGTTGTGCGCCGGGGTGACGGTCTACAAGGGTCTGAAGGTCTCCGAAGTGCGTCCGGGTCAGTGGATGGTCATTTCGGGTATCGGCGGGCTGGGGCACGTGGCGGTGCAGTACGCGATCGCGATGGGCATGCGAGTCGCGGCGGTGGACGTCTCGGACGAGAAGTTGGCGCTCGCGGAGTCGTATGGCGCGGAGGTGCTGGTCAACGCCCGGAACGTCGATCCGGTCAAGGCGATCCAGAAGGCCACCGGCGGGGCGCACGGCGTGTTGGTCACGGCGGTGCACCCGGACGCCTTCGGTCAGGCGATCGGCATGGCCCGGCGCGGCGGCACGATCGTCTTCAACGGGCTGCCCCCGGGTGATTTCCCGGCGCCCATTTTCGACGTGGTGCTCAAGGGTCTGACGATCCGCGGTTCGATCGTCGGCACGCGTCAGGACATGGTCGAGGCTCTCGACTTCTACAACCGCGGTCTCATCAAGCCCAAGTGCACGGTGCGGCAGTTGGAGGAGATCAACGAGGTGTTCGACGAGATGCACCGCGGTGCGATCGATGGGCGCGTGGTCATTCAGTACTGACTGCTGATCTGCCGGCGACTGGAGGTCGCTGCCGAAGGCGCCCGGGGCAGCAGGTCTCGGGCGCCTTCGAGCGTTTAGGTGGCACAAGTGAGTTGGTCGCTGGGCAGGGCTTTGCGTTCGGGGATCAGCGCCCCCGGTGACGGTTCTCTCCCGTAGTCGTCTGCTGTGGTGTCGGGGCGGGGTTGGTTGCCGATGGGGGTGCCGTCGGCGCGCGTCCAGGTGACCCCGTAGGGCGTGACGGTCGCTACGTGGCCGTGTCGGTGCACGACGGTGTGATGGTGTCGGCAGAGGCAACACATGTTGCCTTTGGTCGTTGGTCCGCCGTTGGCCCAGTGTGTGATGTGGTGTTTGTCGGTCCAGGCGGCCGGTATTCGGCACCCGGGGTAGGTGCAGGTCTTGTCCCGCAGCTCCAAGGCTGTGGCCAGTCCGGGCTTGGCGAGCCGATGGGCGTGGCCCAGGTCGAGGAGTTCGCTGCGGGTGCCGAGCACGGCCGGGATGATCTGCGCGTCGCAGGCCAGCATCCGCACGTCCGCCGGCGAGAGGACCTGCCCGTACCGCGTGGTCCCGCACCCAGCGATGCTGGAGCGGATCGTGTCGTGCCCCAGCACGCCGGATCCGAGCACTCCGGAGCCGGTCCCGTTGGTCGTCGAGTCCTGCACCCCGCCGCAGCACGGACCGTCGCCGCCCACGCGAGGCGCGTGAACGCTCACGCGAGGTTCGTCATCCCCGTCGAGCCGACTGTGGCCAGCCGAGCATCCGTCAGCCCGCTCTCCCTCGGCGCGCGGGCCGCGACCTACCGCGCACCCGGTAACCGCGCCGCTGTCGGGCGTGGGGGCGTCGAGGTCGGCGCGATCCGCCGGCTCCTCGTCCTGCGTAGGCAAGAGGCCCAGTTGTTCGGCGAGGCTGGTCTTGCGGACGCCGGAGACGAGGTCGGCCAGGGGGATGGTGACGATGATCCGCGCGGCGGCCCCGCTGCCGCGGACCGGCTTGTCCGGGTTGGTGGCGTGTTTGGCCATCGTGACCAGCGCATCCAACCGCCGGGTGCCGGGCGTGCGGGGGTCGTGCTCCCCGGTGTCTTTGTCGACGTGCGGCTTGGACAGGGCGTGAAGCGC
>NZ_BAHD01000015.1 GCF_000298215.1 Kineosphaera limosa NBRC 100340 | reverse complement strand
CGACAACTGTATCGAACATAATTTGTATTAGCACTGCCACAAATTGATGAATAGAGCTGCGGCACAACGGGATTCAAACTGCATCTAGAGGCCATGAATCCCACTGCGGCGCAGTCGATTTCGGAGCATCGCGCGATCGGCAACTACCGTGATCTGCATCACACCCGCCCCAGGTGCGCCGCAGCGACGACAAGCCACGCCGCACGCACGCTCGTGCACGATCAGGCTCACCAACATGAGAACTTGGCCAAGTGGCCAAACTTTGTCACACTGGGGCGATCACAACCCCTGCGCCGGAAGCCGGCGCCTGAAGAACGAGGTGCCCGTTGTCCCCCGTGCGTCGCTGGTCCGCGCTCGCAGTGCTCGTGCTGCCCGTGCTGCTCATCAGCATCGACATGACCGTCCTCGGCATCGCCATCCCGGCGCTCAGCGCCGATCTGGACCCGACTTCCACACAGTTGTTGTGGATCATCGACCTGTACTCGTTCCTGCTGGCGGGGCTGCTGGTGCTCATGGGCAGCCTCGGCGACCGGATCGGGCGGCGGCGCCTGCTGCTCATCGGCGCACCGATCTTCGGGCTCGCCTCGGTGATGGCGGCGTTCGCAACAACCCCGGAGATGCTCATTGCCGCGCGCGCCCTGCTCGGCCTGGGTGGCGCCACCCTCATGCCCTCGACCCTGGGTCTGCTCCGCTCGATCTTCCCCGAGCGCGCGGAGCGGCGGATCGCCATCGCGATCTGGGCGGCGGCCTTCTCCGGCGGCGCAGCGGTCGGGCCGGTGCTCGGCGGCTTCCTCCTGGAGCACTTCTGGTGGGGCTCGGTGTTCCTCATCAACGCCCCGATCATGTTCGTCTTCCTCATCGCCTGCGCGCTGCTGGTCCCCGAGTCGAAGGACCCCAACCCGGGCGCGTTCGACGTGGCCTCGGCGCTGATGTCGATCGCGGGCCTGCTCGCCGTGGTCTACGCGCTGAAGACCGCCGTCAAGGAGCCCAGCCTGACCGTGGCCGTGGTCGCGCTGGCCGGAGCGACGATCCTGTGGCTGTTCGTGCGCCGTCAGCGCCGTCTGGCCAGCCCGATGATCGACGTGCGGCTCTTCTCCGAACCCGGCTTCTCCGGGGCGGTGACGACGAACGTCCTTGCGGTGTTCGCGCTGGTCGGGGCGATGTTCTTCCTCCCGCAGTACCTCATGCTCGTGCAGGGGATGAACCCTGCCCTCGCCGGATTGTGGCTGCTGCCGCTGGCCGTGTCGACGGTCGCCGGCGCCCTCGCCTCCCCCGTACTGGCGCGCAGGATTCCGGTCCGCGCGATCGTCGTCACAGGCCTCCTGCTCAGCGCCGCGGGTTTCGCCGTGGCGACGCGACTGGATGACGCGACCGGCATCACCACCTTCGCCGTCGCCTCCGTGCTGCTCGGGCTGGGCGTCGGCCTGGCCGAGACCCTCACCAACGACGTCATCCTGACCGCCGCTCCACCGGAGCGGGCCGGCGCCGCCTCCGCGATCTCGGAGACCGGGTACGAGTTCGGTGGGGCGATGGGCACCGCGGTGCTCGGCACCATCGGGCTCGCCGTCTACGCCCGCGGCCTGGGCGACATCCCCGGGCTCAACCCCGCGCAGCTGGAGCAGGCCCGCCAAACCCTCGGTGCCGCACACGAACTGGCCAACAGCCTGCCCGCAGGGATCGGAGACGTGCTGCGCCAGAGCGCGTCCGACGCCTTCGTCGCCGGCATGGACCTGACGATGACCGTCGGCGTCGTGGTGCTGACCCTCGCGGGCCTCGTCGCGGGTCGCTTCCTGCGGACGCGCGACGAGCTCCCGCCGACGGCGACCGACGTTGCACAGCCGAGCGTCGATGCCGTTGCGAGCGCCGACGTCGACACGAGTGCCGTTGTCGACACGACTGACGGCACTGAAGCGAATGCCAGTGCCGAGACGACTGCCGGTACCGCGACGCCCGCGGATGTCGAGGACGCCCAGCCCGCGGTCGCGGTGGGCAGCGTCGGCGCGCGCCGATGACCGGGCGGCCGCGGCGCAAGCAGGTACCGATGCAGCAGCGTCGGGCCGAGCTCGCCGACGCGGCGCTGCAGGTCATGCGCCGCGACGGCGCCTGGACGCTGACCACCCGCGCGGTGGCCAAGGAGGCCGGGGTGCCGCACGGGTCGGTGCACTACGCGTTCTCCTCCAAGGAGGCGATGCTGCAGGCCGTCGTCGCGGCCGACACCGAGCACGCGGTGAACTACTTCGCACAGGCTGGAGCCTCGGGGGGCAGCCCCGAGGAGGTGCTGTCGGCGGCCGTCAAGGCGTACACCGACGGCGTCAAGGCCGACCCGCAGACCGAGCTCGCGCTGCAGGAGGTGACGCTCATGGCGGCGCGCGATCCCGGCCTGCACGAGATCCTCGAGGAGTCCCACGTCGGCTACCAGTCGAGCGTCGAGCGTCTGCTCATCGACCTTGCCGAGCGCAGCGGAGGCGAGTGGGACGCCCCGGTCTCGGTCATCGCCCAACAACTGCTCGGCATGGTGTTCGGGGTGGCGATGAGTTGGCTGGTCATCCGGGACGACTCGATGCTCGACACCGTCTTGCAGGATGCCGCCCGGGCGACTGCGGCGCGGCTGCGCACCGCGCCGCAGTCATAGTCCCGGGCTGGCGGCCTGCGGCCGGGGGGCCTTAGGCGCCGGAGCCGACCATCTGCCGACCGGTCTCCAGGTAGGTCTTGAGGCCGGCGAGCACCCACGGCCAGCCGCCGCCACCCTGGGCTGCGTCGCCGGTGCCCTCGATGTCACGCGCCGTGTTCTGCGCGCCGGTGCAGTCGTGGGTCAGCGTCAGGCCGGTGAGCCCGCCCTCGTACTCGACGAGATCCCAGGTCAGGGTGGTCTCTTCCTGATGCCAGGCGGCGATCCACGTCTGCACGAGGCGGTGCGGCGGGTCGGCCTCGATGACCTTGCCGGTCACCGCGACGTCACCCATCCCCATCTCCTTCATCTCCGCGGTGGTGTCGCTGCGGTAGTCGCCGCCCGCGACCAGGTCGTAGAACACGTCGCCGCCGTAGCCGTACTTGGTGCTGAACTCCTTGCTCGTGATGGCGTCCCATACCTTCTGCGCGGGCGCCTCGATGTACACCCGGAACACCTGCAGCTCGGGGGCGTTGCGCTCACTGCCGTCGGTCATCGTGAGGATATCGGTGGTGCTCATGGTTCTTCCTCCAGCGCTCGTTTCAGGTCGGTCAGTGCCGTGACGTGGTGGTGCGTGAACTTGTCGATCCAGCGGTCGTGGATCAACCGGATGGGGACCGAGTTGAGGTAGTGCAGCTTCTCCCGTCCCTGCTTACGCGCGACGACCAGCCCGGCCTCCTCCAGGAGCTTGAGGTGCTTGGATACCCCGAACCGCGTCATCTGCGTGTGCTCGGCGACGACCTGCTCCAACTCACCGAGGGTGCGCCCGCCCCGCACGAACAGCGCGTCGAGAAGTCGACGGCGGGTCGTGTCGGCGAGGGCCTTGAACACCAGGTCGTCGTCCACGCTCACGACAATAGGTGACCAAAAGGTCACATGTCAATGGCCTGCGCTGAGCTTGGCCGACTCGGGTGCGCGCACGGTGCGGGCTTGCTCGACGAATCGGCAGAGGGCGTTGACGGCGCGCAGCTGTTCGGGGTTGCTGACGGGGGCGTCGAGCAGCATCGGGGAGCCGACGATGACGACGAGCGCCTTGGCCCGGCTGATCGCGACGTTGAGACGGTGCACGTCGTAGAGAAAGGTCACTCCGCGCGGCGCGAGCTCGGCGCTGGACGACGCCATCGAGTAGATGACGACGGGGGCCTGCCGACCTTGGAACTTGTCGACCGTCCCCGCCCGCACTCCCGGCGGCAGCACGTCGCGCAGTCGCGCAACCTGGGCGTTGAAGGGGGCGACGACCAAGACATCGGCCGGCGTCATCGGCGCGGTCTCGCCGCGGGCGTCGGTAAAGGTGCCGGTGAGCAGGGAGCGGGAGAGGTCGGCGACGACCCGCGCCTCGACCTCGCTGTCGGTGGTGCAGCCCTCATGCTCCACGGGCATCCACACGAGCCCCGATCCGCCGAGGGCCTCGGCGGAGGCGAGCGCGACGGCCGAAGCGGGTGCCAGGGCTTGGTCGGGCGCGCTGGTCGTGCTGGCGCCTGCCTTAGGGAGCGCGATTCGCTGGCGGTCGAGGCCGTCGGCGCCGAGCAGCCGCTCTTCGTAGGAGAGTTCGGAGACGAACCGAGTCAGGTCTGGGTGCATCCGGTAGGTGCGATCGAGGAAGATGCCGCGCTCGGGGGGCACGGTGTCGTGCAGCGTGCCGTCGACCGTCAGTAAGTGCTCGAGCGCGGACACTCCCCCGCCGTCGGGATGGGCCGCCTGGGTGGGCTGGGTCAGCTGCTGGGGGTCGCCGAGCAGCACGAGCCCGCGGGTGGCAGCCGGCGCGACCGCTACGGCGTTGGCCAGCGAGAACTGTCCCGCCTCGTCGATGACGAGCACGTCGACGGACTCGGCGAACTCTTCGCGCGCCCACAGCCAGGCGGTGCCGCCGACGAGGCGGATCTGCCCGTCGCCAAGCGCCGCGACGATCGCGGCGGAGTCCGGTTCGCCGCGCACCAACCCTTCGGGACCGGGTTCGTAGGCTGCTCGGCCGGCGTCACCGGCGGGGCCGGGTTCGTGGACTGCTCGGCCGGCGTCACCGGCGGGCCCGGCGCGCCCGGACGGCGCGGACGGATCCACGGCCGCACCGGGCCCAGCCGCGCCAGGCCCAGCTGCGCCCACCGTCGACATGGCACCCGAGGCGCGGCGAACGCGCGCGTCGCCGTCGGCCTCACCTTCTTCGCTTTCGTGTCCGTCGGCCTCGTCGAGCCGCACCACAGTCCCAGATCCGCCGCGGTCCGTCGAGACCTTGTGCCAGGCCGGCCGCTCGACGTCCGCCAGCAGATTGAGGATCACCGAGTGCGAGCCGGCGGTGACGCCGACCCGCAGGCCGTTGTCGAGCAGCGCGCGGATCAGCCGGGCCGCGGCCGTTGTCTTGCCGGTGCCGGGCGGCCCCTGGACCGCGAGCACCTGGCCGTCGAGGCTCTGCCCGACGCGCAGCACGACATCGGCGGCTGTCTCACCCGCTCGCCGAACCAGCTGCTCGGCCGGGGGCACCGTCTGCGCGAGTAGGGCGGTGCCGATCGTCGCTTCTCCCGCGAGCAGCGCCTGGCCGGTGCGTTGAATGGAGTCGCGCAGCGTCTGGTCGTTGATCGGCCCCGGCACCCCCGCGGCGCGGGCGGGCAGCGGGTCGAGCCGGGCGCCGCGCTTGAACTCCGCCCACCCCGCGACGGGATCGACAGCGACCAGCGTGCCGAGGCCAGCGAGGGTGTCGACGCACGGCAGCGAGTCGCCGCGGCGGCCCGAGTAGTCCTGCGGCGGCAGCGGGTACCGCCAGATCTTGGAGCCGGCCCGCCCACGCTTGTCAAGCACGTTGCCGACGTGCTCCGGCTCGCCGAGGTCGGCGAGCGCCTTGGGGTCGGCGACGAGCTCATCGGTGGTCAGCTGCCCGAACCGGAAGTACTCCCACCAGGCTGGCCGCTGTTCGCGGCGATGCCAGCCGACGCACGCCGCGGCCAGCGGGTGGCCCGCGTCCCGCAGCCGTTCGGCCAGTTGCTCCTCCGCCTGCTCCCGCTCGCTCGCCTGCTCCGCGCGTTCGGCCTCCCTACGCGCCCGCTCCGCGGCTTTGGGGTCGACGGGAACAGCGTCGACCGGCACCGCGGCGGCCGGCACGGGCTCGGCGGAGTCGGCGCCCGCGACCGCTGCGCCTTCGGCCGGCTCCCCTCCCCTGGTCCCCCCTCCCGTGGTCTCCCCTCCGGCTCGTGGCCCGGCCCGCCCAGCGCGCACGAGCTCATCGCGCCGCTCCTCCAGCCAGTCGTGCAGCGCGAGGGTCGAGAGCACGTCTTGCCGGTTGTATTCGGCGATCGCGTCGAGGATCTGTTGGTCTCGGGTGGACAGCCACCGCTCGTATTCGACGACGGAGCTGAGCGCGTCGGCGACCTCGCCGTCGGCGGCGGTGCGGGTGTGCTGCCAGTAGAACGCCTCGAGTTTCTTGATCGAGTACGAGCCCTTGCTGATCCGCAGACCCTGGCGCACGACGGCGTACAGGTCGACGAACACCTGCGCGCGCAGCAGCTCGTCGAGTTCGGCCTCGCGGGTGCCGTAGCGGGCGGTCATCCGCGCCAGCGCAGTGCGTTCGTACGGCGCGTAGTGGTAGATGTGCATGCCCGGGTTGGCTCGGTGGCGCGCCACGAGGTCGTCGAGTAGCCCCTCGACCAGCGCCTTCTCCTCTTCCGGGTCGTGCGCCCACCACGTAAAGAAGCGTTGGGAGCGGTCGAGCAGGCCGGCGAGGTATTCGATGCCTTCCCCGCCCGAGCCCCAGGGGTTGCCCTCGAAGTCGAGGTAGACGTCGTGCGGGTGGGGCGCCGGCAGCAGCCCGAGCCCCAGGTGCGGCTGCGGGTCGAGCAGCTCGTAGGTGGGCTCCCCGGTGGTGCGCTCGGTCAGTTGCAGGCGGGCCTGCTGCGTAACGCGGCGGGCGAGCCCGGGCGACAGCACCCCCACGAGGTCGGCCGGATCGGTCGTCGCGAGCTGGCTGAGGGTGACAACCCCCGCCTCCCGCAGTGCCGCCCGGTGATCACGGCGGATGCCGGCGACGAGGCCGACGTCATCGCCGCGCTCCCAACCCCCGGCGCAGTGACTCGCCCAGCGGCACTGCTTGCAGTGCGGATTCGGCGCCGCTTCCGTCGGCTGCTGATCCGCGACCGCAGCCTCGAGGCGCGCGGCGACTCGCCGCGCATACGCACCGACATCCCTTGGCGCCCAGGCGTTCTCCACCCCGTCACCAGTGACGACGATGAGCCGCTGCGGTGCCACCCCCTGCAACGTCTCCAGCCGCTGCGCGTAGGTGGCCATCTGCAGCAGGGCCGCGACGTTGAGCCGCCGGGCGAGCTTGGTGTCGGCAATGTCGTAGCGCCACGGCCCCAGCGCGCTGGGGTTGTCGGGAGTGTCGACGCGCAGCAGGAAATCGGCGTACCCGAGCCAGCCGGAGTCCGCCAGGCATGCCTGATAGACGACATCGGCGCCGGCCCGCATCGCCGCCAACGTCTGGGCGGCCGCCACCCCACCGAAGCCGTCGATCTGCTCGATGATCCGGCCTTCGCCGCGCAGCCGCTCGAGGTAGACACGCTCGTGCGCGAGCCCCTTGGTGAACACCAGGTCGAGCGCGTCGTCGGGCGCGTCAGGGATCGGCGAGTCGAGCGCGGGCTGCGGGTCGAGGTCGCCCAGGTCCAGCGTCGTGATGTGCGGGCAGGCCACATGCTTGGTCAGGTCGGTGGCGCTGAGCACGATTCGCCCCTCGACACGTCTCACGATCGCCTCCCTGACCCGCTCTGCATCGTCTGCCGCCCCCTCTCCGGGCGCGACGCGATCATCGTGTCATCGACGTCCGACAACATTCGGGAGGCCCTGGGGCGCCGCTCATTTCGAGCGTCAGTCGAGCGGCATCGACCAGTCGCGATGTGACGAGCCCTGGCAGGTCGCGCTGGGCTGGGCCGGGCAGGTCGCGAAGGATCGCCCCAGTCACGTCGCGACGGGCGCAGGCCCGGCCACTCGCGCCAGCGGCCCGACCACGGCGGTCACAGCGGCGATCGTCACGAGGGCGCCGAGCAGCAGGGCCGCGCTCTCCCCCGGCGCCAACACGCCCAGGTTGGTACCCAGGGTCGCCGCCGCGACCGGCACCCCGAGTTGCGCGCTCGTGGCGACCGCGACGGGCCACGGCTGACCGGTCAGCGCGGGCACGGCGTGCAGTCCGACGGCCGCCCCGCCCAAAGTCAGTCCGAGGAGGATCGTGGAGGGGTGTGCAGCCAGGTCACGCAGGTTGAGCGAGGCTCCGAGCCAGACGAAGAAGATCGGCCCGAAGAAGCCCTCGGTGAGCCCGAAGACCTGGTTGGACAGCCGCCGCGGAGGGCCGACGGCCGAGTAGGCCAGGCCCATCGTGAAGCCGGCGAGCATGATCGAGACGTGCCCGGCGGTGGCGAGCGCGGCGAGGCCGAAGAGGATCGTCAGTGACACCCGCAGCTCAAGCGCCAGCCCGCGTTCCTCCGAGAGCTGATGCACGGCCCGGCGCCGGCCCGTGACTTCCACCCATCGCATGACGACGTAGACGAGGAGGGCGGCGGCAATGACGGCCAGGCCGCCGATGGCCGCCCGGGCGGCGTTCGCCGGGTCGATGGCCAGCGGCAGCAGCACGATGCAGACGGCGTCGGCGACGGCCAACTGCGGCAGCATGGCGACGATCGCCGGGGCGATCTGCGGCAGCCCGGCCATCGCGGGCATGACGATCGAGGCCGACGAGGAGGTCAGCAAGACGGCGTAGAGCAGCCCGTGTCCAGTGCCGAAGAGGTGCGCCAACCCGAGCCCGACCGGCACGGAGAGCGCGCCGATGAGCAGCGCCCGCAGGAGTCCGATCAGCGCGCCGGCACGCAGCGCCGGATCGCGCATCGGCACGTGCGTGCCGGCGAGGAACATGACCAGGCCGAAGCCGATGTCGGCGAGGAAGGCGAACGTCGGATCGTGTGGGTCGAGCATTCGTAGCCCGGTGGTGCCCAGCGCCAGCCCGACGGCGAGTTCGCCGATGACGACCGGCACCCGGATCCCGCGCGAGAGCGAGAGCAGCGGCCCGAGGATCGCCACCAGACAGATGAGGGCGAGCTGGGCGAACGTCACGCCACTCACCTCCCGCCCGGGCATCGACCGCGCACCGATTATGCGCCCAGAAGTCTGTGTGAACAGCAAAAGCCCGATGGCGGACAATGCGACGTATGGGCAAGCCGTACACGATCTCCCCCTCGATGACGATCGACGCCCCGGCGAAGGCGGTCCGGGCGCACATCAGGGACTTCCGCCGCTGGGTCGACTGGTCCCCGTGGGAAGGCCTGGACCCCGATCTGCAGCGCACCTACTCCGGCAAGTCCGCAGGCGCGGGGTCGAAGTACGCGTGGGAGGGCAACAAGAAGGCCGGGGCGGGCACGATGCAGATCCTGCGTGACGAGCCCGACCGAGTCGAGGTCGCGTTGGAGTTCAGCCGGCCGTTCCAGGCGCAGAACACCGTCGAGTTCCTGCTGACACCCGTCGACGACAGCACTCGCGTCGATTGGGTCATGCACGGCGAACTCAACGCGTTCATGCGGTTGTTCTCGCTGGTCAAGAGCATGGACTCGCTCATGGGCCCCGACCTGGAGCGAGGCCTGACCCAGCTCAAGCAGCTCGCCGAGGCGCCCACGGCGAGCTGACCTGTCCGGCCACTCGCCTAGAGTCGCGACGTGAGTGCCGGGAGGATCGACGATGTGCGTCACGCGCGGCGCGTCCTGTGCTTCGGGGCGACCGGTTCGGGCAAGTCGACACTGGCGGCAGCGCTCGCCGATCGCCTCGACCTCCCGCTCGTTCTTGTCGACGACCTGTGTTGGGAGCCGGGCTGGGTGCAGCCCCCGCGGGCCGAACTCGACGCCCGTGTGTTGCCCGCCCTTGATGAGCCCGCCTACGTCATCGACTCCGTCTACGGCTTTCACAACGTCTGCGCGCTCGAGCGCGTCGACGTCGTCGTCGGTCTCGACTACCCGCGTGCCACCTCGATGAGGCGCTTGCTTGCACGCACGGCCGGCCGCATCCTCACCCGCGAGCTCGTGTGCAACGGGAATGTCGAGACGCTGCGGCGGGCGCTATCGCGCGACTCGATCATGGCCTGGCACGTCAAGTCCTGGGCCTCGAAGCGCGCACGGATGCGCACCTGGCACGCCGATCCCAGCGCGCCGCCCACGGTGCTGTTGCGCCGGCCCCGTGACGCCGACGCCCTGCTCGCCAGCCTGGGCTGAAGAGAGCGAAACGCCCGGTCGAATCGCAGGTGTCTCGACCGGGCGCCCGCGGGGCAGCTGTCGCTCAGCGGGCCTCCGCCTCGTCGACCGTCACATCCGCGGTACGTGACTCGTGCAGGCGGGCCTCCCACGCCTCCTGCACCTTCGGGTCGGTGGGGCGGCTGAACAGGGAGACTGCGACGAAGGCGATCGCCGACCCGATGAGGCCGTAGTAGATCGGCTCGTTCGCCAGAACACCGTGCGCGACCATCCCGACGAGCACGCCGATGGTGCCGACGACCATCGAGGCGACCGCACCGGCTCCGGTACCGCGCTTCCACAGCAAGCCGCCGAGGATCGAGACCAGGAGCCCGCCGACGAGGATGTTGTAGGCGATCGTCAAGGCCGCGACGACATCGTCGACGAACACCGTGATGAGGATGGCGACGGTACCCAGCACCGCGACGAACACCCGCTCGACGTTCGAGGCCGCGTCGTCGTCCCGCGGGGCGCGCCGGCCGAACAGCGGCAGGATGTCGACGCGCGTCACGGTCGCGCACGCGATGAGCGCACCGGAGGCGGTCGACATCATCGCTGCGACACCGGCCGCCATGACGACGCCGCCGATACCGACGGGTAGCACCTGGTCGGCCAGGGCCACGAAGACCTGGTCGCGCATCTCGATGCCGGGCAGCAGCGCCGCCGCGGCCATCCCCACGAGCGCCCCCGCGATGCCGTAGATGATGACGTACACGCCGGCCGCCACGCCGCCCCACCGGGCGACCTCGTCGGAGCGCGCGGTGAACACCCGCTGCCAGATGTCCTGACCGATGAGCAGGCCGAACGTGAAGATGATGAACTGCGTGATGACCCACTCGCCCCCGCGGGAGCCGAAGTCGAAGTACGACGCGTCGAGGCGGGCCTGCAGCCCGGCCCAGCCGCCGGCCTGCGCCAGCGAGAACGGCAGCATGAGCAGGATGATCCCGATCGTCATGAGGGCGAACTGCACCATGTCGGTGAGGGTGATCGACCACATGCCGCCGATGGTCGAGTAGATGAGCACGACGATGCCCCCGAGCAGCACCCCGACCAGCCGGTCGACCCCAAAGAGCACTGTGAAGATCGCGGCGTAGGCCGAGGTCGAGGTGACGACGAGCATGAGCGTGTACACGGCCATGACGATCGAGGAGACTCGCGTCGCCGAGAAGCCGTAGCGCAGCGTGAGCATCTGGGTGACGGTGAAGATCTTCAGCCGCTGGATGCGGCCGGCGAACAGCAGGCTGAGCAATACGACGCCGACCCCGATGGACACCACGAGCCAGATGCCGCCGAGACCGAACTCGTACCCCAGCCCGACGCCGCCCACGGTCGAGGCGCTGCCGAGCACGAGCGCCGACATCGTGCCGGTGTAGAAGACCGGCCCGAGGCGACGGCCGGCGACGAGGTAGTCGGCGGCCGTGGAGGTGCGAGTTTTGCCCCACCAGCCGAAGGCCAACATGGCCACGAGGTACAGGACGATGATCGAGACGTTCAACATGCGAACAGCCCTTCCCGGTGGAGCCTGCGACGCTGCAGGAGGAGGTGGTGAGGCAACAAATGTTGCACTAGAGTAATCACCGACGCAAGGGGCCACCCCCGTCGATCCGCGTCGATCGACGGCTGCCCGCGACCGCCGCGCACGAGGAGGTGCCCGTGAAGTCGATCAAGTCGCTGCCCGTGCAGCAGAGTGCCCCCGAGCCCGCCATCGGGATCCGCCTGCGCTTGGCCCGGCAGAACCAGCGCCTCACCGTCGAAGAACTCGCCGAGGCAACCGGCGTCTCCAAGGGCTACATCAGCCGGGTCGAACGCGACCTGACGATGCCCTCGATCCCCAACCTCCTGCTCCTGTGCCAGGCGCTGCGCATCGACGTGGCCGAGGTCTTCGCCACCACGCCCGTGCAGCTCATGCGGCTCGCCGACGCCCCGACCGTCGACCTCGGCGGCACCGGCATCGAGGAGCGTCTGGTCACGCCGGTGCACGAACGCCGGCTGCAGATCCTGCGCTCCACCGTGGCGCCCGGTGGGCACAGCGAGGCCGAACCCTACGGAGTCGACTCCGACCTCGAAGCGGTGCACGTCATCTCCGGACAGTTCGCGCTCGAGGTCGACGGCACGGAGTACGTGTTGCACGCCGGCGATACCCTCACCTTTCCCGGCCAGTCTCCGCACCGCTGGCACAATCCCGCCGATGAGCCCGCCGTCGTCCTGTGGGCCCTCGCCGGCTGACGTCGCCCCGACAACCACATCACACACAAAGGAGTGCAGATGACCAGCCCCACACCCCCCTCCTCGCCGGCGCGGATCGTCGACGGTGGCCACGTCGGTCCGGTCGACGCCGCGCAGACCCCGCGCTGGGCCGGGCTGGGCACGTTCGCCCGCCTGCCGCGCCTCGATGAGGTCGAGCGCGCGGATGTCGTCGTGGCCGGCATCCCCTTCGACTCCGGCGTCTCGTATCGGCCCGGCGCGCGCTTCGGGCCGAACCACGTGCGCGAATCCTCGCGGCTGTTGCGTCCGTTCAACCCGGCGCAGGGCGTCTCACCGTTCGCGCAGGTGCAGGTCGCTGACGCCGGAGATATCGTCGCCAACCCCTTCGACATCGTCGCTGCGATGGAGGCGGTGCACGCGGGCGCCGCTGCTCTGACCCAGGGGGGCACGCGGCTTGTGGCCATCGGCGGCGACCACACGATCGCCCTGCCGCTGCTGCGCAACGCCCACGACCAGCACGGGCCCGTCGCGCTGCTGCACTTCGATGCCCACCTCGACACCTGGGACACGTACTTCGGCGCGGAGTACACGCACGGCACCCCCTTCCGGCGCGCGTTCGAGGAGGGGCTGCTCGACACCGACGCGCTGAGCCACGTCGGTACCCGCGGGCCTCTGTACGGCACCGCCGATCTCGACGACGACGAGCGTTTCGGCTTCGGGATCGTCACGAGCGCCGACATCTACCGCCTCGGGGTCGACGCCGTCGTCGCGCTGCTGCGCGAGCGGGTCGGGCAGCGCCCCCTCTACGTCTCGATCGACATCGACGTGCTCGACCCGGCCCACGCGCCGGGCACCGGAACCCCGGAGGCGGGCGGTATGACGAGCCGCGAACTGTTGGAGATCCTGCGCGGGCTGCGGGGCCTGAACCTCGTGGGTGCCGATGTCGTCGAGGTCGCGCCCGCCTACGACCACGCCGAGCTCACCGGTGTTGCCGCAGCTCACGTCGTCTACGACCTCATCAGCCTGCTCGCGCTCGGTGGAGGCTCCGAACCCGGCGGACCGGTCTATGGCCACAGCCGCCCGACGTACGGAAAGGACTGAGCATGGCGCGCAACGGTGGCGACCTGGTCGTCGAGACGCTCACCGCGCTGGGCGCCGGCACGGTCTTCGGGATTCCCGGGCAGCACGCTCTCGGGCTGTTCGATGCGCTGTCACGTTCGGAGCTGTCCTTCGTGTCGTCACGAGTGGAGAACAACGCGGCCTTCGCGGCCGACGGCTTCGCGCGGGCGACCGGCAAGGTGGCCGTGCTCTTCCTCTCGACCGGGCCCGGTGCGCTGACGGCCCTGGCCGGGCTGGAGGAGGCGTACGCGACGGGCGTGCCGATCGTCGTCGTCTCGAGCCAGATCCCGCGAGCCGGCCTCGGTGGCCGGCGCAAGGGAATGCTGCATCAGCTCGACGAGCAGCGCGCGGCGGCTGCGCAGGTGACCAAGTGGCAGCGCACGGTGTTCGACGCCTCCAGCATCGCCCCGGCGATCGCCGACGCATGGGCGCAGGCCGTGACCGCGCCGGCCGGGCCGGTGTGGGTCGAGGTGCCGCAAGACGTGCTCCTGGAGGAGGTCGAGGTGCCGGCGTCGACGCCGGCTCTCGTCGCTCGACCGGTTGAGCCAGCCCCGGAGCTCGTCGCCGAGGCCGCGCGCCTGCTGACCGGCGCCGACCGGGTGGCCATCGTCGCCGGCGGCGGAGTGCGCCGCGCGGGAGCGGAGGCGGCCTTGATCGGTGTTGCCGAGGCGCTCGGGGCGCCCGTCGCGTGCTCGCCCGGCGGGCACGGGGCATTTCCGTGGACGCATCCGCTGTCGCTGCAGTCGTGGGTGGAAGACCGGCACGTCACGCGCGTGCTCGAGGAGGCGGACGTGCTCCTCGTGCTCGGCTCGGCCCTGGGTCAGGTGACGTCGAACTACTTCACGCTGGCTCCGCGAGGCCGGGTGGTGCAGGTCGACGCGGACGAGCGCGTGCTCGGCTCGAACCACACTGTTCTTGGCATTCGCGCCGACGCCGGGGAGTTCTTGCGGGCGCTTGCATCGCTGCTGCCGTCGGATCGCCCGAACTCCGCCGGGCAGGCCCTGGCCGCGCAGACGCTGGCCCAGGTCGAGGCCCGACTCGACGCCCAGGACCTGCGCCACGAGCGAGCCTTCCTCGACCGGATCCGCGCCGCCGTCCCCGACGACATGCAGACCTTCTGGGACATGACGATCGCGGCGTACTGGGCCTGGAGCTGCTGGGACTCCCGCGGCGGCGAGTTCCACTCCGGGCAAGGCGCCGGCGGGCTGGGCTTCGCCTATCCGGCGGCGATCGGCGGCTCCCTCGGCCTGCGTGACCAAGGTCGCCCGGAGCGGGTGCTGGCGGTAGCCGGAGACGGATCGGCGATGTACTCGATCGCCGAACTCGCCACGGCCCGTCAGCACGACGCGGCGGTGACCTGGCTCATCGTCGACGACGGCGGCTACGGCATCCTGCGCGAATACATGCAGGACGCCTTCGGCGCGGCCACGCACACCGAGCTGACCCGCCCCGACTTCGCCGCCCTCGCCGCAACCTTCGGCATCCCGGCCGTCACGGTCGCCCCCGAGGACGTCGAGGAGGCCCTGCGCGACGCGCTCGCCGCCACCGGCCCGAACGTCGTCGTCGTCCCCACTCTCCTGCGGATGTTCGCGCCCACCCACCTCGACGCTTAACGGGGGCCGGGGCCAGAGCCGCGGTCAGGCGGGAGAATGCCGGAATGACGATGCGCAGCGCCGGGCTCCTGCCCTTCCGCCGTTCCGCGGACGGCGAGTTGGAGGTGTTCATCGCGCACATGGGCGGCCCATTCTGGGCGCGTAAGGACGCGCGCGCCTGGAGCATCGTCAAGGGTGAGGTCGAGGCGGGCGAAGACGAGCGCGTCGCGGCAGCGCGCGAATTCGCTGAGGAGATCGGCTGCCCCGCGCCGACCGGGCCATGGCGCGACCTCGGCGAGATTCGACAGAAGGGCGGCAAAGTCGTGCGCGCCTTCACCGTCTGCGCCCCCGAGCTCGCGTTCGTGGCCAGCAATCAGGTCGAGATGGAGTGGCCGCGCGGCTCGGGGCGACAGATTCGCTTCGGCGAGGTCGATCGCGCGGAATGGATGACGTCGGAGGTGGCCCGCGGCCGCCTTGTCGCAGGGCAGGTGCCGTTGCTCGACCGTCTCGTCGACATCGAAGGCACCGGCGAGTGACCGACGCGGGTGCTCCTGCTGGACTGCCACGTTGACCGACGGGCCACGCAGCGACCGCGCACTGGCCACAGTGTGAACAATGGCGCGGCGAGTTCGGTTCTCTCTCCTAAGATTCCGGCCATGCCAGCGCCTCTGCGCCCCCTCGCGGCCACCCTCACCGCGGCGCTCCTCTCCGTCGGTTCTCTCGTGTCGGCCACCCCCGCTTCGGCGGCTCCGGCACCCACCCGCTCCGCCGCCAGCGCGGCCACCACCACCGCGGCCACCAGCACCGCGGCCACCAGCACCGCTGCCGCCGCCTCGGCGAGCGCGCCGACGGCGGCCACCGCTCGTAAGGCCTTCCGCGGCAAGACTCAGCACGGCAGCTTCACGTCCCGCTACTGGCCGGGCCGCACGGTGCACTGGCGCGCCGCCGTGCCGGTGGGTGTGCCCAAGGGCACGGTGATCGTGCTGCACGGCATGTCGGACTACGGCGATAAGGCCTTCGACGGGCTCGATCTGCGGGCGCAGGCGCGGCGCACCGGCATGGCTATCGTCACGGTCGACGGCGGCGACCACTTCTGGACCAACCACGGCAACGTCGACACCGGGCGGATGGTCACCGGCGACCTGGTCAACGCCCTGCGCACGCGCGGACTGCCGGTCGATCGCTATGCGCTGAGCGGGTATTCGATGGGCGGCACGGGTGCCATGCTCATCGCCCAACGGGTGGGCTCCAAGCGGGTCTTCGCTGTCGCGCCCATGTCGGCCGCAGTGTGGCAGGGCGGCAAGTCCGGCGTCGAAGCTCACGCCCAGAGCGCCGTTCGCCGCCAGGCCGCCCGGCTGCGCGGCATCCCGACGCGGATCGTGTGCGGCACCGGCGACTCCCTCCTCGACGTCAACCGCTCGATGGCCCGCCTCGTGCCGCACGCGAGCACCTCCTGGACGGCCGGCGCGCACGACTTCGACTACTGGCGGCCGGTTTTCGCCCAGCAGCTCAACTGGATCGTCAAGCAGACTCCGCGGTCCTGAGGGCTGGGGGCCGGCAGAGCCTGACCGCCGACGCCCCCGGCCTGCCCTCAGCGCGTCGCGCGCGGGACGATGTCGATCGAGCGCAGGACGATAGCCGAACCGGCACCGGCCTCCAGTTGCACCGACGCCAGACGCCGCGGTGTGCCCGGTCGCTGCCAGCCACGCACCCGATCGAGCGTGACCTGCAGGGTGCCCACCTGGTAGCTGCCGTTGGTGTTCGCCGTCGCCCGGTTGGCCAGCGCGGGATGGCGTGGATTGAGGTTCATCGCGAAGGCGGCGCCCCGGGTGTCGCGCACGACGAGTCGCAGCGGTGTGCCGGGGTTCGTCTTCCCGCGGTCCCCCGTAGGGCTGATCTGCAGGCGCACGCTGTCAGCGTTGGCGGCTGCTGCGGGGACGGCCCACCGCGCGGTGCCCGACCGCTTGAACTCCAGCCGGCGCAACGGCATCTCGTAGGTCATCACGGTCCCGAGGTCGGCCTCGGGGCAGTAGCCCGACCCGACGTCGCTGGGCTGCATCGGCGGGCGGAAATTGCACACCGTGGAGGTGACGCCGCGGCTGACGACCGGTCGTTCGGCGCGGCTGCCGGCGAGCAGGCTCACCCGGCCGGGAGCGTTGCTGACCGCCAGGAAGCGGCCCGGCAGCCCCAGGATCCGGCTCGGCAACGCCTGATCTGCGCGGATCGGCCAGGCGGAGGCGCGGCCCCGCACCGTCGTGTCGAGCCATGAGCCGGCGACCTCGCCGAACATGCGCTCGTGCTCCGCGGCCGTGGGACAGCCGCGTTCGCAGTCGGTGCGGTCGTCGATCTTGGCCGCGCTGAGCGCCCGGTTCAGGTAGTTGTGCCCGTAGCCGGGAACGGTCAGCACCATGGCGGCGCTGCGCCGCGGTGCGGTGATCCAGTAGGCGAGGAACTCCGCGCTGTCGGTGCCGGTGTCTTGGTCGTGGTCGCCCATGATCGACAGGTACGGCACGTCGGGATGCGGTGGGCCCCAGCGGCCCGACGGGCTGCTGCGGGCCAGGTCGTAGGTCGGTCCGTAGGCCAGAATCGTGGAGATCGGGTGGGTGCCCCCGGCCCACGCGCGGGCCATCCGGTCGCCGACGAGCCCAGACCGGGAGTGGGCGATGAGCGCCGGTCGGCTCGCGTCGACGGCCTTGGCGTCGACCCCTAGGGCACCGCCGCCGGCCGTGATCGCGGTCATCATGCGCTCGAAGACCGCCTGCACCGCGGCCTCCTGGCTATACGGCTTTGACGTACTGGCCGGGATGTAGACGGGGGCGAGGTCGGGCACCAGGACTGCGTAGCCGCGCCGGGCCAGCTGGTCTGCCAGCCACTGCATGCCGCGGTCGTAGCGTCGCGAGGTCGCCCCGCGGGGCAGGGGAACTCCTCGGCGTCGTTGGAGCACGCGGGGCTACGCAGGTGCCCGATCAGCACGAGCGGCACCTTGCCGCGGACCATGCCCGGCTTGGGCAGCGCCAGCACGCCGCGGACCGGGGCGCGATAGCCGCCCGGCAGGTCGAGGTTGCCCAGGTCGAAGTCGCTGACGGCCACCAGATGGTCGCCGGTCACCTTCGGAGCCGGGATCGGCCGGTTGCCCGGGGCACGCGGCCCGGGTTCTGGTTCGGCCTGGGGCGTGGTCGGCGAGGGGGATGGTGTGGGATCGGCGGACGAGAGCGTTGTCCCGGCGGCCGCCTGGCTGTGCGCCCAGGCCCCGGTCGGGGCCAGCGGCGCGGCGGTGCAGGCGAGCGCGACCGCGATGGCTGCGCCGAGCAGGCGTGGGCGACGGTGCATTGTCGTTACCTCCGAACCGGGGTCAGCCGCAGGTGCTCCGACGCACGTGCGCTGTCCATGGTCCCTATACGACCACCTCGCAGAGCCGCTGAGCCCACCCCCGCCCACATTTCCCGAGAGTCATACTTTCGGGCGAACTTGCGAGAAATCGCTCTGCATGTCGCCGGGAACTGTGCATGTCGGCGGGGGTTTGGGCGCGGCCCGGATGCGGTGGGAGGCTTGGGCCAGAGCCCCGTCGGGCTCCCGGACGAGCGGCGCCGTACCCGGTCAGCGACAAGACGGCGACCTTGGGAGTCACCATGGCGTGGATCGTTCTTGTCATCAGCGGCGTACTCGAGGCCGTCTGGGCCGTGTCGCTCGGCCGGTCGGAGGGTTTCACTCGCCTCACCCCGACCGTCGTCTTCGGCGTCGCGCTCGCCGCGTCGATGGCCGGCCTGGCCTACGCGATGCGCACGCTGCCCACCGGCACGGCCTACGCCGTGTGGGTCGGGATCGGCGCGAGCCTGACGGTCGCCTTCTCCATGGCCGTCGGCGACGAGCCGGCCTCGCTGCTCAAGGTGCTGCTCATTCTCGGGATCGTCGGCTGCGTCATCGGCCTCAAGCTGACCCACTGACGAGCCCGGCGCTCCCAGGCTGGTGGTGCGGGTCAGGCTTGGTGGGGTTCGCCGGCGTAGGTGCCGATGGACCAGAGGTTGCCCTCGGGGTCGCGGAGGCCGAATTCGCGGGAGCCGTAGTCCGTGTCCTCCAGCGGGCGGATGATGTCGGCGCCGGCGGCCTGCGCCCGGGCGTAGACGGTGTCGAGATCGTCGGTGACGAGGTAGACGCCGGCTGTGCCGGGCTCGCGGCACCACGGGTTGTCCGGCTTGTACGAGCCGAACATGATGCCTCCGCCGCCCGGCCAGTCGAGCTGGGCGTGCACGATCTCCGCTCCCTCTCCCTCCCCATCGCGGTAGGCGACGTTCTCGACGAAGCCGAGCGCGTCGACGAGGAAGGTCAAGAGCGCTTGAGGGTCGTGGGCCTGGAAGGCCGGGTAGACGCGGGTGTGGCTGGGCTGGGTGCTGTTCATGAGGTCCAGTCTTCGCGAGAGAGGTGGCCGCCGACTTGGATGTTTCGGCGCTCCTGCTCGAGCCACACGCTGGGTGGCACTCCGAGGAAGCCGCGGAACTCACGGGAGAGGTGTGATTGGTCGGCGTAGCCGCAGTCGGCGGCGACTCCGGCCAGGCTGGGGGTGCGGCGGGCTCGGACGGCGGCGGCGAGCCGGGTCGTCGCGTGTTCGAAGCGCAGGAGTCGGGCGGCGGCCTTGGGGCCCACGCCGAACTCGGCGCGGAACGCGTCGCGGAACTGGCGGGGTGACAGGGCCGCGTGCGCCGCGAGCGTGTCCATGCTGATCGCGCCGCGCCGGGCCGTGAGTAGCCGCCACGCGCCCGCGATCTCCCGGCGCGGCCCGCCACGGGCGACTCCGACCGCCCGGTCGGCGCGGGCCAGGCGCCCTTCGAACGCCTCGGTGATCGCGTCGAATCTCCCCTCCCACGTGGGCGTCTCCCCGACGCGCTGCCACAGCCGGCCGCCCCAGGCGCCGGGATCGAACGCCTGCGTCATCGACGCCGAGATCTGCCCCGCGGGCACGCCGAAGAGGGCGCGGGCGGCGAGGGGGTCGAGCGCGATCTGCACGCCCGCCTCGTGGCTGGGCCGCACGACATGGGTCGCCTGCTCCTGCAGCCCGGCGACGAGCACGTCGAGGCCGAGGGCCCGTCCCGCGCTCAGCTCTTCCGCGGTGTCAGCGACCCTCACGGGCCCGTCGAGGCTGAGGATGACGGTGAGCGTCGCGCTCGGCACCCCGAGGTGCACTCCCTGCGTCTGCCCGCTCGAGGCGTAGCCGACGAGGCGCACCCCGCCCGGCAGCCGGGTCGCGTCGCCGACCACGAACTCCTGCCGCGGCTCGCTCACCTTGTCAGTGTGCCCAGCGGCGCCCGTGTTCGCCGCCCCACGAACGCCGTCCGGTGGCTCAGTAGCTGAAGGTCGTGGCGCCCTCGTCGCCGATCCACTCCCACAGTTGCACCGTGCCGCCCTTGCGCGCGTTGTCGACGAAGGACTCGGGGTCCAGACCCTTGGCGTCGACGCAGACGCCGCAGACGATGAAGGTGCCGCCGGCCGCGGCGTAGCGCGACATGAGCGCGTCTAGCGGCGGGCAGCCGTCGCAGGCGACCGCGCGGGCGAAACCGGCGACGGCCAGCCGCACGGCCTCCTTGGTGAGGAACACCAATGTCGGGCGCCCCGACTCCGCCGCCCCGACGGCGACGAGCAGAGCGACGGTGACGCGCTCGCTGTCCTCGAGTCCTGTCGTCAGGCTGATCGCTGCCTTGCCCATGATGACCTCCGGGTCACGCCTGGCTACTATGCCAACATTTCTGTGTGATCGAGCATAGGCGTGAGGTCCGCGGGGCGCGAGTCGAGCAGCCCCGCCCAGCCCGGAGCCATTCCAAGCGCGGGATTCTCATTACGGCACATTCCCTGGCGACGGCATGACCGAGAGCGCCCGTCACCGAGGGCTACCGGCCAGGGGACAGCCCGGTCAGACCGGCCCGACGAACACGTCGAAGAGGTGCCCCTCGGGATCCACCATGACCCGCACATTCTGCTGCGGCTGGTAGTCCGCCTCTCGGGCGCCGACGGCCACGGCCCAGGCGACGCCGTGGTCCAGGTCGGCCACGGCGATGTCCAGATGCGCGTGCACCTGCTGCTGACCGGGCTGCGCAGGCCACGTCGGCGGGACGAGTTCCGGCTCGTGCTGGAAGGACAGGCCAGCTCCTCCGCCCTCCGGGCGCACCATCACCCAGCCGGGCTGATCCTCAATGACCCGCCACCCCAACAGGCGAGCGTAGAAGGCGCCCAAAGCCCGCGGGTCCCGGGCACCCAGCACCGTCGCGGACAGCCGGGTCCCAGGCCTCTGCTGCGGCGCCGGGTTCATGACGTCGCGCGCGTGACGGTCGAGTCGGTGGTGTGGCCGAGTTCGTGGCGCAGGGCGGCCTCGAGGTGGGGGAAGCGGAAGAGGTGGCCGATCTCCTGCAGTCGGGCGGGGACGACGCGTTGGCTGGCGGCGGCGACCTCGCGGACGCCTTCGTCGCCGAGGATGAGCTTCGGGCCGAACTCCGGCGTCGGCAGGATCGCCGGCCGGCGCATGACGCGCCCCATCGTGCGGGCCCAGTCGCGCTGGCGTTCCGGGTGGGGGGCGACGGCGTTGACGGGTCCCTCGATCCGGTCGTCGACGATCGCGCGGTAGAAGATGTCGATGAGGTCGTCGAGGGCGATCCACGAGAGCCACTGCTCGCCGCCGGCCATCGGGCCGCCGAGCCCCGCCGCGAACAGCGGGCGTTGCAGCGCCATCGCCCCGCCGCGCGCGGACTGCACGATGCCGGTGCGCACGCTGACGTTGCGGCCGGCGGCCTGGCGGGCGTCGGCCTCCCAGGCCTCGACGACGTCGGCGAGGAATCCGTCTCCGCGGCTGGCGAACTCGTCGAGTTGCTCGTCGCCCCGGTCGGCGCCGTAGAAGCCGATCGCCGAGGCGCTGATGAACGGCATCCCGCCGGCGACCCGGGCCAGTCGCGCGGTCGGGCCGACCCGCGAGTCCCGCACGGCCGCGCGATGTTTGTCGGTGAAGCGTCCGGCGATGGGCGCTCCGGCGAGGTGCACGACGGCGTCGAGGCCCGCCAGCAGGTCCGGAGCCGGATCGGCCGGGTTCCACTGTCGCTCATCGCTGCTGCGCGGCGACGAGCGGACGAGGCGCACGACGCGGTGGCCGCCGGTGCTCAGCAGCGCGGCAAGGGCGGTGCCGACGAGCCCGGAGGCGCCCGTGATGCCGATGGTCAGCGGGTCGGGCGCCAACTCACGCATGTCGGCGTGCACGGCGAAGTCCCCGTGCAGTTGGCGATGTCGGTAGGCGACCATCTGGCGCAGCGCAGAGCCGGGCACGGGCGTCTCGATGCGGTCGATGACGCGGGTCCGCTCCCCCTGGCCGGCGCTGGCGGGGACCCGCTCGAAGTCATGCACGTGCCGCCACGGCATCCGCTGGCCCAACAGTGGAACCTCGCCGTCGTCGACGAAGCGGTAGGGCGGGTTGTAGTCGGCGGCGACGTGCCGGCTCGTCCACGGCACGGCCCGGGCCAGTTTCAGCTCGGCGACGCCGTCGGCCAGCGAGCGGGACTCCTGCGCGACGTCCATCGGCGCCCACGGGGCGAGTAGCCGCCGGATCGCGCCCGGCCGCTCGTGCCAGGCGAAGACGTCCTCGATGGGAGCGTCGAGCACGGTGGCGGATTCGATGGCCATGGGTCACCTCCGGTCGCCGTCCGCATCGATGAAGGGACGGATACTCCCGAATCCTCGCAGGTCTGCCTCGCCGCCGCCCGATGCCGATGCCGATGCCGATGCCGCTGCCGATGCCGATGGTGCGCTAGGCGCGCCGGGCAGGATGTTGCTCGCGCTGCCTAGCGCTCCAGGCCGAGGCCCGCGCCCGCCCGGCGCCTGCCCCGCGCCGCTAGGCGAGCCGGGCAGCATGTTGCGCGCTCTGCCTAGCACCCCCAGGCCGCGACCCACGCCCACCCGGCGCCGAGCCTGCGCTGCCAGGTGCGCCGGGCAGCATGTTGCGCGCGCCACCTAGCACCCCAGGCCGAGACCCGCGCCCACCCGGCGCCGAGCCTGCGCTGCCAGGTGCGCCGGGCAGCATGTTGCGCGCGCTACCTAGCACCCCAGGCCGCGGCTAGCGCGACAGCTCAGCTGAAGACGAGGAGCCCGGCAATGACGAGCATCGTGACGCCGACGACGACGTCGATGATCTGCCAGGTGCGCGGGTGCGAGAGCTTCGGCGCGAGGGCCCGGGCGCCGAGGCCGAGGCCGCTGAACCACACGAGGCTCGCGACCATGGCTCCGGCGGCGAACCACCAGCGCCCCACGTTGCCGTGCTGGTTGGCGATGCTGCCGAGCATCAGGACCGTGTCGAGGTAGACGTGCGGGTTGAGCCACGTGAGCGCGACGGCGGTGAGCGCGACCGACCCGGCCGCCGCACCGCCTCCAGCCCGCAGGCCCTGGGAGTGGCGGGCGTTGCGCAGACTGCGCAGGCCGAACCACACGAGATAGGCGGCGCCGCCGTAGCGCAGCACGTCGAGGGCCGCGGGGTGCAGGCGGCTGACGAAGCCGATGCCCGCCACGCCGACCGCGATGAGCACGGCGTCGCTGATCGCACAGATCGCTATGACGATGCCGACGTGCTCGCGACGCAGCCCCTGGCGCAGGACGAAGGCGTTCTGCGCGCCGATAGCGATGATCAGCGAGGCGCCGGTAAGGAAGCCGGTGATGACGGAGGCCGCGTAGGTGAGCACAGCCCTCACGCTACGGAGGCCCCCCTCATTAGACCAGCGAATGATTCTAGGGGTCCATTAGCATCGCTTCATAAACCCGGATCAGCTCGCGGCGCTCGTCGCGGTCGTCGACGGCGGGTCCTTCGAGGCCGCTGCGCGGGCGCTGCACGTCACCCCCTCGGCGGTCAGCCAACGCATCAAGGCGCTCGAACTGCACTGGGGCCGCGTGCTCGTCGTCCGCGCGATGCCCTGCCGCGCCACCCCCGACGGGCAGATACTGCTGCGCCTGGCGCGGCAGATGGCCGAGCTCCAGGCCGACGTGCTCACCGAGCTCACTCCGGCCGGCGGGCAGCGGCGCCGACTGCCGGTCGTCGTCAACGCGGACTCCCTCGCCACCTGGTTCCTGCCAGTCCTATCCGACGCCGCAGGCTGGGACGACTGCGCGCTCGAGCTCCTCATCGAGATCGAGGACCACGGCACCGAGCACCTGCGCACCGGGCAGGCCGTCGGCGCCGTCACCTCCGACCCGGTCGTCGTGCCCGGCTGCACCATCGAACCGCTGGGCACCCTGCGCTACCTGCCCGTCTGCACACCGGCCCTGGCCGACGCGTATCGCACAAGCAACGGGGTCGACTGGCAGCGGATGCCGATGATGCGGTTCAGCGCCGCCGACGACCTGCAGCACCGGCTGCTGGAACGCCACGGAGTGCGGGAGGTCGAGGTCGAGCACGTGATTCCCTCCAACCAGGGCTACCTCGCGGGTGTACTCACCGGCCTCGGCTGGGGCGTCGTCTCCGAGCCGCAGCTCGGCGACAGCCTGCAGACCGGCGCGCTCGTGCGACTCGGCGCCCGCGACCACGTCGACGTCCACCTCGCCTGGCAGAGCTGGCGACTCGGGTCGACGGCGACCGTGCGCCTCACCGAGTCGGTGCACCGAGCGGCGCGTCGCGGTCTGCGGCCGGCCCGGCGCGCCTGAGGCCACGCTGCGTCGGGTCAGGCCCTGCTGGGGAGTCCACTGACAGGCATGCGCTCGGGTGCCCGCGCGGGCGGGCCCGCGTCCTGCGCTGGCTTGGTGGCGAACGTAGTACATGATCGATTTCTGGCCGTGCTCACTCCTGCGTCACCGCAGGTCAGCGACCTGTCGCCGCGACGGCTCGGCGATGACGTACTACGTTCGCCACAGCACCCGAGATTGCGGGTCCCGCGACGATCGATGAACTCGGCGTGCACTGGACTCCGCACGACGGCACCCCGATCGGCATTACGGCACGCACCCCTTGGCGGCTCGTCCGCTGATGCGGCGTCTGCCGTGCCCTGCCCAGCGTTCAGTCGCGGTGACGTACGACGTTGACGACTGTCCCGTCCGGCGCGCGGACGAAGAACCGCCGCACGCCCCACGGCTCGTCGGTGAGCGGATGGACGATCTCATAGCCGAGCCGCTGCGCCTGCGCGTACGCCGCGTCGACGTCGTCGGCGTGCACGGAGATCGCCGAATCCTCCGGCGCGGTCGCGTCCCCCGTCACGAGCTGGACGTGGGCCCCGGACTCCGGCAGCGAGTGGGAGGACGACCGGTTCACCGTCACCGACGAGGACACCCTCGAGACGTTGCGGGCCCGACTGCGGGCGGTCGGCGCCCGGACTCAGGCGCAGCTCGAGACGGCCGACCTCGATCTGACACACGAACTGCCGGTGGCGCCGTGGTTCGAGGAGGGCGCGCGCTGGTCGGTTCGCCACGTCGCGCTCCACATCCTCGCCGAGATCAGCCAGCACGCCGGCCACGCCGACATCATCCGCGAGGCGATCGACGGTCAGCACACGATGGGCTGACACCCAACAGACGTACCTAGTGCTGTGAGACGACCTCGAGCTCCGTGTGCAGGTCGGCGGCAGAGCTGCCGCCGACCCAGATGTCGAGCACCGTCGCGTCCTGCACCCAGTCGCGCGGCACGGCGCTCCAGTAGCGCAGCTGGTCGGGCCCGAGCTCGAACCTCACCGTCTGCGACGCCCCCGCCGGCAGGGCGACCCGCGCGAAGCCCTTGAGCTCGCGGATCGGCCGGGCCGACGTGCCGTAGCGCTGGTGGGTGTAGAGCTGCACGACCTCGTCGACGTCGCGGTCGCCGGCGTTGCGGACCGTCACCGAGACGGTGGCAGTGTCGCCGACGGCGAGCTGCCGGCGGTCGACGGTGAGCTCCGAGTACTCGACCGTCGAATAGGTGAGCCCGTGCCCGAACGGGTAGAGCGGGGTGGACTCCTCGTCCCAGTAGCGCTTGTCCTGGTTCTCGGGCTGGAAGGTGCGGTGGTGGTTGTAGACGAGCGGCACCTGGCCGCCCGTCCGGGGCCACGTGAACGGGAGCCGTCCGGCCGGGGACACGTCCCCGAAGAGCAGCGACGCCACCGCGGCGCCACCCTGGCTCCCCGGGTACCAGACCTGCAGGATCCCCGGCGCGTGCTCGGCAGCCCAGCGCAGGTCGAGCGGACGCCCCGACATCACGAGCACGACGACGGGGGTGCCCGTCGCGTGGACCGCCTGCAGCAGCTCGAGCTGCCGCCCCGGGAGCCGCAGGTGCGACGTCGACGCGGCCTCGCCGATCTGGTTCTGCGGCTGCCCGACGACGACCACCGCGACATCGGCCGCGGCGGCGACCGCGACGGCCCGGTCGAACTCGCCCTGCTCGTCGATGTCGGTCGGCGCGGGACGCGTCGTGGCGTCCATCGCGTCGAACATCGAGGCGAAGACCCGCTCCGGGGCCCACACCCCCGGCGCGTAGTCGACCGTGACGCCCTCGCCGACGCGCTCGCGGATGCCCGCCAGGATCGTCACCGTCTCCTCGACGTCGTGCTCGAAGATCCACGGCCCCAACGTGTCTCGCTGGGAGTCCGCGAGCGCGCCGATGACCGCGATCGACCCCTGACCGGCATCCAGGGGAAGGATGCCGTCGTTCTTCAGGAGCACCGCGCAGCGTTCGGCGGCGACCCGGGCGACCTCGCGGTGCTCCGGCGCGTCGAGCACCCCCGCGCAGGCGGCCTCGTCGACGTACGGGTTCTCGAAGAGGCCGAGCCGGAACTTCGCGGTGAGCATGCGCCGCACCGCCTCGTCGACCTCCGCCTCGGTGACGAGCCCCTGCGCCACCGCCTCCGGCAGATGACCGTAGGCGGGGTCGTCCATCGCCATCTCCATGTCGAGCCCGGCGTGGACGGCGCGGGCCCCGGCGTCGGTGAGGTCGCGGCAGAAGTGCTGGACGACCATCGACTTCACCGCGTTCGCGTCGCTGACGACCCACCCGTCGAAGCCGAACTCGCCGCGCAGCACGTCGGTGAGCAGCCAGCGGTTGCCCGAGGCCGGCACACCGTTGAGCTCCATGTAGGCGCCCATGATGTTGCCCGCGCCTGCCTCGACCGCGGCCCGGAACGGCGAGAGGTAGACGTTCCACAGGTCGGCGTCGGAGATGTCGGAGTCGTCGTAGTCGCGGCCGCCGCGGGAGGCGCCGTAGCCCGCCATGTGCTTCGGGCCGGCGACGACCCTGTCGGGATCGTCGCCGAGCTGCGCGCCCTGGAAACCGCGGACCTGCGCCGCAGCGACGGCCGCGCCGAGCACCGGGTCCTCCCCCGCGCCCTCGATGATGCGACCCCACCGGGGATCCTGGGCGATGTCGACCATCGGCGCGAACGTCCAGTGGATGCCGACCGCCCGCGCCTCCCGCGCCGCGACGGCCTGGCCCCGCTCGATCGTGTCGGGATCCCACGACGCCGCGAGCGCGATCGGGACGGGCAGGATCGTGCGCAGCCCGTGGATCACGTCGAAGCCGAAGATCACGGGGATGCCGTGGCGGTTGCCCTCGATCGCGAGGCGCTGCAGCCGGTTCGTATTGACCGGGTCCTTGACGAAGAGGAGCGACCCGGCGCCGCCCGTGGCCAGGGCCGCCTCGACCGCCTTCGGCTGCTCGAGGAAGGTCTCCTTGTCGATCGCCTGGGCGCCGAGATCGGTCGCGTCCTCCATCGACTGGGCGAAGGCCCCGAAGTAGAAGTACTGCGTGAGCTGGCCCGCCTTCTCCTCCAGAGTCAGCCGCCCGAGCAGGTCCGCGACCCGCTCCTGCACCGACAGCGACGGGTCACGGTATGCCTGGGTCAACGGTCCAGCTCCCTGCGATAGGTGGGGTGTGGGCCTATCCTCGCGCAGGCCGGCGCCTTCGGGCCGCAGACCGTCGGCCGGACCAGACCGCTGGACCGGAGGGCTCGCGATCAGCCCGCGAGCGCCCGGCGGATGAACTCCTGGCGCACCGCCTGCGAGGCCTGCGAGATTCCGGCGTACGGGGCCATGGCGTCGAATCCGTGGAAGGCACCGCCCCACATGTGCAGATCGACGGTGACACCCGCCTCGGACAGACGCCCGGCGTAGTCGAGGATCTCGTCGCGGAACGTCTCGGAGCTGCCGCAGTCGAGGTAGGTCGTCGGCAGGCCGCTCAGGTCCGTGGCGCGCGCGGGGGCGGCGTAGATCGAGACGTCGGAACCGCCACGACGATCGCCCAAGAGGGCGGTCCAGCCGTAGGTGTTGTCGTTGCGGTCCCACACCCCCTGCCCGTCGAGCATCCGGCTGCTGCGCGTCTCGAAGCGGTCGTCGAGCATCGGACACGTGAGGATCTGGTGGGTCACCGTCGGGAAGCCGCGGTCGCGGGCCATGAGGGCCAAGCCCGCGGCCAGTCCGCCGCCGGCGCTCGTGCCGCCGACGAGGAGGCGGTCGGGGTCGATCGACAGGCTCGCCGCGTTCCGAGCCACCCAGACGAGCCCGGCGTAGCAGTCCTCGATCGGCGCCGGGTCGGGGTGCTCGGGGGCGAGCCGGTATTCGACGGACACGAGGACGGCGAGGCCTTCGGCGACGACGGGCAGGAAGTTCGGCACCTCCATCCGGCGGTCGCCCATGATCATTCCGCCGCCGTGCGTCGCGTAGATGCACGGCCACGGCCCCGTGCCCGTGCTCGGCTTGAGGACGAGCAGCGTGAGGTCGGGGGCGCCCTCCGGGCCCGGCACGCTCAACTCCTGCACCGTCACGGCGCCACCCGCCGTGAGGTCGAACGGCTCGACGCCCGGCATCCCGTCGGTGGAGAAGGCACGCAGCGCAGGGAGCGCCTCGTCACTCATCCGTGGCAAGAACTCCAGGATCGCCTCGAGCGCGCCGGCGAGCTCGGGATCGAAAGGCGGGGCGATCGTCGGCGCCGATGTGGTGCCGGTCGGGTCGATGGTCGGTTCGGTCGTCGGTTCGGTCGTCATCGGGGTACTCCTCGCGTCGGTGCGACGGCCGCGTCGGCAGCGGCCTGCCCCGAGTCAGGGCCCGGGGGCGACGCCGCGGGAGCCGCCGCGTGGCGGCACCGACTCACGCCTACCCGCCAGATGGCGGACCGGCCTACCCTTGCCTGCGCAAGGCTGCGACGGCGCACCTGCGGGGACGGAAGGCACACAGATGCGGGAACTCATCGTGCGGATGACGGTGACCGACGGCGACGCGGCATCGGCCCTGCGGGTCATCTCCCACTTCGACGCCCTCGTCGAACACGGTGCCTCGACGGCCGCGATCGTACGCGCGGCCGCGGCCCTCTCCGGGAGCATCGCAGGCTGGCGCGACGGGGCCGGCGATCGCACGACGCGGATGGACCCGGCGGGCCGCACCCTTCTCGAGCCGGCGCCGTCCCTCGAAGCGGCCTGGCCGCGCGTCCTCCTCGACCGGTCGGGTACGTCGTCGGTGTGGCTCGAGCCGACCGACGACGACGGCCCCCTCGACCAGCTCATCGTCGAGCGCTGCGCCCAGGCCCTGCGCGCGAAGATGCCGCGCGGCGGGCGGGCCGCCTCGCCGCATGAGCTCGCGCGGATCGCCTGCGAGCCGGAAGTGACCGACCGCGAACGCGCCGACGCCCTCCTGAGCCTCGGGCTCACGGGCCGGATCCTCGTCGCCGTGACGAGCGCCTCCGTCGTGCCCGTCCCGCCGGCGCGGTGCCTTCTCGACGATCAATGGATCGTGCTCGCTCACTCCGACACAGGCTCCCGCTCCCGCCCCGGCGCCAGTTCCAGCTCCGACTCCGGCTCGAGTTCGGGCTCGAGCTCGGGCCGGCTGACCGCCGCGGCCTCGGCTGTGTCGGTCGCCCCGGCGAACGCGCGCGTCGGGTTGTGCGTCGTCGACGACGGCGACGTCCCGGGCGGCATCCGCCGGGCGCGGCGGGCGCTCGATCTCGCGGTCGCCCCGGCGTGCGGCGGCCCGACGCACGTAACCTTCGAGGCGCTTGGGGCGTTGGCGACGTTCGCCGAGGCGGTCGACTCGCAGGCCGCGCGGACAGCTCCGGAGATCGTGCTCCTCGAGGCCCTACGCGCCCGGCGCCCCTGGGTCCCGGCGACGCTGCGGGCCGTGACGATCGAGGCGAGCCTGCGCCAGGCGGCGGGGCGCCTGCACCTCCACCACTCCAGCCTGAGCGCCCGACTCGAATGGCTCGCAAGCGAACTCGGCTATGCGGTGACGAGCCCGGCGGGTCGCGAGCGGGCCGCGGCGGCGTGGGCCCTGTGGCGCATCTCCGGACTGCTCCACGAGGACGCCCCGCACTGACCGCTCCCCCAGCAGAGGGACCTGAGCCGGGCCGGGAGCCCCACGACGGTCCACAGCAGAGCTGGACCGGCCGCACCGAGGTGACCTCGTCGCCGACCTCTTCGGCGACGCCGACGTATTCGTGGTGGGTGTGTCCGGCCGCGCGCAGCCAGGCCCTAAGAGTGCCTGTCATCGCCGAATCGGAGGTCGCCTGCGCCCGGCGCTCACCTCTGCCGAACCGGTCCACTTACGCCGCAGCAGCAGCAAGGCAGCCGACCTCGATCGGCGTAGTCCAGGATGCGGTCGGTCCAGGGGCCGGGCTGCGGCTCGTCGCCTGGCAGGCTGTCGTCGACGAACGCAGACGACAGGCAAACGAAGACGACAGCGGAGGTCGAGATGACAGGTCCATGGGGCGAGATCGTGGGAGCGGCCGCGGGCCAGGCGCGCGGCGGCGAGGGCGGCTTCCGGCTCATGCCGGACGACGAGATGGCCTTCGGCGAAGCCTCCGCCACCGTCGAGGCGCCGGCCGGTGGGTTCGCGCTCACGCTGACCTACACGTGGACGCACCCCGACGACGGCCTCCAGGACGGCGTGCTGCTCGTGGGGTCACCGCAGGAGGGCGCCGACACCGTCGAGGCGACGTGGCTCGACAGCTGGCACCAGAAGCCGGCGCCGCTGCACCTGACCGGCGCCCTCGACGGCTCGGCGCTGGAGCTGTCCGCGCTCTACTCGGGCAACTGGGGCTGGCAGATCCGTCTCGACCTCACCTCACCGCAGGAGACCGTCCTCGTCATGCGCCACGTCATCCCGTCCGAAGCCCTCGACCAGGCGCCGCCCGGCACCCAGATGCCGGCCGGCCCCTACGACGTCATGGACCTGCGCCTGCGCTGACCGGGGAGCTGGCCGCGCCGGTGCGGGCGGCCCCCTTTGCGCTCGTTCAAAGGCGTCACATCCGCCACCTCTGAATGAGCGCAAGCGCTCAACAGGAGGCGCCGCGGGCGCTAGTCCTCGACGAGGCTGAGCGCCGACCCCTTGTGCGCGGCGATGTGGTCGGTCGTGTCGCTCTTGATCTCGTACTGCGGGTCGTCGGCGGAGGCCCGGTGGGTGTAGCCCTTGTAGTCGAAGTCGGACGTGTGGACCTGCGTGATGTGCCCCGAGACGTGGCCGGCCTCGGAGTTCCAGGTGACGTGGTCGCCGACGCGGAATCGCCTGCTCATGAGGTGCCCTTCTGTGCGCGTGCTTGTCGTTCGGCCACCTCGGCGAGGCGGCGCTCGATGGCGGCGTCGTAGCCGCGCCAGTGCGGCTCGCGCAGGCGCTCGGGGATGATGAGGTCGAGACTCTGCCCGATCGCCTCGTCGGCGGTGTAGCCGAAGTTCGCCGTGGCGCTCGCGTTCCACACGCGGATGACGCCGCCGCGATCCGCGAAGATCACGCGCTCGGCGAGATCCGCCACGACCCGCTCGGCGAGCCCGTCCTCCATGTCTCTGCCTCCTCGTGTCGCACCGGGTGCCACCCTGCGCCGGGCGACGGGCTCCTGGAGGGGAGGATCCGGCGGCCGACGGCTCCCGTCTGCCGACCATAGGTGGCCTCGGACCGACGCGGTACCCCTACGCGACGGTCACCGTGATCGTGTGGTGACCGCTGGCACCGTTCGGGGCCGGTGGCGCCTGGGTGGCCGTCTCCGGGCCGGTGGCGTCGACGGCGCGCACGGCGATCGTGTGGGTGCCCGGCGTGGCGGGCCATTCGTAGACCCACTGGCGCCACGCGTCGATCGTCGCGTCGGTCCCGAGGCGCGCGTCGCGCCAGTCCCCTGCGTCGACTTGCACCTGCACGCCGGTGATGCCGCGATGCTGGGCCCACGCGACACCGGCGACCGCGACCGTGCCGGCGAACACGCTCGCGCGGTCACGCGGCACGTCGATCCGGGACTGCGTCTTCACAGGGCCGAGCGCCGACCAGCCGCGCGGGGTCCAGTACCCCTGGTCCTGGGCGAACGTCGTCACCTTGAGTTCAGCCAACCACTTCGTCGCGCTGACGTAGCCGTACAGTCCGGGGACCACGAGCCGCACCGGAAAGCCGTGCTCGGGCAGGAGCGGCTCGCCGTTCTGCGCGATCGCGATGAGCGAATTGCGGTCGTCGGTGAGCGTCTCGAGCGGTGTCCCTGCGGTGAATCCGTCGATGCTGCGGGACAGCACCATGTCGGCGCCGGGCTGCACCCCGGCCTCGCGCAGCAGTTCGCGGACGGGCCAGCCGGTCCAGATCGCGTTGCCGTTGAGGGTGCCACCGACCTCGTTCGAGACGCACATGAGCGTGACCATCGCCTCCTGCATCGGTTTGGTCAGCAGCGTGGCCCAGTCGATCCTCACCTCGCGATCGACCATCCCGGTGACCCGCAGGCTCCAACTCGCCGGGTCGATACGCGGCACGACGAGCGCCGTGTCGATCCGGTAGAAGTCGGCGTTGGGCACGATGAACGGAGTGACCCCCGAGATGCCCAGGTCTGCCCCAGCGGGGACGGCTACGGGGTGGGCGACCTTCGGAAGCACGAAGACCGATCGCGCCAACGCCGCCCCGCGTGCGCCACCAGCCACGACCCGGCCCACCGCGACGCCGACGACCCCCACCAGCACCGCCGCGCCGCCTGCACCCATCAGGACGCGGCGTGACACCCCACCCGCTGTCGCCGCATCGCTTGGGCGGGCCTCATCCTCCGGCCCGGCTGGCCCTCGCGTTCCGGTCAAGAACCACAAACTGCCCAGACCGACGACGGCGCCAAGCAGCAGCGGGAGGAGGTCGGTCGGCGTGGCCTGCGGGCGCGAAAGCACCGCGGCCGCGGCGACAACGACGAGGAGAACGAGCAGCGCGGCGCCGGCGACGAACCGCCGCACCGCGAGCAGCCCGACAAGACAGCTCAGCAACACGAGGACGATGGCGATCCCGACGTACAGGGCCACCTTGTCGTTGGTACCGAAGAGCCCGACAGCCGAGTCCTTGAGCCACGGCGGGGTGCGGTCGATGAACGCCCCGCCGACCGCGTCGACCGGAGACGGAGTGCCGCCGGCCCCGCCGACGCGCTGCATGAGACCCGCGAGGAGTTCCGCAACGCCGACCGTCAGCGCCCCGGAGCCCAGCCCGGCAGCGATGCCGAACGCGGGACCCGCAGCACCGTCGCCCTGCCCCGCCGGACGCCCGTCACCCACCATCCTCGTGACGGTACGCCTACTCGCTGAGGGTTCTGCCAGCGTCGCTAGCGGCGGGCGCCGAGTGAGCGGAGGAACGGGATGAGGAGGTAGACGACGAAGAGGACGCCGACGATCACGGCACCGACGACGAGCCAGATCTGCATGATCGATGAGTCCTCGGGCAGGAACGCGAAGCCGAGGCCGTAGATGACGGCGAGCAGGCCGGTGATCTGGGCGCCGCGCGACGAGGTGATGCCGCCGGACTCGCGCGCGCTCACCACGGCCTCCCCATCGCCCACGGGATGACGATGAGCACGATGGCCGCGGCCAGGAGGCCGAAGGCGCCGATGACCGCGAAGCGCTGGCCGCGCTCACCCGACCAGCGGGTCGCCGACAGGCCGTAGATGAGACCTAAGGCGCCGACGATCAGGGCACCTGTCGAAACACTCATGTGGGCCTCCCACCCCCGGGGCTAATGATGCATATCCAAGCACGATTCGCGGCCCGGGCACATCATTAGGGCCAGGAAAGATCGGCTTCGACGAGGTGCGCGTGCGGGCTGGCCGCGATCCTCCGCTCGACGTAGGCGACGGCCGCCCCGTCGAGCCTGCGCTCCGCCTCCTGCACGAGGGCGAGGAGGCGCGCGGCGGGCCAGTCCGGGGGCGTCAAGTCCGGCGGCAACGCGCCGTCGCGCAGCAGCAGCCCAGTGCGCAGGCCCTCGGACTCGAACATCGCCTGCATCGCCGCCACCCCGTCAAGGCCTTCGAGGTCTGCGGCGAGCATCGTCTCCAGCCGGGCGATCGCGAGCTCGTATTCGTGGCGGAACTCGGCCAGGCGCCAGGCTCGCGTGACGATGTCACCAATCTCATGCTCCGAGAAGGTGACCCACGCCTCGAGGACGCCCAGGTCGGCCAGGCCCGCCAAGGCCCGATGCTCGTCGGTGGGGCTGATAAGCAGGCCCGGCCGCAGCGTGCGGTAGCCGACCTGGTGGGCGGCCATGAGAAAACGGTCCCGCTCACGCCGCCGCGATTCGGGGATGTCGTAGATGAGGCTGTGGAAGCGTCCGTCCCAGGCCTCGGCGCGCAGGGATCCGTCGCCGCGCACAGCGGCGAAACCGACGAACAGGCGACCCGCCATGCGGTAGATGCCGACCCGCCCGGCCCGCGACAACTCCAAGGCGCCACCGGCTGTCATCCGATGCAGGAGAGCCTTGTTCGACGACGGACTACCGGCCAGGTCCGACATGAGACCGACGAGGATCGGCCCCGGCAGGGCCGTCGCCTTGGCAATGGCGAACACGAACGGCGCCCTCGCGTACGCCGCCTTGTAGCTGCCTGGACCTGCCTCGCCGCGCATCGATGCACGCTCAGTCGCGGCCCAGCGCGCGCTCGATCACCGGGCGCAGGTCGTCGATGCCGATGAAGACGTGGCCCTGCAGGCCGACGGACTGCGCGGCCTCGACGTTCTCGAGCCGGTCGTCGATGAACAGGATGTCGCCGGCCGCGACGCCGGTCGCCTCGACGGCGCGCTCGAACAGGCGGGGATCTGGCTTGGCGAGGCCGGTGCGACCGGAGAGGATCAGCGGCTCGAATCGCGCGAGCCAGTCGAAGGAGACGAGCACGCGTTCGGCCAATTCCACAGGAATGTTTGACAGAAGCGCCACCCTGACGCCGTCGCCGATGAGGCCCGTCACGTACGCGATCATCTCCGGGTCGCTGCCCATCCAGCTGCGCAGGTCTTGCTCGTGGGCCTGCTCGACGTCGCGGATCGGTGCACCGAGCTGGTCGCCGACCGCGGCCCAGTACTCGTGAGCGGACATGGTGCCTGCGTCGTAACCGTGGCGACACCCCCAGTAGGCCGCCCAGAACTCCTCACCGGAGTGCCCCGTGGCCTGCTCGATGCGGGCCAGGCCATCGGCATCCTGCGTGCGAAGCAGCACCCCGTAGAGGTCGAAGAGCAAGACGGTCATGGGCCCATCCTCCCCCTGAGTTGCCCTGTGGTCTGCGGTGGCGTGTGATGGGGATATGCGTCATGCCGCCGTGGATACCGTCGCCCCCGTCTCCCAGATCGGGCTGGGCACGTGGCAGTTCGGCTCCCGGGAGTGGGGCTACGGGCCCGGTTACGACGAGCGGGAGGCCGCCGCGATCGTCGCGCGCGCCCTGGAGTTGGGGGTCACGCTGTTCGACACCGCCGAGCTCTACGGCAACGGCCGCAGCGAGCGGATCCTCGGCCGTCCTGTCGAACCAGGTGCAGTACAGCCTCGTGCACCGCAAGCCCGAGCGTGAGCTGCTGCCGTTTGCGCAGCTCGAGCGGCGCCTGGTCATCGCGTACTCGCCGCTGGCGCAGGGCCTGCTGTCGGCTCGACACACCTCCACCGACCGAGTCACCGGGGTCCGCGCCGCGAACCCGCACTTCTTGCCCGAGAACCTCGACGCGGCCCAACCGCTGTTCGCCGTGCTCCGCGAGGTGGCCGACGCGCACGACGCGACGCCCGCGCAGGTGGCGCTGGCCTGGGTCATTCGCAATCCCCAAGTGGCGGCGGTTCCCGGCGCGTCGAGCGTCGCGCAGCTGAAGAGCAACGTCGCCGCTGCCGACCTCACGCTCGCCGACGACGAGATCGACGCTCTGTCCCGCGCCTCCGACGCCTACCAGCCGCTGAGTGGCTGGCGGTCGGTACCGCGCGTGGCGCGTTCGATCATCGGATCGCGCTCCGCGAACTGACGGCCCCGGTTAGCCAGTACGCCCACCGCGCACCAGGCGGGGGCTCGTTGTCGTGACGCCCGCGGGCAGCCGGGCGATGAGGCCGCGATCGGCGGTTGCCACCGACACCTCATCGTCGGCCTCGGCACGGGCGATGGCCTGGGCGACGATCTCGTCGTCTCCCTCGCCGGGGGCATGCACTGTGGTGACGCCGTCACCGGTGCCGGTCGACACCCCAGCGCACGCCTTGCCTTCCAACACGAGGACCACTTCGTCGAACGGCAGGTCACCCCGGGCCCTACGGTCGAGTAACCCCGCGTGCAGCCGCGCCGCCGCGCCCGCACGGTCACGCCACCACCCGTCGGGCACCGACCCGACGACGTTGGCCCCATCGACGACAAGGACTCTCATGCGCCGATGATCCCTCGCCCGACCGACCGGCGCACCCCTCGGGCCTTCACGACCGCAATCGAATTCGCGTACACCTGCGGGTCGCCGAAGTGATTCCGGCGGCGGTGCACGTGACCCCGTCGGGAGGTCGCCAGCCGATAAAGTGCTGGTCGCCGGGAGGCCGGCCCCCCTACCTCACTTAGGAGTGACCTCATGAATGCGCTGGCTCAGCGATCGTCCACCTGGCTCATGATCATGGGCGGGGTGACCATCGTCTTCGGCATCGTGGCGATGGTCTGGCCGTTCGCGACCGCCTTCGTCCTCATCCTCATGTGGGGCTGGTACGCCCTCATCGACGGTGTGCTCGCCCTCGTCGGGGCGTTCCGCAAGGAGATGGCGGGCAGCCGCGCCTTCCTGCTCATCACCGGCGTCCTCGGCGTCATCGCCGGGCTCCTGGCGATCTTCCAGCCGGTCTCGAGCGCGGTCGCGCTCACGTGGGTCCTCGGCATCTGGCTCATCGTCCGCGGGGTGATGGAGCTCATCGCCGGATTCCGCACCCCTGGCGGCGCGAAGTGGTGGCTCATCATCGGCGGCGTCCTGTGGCTCATCGCCGGCGGGGTCCTCGCCGCGAACCCCGGCGCCGGAGCGCTGACGTTCGCCCTGTGGCTCGGCTTCTTCGCCGTCGCGTGGGGCATCACCCTCCTCATCAGCGGCTTCGTCCTCCGGCGCGAGTCCAACTCCGCCGGTCAGGTCGACGCCGCCGCAAGCTGACCAGCACAGACACCCGCAGCAGACGGCCGGTGAGGTAGCTCCGGATCGTCGGGCGACGAGGACTCTCACTCCTTCGAGCATTCCGCACCGGGCCGTGCCGGGCTCAGGCGTCGATCACGACGTCGCTCGTCGGCGTGGAGCAGCAGATGAGCACCTTGTTCTGCGCGATCTCGCGGGGGCGGATGCCGCCCTGATGCTGCATGTCGACGGAACCCGAGACCATCGTGGATTTGCAGGTGCCACACAGGCCCTGGCCGCACGATGACGCGGGGGCCAGCCCGGCCACGTAGGCCGCGTCGAGGATCTTCTCGTCGGCGCGGCACGTGAAGATGCGCCCGCTGCGGGCGAACTCGATCGAGTAGGTGGGCGCGGCGGGCGCGTCGACCAAGGCCGCAGGGGCCGCATCGGGTTCCGCCGGCTCACCCTGGGCGTCGAGGACGGCGACGACCTCGTCGACCGGCAGCTTCTCGAAGGAGAACGACTCCTCGTGGTAGCCGCTCATGTCGAAGCCGAGGTCCGCCAGCATCGCTCGGACGCCAGCCATGTAGGGCGCCGGCCCGCAGCAGTAGACCTCGCGCAGGTGCAGGTCAGGAACCACGAGCCGGAGCATCTCGGGGGTCAACCGACCGCGCAGCCCGTTCCAGCGTTCGCCCGGCGCATCACCCTCACACACGTGGTGGACGCTGATCCTCGGCGCAAGGTTCGTCAGGTGTTCGAGTTCGCGGCGGAAGAGGATGTCGGCCGGCGTACGGGCGCTGTGGACGTAGACGATGTCGCCGCCGCTGCTCAGGTCGAACGCGGTGCGGGTCATCGACGCCAGGGGCGTCGCCCCGCTACCCGCCGAGAGAAAGAGGTAGGACGAGGCGACGGAACGGCCCGGCGTGAACGACCCGAACGGCCCGTCGACGCGGATCAGGTCGCCGGGGCCGAGCGTGTCGTGCAGCCAGTTCGAGACCAGCCCGTCCGGCTGCCGCTTGACCGTGATGCCGAGCAGGTAGGGCCGCGTCGGCGGCGACGAGATGGTGTAGCAGCGGCTCACCGGCTGCCCGTCGATGTCCAGCTGCAGCGTGACGAACTGCCCCGGCTCGTGCTGGAAGATGCTCGGACTCGTGGGCTCGAAGAGGAACGTCTTGACGTCCGCCGTGACGTCCTGGATCTCGCGGCAGACGAGCAAGGCGCCCTCGTCCTCTCCCCACACGTCGATCTGCATCGGCGCCCTTCCTTGAACGTGTTCATTCAATGAACAGTGGTGACCATTTACAGCAGCGTAGAGCCGACTGTCCTGCCCTGACAAGGTTCGACCACCCCTTGACGGCCGCCCGCACGACGGTCACAATCAGAAGTGAACGGGGCCATCCGCTCAGTGAACAGCATGGGGTCGCGACGTCCCCCACCCGCCCGAGGAGTTCCCATGACGATCGAACTGACCCGCCCCGCCACCGACGCCGCATCGGCCACCACCGCGGAACTCCTCGCGCGCCACCGCCCCGGTTACAGCCTCGAGGCGCCCTTCTACTCGGACCCGCAGATCTTCGACCTCGACGTGCGCGGCATCTTCGAGGCGCACTGGCTCTTCGTCGCGACCGAGGCCGAACTGCCCGAACCGGGCGACTACGTGACGGTCGAGCTCGACCGCTCCTCGGTCATCGTCATGCGAGACGACGACGAGGGGGTGCGCGCCTTCCACAACGTGTGCCGCCACCGCGGCTCCCGGCTGCTCGACGACCCGTGCGGCAGCGTCGGCAACCTCGTCTGCCCCTACCACCACTGGACCTATGGCACCGACGGTCGGCTCTTGCACGCCGACAACCAGCCGCCGACGCTCGATCGCAGCGCCCTGAGCCTGCGCCCGGTCCACGTGCGCGCCGTCGCCGGCCTCATCTTCATCTGCCTGGCCACCGAGCCGCCGAGCGACTTCGACGCCGTGATGGACCGGGTGCTGCCCTACCTCGCGCCGTACGAGTTGACCCGCACGAAGGTCGCACACCAGGTCGACATCGTCGAAGAGGGCAACTGGAAGCTCGTCATGGAGAACAACCGCGAGTGCTACCACTGCGACGGGCACCCCGAGCTGCTCACGGCCTACTTCCCCTTGCACGGGTACACGGCCGACGACTGCCCGCCGCGGCTGCGCCCGGTGTGGGCGCGCTACGAGCAAGCGCGGGCCGACCTCACGGCATCCTGCGCCCGCCAGGGATTCCCTCGGGAGCGGATGCGCGAGCTGGAGAACCGGCCGACCGGCTTCATGCTCGACCACGCGCCCCTCGATGGGGCGGGCAGCTCGTACAGCGCCGGCGGGGAGGTCGTGTGCCGACGCCGGCTCGGCGTCATCGCCGACGACCGGTTCGGCGACCTGCACCTGCACCTGCAGCCGAACTCGTGGTTCCACCTGCTCTCCGACCACGCGGTCGTCTTCTCCGTGCTGCCGCTGGACGCGACGCACTCCCGGCTGCGCACGACCTGGCTCGTGGAGGCCGACGCGGTCGAGGGCGTCGACTACGACCTGGCGAGCCTGACCCACGTGTGGAACGCGACGAACACACAGGACAGCGTGTTCGTCGCCCGCACCCAGCGCGGCGTCCTCGACCCGGCCTATGTGCCCGGCCCGTATTCGGAGGTCGAGGGGGATGTCGAGGCGTTCGTCGGCTGGTACGTCAACCGGCTGACGGCCTGGCTGAGCCGCTAGATGGTGCCGTCGAGCACCGCCGTCGCCGCGTCCTCGACGGGCCGCCTGCCCACCGCGGCGGGCGGCTCGCCGGCGAGCGGTCGATATCGTGACCGCATGCCTCGCTCTCCCGCCGTCGACCCCGGAGCGGGACTCAACCAGTCCGTCGTCAAGGCGCTCGCCCTGCTGCGCGCGACCGCCGACGACCCCGACGCCAACGTCTCGTCACTCGCACGCGCCTGCGGCATCCCTCGTGCGACGGCATTGCGGCTCATCCGGACCCTCGAGCACGAGGGCTTCGTCCTGCGCAACCCCGGCGACGAGCGGGTGCTGCTCGGACCGGAGATCTTCCGGCTCGCCCGCGGCTCCGACGAGCAGGTGCTGCTGCAGGACGTGTGCCGGCCGATCATCGCCGAGCTCGTCGAGACGATCCGGGAGACGGTGACGCTCAGCGTCGTCGGCCCGGACGGCGCGCTCGACCTCGTCGAGCAGGTCGACGCGCCCCACCAATTGCGGCCGGGTTCGTGGTTGGGGCGACGGTTCCCGCTCCATGCGAGCGCGAGCGGCAAGGTGCTGCTCGCGACGATGGACCCGGCCGACCGGCGCGCTCACCTCCCCGAAACCCTCATCCGCTTCACGAGCGCGACGATCACCGACCTCGACACTCTCGACAGTGAGCTGGAGAGCGTGCGCGAGCTCGGCTATGCCGTGGCGAGCGACGAGGAGGAAGAGGGGCTGACCGGCGTGTGCGTCGGCATCAGCGGCGGGGGCGGCGACTTGCTCGGCGTCCTTTGTGTCGCCGGACCGACACAACGCCTCGATCGCCTGCGGGGGCGCGAGGCCGTGACGCATCTCCTCGCCGCGGCGCGCACCATCGAGCGGGTCCTGCGCGGCTCGACCTGACATCGACCCTCACCCCGCTCTGGGCGGCGCACCCCATGGGGCGGGCAGCTCAGCGGCTGGGCGTCGGCGGCCCGGCGCGACCGGCCCGATCTCAGACCGCGAGCGACAGGCGCAGCGCGTCGTAGATGCCGGCGTGGATGTTGCGGCTGCTCACGGCGTCGCCGATGCGGAAGAGCTGGTAACGACCCTCGGGGTTGCGGACGATCTCCTGCGCGCGCCCCGCGATGAGCGCGGCGTGGTCGACCGCGCCCCCGTTGCTCGAACCGGGCACGAGCGCCTCGTAGAGGTCGCTGACCGGCAGCGTGCCGTGCTCGACGACGACGTGGTCGACCTCGCGAGTCACCTCCACGTCGGCGTACTCGCTCCACAGCGTCACGACGAGCCGCCCGTTGTCGCCGCGCCGCACCGAGCGCAGGTAGTAGGGCAGGGTGACGCGCACGTCGTGCTCGGCGAAGAGGCGCAGGTAGGCCGGGGAGTTCATCGAGCCGACGTCGACGCCGATCATCCGCTCGGGGGTGACGTACTCGACGCGGCAGCCGCGCTGCAGGAGCGCCTCGACGGCGTCGAGCGCCTGGTGCCCGCCGTGGTCGTCGAAGACGAGCACGTCATCAGCGGCGCGCAGACCGCCGTCGAGCACGTCCCAGGTGTCGCGCACGAGCGAGGCGCCCTCGGTGAGCACGTCGGTGTTCGGCATCCCGCCGGTCGCGACGACGACGACGTCGGGGTCTAGGGCGAGTACGTCATCGGGCTCGGCGTAGGTGCCCAAGCGGACATCGACGCCGTGGCGGCGGGCTTCGGACAGGCGCCAGTCGACGATGCCGACGAGGTCGCCGCGGTGCCGCGAGCCCGACAGGAGCCGCAACTGCCCGCCGACGCGGTCGGCGGCCTCGAAGAGGGTCACGTCGTGGCCGCGCGCGCCGAGCACCCGCGCCGCCTCGAGCCCGGCGGGTCCGGCGCCCACGACGACGGCCTTGCGCCGGGTCGCGGCCTGATCGGTGATCTCGTGCGGCAGCGTCTGCTCGCGACCGGCGGCCGGGTTGTGCACGCACTTGGCGTCGCCGGAGGCGTAGATCGCGTCGAGGCAGTAGTTTGCGCCGACGCACGGGCGGATCCGATCTTCTTCACCCCTGGCGAGCTTGGCAACGAGGTAGGGGTCCGCAATCTGGGCGCGGGTCATGCCGACGAGATCGAGCAGGCCCTCGCGGATCGCGTACCGCGCCGTCGCGACGTCGGCGATCCGGGAGGCGTGCATGACCGGGATCGACAGCTCCCGCTTCACCTGTGCGGTCCAGTCGAGGAAGGGCGCGGACGGCGTGCCCATCGACGGGATGACCTGCGCAAGCGTGTGATCGGACTCGATGCCGCCCTTGATCGTCGAGACGAAGTCGATGCCGTCGTCCGCGAACGCCTGCAGTGCCGCCATGCCCTCCTCGCGCGGCAGGGCGCCGGGGCGGTCGTCCTCGATCATCATCCGGATGCCGACGAGGAAGTCCGGCCCGACAGCCGCGCGCACCGCCCGGATCACTCGGCGCGGGAAGGCCATCCGTGCCTGCGGGGAGCCGCCGTACTCGTCCTCCCGCCGGTTGGTGCGCGCCGAGAGGAAGCCGTCGAGCAGGTGGCCGTAGGCCTGCAGCTCGATGCCGTCGAGGCCGCCGGCCTGGCAGCGCAACGCCGCGCTCACGTAGTCGTCGACGATGCGGTCGAGGTCCCAGTCCTCGGCCTCCTTGGGGAAGGCGCGGTGGGCCGGCTCGCGCAGCGGCGAGGGCGCGACCGTCGGCAGCCAGTCCCCCGTGTAGTTCGAGGTGCGCCGCCCCAGGTGAGTCACCTGGATCATCACCGCGGCGCCGTGGTCGTGCACGTCGTCGGCGAGCTCGCGGAACCACGGGACGATCTCGTCCTTGTAGAGGTGCAGGTTGCCGAAGGCGGGCGGGCTGTCAGGGGCGACGATCGCCGAGCCGCCGATCATCGTGAGCGCGACCCCACCCTTCGCCTTCTCGCGGTGGTAGAGGCGGTAGCGCTCCTTCGGCATGCCGTCGTGCCCGTACGCCGGCTCGTGCGAGGTGCTGACGACGCGGTTGCGCAGCCGCAGCGGCCCGAGGTCGAACGGCTGGAGCAGCGGGTCGAGGGCGGCGAGGCTCACGGGCGACATCCTTCGTGCGGGACGCGCGGGGCTGCGTTGGTGCGAAATGCGCGTCGGTTGTGCACAACGAAACAGGCTCGACAGCCGCTGCGTCAAGAGTTTCGAGACAGATTGATCCCGCTTGATGCGCTTGTTGCGCGGTACAGGACAAATCAGCCCTTCCGGGGGTAGCCGTTGCGTTCCGAGATCCGCGCGGCGGCCGCCTGCAACGTCGGCAGGATCACCTCGACGGCCTCGGGCGTCACGCGGAACGACGGCCCGGACACGGTGATCGCCGCGACGACGTCGCCCTCCAGATCGCGGATCGGTGCGGAGATAGCGCAGAGGCCGACCTCTTGCTCCTCGTTCGTCACCGCAAAGTCGCGCGCGCGGATCCGCTCGAGCTCTGCGCGCAGGGCTGCGGGGTCGGTGAGCGTATGTGCCGTGTAGGCGGGGAGCTCGCCGGCGAGGACCTCCTGCGCGAGCTCCGGGGAGTAGGCGAGGAAGAGCTTGCCCGAGGACGTCGCGTGCAGCGGCGAGCGCCGCCCGAGCCAGTTGATCGTCGAGATGGCCGCCGAGCCCGTGACCTGCCCGATCGAGAGCACGGCCTCGTCATCGGGGATCGTCACGGTGACCGTCTCGCCGACCGCCTCGGCGAGTTCGGCGCACGCGGGGCGACTCACGAGGGCGAGGTCGTGCCGGCGCGCAGCCCCGGCCGCGATGAGGGTGATGCCGTCGCCGAGCACGTAACTGCCCCGGGCCGCGCTCTGCTCGACGAGGCCGCGCGCCTCGAGCGTGCCGAGCAGGCGCGACACCGTCGACTTGTGCACGTCGAGTTCGGCGGCGATGTCGGTGACCCGCGCCGAGCCGTGCCGCGCGAGGACCTGCAGGATCGACACCGCCCGGTTGACGGATTGGACCGAGGAGTCCCGCCCTTCGCGTTCGTTCACCATGCGGGACAGGCTAGCCAGCTCGTGGCCCTCGCGCCCCGGCGCGCCGGGCCCCGACATGGCCAGGCTCCCCCGACGTAGCGGATTCTGAACGTACCCCGAGGCCATCGCCGCGTGCGCCCACCCGCACTGACCTGGCCTTTTACGAATCGCTCCTCGCGCCAGTACGTCAAGAATCCGCTACGTCTGAGCAGCGGCACTCGGCAGCGGTCCAGTGAGGTAGTGCTGGATCGTCGGGGCGACCATGGCAACGATGTCGTCGAGGTCCGCAGCGACCAGGGGCGGCACCTGGAGCAGGTAGCGGCCGATGGCCACCCCGAGCAGGTGAGTCATCGCCGTGGTGAGCCGCAGACCGGGGTCGTCCTGGGGTAGATGCGCCGTGACCTGCTGCAGGACGGTGGCCGCGAGAAAGTCACGCAAGCGCTCCAGCGCCTGATCGTTCGCGAAGGCCGAGACGACGGTCGCGCGCAGGGGGCCCGCGGTCTCCGGGTCCTCCCATAGGCCGAAGTACGCGCGAGTGGCCCGCACACCCCACTCGTCACTCGGCGCCGAGAACGTGGCCAGAACCGTGCGCACAGCCTCGGGAGGCAACTCGAGAGAGGCAGTGAACAGGCCCGCCTTGTCGCCGAAGAAGTGGCGGATGAGCCCGGGATCGACGCCGGCCTGTGCGGCGATCGCCCGCAGCGTCGCCCCCTTGAAGCCGTGTTCGGTGAATTGCTCGCGCGCGGCCTGCAGGATCTCGTCGCGGCTCGAGCCGGACCCCGGCCGTCGCCCCGTTCGGCCACCCGAGTCGATCGCCATCGCCGCACGCCCCTTTCCAAAGTCCTCTGCACCTTACGGGCAGAATAATTCCTCATTCGTTGACTTCTACAACCGTGGAGTTCTACAGCTGTGGACATCGACGCCTGCGGTTCAGGGCATCGCCGCTCCAGCCCTCCAGCCCTCCAGCCCCAGAAAGGCGGACCACCGTGACAACCTCGACGACTTCACCGCCCGCAGCCGCGTCGGACGCGCAGCCCCAGCACGAGCGCACCCACGCACGAACGCTCGCCGCACTCATCCTGGGCATCCCGAGCGTCATCGCGCTTATGCTGCTGGCCTTCGCGGCCCCTGCGCTGCACTCCGGCCCCTCGAACCTGCCGCTGGCCGTCAGCGGGCCGCCACCGGCCGTTGCCCAGCTCACCGGCATGCTCGGGCAGCGCGCGCCGGGCTCCTTCGAGGTCACCACCTACGACTCGGCCGAAGCGGGGGCCATCGCGATCCGCAACCGGGAGGCGGTCGGGGGGATCGCCGTCGGCCCGACCGGCGTGACGATCCAGACCGCCAGCGGCGCAGGCGCTCCCTACGCCGCCCTGCTCAAGGGCATGGGCGGGCAACTCTCGGCGGCGGGGCAGCACGTGACCTACGCCGAACTGGCCCCGGTGCCCAGCGGCGACCCGGCCGGCAGCGGGCTGGCCGCGCTCGGGCTTCCTCTCATCTTCGGCGGCATGGCGACGGGAGCCGCGCTCGTGCTCGCCTACCGCGGTTCGATCACCGCGCGCATCGCCACCTTGCTGGGCGTCTCGGTCGTCGCGGGCCTGGCCGCGACGGCGATCCTGCAGTTCGGGTTCGGCGCACTCGACGGCAACTACCTGCTCGTCTCGACCGCCGTCGCTGCCGGAGTCGCCGCCGTCGCGGCCACCATCCTCGGCCTCGGGCTACTCCTGAGCGGGCCCGGCATTGCCCTCGGCGCGATCCTCATGCTCTTCGTCGCCAATCCGCTCTCCGGCCTGGCGACCGGAGCCGCGTGGCTGCCGCAGCCGTGGGGTGACATCGGTCAGTACCTGCCCCTCGGAGCCGCCGGCACCGCGATGCGCTCAGCGGCCTACTTCGACGGCGCCGGCGCCACCCACGCCTGGGTCGTGCTCAGCTGCTGGGTCGCGGCCGGCCTCCTGCTCGCCCTCGCCGGCGCAGGCCGCACGAACCGCGCCGCTGCGCACGCCGGATAGTCGCAGCCGCCGCGCAATTCGGCGCCGGTCGCACCTCGGGGGGCGACCGGCGCCGTTTGGCGCACCGTTACTGGGCGAACGAGTGAGTTCGGGGTCGACGACTAGGACTTCAGCTTGCGGGCCCGCCGCCTGACCTTCTTGACACCGGCCTTGGCGTCGGAGACGGCGCCCTGGCTCATGAGGGTCAGGCCGGCTCCCAGCAGCCAGGAGTCCTTGGCGGTCGACAGACCATCGGGGGTCGGCCGGATGCCGTCCTCCTTCGTCATTCCGGGGGTGCGCAGATACAGGCCGACGAGGCCGGCGCCGAAGCCGGTGAGGAGTGCGCCAGCGGTTTTCGAGGGAACGAACGGCGTGAGCAGCGCTCCGCCGACGACGATCTCGCCGATCGCGAGCAGCCGCGCGAAGTCCTTCGGCTTGATGTCAGCCAGGAATGGATACGCCGTGGCGGCAGAGTTGTGCAGCCACTTCGCGGTGCCCTCGTCGGCACTCAGCTTGCCGATGCCGGCGTCGAGGATGAAGGCCCCGGTTGTGACGCGGAGCGGGATGAGCGTCGGGTGCATCTGACTCTCCTCAGAGATCGTGGACGGCGTGCCGCCGCAGGCGACTCCCCGATGATGTCAGTGCTCCTACCGGTGAGCCACCCCCGGGACGGACGCGGTCAGTCGATCTTCGTCAGCGCCGACCCCTTGTGCGCAGCCACGTGGTCGGTCTTGTCGCTGGCGATCTCGTACTGCGGTCGGTCTTGCCCGAAGGCTGCCAGCAGATCGAGCAGTTCGCGAGGTTTGGCGCCCGGCTGAATCGGTAGCGCACGACGAAGCGCCACCGTCCGGAGCCGCCGCTAGGGTGGCGAAATGCGACGAGGCATCACGATCAACTCCGACATGGGCGAGGGGCTGGGGCTGCACAGCTTCGGCAACGACTCCGCGATCATGGCGCACGTCGACCTCGCCAACGTCGCCTGCGGGGCCCATGCCGGAGACCCGGAGGTGATGCGGCAGACGGTCGCCGAGGCGGCCTCCCGGGGCGTGGCCGTCGGGGCCCATCCTGGTCTGCCGGACCTCGTCGGCTTCGGTCGCCGGGAGATGAAGCTGCTGCCCGAGGAGGTCGAGTCGCTGATCCTCGCGCAGGTGGGAGCCCTGACGGCCTTCCTGCGGCGGGAGGGTGCGCAGCTGTCGCACATCAAGCCGCACGGGTCGCTCTACGGGATGCTCTCGCGCGACGCCGACCTCATGCGGGCCGCCGCCGGGGTCGCCGCGCTCTACGGGGTGCCGATGCTCGGTCTCGCCGGAACCGCACACGAGAGTGTGTGTAAGGAGCTGGGGGTCGAGTTCGTCGGCGAGCTCTACGTCGACCTCGACTACGACGCCGACGGCAAGCTGCTCATCCTGCGCCGGCCGCACCCGACCGACCCCGCCAAGGCCGCCGACCGCGTGCGCCGCGTGCTGACCGACGGCGTCGTGCTGGCCCAGGACGGCACCGAGCTACGGATCGACTTCACCAGCATCTGCGTGCATTCGGACGCGCCGGGCTCGCCCGACGTCGCGCAGGCCGTGCGCGAGGTGCTCGCCGAGACCGACAGCGCGTAGCCGACCCCGCCACACCCGCCCCGCTCCACCCGACACCGAAGCACACCCCGACACCCAAGCCCACAGCCAACCGGAAGGACCCGCCATGGCCGAGCAGCAGATCGTCTCCCCGCTCCCGGGCATCTTCTACCGCAGCCCCTCCCCGGACGAGCCGCCGTTCGTCGAGGACGGCGGCTCCATCGAGGCCGGCGCGACCGTCGGGCTCGTCGAGGTGATGAAGCAATTCACCGAGATCAAGGCCGAGGCCGCCGGCAGCGACATCCGCTTCGAGGTCGACGACGAAGGCATGGTCAACCCCGGCGACGTCATCGCGGTCGTGCAGGGCTGACGAGGCTGACGTGCAGCGCCTGTTCATCGCCAACCGCGGCGAGATCGCGGTCCGCATCGCCCGCACGGCCCGCGAACTGGGCATCGCCACGGTCGTCGGGGTGAGCGAGGCCGACCGCGACTCCCTCGCCGCGAGCAGCGCGGACGAGACCGTCGTCATCGGGCCCGCACCGGCCCGCAAGAGCTACCTCTCGACCGAGGCGGTGCTCACCGCGGCCCGCGAGGCCGGGTGCGACGCCCTCCACCCGGGGTACGGCTTCCTCTCCGAAAACGCCGACTTCGCGAGGGCCGTCGCGGCGGCGGGGCTCACGTGGGTCGGGCCGTCGCCGGAGTCGATCGAACTCATGGGCGACAAGGCGCGGGCGCGCGCGGCGGCGAAGGCCGCGGGCGTGCCGACACTGGCCGGCAGCGACGGAGCCGTCGACAAGGGCGAGGCCGCGCGGCTCGGCGAGGAGATCGGGTTCCCGCTCGTCGTCAAGGCCGCGGCCGGCGGCGGCGGGCGCGGCATCCGGCTCGTCCGCTCGGCCGACGAGTTGGCGGGCGCGGTACAGACGGCGTCGGCGGAGGCGCGGGCCGCGTTCGGCGACGGGTCGGTCTATCTCGAGCGATTCGTCGAGCACGCCCGGCACGTCGAGGTTCAGGTGCTCGGCGACGGCGCGACCGCGATCCACCTGGGCGACCGCGACTGCTCGATGCAGCGCCGCTCGCAGAAGGTCATCGAAGAGGCGCCCGCGCCGGACCTGCCCGAGGAGGTGCGCGAGCGGATCCGCACGAGCGCGGTGCAACTCGCGATCGACTCCGGCTACTCCGGCGCTGGGACCGTTGAGTTCCTCTACGACCCGGCGCGGCAGGAGGCGGCATTCATCGAGATGAACACGCGCCTGCAGGTGGAGCACCCGGTCACCGAGGAGATCACCGGCATCGACCTCGTCGCGGCCCAACTGCGCGTCGCCGACGGCGAGAAACTCTGGCTGAGCCAGGACGACGTGACCTTCGACGGGCACGCGATCGAGGTGCGGGTCAACGCCGAGGACCCGTCCGCGAACTTCATGCCGAGCCCCGGGACAGCGACGACGCTCGCCTGGCCGCAGGGCGAGGGGGTGCGGGTCGATTCGGGCATCGCCGAAGGCGGGGTCGTCGCCCCCTTCTACGACTCGATGCTCGCCAAGGTGATCGTCCACGCGGGCGACCGCGACGCGGCGATCGCGGCGCTGGCGACAGCGCTCGAGACGACCGACATCACAGGCGTCCGCACGACGATCCCGCTGCTCGCGCACCTCGCGACCAGTCAAGAGTTCGCCGCGGTCGAGCACGACACGACCTACATCGAGCGGGTGGCCCTGCCGGCGTTCGCCGAGACCCAGAACAGCCACAGCAGCCAGAGCAAGGAGACCGCCGAATGAGCACGACGACGGCCGAGCAGGCGCAGGCCCGCTACACCTGGGGCGGGGACGAGTTCCTGTTCATCGAGGTCGACGAGGCGATGAGCCTCGCGGCGAATTTCCGGGTCATGGCGATCGCGAAGCACCTCACCGACGACCTGCCGGAGGGGATCAGCGACGTCTGCCCGGCGAACGCCTCGCTGCTCATCCGCTTCGACCCGGAGACGATCGCGCCGGCCGACCTCGAGGCTCACGTCCGCGGCGTCGAGCAGCAGGTCGCCGACGATCACGAGACGACGCTACAGACGCGGATCATCGAGATTCCGGTCTGGTACGACGACCCGTACACCAACGAGGTCGGCGCGCGTTTCCGAAAGAACCACCAGGACCCCGGCGCCACCGACCTCGACTTCGCCGCGGCGGAGAACGGGCTGGCCGACAAGGCGGCGTTCATCGCCGAGCACCACAAGCTGCCGTGGCTCGTAACGATGGTCGGCTTCGTCGCAGGGCTGCCGTTCATGTATCGGATCGCGCCGCAGTCCGAGCAGCTCGAGGTGCCGAAGTACCTGAGCCCGCGCACCGATACGCCCAAGTTGACCGTCGGCCACGGCGGCTGCTTCGCCTGCATCTACTCGGTGCGCGGCGCGGGCGGCTATCAGATGTTCGGGGTGGCGGCGGCGCCGATCTACGACCCGCAGCAGCGGCTCGGGGATTTCGACGACTTCATGGTCTTCTTCAAACCCGGCGACATCGTGAAGTTCCGCCCGGTCGATGAGGAGGAATATCGCCGGATCGAGCAGCAGGTCGAGGACGGGACCTTCCGCTACCGCCAGGTGCCGGTGGAGTTCGACCTGGAAAAGGTGCTCGCCGACCCGCACGGCTACGACGAGACCATCGTCGCGGCGCTGGAGGCCGCGCCGGCCGACCGAGAACAGGCGAATGGCGAGCAGGGAGGCACGAAGTGAGCGCCACGATCGAGATCGTCGAGCCCGGGCTCGCGACGACGGTGCAGGATCTCGGCCGGATCGGCCACTACAACGTCGGCATCCCGCAGTCGGGGGCGATGGACGGGCTGAGCGCCGACATGGCGAACGCGATCGTCGGCAACCCCTCCGACGCGGCGGTGCTCGAATGCACGTACATGGGCCCGAAGTTCCGGGTCAGCGCGCCGGTGCGGATCGGGGTGGCGGGCGCTCCGGTGCCGGTCAAGGTCAACGGCGAAGAGCGCTCGGAGTGGCAGCCCATCGACCTCGAAGCCGGTGACGAGGTCTCGTTCGGGGTGATCCAGGGCGGCACGCGCTACTACGTCGCGGTGGCCGGCGGCGTCGACGTGCCCGTGGCGCTCGGCAGCCGGTCGACGTACGCGCTGGGGGCCCTCGGCGGCTTCGAGGGCCGCAAGCTCGAGGCCGGCGACGAGCTCCCGGTCGGCGACCCGGCGGAGGCGACCGAGCCGCGCGAGATCCCGGAGTCGGTGCGGCCGAGCTTCCCCAAGGACGTCGAGATCCGCGTCGTCAGGGGGCTGTACGACCACCTGCTCAGCGACGCGGGTCGCGCGGCCTTCTACGACTCCACCTGGACGTTGACGCCGGTCGCCGACCGGATCGGCCTGCGCTTCAAGGGCCCTGGGGTGGAGTGGAACGAGCGCGAGCAGCCGTTCGGGGCGGGCTCGGACCCCTCGAACATCGTCGACGCGGGGTATGCCGTGGGGTCGATCCAGATCCCCGGCGGCACGGAGCCGATCATCTTGCACCGCGACGCGGTCTCCGGCGGCGGCTACGCCATGGTCGCCACCGTCATCAGCGCCGACATGGACATGCTCGCCCGGCTCTCTCCCGGGACGACGGCCCGCTTCGTCGAGGTGTCGCTCGACGACGCCGTCGCCGCCCGAAAGGAGATGTCCGCCCTGCGCGCGTCGCTGCGCGACTGAGGGCAGGGACCTCGGGGCAATCGTCCTGCTAAAGGTAGCCTAGATTGCCTGTTAGAGGTAGCGTAGAAGTCGTGCTAAAGGTAGCGTAGACCCTCTGTCGAAGGTAGCGTAGGCGGGTGTCCTACTTGCTCCGGACTGTTGATGCCGAGCTCGACGAGCTGTTCCCCCTGGCCCCTGCCATCGCGCTGGACGGCCCGAAGGGCGTGGGCAAGACCGGCACCGCTGTGCGGCGCGCTCACCACGTGTGGATGCTCGACCGACCAGATCAGCGCGAACTCGCCCAGGCCGACCCGGACTTCTCCACTGCGCCGGCGGGCACCCTCCTCATCGACGAGTGGCAACATGTGCCGGCCACGTGGGACAGCGTCAGGCGGCAGGTCGATGACGGCGCACCAGCAGGGCGGTTCCTCCTCACTGGGAGCGCCACCCCGCGCAGTGACATCACCACGCACAGCGGAGCAGGGCGCATCCTGTCGCTACGAATGCGACCGATGGCCCTACACGAGCGCGGCACGACCAGGCCGACCGTCAGCCTGGCCGACATGCTCGCGGGGTCCACACCTCACGTGCTGGGGGCCTCGTCATTCACCCCCGGCGACTACATCGAAGCGATCACCTCTAGCGGACTTCCGGGCATCCACCGCTCGCCCGAGCGATTGCGCACCGCACAGCTCGATGCGTACCTCCAGCGGGTCATCGATCGAGACCTGCCCGATCAGGGGCTTGCCGTCCGCCGACCAGAGACGCTGCGCCGCTGGCTGACCGCCTATGCGGCGGCCACCTCGACGACGGCGTCGTACTCCCGCATCCTCGACGCGACGACCTCCGGTGACGGCGCGCAGCCGGCGAAGACGACGACGATCGCATACCGCGATCATCTGACCCAGCTGTGGCTGCTCGACCCCGTGCCGGGCTGGACCGGCTCCCGCAGCGCCTTCACCCGTCTGCAACAGGCGCCCCGGCACCAGCTCGCCGACCCTGCCCTCGCCGCGCGGCTTCTCGGCCTGACGTCCCGGCGACTGACTACGCCGACCGGAGCCGCGATGCTCGGCCCGCTCTTCGTAGCCCTCGCCACCCTGTCCGTCCGAGTCTGCGGCCAGGCGGCGAGGGCGCGGGTCGGCCACCTGCGCACCGGCAACGGCGACCACGAAGTGGACCTCATCGTCGAAGGCGAGGAGGGGCAAGTCCTCGGTATCGAGGTCAAGCTTGCTGCCACGGTCGGCGATTCGGATGTGCGTCATCTCCTCTGGCTGCGCGATCGCCTGCCCGACGACGTCGTCGACCTCGTCGTCCTCACAACCGGTTCCCGTGCCTACCGACGCACCGACGGCGTAGCAGTCGTCCCGCTCAGCCTCCTCGGCCCGTAGCGCTCGTCGGCGTCACGCCGCGCTGCTGTCTGCGGCGATTTTCGGCTTTCCTACGCCTGGGTGTGCTCGACGATGTGGGGCCTGGACGCCACCGACCCCCGCGTGGCGATCCCGGCTATCAGGACAGCCGCCGGGTTCAGGGTCAGCCGGGCGGCGGCACTTGGCGTGCGCGCGCACCAGATGTCGCGGGCGGGTCGAAGTGCCGCGGGAGCGTGATGCACATGTTGGTGCCGCCGCCGGGCGCATTCTCGATCCAGATGTTGCCGCCGTGACGCTCGACGACACGGAGACAGAGCGCCAGGCCGACACCGGTGCCGGATCGACCGGCCGACGTCGTGCCGCGCTGGAACATCTCGAAGACACGGTCGCGCTCCGCTAGCGGCACCCCGTCGCCGTTGTCGGTGACACGAATGAGGAGTTGTCGACGGTCGGCGGCGGGCTCGGCCGTGACCCGGACGTGCGGCACACGGTCGTTCGGGCAGTAGTCGATGGCGTTGACGAAGAGATTGGCGAACACCTGCCGCAGCGTGCCCGCACCACCCGCGATCGGCGGCAGCGGCGCGATGTCGATGCGAGACGACCGATCGGCTCGTTCGCTCACCTCGTCGGCCACGGCTTCGACCAGCTCGGTGAGGTCGATTCGACGCGGTTCGATCGCGCTGCGCCCGGCCCGCGAATACGTCAACAGATCATCGATGAGCGTCAGCCCGCGATCGGCCGCGCTCTGCATCCGCGCCACGGTGGCCAGCTGGTTCTCGTCGCCGCGACCAACCGCGCTCTCGGCGAGGAGTTCGAGGTTGACCCGGATGGCGGCGATCGGCCCACGCAGGTCGTGCGCCGCCACCGCGGCGAATTCGTCGAGGCTGCGGTTCAGTTCGAGCAATTCCCGCTCGGCCCTGCGCCGTTGCGCGATGTCGCGGACCGTCGCCGTGTACGTGCGCCCATCCCGCGCGTTCTGCGCCCACACCCGCGACTCGACCTCCGCGATCGTCCCGTCCTTGCGGACAACGGCGTACGCCGCCGGACCGCGACGGATCGCGTGCTCCAGGAAGTCACCATCGACGCGCGCGGTCAGCACTGATCCGTCGGCACGGAAAACGGGCAGGAGTTCGTCGAGGCGCATGCCGACGGCCTCGACCGCAGACCAGCCATAGAGGCGTTCGGCGGCTGGGTTCCAGGAGGTGATTCGGCCGTCGCGGTCGAGGCCGATGAAGGCGTCGAGCGCAGAATCGAGAATCGCCTGGGTGCGGCGCGCGCTCTCCTCCAGGGCCGCCGTGAGGGTCGTCTGCCGCGCCTCTGCCTCCCGAACACGACGCAGCGCCGCGACGGTGCCCGCTCGCTGCACGTCGATCATGCTCAGGCCGCCGGCCTCGCGCCAGATGGCCGCGACGCCGAGCACGCTCACCGCGGTCACCATGAGGGCGAGCGCGAAGGGCGCGTCGATGACCCCCCGCAACACCAGCACGTCGAGAGCCCAGCCGATGGTCACCGGCATGAGGATGGCCGCCGGGACCAGTCGTCGCGCGACACGACCACCGGCCGTATTGATGGAGAACACCGCCATGAAGCCCTCGTCCGAGCGGAGGGCGAGGATCGCCAGGCCCGCCACCATGAGCGCGGCCGCGGTGTGGATCGCCATGCTCGCGAGAGAGACCGCGGAGTAGAGCGGCGACACGTCGAAGACGTACCCGACCAACGCGAGGTAACCGATCGCCGTCGGCGCGACGGCGATCGCCTGGGCGACGCGCACCCGCCCGACTTTGTGCAGCGCCAGGCTCGTGCCCAGGAGGACGAAACACAGCGCAGTCGTCTGGGACATCCGGCCCGGGTGGTCCGCGCCGGCCGCTCGGTCGAGGCCGAAGGCGTTGTCGTGCCCGAGGTCGCCTCCGGTGGCATGTTCCAGGAGGAACGTGAGGGCCAGCAGGGCGACGAAAAGCCCCAGGCCCATGGCGATGCGGCGCACAGCGAGCGTGTCCCGGATCGTGGGGAGCGCGATGCCCATTCCCAGCACAATGAAGCACGCCGCCGTCCACCACTTCATCGTCACCAGTCCGGGGACGACGCTCGTCAGGGTGGGGCTGCCGATCGCCCAGCCCACCCAGACCGCCAGACCGGTGAGCGCGAGCAGGCCGCCACCCACGCCCGCCGCGCGCCGGATGAGCCGCACGCGAGCGGGGTTGGCGCGGGCGGCCCATTCCTCGGCGGCGATCCACCGAGCGAGTTCCGGGTCGTGGGCTGCCGAGAGCTCGGCGACCACGGGCGCCCCGTGTCGACCGGCGGACGAGTCGGCCTGCTGCGGCTCGACCGCGCTCGGAGCAGCCGCGACACCGGCCCACTCGCGTCGCAGGCGGTGACCGGGTCGGGCCGACCGCCCGATCTGCACGGTGCCTGGCGAGGGCAGCGCAGTACGAGCCGAAACGCCGCCGGAGTCGGCGCCACGGGCTGAAGTCCCCATGCCGACCTATCGGCCGCACCTTGCGTCTCCACAGCTCAACTTCGGCAGTCCACCCCGAAGAAGCCCGGGAGAACTATGTCAGGGCGGTCACCTTTCGGAGCGCGGCTTCCACTGCACGTCGGTGGGGCCGATGTAGACCTGCCGCGGCCGGTAGATGCGCCCCTTGGGGTCGTCGTGGATTTCCTTCCAGTTGGCGATCCAGCCCGGCATCCGCCCGATGGCGAACATCACGGTGAACATATCGACGGGCAGGCCGATCGCCCGCAGAATGATGCCGGAGTAGAAGTCGACATTCGGGTACAACTTGCGCTCGATGAAGTAGTCGTCGCTGAGCGCCGCGTCGGCCAGCTCGCGCCCCAGATCGAGCAGCGGGTCGGTGACGTGCATCTCCTCGAGCAGGTCCTCGGCAGCCGCCCGCAGAATCTTGCTGCGCGGGTCGAAGTTGCGGTAGACGCGGTGCCCGAAACCCATGAGCTTGACGCCGTCTTCGCGGTTCTTGACCTTGCGGACGTACTCCTTGACGTCCATGCCCGACTCTCTGATGCGCTCGAGCATCTCGATGACCGCGACATTTGCGCCGCCGTGCAGCGGGCCCCACAGGGCGCAGACGCCGGCCGAGCAGGAGGCGAACATGTTGGCCTGGGAGGAGGCCACCATTCGCACGGTCGACGTCGAGCAGTTCTGCTCGTGGTCGGCGTGCAGCAGGAGGAACAGGTTGAGCGCCTTGACGGCGGTCTTGCTCGGCTTGTACTCCCGATAGGGCACCGAGAACATCATGTGCAGGAAGTTCTCGACATACTTCACGTCGTATCGCGGGTAGACGATGGGCTCGCCGATCGAAGACTTGTAGGCCGCCGCCGCGATCGTGCGGGCCTTGCTCAGCAACACGGCCGCGGCGCGTTCGATGCTCTCGTCGTCGTGGGCACTCCAGACGGCCGGCTCGTGCGCCGACAGAGTGTTGATCATCGCCGAGAGGATCGCCATCGGCGGGGCCGCCGTGGGAAACCCGTCGAAGTGCTTGCGCATGTTCTCGTTCATCATCGAGTTCTCGGTCAGCAGGTCACTGAACCGATTGCGGTCTTGCACCGTGGGCAGCTTGCCGAAGATGACCAGCCACGCCGCCTCGACGAAGGAACTGCGCCCAGCGATGTCCTCGATGGGGATGCCCCGGTACCGCAGAATGCCGGCGTCGCCGTCGATATAGGTGATCGCCGACTTGCAGGAGCCGGTGTTGCCGTAGCCGTCGTCGAGCGTGATGTAGCCCGTCTCTGCGCGGAGCTTGCTGATGTCGATGGCCAACTCGTGTTCGGTGCCCTCGACGACGGGCAGTTCGTAGGTCTGTCCATCCAGCTCAAGGCGAGCGGAGGTGGTCATGTGACACTCCTTCGGGTCGGTGCTGGGCGGCCTGACGACCGGACGCCCGGCGGCAAGCGCGCGCAGAACCGCTCGCGCGCGTCGCGGACCCTCCATCTCTACACCCCCGGCCCCCGTGGGCGCGGCCCAGTTGCCGGGATGGCGACACCCGCGGGGCGGGGTCGGCGGCCACGTCGGGCACTTGGTCGCCGTTCCAGCAAGCCTTAGCGCTGCTCAGCGGAGGTCGCGCGGTAGGTCTTCGAGGAGGCGAAGCCAGAGTTCGGAGGCGGTGGGATAGCTGGGGACGGCATGCCGCAGCAGGCGCACCGGGGCCCCGGTGACGATCGCGACCGTGGCGGCGTGCACGAGCTCGCCGGCGTCGGGGCCCACGAAGGTGGCGCCCACGACGGCCCCGCTGGCACGGTCCACGACGAGCTGCGCGGTGCCCGGCACCTCGTCGCGCAGGAGCGCCGCCCCGGCGGCCGACGCATACGGCACTCGGGCGATGGCGATGTCGAGCCCGGAGCTGCGCGCCGACTCCTGCGTGAGCCCGACGGCCGCGACCTGCGGATCGGTGAAGATCACCTGCGGGACCGGAGCCTCGACCTCCGGCGACGCGGCTCGCCCGAGGGCCGCGGCGGCGATCTGCTCACCGAGCACCCGCGCCCGGTATTTGCCCCAGTGGGTCAGCGCGGGCTCGCCGCTCGCGTCTCCGACCGCCGACAGCCAGTCCGGCAGCCGGCCGGCGAGCACATCATCGGGCGTGAGCCCGACCGACTCCAGGCCGAGATCGCGCAGGCGCGGGCGACGGCCGACCGCGACGAGGATCTCGTCGGCGACGATCGGCCCCGCCGAGGTCTGCATCGTCAGCGGGCCGCCGTGGATCCGGCCGAGGCCGGTCTCGCGCGGAGATTCGCGGCGGCAGGCCTGCACGTCGGTCTGCCGGTGCACCGTCACTCCGGCCGCCGTCAGTGCCGCGAGGACCGCCTCGCCGGCGAACGGCTCTTGACCTGGCAGCAGGCGGTCGCCCCGCACGAGCATCGTTACCGCCGAACCGAGCCCGGCCAGCCACGTCGCCGCCTCGCACGCGACGACGCCGCCACCGACGACGACGAGCCGCTGGGGGATCTCGACGACGCCGGTGGCATCCCGGGAGGTCCAGGGCGACACCTGCGCGTACACCGGCGGGATGACGGGGACGCTGCCGGTGCCGATGACGACGGCGTGCCGGGCGCGCAGGCGCTGGTCACCGACGACCACGAGCCGTTCGCCGGCGAGCCGGCCGTGCCCGCGGACGACCTGCAGCCCCGTCGACTCCGCCCACGCGATCTGCCCGGCGTCGTCGTACCGCGACACCCAGTAGTCACGCCGCGCGAGCACCCCGGCGACGTCGACCTCCGGGCGGCGCAGGCCCCCGAGCTGACCGGCGGTCGCGGCGATCTCCAGCGGTCGCAGCAGCGCCTTGCTCGGCATACACGCGTAGTACGAGCACTCTCCGCCGACGAGCTCACCCTCGACGAGAGCGCAGGTCAGCTCAGTGTCCTCGGTGGCGTATTGCGCGACGTTCTCCCCGGCCGGGCCGGCGCCGAGCACGACGACATCGACGTCGAGCTCTGCCTCGTCAGCTGTGCTCGCCATCGGCTCAGTCGCGGGCGGTCGAGGCCGGTGCGCCGTAGACGAGCGGGATGTAGTCGGGGTGCTTGCCGATCCAGGCCTTGATGAACGGGCAGATCGGCAGCACCTTGCGCGTGCCGTCGGCCCGCACCTGATCCAGCGCGTAGCGGGCCAGTGCGCTACCGACGCCCCGGCCCTCGAAGGTCGGGTCGACCTCGGTGTGCGTGAAGATGATGAGCTGATCGGTGAGCTGATACTCGGCGAACCCTGCGAGTGCGCCGTCGAGGCGCGCCTCGAAACGCTTGGCCTCGGGGTTGTCGGTGACATCGACGGTCTGGGACATGGCGGCCTCCTGAACTCGGTGCTTGACGTGCCGACGATACGCACGAGCGGGGCCGCGAAAGGGCGCCCGGCACAAAGACAGTGTTCGTTTTTGCACCCTGGCATGATCGAACCCATGCGGCTGAGCAGCGCGGACGGCGCCACGGTCGAGCTCCGGCCGACCCGCTACCAGTTCGATCTGGCCGAGGTCAGCGCGGGGGCCCGCGACTGGGATGCCAACTGGCTCGTCCTTGACGGTGCGATCCGGCTGGCCGACGGACGCGCGTGGGCGTTCACCGACCCTAGCCTCACGACCTTCGAGGCGCGCCAGCTCACCGTCTGGCTGCGCGACGTCATCGACGGTCGGGTGGATCCGGCACCTGTCATCGGGGGTAGCGACGACGAGGCCGACGCGGGGCGCCTGCGGACCTTTCTAGAGCCCAGCCTGGCCTTCAGCCTGGCCGCCCGCGACGGCCAACGGGTGAGACTGCGCGTCCACCTGTCGCTCGAAGCCCTACCGCCCTGGCACCAAGACCCCGACGGACCTGACCGACCCCGGTTCTTCGAGTACGCCGTCGAACTCGACACGACGATCGCGGCGCTAGCCGAGGCGGCAACAACCTGGGAGACCGAGATCACCAACTTCCCGGTGCGTTGACACCCGGGTCGTCGAGGGAAGGCGGCGACCTGGGCCGGCTAGCCGCACGCTAAGAATGCTGGCCACCGACGCCCCTGGAGGCCCCGCGCCAGAGCCTCAGCGGCCCGGGATCGCCGCGAGCGCGTCGGGGGTCACCCGGTCGACGATGTCGTCGAAGTCGTGGTGCTTCTGCACGTACTTCTTGACGAAGGGGCAGACCGGCACGACGCGCAGACCGTCCTCGCGCGTCGCGGCGAGCGCCTGCGCGACGACGATCCCGGCGAGGCCCTGGCCACCGAACTCCTCGCCGATCTCGGTGTGGAAGAAGATCCGCTGCCCCTCCACGTCGACGAACTGCGTGAAGCCGGCGACCTGCCCGTCGGCGGTCACCTCGAAGCGGTCGGGATCGGTCTGACGCGACACAGTGGGTTCCATTCGCCCACCCTGGCACGCCGTCGGGAGGCACGCCATGGATCGGGTCGCCACATTCGCCGGAGGGTCAGCGGCCCGCCCCGCCCCCGTTCGCGGTGGGTTCTCACGCCAGACGTAGCGACTTCTTGACGTACTCGCGAGATGTCTCGATCTCGACGTGCCGACGATACGTACGAGCGGGGCAGCGAAAGGGCGCCCGGGACTGGGACGCCTCACTCGCTGACTTCCCGGTGCGGTAGCAGCTCACGCCGGGTCGTCGGGGAGGGCGGCGAACGCCTTCTTCGAGTCCATGTACCAACCGAGCGACTTCTTCGGGTGCTTCCAGCGGCCCCGCATGTCGGCATTCGCCGGCTCGTGGCTCGCGTCTCCGGCCGCGACCGCATCTTTGAGGTGCTGATCCTGCGCCTTGATGACGTCGTCGGCACTCTCGCCGCGGTGCCCCAGGTCGCACGGGCCGCCGAGCTGGCGGCAGGTCATCGTCTTCACGTCTACCCATCCCTTCGCAAATTGAGAGCGTTACTCTCAATTTGAGAGTGACGTATTCTCGGAGAGGTGTCAAGGGACGATTCGAGGCCACGGGGAGCCGGTCGGGGGCAGGCACGCACCCGGCTGGCGCGCGCAGCGGTGATCGACGCTGCCCGTCGCGAATTCGCGCACCACGGCTACACCGCGACGACCATCGAAGCGATCAGCGCCGCCTCCGATGTGCCTGCCGCCACGATCTACCGCCTGTTCTCCTCCAAGCTCGGCATTCTCAAGGGGATTCTCGACACCGCGATCGCGGGCGACGACGAGGCGGTCGCCGTCCTCGATCGGCCGCCCGCCCGGCAGGCCCTTGGCGATGCCGATCCGCGGCAGCGGATCTCCGGTTTCGTCGGCGTGACGGCCGCGATCAACGCGCGCATCGGGTCGGTCTACCGGGTGCTTGCAGCGGCCGCCGACGCCGAACCCGGGGCGCGGGAGCTGCTCGACGCGATCGACGGTCAGCGCGCCCGGGGCCAGGGTGAGCTCGTGCGGTCGCTCGCGCGCGATGCCGCCCTGCGTCCGGGCCTGCGCTCCCGCGAGGCCGGCGACATCGTGCACGCGCTGCAGTCGCCCGAGGTCTACCGGATGCTCGTCGTCGACCGGGGGTGGCCCCCAGCCCGCTACGAACGCTGGCTCACCGACACCCTCGCCGCCCAACTCCTGCCCTGACCCTCTCCGTCGCCGGCGTCAGGCCGGTCAGGCATTTCGCCCCATTCGTTCGAAAACTGTTCATTTGCAGGGCCATTCGGCGTCAAATACTCACAGATACGTTTGCGTGTCGTCACAGGGCATCGACCCCGCGACACCGCCCCTGTGGCCGGGCCTACGCCCGCGGCGGACGCACTCTGTCCGAATCGATCGGAGCACCTGCATGACCCCCTCACCTCGCCCCTCCCGCGGGCGCGCCGGCCGCCTGACCATCGCCGCCGCCGTCACGTCCCTGGCACTCGCCGGTGGGGCAGTCGCCGCCTCTGCGGGGGCCACGGCCGCCCCGCAGAGCGCGCCTGCGGCCGCACAGTCGGCGCCGGCCGCGCAGGCCAAGCGCGCGAAGGCCAAGAACGTCATCATTTTCGTCGGCGACGGGATGGGTGCCTCGCACCGCACGTTCATCCAATACGTGAACGTCGGCCCCGGAGCCAAGCTCGAGATGGACTCGATGCCGATCGCCGGCCGCTCGCAGACCTTCCCCCACGACCCGAAGGCGATGGTCACCGACTCCGCCGCCGGTGGCACCGCCCTCGCGACGGGAGTCAAGACGTACAACGGCGCGATCGGCGTCGACGTCGATGGCAAGCCCGTGCAGAGCGTGCTCGAACTCGCCGCCAAGCACGGCAAGTCCACCGGCCTCGTCACGACCTCGCAGGTCACCGACGCCACCCCGGCCGCCTTCGGCGCGCACGTCAAGGACCGCGGCGAGCAGAGCCTCATCGCCAAGCAGTTCCTCGAGATCAGCAAGCCGCAGGTCATCCTCGGCGGCGGCGAGGACCGCTGGCTGCCGCCGGGCACCCCCGGCGCCTTCCCCGACGCCCCCGCCGAAAACCCAAAGGAAAAGTCGTCCGGCACCGAGGGCAACCTCATCGAGAAGGCGCAGCAACTCGGCTACGCCTATGTCTCCGACGCCGCCGGCCTCAAGGCCACGACATCGAACAAGATTCTCGGGCTGTTCGCCAACGAGGAGATGTTCCAGCAGAACCCGGAGGGTCAGGGCGACATCTACGACCCGATCGTGTCGCTGCCCGACATGACGAGTAAGGCGATCTCGACGCTGAGCCGAAACAAGAAGGGCTTCTTCCTCATGGTCGAGGAGGAGGGCATCGACGAGATGGCCCACAAGTCGAACGCCACCATGGTCGCCAAGGCCGGCAAGCAGCTGGACGATGCCGTGAGTGTTGCCAAGCGCTTCGCCCAGAAGCACGGCGACACCCTCGTCATCGTCGTCGCCGACCATGCGACGGGTGGCCTGGCCATCGAGGACGTTCCCGAGCTGCAGGACGACCCGGGCTACCCCAACGAGCGCGGCGAGGGCCGCACCGCCGAGGACGGCCCTTTCAGCGCCCCCGGCACCGACCGCAAGTTCATGGTCGACTGGACGACCTCGAATCACACGGCCGAGGACGTGCCCCTCACCGCGATGGGCCCGGGCTCCCAGCTGCTCTCCGGCGTCTACCCGAACACCCACGTGCACGACGTGATGGTCCGGGCCATGGGCCTGCGCCGCTGACGCACTTCGGCAGGTCCAGGCGGCCCGTTGCTCACTCCCGGCAACCCTTCCGGCGTGTGTGGCGGGCCGCTTCGCTGCGAGGTCAGGCCCGACGTAGCGACTTCTCGACGTACTCGCGATGCGCTCTGATCCGAGGCCAACGCGCTGACCTGCGGGAACGCCAAACGATCTCGGCGGGGGCCCCCTGCGAGTACGTCGAGAAGTCGCTACGTCCGCGTGGACCCGTCGCAAGTAGTGCCGTGGCGCCCGGCTTACGGAGCGTTCCCCCAGAAACGCATTGATGCCTGGCAGCCCGCCTGGAACGTCGCATACTGGCTCGGGGATCTCGGGGGTCTCGGGGGTCACGACTTGGAGGACACATGGCACGCTCTGGCAACCGGCTGCGGCTGCTCACCGCGGTAGGGGCGGCGGTCGTCGTCGCCGCCGGCGCGCTGACAGCAGCCCCCGCTCTGGAGGCCGCGGCGCACGGACCGACCGCTGCGCCGGCCGCGACGGCGGACCTCGTCGACCGCAGCAGCAGCTCGCTCGCCACCTCGACGCGCGTCAATCCGAATGCGCGGCCCAGCACCGGCGGGGTGCGGTTGGCGCCCACGAAGCGGGGGGCGCTCAACGGCTCGGTGATCGTCGTCGACCCCGGGCACAACGGTGTCTACAGCCGGGCGATCAACACTCGGCTCGTGCCCGACGGGCGCGGCGGCCGCAAGGCGTGCAACACCAGCGGGACGTCGACGAACTCCGGCTTCGCCGAGCACGCCCACAACTGGTCCGTGGCGACCCGCCTGTCGAACCTGCTGCGGGCTCGCGGGGCGACGGTCGTGTTGACGCGACCGAACGACCGCGGTGTCGGGCCCTGCGTCGACGAGCGCGCCGCCATCGGCAACCGCAACCGCGCCGACCTGGCGATTTCCATTCACGCCGACGGCGCGGCCGCCTCGGCCCGCGGTTTCCACATCATCAGGTCGTCGTCGATGGCCGGCGGCGCGAGCGTCACCAAGGAGTCGGCCCGCCTGGCCACCATCACCCGCGACGCCTTCGCCCGCGGCACCGGCATGCCCCGTTCCACGTACTTGGGTCGGGGCAGCGCCATCACCCCGCGGGCCGACATCGCCGGCCTGAACAACAGCCGGGTACCCGCGGTGCTGCTCGAGGCCGGCAACATGCGCAACGCCCGCGACGCCGCGCTGCTGCGCAGCGGACAGTTCCAACAGCGCCAGGCCGCGGCGCTGGCCGACGCCGCCCAGCAGTTTCTGCGGCGACGCTGACCTGCGCTGACACTGCTGGCGCCGGCCCGCCTGATCAGCGTTCGGCGGTGCTCGTCGGTGCGCGCTACTACGCTCGCTGACCATGGACTACGAGATCGACGGACAGCGCCCCCAGGTCGATGACGAGGCGTTTGTGGCGCCCACAGCGGCCCTCGTCGCGGACGTGCGCGTCGGCCCCGGCGCCAGTGTGTGGTTCGGCGCGGTGGCGCGGGGCGACGGCGACACGATCACGCTCGGCGCGCGCAGCAACCTGCAGGACAACGCGGTCATCCACGCCGACCCCGGCTTTCCGGCGACCATCGGGCAGGACGTGACGATCGGGCACGGCGCGATCGTGCACGGCTGCACGATCGGAGACCGAGTGCTCGTCGGGATGGGCGCTGCGGTGATGAACGGTGCGGTCGTCGGCGAAGACACCCTGATCGGCGCCGGCACGCTCATCTCCGAGGGCGTGCAGATCCCACCGCGGTCGCTCGTCGTCGGCGTCCCCGGCAAGGTGCGGCGCGAGCTGACCGACGACGAAGTGGCCAAGATCGCCGGCAACGCCGCGCGCTACGTCGAGCGGGGCGTCCAGTACCGCGCCGGCGTGCGGATCGTCGAGCGCGGGTGAGCGACCGCCGGCCCGACGAACCAACTCCGGGTGAGGATCCGGCGCGGCCCGAACCTCACACGCGACCCGACGATCCGGCGAGCTCTGCCGAGCTGGCCGAGCCCTCTGGCTCCAAGCTGGCCGAGTCGTCCAGCTCCGGGGCGGCCGCCGTGGCCGTGCCCGGCACGATCGCGCTGCTCGCGGCGCTGTCGATGTTCGGGCCGTTCTCGATCGACACGGTGTTCCCGGCGTTCGCGGTGATGGGTCGCGAGCTGGGTGCCGACACGCTGGCGATGCAGCAAGTCACCAGCGTGTACCTGTTGGCGTTCGGCGCGATGAGCCTGTTCCACGGCCCGCTGTCGGACGCGGTCGGTCGCAAGCCGGTGATGATCGTCGGGATCCTGGCCTACGTGCTCGCGTCCATCGGATGCGCGCTGTCGACGAGCCTGCCGATGCTGCTGGCGTTCCGGGCACTGCAGGGTGCCACCGCGGGGGCCGGGCAGATCGTGGCTCGCGCGGTCGTGCGAGACCTGTACTCCGGGCCGCGGGCGCAGGCCGCGATGAGCCAGATCATCATGATCTTCGCCGTGGCCCCGGCCCTCGCGCCGATCGTCGGCGGCTGGATTCTGGCGTTCGGTCCGTGGCCGTGGATCTTCTGGTTTCTCGCGGCCTTCGGGCTGGCGATGGCCGCCCTCACGGCGTCCCGACTACCCGAGACGCATCCGCCGCAGGCGCGCACCCCGCTGCGGGTCGGCCCGCTGCTCGCGGGCTTGTGGGAGGTCGGTCGGCAGCCCACGTTCCTGCGCATCGCCATGGCTGGCTCGCTGGCGTTCGCGGGCCAGTTTCTCTACATCGCCGCGGCGCCGATCTTCGTGCTCGATCTGCTCGACCTGGGCGAGCAGGACTTTTGGATTTTCTTCGTGCCGACTATCGGCTGCATGGTGCTCGGCGCGCACCTGACCGGGCGGGCCGCCGGCAAGATCGAGCCCGGGCGGTTGGCGTCCTTCGGCCTGGCGATCGCCCTGTTCGCCGGGGTGCTGAACGTGACCCTGCAGGCCATCCCCGGATTGCCGCCGCTGCCGTGGGCGGTCGTTGGGCCCGCGCTCATGGCGTTCGGCATCGCGATGGTCTTCCCCGTGTTGCAGGTCGCCATGCTCGACCTGTTCCCGCACCGGCGCGGAGCGGCATCCTCCGTCGGGGCGTTCCTCACCCTCATGCTCAACGCCGCCCTCTCCGGGGCCGTCGCGCCGTTCGTCACCGACACCCGCCTGCACCTGGCGATCGCCAGCCTCGTGTTGGTGCTGCTCGGGTGGGGGTTGTGGCGCTGGCATCAACGGGCCGCCGGGCTCGCCGGGCCAGCCGATCCGGTCGCGCCCTAAGGGCGTCGGGACCTCAAGGAGCCAGCCAGGCAGATCGGCGGCCACCGCAGTGACTGCGGTGGCCGCCGATGTGGTTCTGCTCGCGCCGACGTCGTCCCCCGGCGACGTCAGTCGGCCGGCAGGGCCCGGATGGCGTCGTCGACTCGCTGCAGACCGTTGAGTTCGGTCAGCAGCGCGTCGGTCTGCCACAGCTGGGCTGCGTCCTGCTCGCTGTCCTCGCACCAGGTGCAGGCCCGGATGCAGCGGACGTGTTCGATCTTCTCGGCGCAGTCCAGGCAGATCAGCCCGGTGCACTGGGCGCACTCCAGGGCCAGCCCGATGCGTAGCTCGTCGACGATCGTGTCGATGCGGGCGTGGCGGTCAGTTGTCATGGTGTTCATGTGAATTCCCCAAGTTAGTCGGTCTTGCCGGACCCCTATCCGACAACACCCTCATCGACACTGGACGGGCGATCAAGAGGAAAACCGAGGAGAAAAAAGTCGACCGTCCAAGACGGGTGTGGCCAAAATCGGCGACCGCACCCGCCCTGACCTGCTAGAACGCGACGAAGTCGGTTCAGGCAGAGGCGATCTGACGAACGGCATCGAACGGCGCATTCGAGCGCATCCGGGCCTCGATGCCGCGGGTGACGAGTGCCTTGGCGGCGCTCGCGGCCTCGAACGGCGTTGCGCCCTTAGCGAGTTCGGCGGTCACCGCCGCGGCCAGCGTGCAGCCGGCGCCGCTCACCGCGACCTCCCCGATCTTCGGCGCGCTGAGCACCTCGAGGGAGGTGCCGTCGTAGAAGACGTCCTGCGCGGCGGCTCCGGCCAGGCGCACCCCGCCCTTGGCGAGCACGGCCGCGCCGCAGCTGTCGTAGATGCGCTTGGCGGCCTGCGCCAGATCCTCGATCGAGTCGATGGACTCCATCCCCGACAGCGCCATCGACTCGAAGTGGTTGGGCGTCACGAAGGTGGCCAGCGGCAGGATGTGCTGCTTGAGCGCGTTGTCGGTGTCCAGCGCCGCGCCCGGCTCCTGGCCTTTGCAGATGAGCACCGGGTCGACCACGACGTGCGCGGGTCGGGCCTCGCCCAGGCCGGAGAGGGCATCGGCGACGGTCTCGATCGTCACCGGCGTCCCCAGCATGCCGACCTTGAGGGCGTCGACGGTGTAGCAGGCGAACTGCGCCTCGAGCTGGTCGGCGATGACGCCGGCGTCGACGGGCACGAACCGGTGCCCCCAATCGGCCTTCGGGTCGAAGGAGACGATGCAGGTCAGAGCGACCATTCCGAAGGTGCCCAGCGACTGGAAGGTCTTCAGATCGGCCTGGGCCCCGGCGCCACCCGTCGCTTCGGATCCGGCGATGGTCAGGGTGATGGGAACGTTCGGGTCAGTCATGCGGCCCATCATGCTCGCCGCCCCCCTCCGCCCGAAAGTCATACCTTCAGTCGAGATGCATCACCCCAGTGCGGTGGCGTGGCCCTTGGCGCAGTCGTCGCAGGTGCCGAAGACCTCCACGGTGTGGGTGATGCCGGTGAACCCGTGCTGGCGTCCGGTCTGCTCGGCCCACTCCTCCACTGCGGGGCCGTCGACCTCAACGGTCAGGCCACACTCGCGGCAGACGAGGTGGTGGTGGTGCTCGTCGGTGGAGCACTGTCGGTAGCGCGCCTCGCCCTCCGGGGTGCGCAGGATGTCGACGCGCTCGTCCTCGGCCAGGGTCGACAGCGTTCGGTACACGGTGGCCAGGCCGATCGAGTCGCCGCCGGATCGCATCCGCGCGTGCAGGTCCTGCGCGGAGACGAAGTCCGGGGTCGCGGCAAGGGCCTCTTGCACGGCGCGTCGCTGTCGGGTGTTGCGCCGTTCCACCTCACCCATCAGCGCACCTCCTGTTCACCGTCGGCCGGACCGGCAGCCCGGTTGGGCGCGGCCGGTGCCCCCTGCTCACGACGAACGGGGGCGGAGACGACAGGCTGGGCTCCGGTCGTTGCCCCCACGGGCTCGATGCGGCCGCTGCGGATGTCGTGCTCGTCGTAGTGATCGCCGTGCGGGGAATGCAGGTGCCCGTCGTGCAGGTAATCGCGGTGCCCGTCGTGCTCGACCACCTCGTGCCCGCAGCCGTCGCCGTGCTGGTGGGCGTGCCGGTGCTGCCCGGGACCGTCGTGCCCGTGCCTGGCATCGCGGCGGCCCGCCACCCGCCGCCGCACGGTATCGACGGCCGCGACCACGGCGAAGATCGCGATGGCGCCCAGCACGATGGTGCCCCCGGAGGGGGTCTGCAAGGTGAACGAAGCGGCGACCCCGCCGACGGAGCACAGCACCCCGATGAGCACCGCGATGACGGTCGTCGCGCGGAAGCTGCGGGCCAGGAGCTGCGCGGTGGCAGTCGGCACGATCATCAGCGCGCTGATCAGCAGCAGCCCCACGACCCGCATCGACACGACGACGGTGACGGCGGTCAGCACCGACAGGGTGATGTTGAGAGCGAGCACGGGCAGCCCGGCGGCGCGCGCGTACTCGGGGTCGTTGGCGACGGCGAACAGGCGCGCCCGCAACACCCCGGTCACCGCCAACACTCCCAAGGTCAAGGCCGCGAAGACGGCGAGATCGGCGGCCGTCGTCGTCGTGATGGCGCCGAAGAGGTAGCTGGTCATCGTCGTCCCGGCCCGCGGCGCCGCGGAGATGACGACCACTCCCAGGGCGATGCCGCCGTAGAACATGAGGGCGAGGGCCACATCGCCGTTGGTGCGCCCGTTGGCTCGCACGAGTTCGATGATGATGCCGCCGGCGGCGGCGAACAGCAGGGCGACCCAGATCGGGGAGCTCTGCGTGACAAGTCCGACGGCGACGCCGGCGAACGCGACGTGCCCGATGCCGTCGCCGACGAGCGACAGCCCGCGCTGCACGAGGAAGACACCGACCAGTGGCGCGGCGATCCCGACGAGCAGCGCAGCCAGCAGGGCGCGGCGCATGAAGTCGTAGTCGAGGAGGTCAAGCACGGGGGCCCCCGGGTGAGTAGACGGGTGCGAGCAGGCTGCCGGTGGGTGGGCCGGACAGGTCGGTGACATCGTGGCAGTGCCCAGGCAGTTCGCCGGGCGCACCATCGAATTCGCCGGTCAGAGCATCGAAGGCGCCGGCCGTCACCGGCGGCAACGGCACGTCGGAGGCGATCCGACCGGCCTCCATGGTGACGGCCCGGTGCAGCACCGGGCGCAGCGCCGCCAAGTCGTGGGTGACCACGAGCAGGGTGGCACCGCCCTCGACGAGGCGCCGGATCACCGCAACGAGCAGGTGCTGGTTGGCGATGTCGACGCCGGCCATCGGCTCGTCCATGACGAGCACCTCCGGTTGCGCGGCCAGCGCGCGAGCGATGAGTACCCGCCGTTGCTGCCCGCCGGAGAGGGTGGAGACGTCGTGCCGAGCGAAGTCGCCCAACCCCACGATGTCGATCGCCTCGGCGATGAGTCGCCGGTCGCGGGCGGTGGTGCGCCCGAACAGTCCGTGCCGCGCGATGCGCCCCACGGCGACGATCTCGGAGACGGTGGCCCGGGTCGTCGGCGTGAACGGCAGCCGTTGCGGCACGTAGCCGAGCAGGTACCGCTGGCTGAACTTGGCCAGCGGCCGACCGAGCACGTCGACCTGCCCGCCGAGGTGTTCGCAGACCCCGAGCAGCCCACGCACCAGCGTGGACTTGCCGGAGCCGTTGGCGCCCAGCAGCGCCACCGTCTCGGTTCGACGGATCTGCAGGTCGACGCCCATCACAATGCGCTTGTCGCCGTAACCGAAGGAAGCATCGCGCAACGAAATGACCGGTTGCGCATCGCCATTGGCCGCCGCAGACGGCTGCGCCGCCCGCGCGGGGGCTGTGTCGCCCGTTCCGGCGCTCACGAGCAGCCCTGGCCCTTCTGCAGGGTCTCGAGGTTGGCGCGCATGATCTGTAGATAGTCCTGGCCGGCGCTGGAGTCGGTGAGGCTCTCGATGGGGTCGAGCACGGCCGTGGCGGCGCCGGTCTCCTGCGCCACGGTCTTGGCCACGGCGGGGTTGATGAGCGGCTCGGTGTAGATGGTCGTCACGTTGTGCGCGCGCACATAGTCGGTGACCTCGGCGATGCGGGCCGGGTCGGGCTCCCCCTCCGGGGCCAGGCCGGTGATGGCGACCTGAGTGAGTCCGTAGCGGCCGGCGAGGTAGCCGAAGGCGGCGTGGGCGGTGACGATCGAGGTGTTCTGGCACTGGCGCAGGCCGGCGGAGAAGTCGCCGTCCAGGGTCGTCAGCTCGCGGGACAGCTCGGAGAGGTTGGTCGCGAAGGTCTGCTTGTTGACCTGGTCGAGGTTGCCCAGCTGGTTGTAGATGGCGCGGGCCACGCTCTCGTAGCGGATGGGGTCGAGCCAGAAATGCGGGTCGAGGTCGCCGTGGTCGTGGCCGTCGTCGGCTCCGTGACCGTCGTCGGCGCTGTGGTCGTGGCCGTCGTCGGCGGAGTGGCCGGCGCCGATGCTTGTGCCCTGCGGCGCGGTCAGGTCGGCGCTCTTGCCGATCTCCAGCACCTTCGCGCCCTGCGGGCCGCCCTGTTCGCTGGTCACCGCGTCGTCGAGCGCCGGCTGCAGACCCTGCTCGTAGATGACGAGATCGGCGTCGGCCACGGTCGCGACGTCTTGCGGAGAGAGCTCGAGGTCGTGCGGCTCGGCGCCGGGCTTGGTCAGGTTGACGACGTTGACGTGATCGCCGCCGATGCGCTGGGCGAGCCACTCCACGGGGTAGGCGCCGGTGACGATCGTGAACCGGCTGGCCGTGGGGGTCGCGGTCTCGCCGGCCTGCCCCGAGTCGGCGGTGCCGTCACCGGAGCCGCACCCGGCGAGGGCGAGCAAGGGGATCACGGCGAGGGTGACGGCGAGCGTGCGGCGCGAGGGCATGGCCGCCATCCTGCCGCTTATTGATAATCGTTGTCAATTCAGGCGGGCCGCTCGCCACTGGTGTCCGCGCCGATTCTCAGGCTCCTCATATCCGGCGGAAGGACGCACGACAGCGCCGGACCCGACGGTAATGGTGTCGCACCCCGGAGGCCGAGAGGCGTCCAGCGGGTAGCGGCATGCCATCGCGATGACGAATCGCATCGACGACACGAAAGGTCCAGGGCACCCACATGCTCACCAAGAAGAACCTCGCACTCGGCGCCACCGCGCTCGCTGCCGCCGGCGCCATCGTCGGCGGCGGCGCCGCGATCTCCAACGCCTCCAACCAGGGCTCCGGCGGCGCCGGCTACGGCTACGGCGGCCCCGGCGGCTACACCGCGACCGACGGCCCCGGCTGCCAGACCGGTCGGGGCGGCGACCGCGGCTCACACGCGCACACGGAGGTGACCGGCGCGGAGGCCACGAAGGTCACCGAGGCGGTCACGGCCAAGGACTCCACCGTCACCGTCGAGTCCGTCCGCAAGGACCCCGACGGGTCCTACGACGTGCTGGGCACCAAGGACGGGCAGCGCGTAATGGTCGAAGTCAGCGCCGACCTGGCCACCATCGAGGTCCGCACCGGCGGACCCGGCGGACCTCGCGGCGACGGTCAGGGACGCGGCGGCGACGGCGGCCACCGGGGCAACTCGACCACGACCCCCACGGCATCCCCCTCAGCCTGAGCCGGCGGTCGGGCCGGGTGCCGCGCGCACTCGGCCCGACCGATTATCGCCTGCACGCGACGGCAGTTCTCATAGCCTGGGGACGTGCCCCTGCTGCCCTTGTTTCCGTTGGGCACCGTGCTGTGCCCGGGTGCGCGGCTGCCGTTGCGCGTTTTCGAGCCCCGATACCTGGCGATGCTCGACGACCTGGCAGCCGGGCCGCAGCCGGGACGCTTCGGGGTCGTGGCGATCCGCGCGGGGCACGAGGTCGGGCGCGGTAATGCCCGGGCGTTGCATCGCATCGGCACGACGGCCGTGCTGACCCGGGTCGATCAGGGCCCGGACGGCACCTTCGACGTAGAGACGGTCGGGGCGCGTCGGTTCGCGCTGCGCGGCCTGGCCGACGAACCCTCGTCGCAGTACCACATCGGCAGCGTCGAGTGGCTGCCCGAGCCGCTCGGTGATCCCGAGACGGTGCACCGTCGGGCGCAACGCGTGGGTGCCCGACTGGTGGCCTACCGGCAACTCTTCGGCGCCGACGTGAGCGCCACGTTGGCGATGCTGCCGAACGATCCCACGGCCCTCTCCCACCGCGTCGGCAGCCTGTTCGCGTTGCCGCTGGACGACCGGCAGGCGCTGCTGGCCTGCGAGTCGACGGCCGAACGCCTGGCGCTCGCGGCGCATTTGCTGCGCCGCGAGCACACCATCGTCCAAGAGCTGCGGGCCGTGCCCGGCACCCTGCCCATGCCCCCGATCAGCGCCAACTAGAGCGGGCGGATCACACGCTGAGGGAGTCCTCGATCGCCTCGACCATCACGTCGATGTCTTCGACGGAGGCGACCAGCGGCGGGGCGAGCCGGATCGTGGAGCCATGGGCGTCCTTGGCGAGCACCCCGCGCAGCGCCATCCGCGAGCACAACTCGTACCCCGTCATCCGCTCGGGGTCGATGTCGAGGCCGGCCCAAGCGCCGCGGATCCGCGCGGCGACCAGCCCCTTACCCAGGAGCGGCTCGAGCCCGGCGCGCATGTAGTCGCCCAACTCCCGCGAGCGTTCCTGATACTCACCGGTCGAGAGCATCGCCACGACCTCGGCACCGATCGCGGCCGACAGCGGGTTACCGCCGAACGTCGAGCCGTGTGAGCCGGGCACGATGACGTCCATGATGTCGCGGTCGGCGGCGATCGCCGAGACCGGCAGGATGCCGCCGCCGAGCGCCTTGCCCATGACGTAGATGTCGGGCACGACCTCCTCGTGGTCGCAGGCGAAGGTCAGGCCGGTGCGGGCCAGGCCGGACTGCACCTCGTCGGCGATCAGCAACACCCGCTCGCGGGTACACAGCTCGCGCACCCGCCGCAGGAAGCCGTCCGGCGGCAGCAGCACCCCGCCCTCCCCCTGGATGGGCTCGAGCAGCACCGCGACGGTGTCTTCGTCGACGGCCGCGGCGATCGCCTCGATGTCGCCGTAGGGGACGACCCGGAAGCCCGGGGTGTAGGGGCCGTAGGCGCGGCGGGCCTCGTCGTCGGTCGAGAAGCTGACCACGGTGGTGGTGCGGCCGTGGAAGTTGCCTTCCATCGTCACGATGTTCGCGCCGTCCGGGCGCACGCCCTTGACGTCGTAGCCCCAGCGTCGGGCGACCTTGACGGCGGTCTCGACGGCCTCGGCGCCGGTGTTCATCGGCAGGATCGACTCCTTGCCGGTCAGCGCGGCCAGATCGCGCACGAACGGGCCGAGCTGGTCGCTGTGGAAGGCGCGGCTGGTGAGGGTGAGGCGGTCGAGCTGGGCCTTGGCACGGGCCACGAGGCGCGGGTGGTTGTGGCCGAAGTTCAGGGCGGAGTAGCCGGCAAGGCAGTCCAGAAAGCGGCGCCCTTCGACATCGGTGACCCAGGCGCCCTCACCGTGCGCCAGCACCACGGGCAGGGGGTGATAGTTGTGCGCCGCGTACTGCTCGACCAAGGCGATGTGCTCGGTGCTGGTCGACGGCGCACCGACCGAGGTGCCCTCGGGCGCTCCGGAGGTCGCGGGGGTCGCGGGGGTCGCGGTGTGGGTGGCCGCCATTGGCTGCTCCTTCGGTGGGACGAGGCCGGTGGTGTCCGGGTCACCCACAGCTTGCGCACACCTGCCCGGTCCGGGCAAGTAGCGCTCTGCGGCAGACCGTAGGGTCGAAGCCGGAGCCGGCGGGCCACCTGCCCCGGCCCCCGCCTGCCGACGAGCGAGAAGGACCGTCATGTCTGCCCAGAACCCCCTGGCCCCGTACGACGCGCTGCTCTACCTCTCCTTCGGGGGGCCCGAACGGCAGGAGGACGTCATGCCGTTCCTGCGCAACGTCACTGCCGGGCGGGGCATCCCCGACGAGCGGCTCGAAGAGGTCGCCACGCACTACCGGGCCCGCGGCGGCCGCAGCCCGATCAACGACGAGAACCGGGCCGTGCTCACCCGGCTGGAGGCCGAGTTGGCGGCGCGGGCGGTGCAGGTGCCGGTGGTGTGGGGCAACAAGTTCTTCGACCCGTACACGGTTGAGGCGTTGCGGTCGGCGCAGGAGGCTGGCGCGCGGCGCCTGCTGACGGTCGTGACCAGTGCTTTTCCCAGCTATTCGGGGTGCCGCTCGTACCGGGAGGACCTCGCGGCGGCCCGCGCAGAACTCGAAGCATCCGCCGCGGCGGCGGGCGCCGAGTCGCTGCAGATCGACGTGCTGCGGCCCTACGGGCAGACCCGGGCGTTCGTAGAGCCGATGAAGACGTTGACCGTGGCGGGCCTGCGGGACCTGTGCGCGCAGGCCGGCCTGACGCCGGAGCAGGTGCGCATTCTGTTCGTCACGCATTCGATTCCCGAGGCGATGAACGCCGCCTCCGGCCCGACCGAGGAGCCCAGTACGTACATCACAATGCACACAACAGTGTGTGACGAGCTGGCGGCGGGCGTTCGGGCCGAGACCGGGGTGGCGGTGCCGTGGCAGCTGGTCTACTGCTCCCGCTCCGGTCCCCCGACGCAGCCGTGGCTCGAGCCGGACGTCAACGACGCCATCGCGGCCATCGCCGCGGACCGCGACGAGCACCCTGGAGAGGGCGGGGTCGGCGGGGTGCTCATCGTGCCCATGGGCTTTGTCTCCGACCACATGGAGGTCGTGTACGACCTCGACGAGGAGGCGATGGCGACCGCCGGGGAGCACGGACTGGCGGCCCTGCGGGTGCCGACGGTCCGCGACGACCAGCGCTTCGTCTCCGGTCTGGTCGACCTGCTCTTGGAGCGCGCCCGCGCCGAACGGGAGGCCCCCGCCACGCCGGGGCTGCGGTGCCCGGCCGGATGCTGCGCCGGTCGCAGCCCCGCCAAGCCGACCGTCAGCGACGAAGCGAGTCCGGCGGATGCAGAGATTTCTCCGCATTCTGGCGAATCGGTTGCCGCACGGGGGTGCCGGTGACAGCGTGGTGGCCACCAGGCCGATTCCCATGAGGAGCGCCACCATGAATCCCCCTCTGCGCAGCAGCACCGTCGCCGACGTCATCCGCCGCAGCGCCAGCACCTTCCGGGACCGCCCGGCCGTGATCTTCGAAGACCGCACGTGGAGCTACCGCGAGCTCGACGACGCGGTGAGCCGCGCCGCCGCCCACCTGCTGCACCTGGGGCTCATGCAGTGCGACCGGGTGGCCTCGTTCGGGTTGAACTCGGACGCCTACCTCATCGGCTTCCTGGCCTGCGCCCGCGCCGGGCTCGTGCACGTGCCGCTGAACAACCAGTTGGTGGGTCGCGAACTCGACTATCTGCTGGGACAGTCCGGGGCGCGCGGGATTCTCGTGGATCCGGCGTTGGCGCCGCGGCTGGATCAGGCGCCGTCGACCCCGGACATCCGGGTGCCGCTGCGCGATGCCGACGACAGCCTGCTCGCGGTCGCCTCGACCGGCGAGGTGCCGCGGGTGGCGAGCCGTGTCGACACCGAAGACCTCGCCCAGTTGCTCTACACGTCTGGTACAACGTCGCGGCCCAAGGGCGCGATGATGACACACCGGGCGCTGGTGCACGAGTACGTGTCGTGCATCATCGCGCTCGACCTGTCGCCGGACGATGCTCCGCTGCACGTCATGCCGCTGTATCACTCGGCGCAGATGCACGTTTTTCTGCTGCCGTGGCTGGCGGTGGGGGCGACGAACACGATCATGGAGAAGCCGGATGCCGCCGCGATCCTGGAGCGGATGGAGCGGGACGGGCATCGGGCGTTCTTCGCGGCGCCGACGCTGTGGGTGTCGTTGGCCAATCACCCCGACTTCGCGACCCGCGACCTGTCGGCGCTGCGCAAGGCGTACTACGGGGCGTCGATCATGCCGGGCCCGATCCGGGAGCGGATCGCGGCGAAGCTGCCCGAGTTGGGCTGGTACAACTGCTTCGGCCAGTCCGAGATCGCGCCGTTGTCGGCGGTGCTGCGACCCGAGGAGCACGCGCAGCGACCCTCCTCTGCCGGGCGTCCGGTGTTCTTCGTGGAGATGCGGGTCGTCGCGGCCGACGGCTCGGAGGCGGCGCCGGGCGAGCCGGGTGAGATTCAGTACCGCAGCCCGCAGCTGTGCGAAGGGTATTGGGACGAGCCGCAGGAGAGCGCGGCGGCGTTCGAGGGCGAGTGGTTTCACTCCGGTGACCTCGTGACTCTCGACGAGGAGGGCTACATCACGGTCGTCGACCGGGTGAAGGACGTGATCAACACCGGCGGGGTGATTGTCGCCTCTCGCGAGATCGAAGACGCGATCTACACCCATCCGCAGGTGGCCGAGGTCGCCGTCATCGGCCAGCCCGACGACACCTGGATCGAGGCCGTCACCGCCTTCGTCGTCCGCCGACCGAACACCGCCTTGACACAGGAGACTGTGCAGTCGCACGTACGGGAGCAACTCGCCGGCTTCAAGGTGCCCAAGGCCGTGCATTTCGTCGACGACCTGCCCCGCAACGCCTCCGGCAAGATCCTCAAACGCGAACTACGCCGCTGATTCGGGGCCCTCGCCTCGGGGCGCCTGCTCGTCGCCGGCTGGTACGTCGAGGTCGGTCACCTCGCGGGCAGCGGTTGCGGAGCGCTTCATCCTTGGTCATCGCGGGCTCCTGGGTCGCGAGGCTGGGCTGTCGACCACGTCGGCCTCCCGGTCGATGAACTCGCGGACGGGACTGTTCGGGGCAAGCAGTTTCGGGCTTCCGTCGCCGCTGTTCGGGAGGAAGATCGCGGCCAGGCGATGGGGTCGCGCGGACTCCGTGAGCCAGATTTCCTGTGGGCTATCCCTCCTCGGTGGTTTGCCGACCAGGGTCCAGGACCACAGCCCGGAGGATGAGCGGTCGGGGGCTACGCGAACGGTGACGACGCCGTCCTCCTTGAAGGGGGCACCTCGGCGTCGGGCCGCAAGGATCGCGCGGCGCAGGGTTCGAGCGCGGCTCATTCGCCACGCGGCGACCAAGCGGGGCCCGCTGTCTTTCAGCACGCCGCCCGTCGCCAGCACCAGCGCCACGCCCGATACGGCGGAGCTGTTCTGGTTCATCCGGATGTCGAGAAGCACGGCGAAGATCGCCAGGAGCATCACCGCCAAGACCCATAGCGCCGACAACGCGACGGTGCGTCGACCTGTCCGGCGGGCAGCAGCGACGACCTCCGGTGGCGCCGGAGCACCCACGCTGAACGCCGCTTCGTCGGGGCCCGTGAGCCGGAGGCGGGTCCCGTCCTCCTGGGTCGCGGTCGTCTGCGGCCACACGACGCGTGGCGGCTGAGTGGCATCACCGAGCCACACCATCGGCGTTTTACTTTCGCTGCTCAGCTCGGCATTCACCCAGACCTGCTGACCGACGGCGACGGGCTGCTGGCCACGCGCGAGCGACCACCACCGCCGACCGTCATCACCATTCGTGGCGGTAGCCGCGCCAGCTGGGCGGACCGCCACCCCTTCGGCGCCGCCTGCAAGGACGTAGGCCGGCTGCAGGGCGTTGACGCCCAACGCGGGCGAGCCCTCCGTCACGAGCGGAAGACGCCGATCCGCCAGGACCATGACGGCGACGACGATCACCGCCGAGAGATACGCGGGGACAGGTCCGAGCTCGAGGCCGTACGGGGGCGACGCCCACGCCCACAGCCCGGCGGCCGCGATGCCCACCAAGACCATCCAGTACCCGCCCCGACGGACCATCAGCGCACGCCGCTGCGCGCGCAACACGGCCAGCGCCCGCTCCTGCGTCACGACTCCCCCTCGACCCCGCGGAACGACCAGGCTAGTCGGCGCGTGGGCTCGTCGCCTGCCTGGGCATGGCATCGATGGCTTCAGGGTCGTCGATCAGTCCCCTGTCGGGTCGTTGGAAGCGAGTCGGCCGCGCAGCGGCGGGGTGGGGCAGATGTCGTCGCGCACTCGGGTGATCGGTGGTCGCAGGGCCGCGGCGGCGTCGACCGAGCCGAGGGTCGCGAGTTCTTCGACGAGCACGCGGGTGGGTGCCACGAGGTAGAGAGATCCGTCTTCGGCGCCGGCCTCGACGTCGCGCACCGGCATCCACTCCGAGCGGTGGGCTTCGGTCGTCGCGTGGGTGAACTCTGCCGCTTCGGCATCCGAGCGAACCGGCAGCAGGAGGAAGCGCACGTCGAAGCGCTTGGGTGAGCCGAGCGGGGTTTCCCAGTCGTCCCACGGCAGCAGCCGCGCGGGGTCGATGACGGCCCCGGTCTCCTCCGCCACCTCCCGCACCGCGCAGGCCAGCACGGTGCGCGCGGCCTGGCGGGCATCGCCGAGCACGCCGTAGGCGGTGTGCCGCCAGGCGCGGGCGTGGTCGTCGACGAGGTCGCCCGGGAGGTCGAGAGCGGCCCCCGTGACCCTGTCGCCTGCGTCGATGCGGCCACCGGGAAAGACGAGGGCGCCGGGCACGAAGTCCATGGTCGCGGCGCGAACCTGCACGAACACCTCCAGGCCGTCCGCCCCGTCGCGCACCGGCAGCACACTGACCGCGGGGATGGGGGTGGGCTCGTCGCGAACGATGCGCTGCATCGCCACCCGCGGCAGCTCCCGCTCCAGGCCGCGCTGCCGCTCATGCGCGACGACGCGACCCAGGGCGCCGCGCGGTTCGGGCACCACGCGGAAACCGTGGGCTGCGTAGAAGGGCGCGCTCCAGGGCACGTCGGCGTAGGTCGTGAGCGTGAGCCGATCCAGGTCGCGGTCCCGCACCAGCCCGTACACCGCACGTAACAGTGTGCGGCCCAGGCCGCGGCGCTGGGCCCGGGGGTGCACCGCCAGCTGCTCGAGGTGGGCGGTACCGTCGTCGAGTTCGATGAGGTGAGCGAAACCCAGAGCGGGCGTGCCGATGACGAGCACCACTCCCTCCGCTACCCGCTCCCGCCCGCTGGTGGGCTCCCCGAAGGCCGCGGTATCCAGATACGGAACGAACTGCGCATCCCCGGCCGCCTCGATGTACTGCAGCAACGGCACATCCGCCGCCTCGGCCAGGCGCACGCTACTGATCGTCAGCACCACGGGCGGATCTTCGGCTCAGGGGGCCAGCAGGGCGGCCTGCGCCAATCGACCGCCGGCCTCGGAAACGTGGCCATCGGCATCGAGGCAGCCGGAGAACTCCAGCACCGCCCAGACGACCTCCGAAGCGTGCACCACGTGCCAGGCCGAGGGCGCGTCGCCGCCGACGCGCCAGCCCACCGCGCCCAGCACCTGCGGCGCAAGGATCCGAAACACCTCCAGCGCGGAGACTTCTAAGGACCGATCGGCGGCCACGAGCAAGGCGATGACGGCGGCCTGCCGTTCGAACTCTTCCCGCCCGCGGGTGAGACGGTCGGCCACCATGCGCCACATTCGCACCGGCTCGGTGGCCGAGATGGCCGCCTTCGTCGGCAGCAGCCGCCCCTTCACCTTGCGTACCAGGCCGAGGCTGGTCGCGGCCTTACGCAGCCCTGCCACCGACGGGGTCTGGTCCTCGCGATAACCCCTCCCGGCCCACTCCGTGCTGAGCTGGAACTCGGTCACCATGGACTCGACCACGGCGGGCCGCAGGTTGCCGGCCGCCGTCAGCTCGACGCCCTGCGGGCCCAAGAACCGCAGCAGGTGCTGCCAGGGCTCGGTCACGGCCGCAGCCTCCTGCGGGGTCAGGCCGGCGAACACGCCGGCTCGCGCCGCCCCGACCGGCTCGGCCGCCAGGTCGAGGCCACTCAAGGCTACCGATGGGCTGATGAGGGGCAGGGCGCCGGCTCGCGCGGCGCCCTGGACCAGTTCGGTGAACGCCGGGGCCAGGCGAGGGTTGTCGACCAGGAGTTTGCCCGACTCCATCGCTCGCTCGACCAGCCCCAACATCTGGTCGAGGTCCAGTCCCTCCAGCTCTGCGTCGGCCGGGTCGAATTCGATGCCGACCCATTCACGCAGCTCGAGCAACTCGTCCTCGCCCAACTCGGGTGGGGTGGGATTTTCTTCGCCGAAGCTGTCCCAACTCGCTACGAGGTCGTTGTAGCGCCAGATCCCGCCGACGTCCTCCGGCGGCCCGGCCCGGCGGCCGGCGACGCAGCGGGCGCGCGGGTCGCCTTCGCCCCGGGGAAGGACCTTCTCGACCCTGATGGTGTGCTCCCAGCTGTCGCCGAAGTCGTACTCGTAGATCAGCCGATCACCCTCGGCGCGCAGTACCTGGTCCAGCCGCACCTCAGACTCCGGGGGAAGCCGCTCGTCGCAGAACTCCTCCGTGCCCTCGTTCGGGAAGGGGCGTCGGCGGCGATCCACCGTGCCGCCGACCTGGGGCGCGAAGGAGTGCAGGTGATATCCCACCCAGCCGAAGGCCGACTGCACGACGACGTGCAGCTGCTCCAGCGTCAGGTCGCCGGCGAGTTCGAGGCGCCGCCAGATGGGTGGCTTCGCGTCGTCGATGTCGACCCGCACGCGAAGCGTGATCGGCTGCTCCGGCGGCTCACCCACCCGGAACGGCGGCGGCTCCCCGATCTCACGCCCCAGGCCGACAGCCGGGTCGTCGAGTGCGGCCGAAGGGTTGAAGAGGCCGAACGCGCTGCCCTTGCCAGCGTTGGCTGCATTGGCTGTCCGGATCTGCTCCATCATTCCGCCGGGCGCGTTCAAGGCCTGCCAGGCGGCGATCGGGTCACCCCCGTGAGCCTCGATCAGCTCCTGCGCCATCTGTCGGGCCGCGACCCGAGTCGGGTCGAGATCGTCGGGCGTCTCTCGCTGTCGCCGTGCCATGAGGCCACCTTGCCACGGCCCAGTGTTGGGCACCGGCGCCGCCGATCATGTCGACCTCTTCAAGGCGGGCGTCGACGTCGCGGACGTCGCCGATGAGTTCGCTATCAGCACCAAGGATCTCCAGCAGGCCTTGCGCGGACATCTGAGCCTCGCCGCCGCCTGCCAGCGAGCCGTGGCCGGTGAGGGGATCGCGTAGCCGTGGCTCAGCGGTCGTCGAAGGTGTCGTCTGCGGGGAGTTCGGCTTGCGTGCGGCGTTTGATCTGGCGGTCGGCGATCCAGAAGCCGGCGATCGCCACCGTGGCGCCGACGAGCAGCCCGGCGACATAGCTCCAGCCGCCGCGCTCGGCGAGGCTGCCGCCCTCACCCAGGACGGCGAGGACAATGCCGACGCCCCACACTGCGACGAGCAGCATTCGCAGCCGGAACGACCAGAAGGCCCAACGGGCTCGCCACGGGATGTCGGTCAAGCCATGTTGGCGCAGGTGCGCCAAGGCGGCCATGTTGCCGACGCCGATGATCGCAACGACTCCGATCGACCAACGGGCGACCGTCTGGTCGCCCAGCCACACCATGGCCGTGGCGACCCCGAAAGCCGCAAGGATCGCGACCTCGAAGGCGATGACATAGGACTCCATCCAGATCCTGCGCTCGCGCTCGTCGCCGAAGGTGGTTTCGTCGAGCCCGGCCATGGTGCTCAGGACGGTGCGGCGCGGGGGCGTGTTGCTAGACATCTGTGGCCTCCAAACGGGAGTGGTCGATAGCGAAAAGCTGGTCGATGGGGTGCTCGAGCACATGCGCGATGCGCAGAGCGAGCAAGACCGAGGGGGCGTAGTCGCCGCCTTCGATCGAGACGATGGTTTGCCGCGAGACACCGACGGCGCCGGCCAGGTCGGCTTGGGTCATGCGCCGAGCACGCCGCGTCTCGCGGACGGTGTTGATGAGCGCGTCGTTCGGCATGACATAAGTCAACTATTCTTGTCGCACTTTGTCAAGGATTCTTGACTTCATGGCACTGCGGCCGGGCAGGCTGGCCCTCGTCATGACAGCGCAACAGCGCCGTAACGGTCCGGTGCCCAGTAGCGTCGCAGGATGGCAGCACCTCCAATTCGCCGCGCACCTGCGGCGGTTCGACTCGGGAGTCCTTGACGTGCCGACCTACGCCTACCGCTGCCCAGAGTGCGGCGACTTCGACCGGCTCCACCCGATGCACGAGGTGCCTGACCGGCAGATCTGTCCGGGGTGCTCGACACCGGCGTCCCGTCGCTGGACCGCCGTCGGCTTGGGCCACGGCGCCTCCCCGGCCATGCGGGCCCTGGACTCGGCCGCGCGGTCAGCCAGCGAACCCTCCGTCGTCTCCGCACCGCCTCCGGGCGAGCGAGGTCGACCCATCAGCCGCGACCCGCGCCACGCGAAACTCCCCCGCCCCTAGCCAGACAGCCCAGTTCGAGCAGAAGGAGCCCGCCATGCCCGACGTCATCTTCCCCCTCGACTCCACGAAGTCCTTCACCGATCAGCAACTGCTGGGTCACAACCGGTGGCATCCCGAGATCCCGCCGGCGGCCACCGTCAAGCCCGGCGACTCGTTCCGTGTGCACTGCCGGGAGTGGTTCGACGGGGCCATCCACAACGACGACTCCGCGGACGACATCCGCGACGCCCCGCTGACCACCGTGCACCGCCTCTCCGGGCCGTTCGCGGTCGAGGGCGCCAAACCCGGCGACCTGCTCGTGGTCGACATCCTCGACGTCGGGCCGATCCCGCAGGAGGACTCGGGCCCGCTGGCCGGCCAGGGCTGGGGCTACACGGGGATCTTCCCCACGGCCAACGGCGGCGGCTTTCTCACCGAGCAGTTTCCCGACGCGTACAAGGCGATCTGGGACTTCTCGGGGCAGACCGCGACCTCCCGGCACGTGCCGCACGTGTCGTTCACCGGCATCATCCACCCGGGCCTCATGGGCACCGCCCCCAGCGCCGAACTGCTCGGCCGCTGGAACAGCCGCGAGGCGGCGCTCATCGCCACCGACCCCCAGCGGGTGCCGCCGCTGGCGCTGCCGCCGGAGCCGCGCGACGCGATCCTCGGCGGGCTGGCCGACAGCGACTACGAGCGAGTCGCCGGCGAGGCCGCCCGTACCGCGCCGCCGCGGGAGAACGGCGGCAATCAGGACATCAAGAACCTCACCAAGGGCACCCGCGTCTTCTACCCGGTGTTCGTCGACGGCGCGAACCTGTCCGTCGGCGACCTGCACTTCAGCCAGGGCGACGGCGAGATCACGTTCTGCGGCGCCATCGAGATGGGCGGCTTCATCGACCTGCGCGTCGACCTCATCAAGGGCGGCATGGACACCTACGGGGTGCACGAGAACGCCATCTTCATGCCCGGCAACACGGACCCGCAGTACTCCCAGTGGCTCGCGTTCTCCGGCACCTCGGTGACTCTCGACGGCGAGCAGCGCTACCTCGACAGCCATCTGTCGTACCAGCGGGCCTGCCTGCACGCCATCGACTACCTCACGAAGTTCGGCTACTCCCCCGAGCAGGCCTACCTGCTGCTCGGCGCCGCGCCTATCGAAGGGCGTCTGTCCGGTGTCGTCGACATCCCGAACGCCTGCGCGACCGTCTACCTGCCCACGGCGATCTTCGACTTCCCCGTCGGCCCCTCCGCTGACGGTCCGGTGCGCATCGACCCCGGTCAGGGAGCGCCGCACTCCGCCTTGTGAGGCGTTTTGGGCAGGATGCCGGACTCCTGGGGCGCCGGGAAGACGCGCGCGGAGCGCCGACGCCGGATTAGAGTGTTCGCTTTTGCACCCCTGACGGTGCAAAAGCGAACACTCTAATTCGGCGGGGAGGGCCGAGTGAGTCAGCTCGACATCTTCTTTGGCAATGTGAGCTAGTCTCTGCGCGTGCTCGGTGCCCTCACCGGATTCGTGACCATCGGCGTAGTCATCGGCGTCGGGATACTCGTGGCGCACCTCGGGCTGTTCGATCTGCGCGCGCAGCAGGTGCTGTCGCGGCTGGCGTTCTTCGTCGGCAGCCCGTGCCTCATGGCACTGACGATCTCGGAGGCAGACGTCGCGAAGATGCTGTCGGCCAACCTCATTGCCAGCGCCGGCTCGGTCGTCGTGGCCGGCGGCGGATGGATCCTGCTGGCACGGCTGCTGTTCAAGTCCGACGCCGGTGAGACCACGATCGGGGCCCTGTCCAGCGCCTACGTCAACGCCGGCAACCTCGGCATTCCCATCGCGGCCTACGCCCTGGGCGACGCGGCGCTGGTGGCCCCCACCCTGCTCATGCAGCTCATCGTCATTCAGCCGCTGGCCATGGTCGTGCTCGACCGGCACACGCGCGGCGGCGGCGGGGTGCGGCGGGTGCTGGTCACGGCGACGACCAACCCCCTGACCATCGGCTCCCTCATCGGGCTGCTCATGGCGCTCACCGGCCTGCGGCTACCCACGATGATCCACGCGCCCGTCGAACTGCTCGCCGAACTGGCCGTCCCTGCCATGCTGCTGGGCTACGGCATCGCCCTGCGCCTCGGACCGGGCCTGGGCGCCGGCATCGGCGCCAAGCTCTGGGCCACGTGCACGCTCAAGCTCGTCGTTCAGCCCGTCGTCGCCTGGGCCATCGCCGCCGGTCTGCTCGGGGCGCAGGGGGTGCCGCTGCTGGCGATCGTCGTCACCGCCGCGCTGCCCACCGCACAGAACATCTTCGTGCACGCCACCCGCTACGACGTCGCCACCGGCCTGGCTCGCGACACCATCCTCTTGACCACCCTCGGGTCCGTTCCGGTCATCCTGTTGGCCGTGCTGCTGCTCTCCTGACGTTGGTGGCCAGCGCGAAAGCCCCGCGCGTACGGTGCAGACGGTACACAGCAGCAAGAGGGAGCTGTTCAGCTGCAGAACCGGTGGCCGGGAGGCCCCCTTCGCTGGCGTGCCCGATATTGGAGGGCATGGTCCCCTCGCTGCCCTCGCTCCTCCTGACCACCGTGCGGCTGGTTCCGCTGGCCAAAGACCAGCCGGGCAGCCCCGGCCCGACGGCTGCCGAGCCGGTCGACGTGCGGATCGTCGACGGTGTCGTGACCCAGGTGGGGAACGGATTGCGGCCTGTCGGCGAACCGGTCGTCGACGGCCGCGGCGCCTGGGCGATGCCCGGCTTGTGGGATCAACACGTCCACGCTTTGCAGGCGGGCGCCGACCGCGAGCGCCTCGACCTCAGCGCCGCCGACGGGCCGGAGGCGGTGTGCGGCCTCATCGGGGCGCACAGCATGACCATGGACGACCCGAACGGCATCGTCACCGCGTCCGGCTACCGCCGGGGAAACTGGTCGCGGTTGGGCAGCGTTGCCGAACTCGATGCCGTATCGGGCACCCACCCTGTCGTGGCGATCAGCGGAGACTGTCACAACGGCTGGCTCAACACGGCCGCCCTGCGCCTGCTCGGCTTGCCGGACCGCGACGGGCCGATGCAGGAGAGCGAGTGGTTCGCCGTCATGGCGCGGCTGCGGGACCTGCCCGGGGCGCGAGAGGTGGCCGAGCGAGGGCTGGCCGAGCTCGTCACCGACCTGAACGCCCTGGGGGTCGTCGGCGTCGTCGACATGGAACACGCCGCCGCATACCGCGACTGGCCCGCCCGCGTGGCGGCCGGTGTCGACACCCTGCGGGTGCGTGCCAGCGTCTACCCCGAGGCTCTGGCCAGCGCGTTGACGGCACAGGTGCGCAGCGGTGATGTCGTCGCCGGCCCGCTGGTCACGATGGGGCCGCTGAAGATCATCAGCGACGGATCGCTGAACACTCGCACCGCCTGGTGTTGCGAGCCGTATCCCGAGGCGGGCGGCATGGTCGACCCACACGGCACCCGCAACTACCCCGTCGAGGAGTTGCTCGAACTGGCCGACGCGGCGCGGGCAGGCGCGCTGGAGGTCGCCCTGCACGCCATCGGGGACGCCGCCGTGTCGCAGGCCCTCGACGTCTTCGCCCGAACCGGCGCCCGCGGCAGCATCGAACACGCCCAGCTCGTGCGCTGGCCCGACGTCCCCCGCATGGCCCAGCTCGGGGTGCGCGCCAGCGTGCAACCCGCGCACCTGCTCGACGATCGCGACCCCACCGAGGCCACCTGGCCCGGCGGCGCCGCTCGGTCCTTCGCCCTGCGCGCCTTGCTGTCCGCCGGAGTCGACGTGCGGCTGGGATCGGATGCTCCCGTCGCCCCCGCGGATCCGTGGCTGGCCATGGCCGCCGCCGTGCACCGCAGCGCCGACGAGCGCGAGCCCTGGCACCCCGAACAGGCCCTCACCGCGGCGCAAGCGCTCGCAGCCAGCACCGACGGATGGGGCACGGTCGCGCCGGGGCACCCCGGCGACCTCATCGTGCTGGAGGCCGACCCGCGCGGACCAACGGGCGAGCCCTCGCAGGCCGCCGCCGCCCGGCTGCGCTGCACTCGGCCGGTGCTGACCATCGTCGCGGGCCGGGTCGTGCACCGCGGCTGAGTCGCGTGATCGGGGTCGTCCAGCGTCGAATGACCGGGGCCGACCAGCGCGGCGGCTCACGGGCGTGCGACCAAGCACCCGAACAGGGCAACCCCTTGCGCAGCGGGCAGGATGCGTACACATCACCGGCACCCACGGGCGCACTTCGGTCCATGATGGCCCCAGAGGTCGAGGAGGTCGTCATGGTCGAGGGAACGGCACTGAACCCGTGGGTGAGCGAGCAGGTGCTCACCTGCTCCGATGACGACACAGGATTGCGTGCTGTCATTGCCATCGACGACACGACCCTAGGGCCAGGGTTCGGCGGCGTGCGCCTGGCCCCGTACCCCAGCGCGCTGGACGCCATCGTCGAGGCACAACGCCTGGCCGCCACGATGACCCGCAAACACGCCCTCGCCGATCTACCCTACGGCGGGGCGCAGGCCGTGATCCTGGAGCACAGCGCGCGCAGCGAACTCGCCGGCGTCGGCCGGCAGCGGGTCTTCGAGAAATTCGCCCAGGTGGTCCGGCAACTCGGTGGACACTTCATCCCCGGCGTCGACATGGGCACGACCCAGGCCGACATGCGTTGCATGCAGAGCGCCGGCGCGCGCGTGTACAGCGTGGGCGAGGACCCGTATCCGTGGATCGCACGTGGCGTGCACGCGGCGATCCGAGCGGGCGCGGGGCACGCGTGGGGCAGCGCAGACCTCGTCGGCATGCGGGTGGCGCTGCAGGGCGCCGGGCACGTGGGCGCGGCACTCGCGCGCCTACTCGCCGACGACGGGGCCCGGGTGCTCGTCGGCGACGTCGACCACGACCGCGCGAGACGGCTGGCGGACCGCGTCGGCGGCCTCGTCATCGACCCGGCCGACGCGCCCTATGCGCAGTGCGACGTCTTCGTGCCGTGCGCCGTGGCCCAGGTGCTGCGGGTCGATTCCGCCGACCGGCTGCAGTGCCGGCTCATCGCCGGCTCCGCCAACGACATCCTGGCCGACGACGCCGCCGCCGAAGCCATCGCGGCAGCCGGAGTGAGCCTCGTACCCGACTTCGTCGCCAACGCCGGCGGCGTCATTCACGAGCACGCCCGCGCCATGGGCTGGGACACCGAGCGGCTGGCCGAGGATGTCGACCGCATCGGCACGCGCGTCGGTGAGCTGCTCGCGCGGGCCACCGAAACCGGGCAGACGCCCTGGCGGGTCGCCGTCGACCGCGCCCACGAGCGCCTCAGCCACGCGCGCGACATCTAGCCGGCGTAACGGCCTACCCCTCCGGCTGAGCCGGCGCTAGGAAGCCCTGGACCTGCACGACGAACGGACGCGCAGCCGACTCGGAGCCGTTGCCGTTCGAGCCGTTGCCGTTCGAACCGTTGCCGTTCGAACCGTTGGTGCTGCCGGACTGCGCCTGCGCCGCCTCGATGAGGGCGCTGATGTCGTGCATGAGCTTGGCGGCCCGCGTGTGGTCGAGCGTGACGATGTGGGTCGTCATGTCGCTCGCGGCGCTCCAGCCCTCATCGAGCTCGGGGTGGCCTTCGACGGCGGCCTGCGCGGCGTCGTGGTGCTCGACGAGCCGGGCCTGCAAGAACGCCGCTCGGGCGTCGACGTCACCGATGGAGGCCTTCGGCGCCTTGCCGGTCGTCGGCAGCGCACTCGGGACGGTCGTGCCCTCAGGCACCTTCCAGAACCGGTCGCGACGGTTGCCCAGATCGTTGGCCTCTTCGATGAAGCCGTACGCGGCAAGCTGACGCAGGTGGTAGCTCGTGGCCCCGGAGTTCAACCCGAGGCGGTTCGCCAGGGCGGTGGCGGTGGAGGGACCGGCGGTCCGCAATGCGGAGAGGACGCGCACGCGCACCGGGTGCGCCAGACCGCGCAGTCGATCGGGCGCCGGGACTCGGCGACGCAGTCTGCCCTGACCAGGGCTCTTGTCGGGGGACTTCGCTATCGGGGCCATGTTTGCAAACTTATCTGTGGTCGATGCGGTGGGCAATGTACGACACTCGTTATCAGGTCATTTTCAGGCCGCTGACCTGCGAGGTCGCCGGGACTTGGGGGCTAGGCACCACAGCTTCTTCGGGCAAAATGGGTGCTGACACCGATCGGACCTTAAGATTTGCCCTGTGCGGCCACGAGCCCACAGGGACCAGACCTCCCCGGGGGAGGCTCGACCCATCCGGTTCCCCGGGCAGCGGTCGACACGAGGGCGGCACGCGATCAGCGCGGCCGCCCTCGGCGCGTCGAGGCCCCAGAACGGCCCTCAAGAAGCCAGTCGGCGCAGGTCGTGCGCCTGCGCGAGCCGCGACCCGATGGCCCCGCCGAGCACGGCCACGAAGAGCACGGTGGCGGTGATGACCAGGTCCGGCCAGAACCACGATCCGGTCAGCTCGTGCAGGGCGCCGATCGCCACCGGCCCCACGGCGGCGGCCAGGTAGCCGACCCCCTGGGCGAGCGCGGAGATCGCCGGCACATCGTGCGGGTCGGGTTGGTCGGCGATGAAGGTCAGCGCGATGGAGAAGCCCGCGCCCTGGCTCACCCCGGCGACCACGGCCGCCGCGATGGCCGGCCCGGGGCCCACACTGAATCCGATCATCGCCACGGCCTGCAGCGAGTACGCGGACACGATGAAGAGGCGAGCGCGCGGCCCGGTGGCCAAGCGCGGGGCGAGAAAGGCGCCAGGCAGCCCCAGGATGCTGAACAGGCCCAGCACGACGCCGGCGGTCACCGGGGAGACGCCCTGCGCGGTCAGATGCGCCGGGATCCACGTGAGCATCGTGTAGAACGCCGCGGCCTGCACGGCCATGAACAGCGTGATGGCCCACGTGAGCCGGCGACGCATGACGTAACCCAGGCCGCTGGGCGCGCGGGTCGCGGTCGGCGGGGTGCGGCGCCGGGCGATGACGATCCACAGCGGGATGAGCAGCGCGACGGGCAGCGCCCACACCGCCAGCGCGGGCCGCCAGCCCCAGCCCAGACCGTCCTCCAGCGGCGCCGTCACCGCGGAGCCCACGGCACCGCTGATCTGCAGCACCGCGACGTACGTGCCCATCATCAGCGCGAGTCGGTCGGCGAACCGGGCGCGGATGAAGGCCGGCAACAGCACGTTGCCGATGGCGATCCCGACGCCGACGAGCACCGCCCCCACGTACAGCGCCCCCACCCCACCGGCGCTGCGCACGACGATCCCCAGCAGCAACGGGAGGAGCAGCAGGAGCATCGTCCGCTCGAGCCCGAGGCGCAGGATGAGAAAGGGCGCCAGGAACGCGAACACGCCAAAGCAGACGAGCGGCAGGGAGGTCGTGGCGCCGGCGGCGGTGCTGCTCAGGCCGAGGTCGGCGCTGATGATCTCCAGCGACGGCGGCAGCGCGGTGATCGGGGCCCGTAGCAACAGGGAGACGGCGAACACGCCGACCGCCAACAGGCCCGCGCTCGCCGCCTGCTGCCTCGACATCGCTCTCCCCTGTTCGTGTTCGCCTTGGCGACGTTCGCCTGCGGCGCCCAAGGCGACGCGGACCTGCGCCACTGTAGGGCAGTACCGCACAGCGGGCCCCCTATCGTCTGCACCAGGCACCATGGAGCGATGCGGTACGAGAGTTGGGTGGAGCGGCAGATCCGGGAGGCGACCGAGCGGGGCGAGTTCAGCGGGCTCGCGGGGTCGGGCAAGCCCCTGGACCTGGGCAACCCCGACGATCCCGACTGGTGGGTCAAGCGGTACCTGGAGCGCGAGGGCCTCGACGCGTCGGCCACGATGCCGCCGGTGCTGCAGCTGCGCGCCGAGGCGGCCGGGTACCCGCAGTCGCTGGCCGACGTGCCCGATGAGGCGTCCGTGCGGGAGATCTTGCGCGACTACAACCTGCGCGTCGTGCAGGATCGTCGCCGCCCGACGCTGGGGCGGGCGATGCCGCCGGTCGCACCCCGCATCGACGTCGATGACATGGTGCGTCGGTGGCGCGAGTTGCGGGCGGCGCTGGCGGTCGCGAACGCCACCGACCGCTCGGGCGACGTGCCCGACCCCGCGGCAGCACAGCCTCCTGTGCGTTCGCGGCGCCGTCGGTGGTGGAGGCGTGGCTAATAGCCAGGCGGGCGAAGGCACCGCCGCAGGACCCCTGACAGACGTCATGCCGCGGACGTGATCGGCGGCCCAGGTGCGCTGGGCGCCGCTGGACCACCCTGAGGGCATGACAAACCAGCCCGCCATCCAGCTCACCGATCTCACGCGGGACTTCGGCCGCCGCGGGGGCACGTCCGAGCGCGTGCGCGCCGTCGACGGCGTCGACCTGACGATCCAGCCCGGGGAGGTCGTCGCGCTCCTGGGCCCCAACGGCGCCGGCAAGACGACGACGATCGACCTGCTGCTCGGGTTGATCGCGCCCAGCAGCGGCAGCGCCGGGCTGTTCGGTGACGAGCCCGTGCGCGCCGTCGAACGCGGCCGCGTCGCCGCGGTCATGCAGACCGGTGGGCTGCTGCCGCGGCTGACCGTCGGCGAGACCCTCGAACTCGTCGCCGACCTGCACGGCCGCCTGCCCGACGTACCGGAGGTCGCGCGGCGGGCCGGGGTCGACGGCATCCTGCGTCGCCGGGTCGTCAAGTGTTCCGGCGGACAGCAGCAGCGGCTGCGGTTCGCGCTCGCGCTGCTGCCCGATCCCGACCTGCTCGTGCTCGACGAGCCCACCGCCGGCATGGACGTCAGCGGCCGCCGCGCGTTCTGGGCCGCGATCCGCGACGATCTGGCCCGCCGCCCAGACCGCACAGTGCTCTTTGCCACTCACTACCTGGCGGAAGCCGACGAGATGGCCGACCGCATCGTGCTCATGAGCGGCGGACGGATCGTCGCCGACGACACTCCCGCCGGCATCAAGGCCACCGCCTTGGCGCGGCGAGTCCGGGCCGAGGTGGGGCCCGAGGTCGACGAGGCCCTGCGTGCGCTGCCCGGGGTGCTGGAGCTGACCCGCCTGGGCCGCACGCTCGACATCCGCACCACCGACTCCGACGCCCTGGCCCGGCACCTGTTCGCCCACACCAACGCCTGCGACGTCGAGATTGCCGCCGAGGCCCTCGACGACGCCGTCGTCGCCCTCACCTCCGGAGGCTCCCGATGAGCACGCAGGCACACACCTCGCCCAACCCGCGCACCGAAAGGCATCCGATCATGTCACCGACCGACCAGGGGATCCCCTCCGCCGCCCGCGGCACCTCTTTGCCCACCGAGGCAGCCGACGGACCTGTTGGGGCGCGCGAGCGACGCGCCGGTGGGCTGTCGCGCACCTACCTGCGGCTCGAACTCGTGCGCAACCTGCGCAACCCGTGGACGATCGGCTTCGCCGCGATCATGCCCGCGGCGCTCTACCTGCTGTTCGGGGCGGCCCCCGCGTACGGCTCGCAACCGGTGGCGCACGGCACGGTCGCGGGCATGATCATGGCGAACATGGCGCTGTTCGGGGCGATGATGGCCGCCGTCAACGTCGCCGGAGCCGTCGCCGACGAGCGGGGGGTCGGCTGGCACCGCCAATTGCGGTTGTCCCCGCTGCGGCCCTGGGTGTACGTGACCTCCAAGCTCATCGCGGCCCTCGCGCTGACGTTTCTGGTGGTCGCCGTGACCTTCACCGTCGGCGCCCTTACCGGCGCGCAGCTCGATCCTGCGACGTGGGTGCGCAGCTTCGTCGTCGCGTGGCTGGCCGGTACCGCGCTGTTCGCCGCGTTCGGCCTGGCGGTCGGCTACCTGTTCACGGGTGAGGCGGTGCTCGGCGTCGTCGGGCCGTTCATGAGCTTGTTCGCGTTCTTCGGCGGCGTGTTCATCCCGCTGGAGCAGCTCGGGACGCTCATGCAGACCGTCGGTGCCTGGACGCCGATGTACGGCGTGCGGATGCTTGTGGAGGCGCCGATCCTGGGCGAGCCGGTCGGGGCGGGGGCGCTGCTCAACATCGCCGGCTGGTTCGTGTTGTTCTGTGCCATCGCGATCTGGCGGTTCCGCGCCGCCGCCGGCCGGTCGTGACCGCGAGCCGATGCGCGGGGAGCGAGCCGCCGAAGACGTGCTTCCCGCGCGGGTTACGGTGGCGGCCATGACGTCACCGTCCGCCGACCCGGGGCCCCCGAATGGTGCACCGGGGGGCCTCGCGGATGGGGTCGACCGCCGCGACGACCCCCTCGTGGGTGATGTGTTGGTGGGGGATGTGGCGGACGCCGGGCGACGCGACGAGGCCCTCGCCGCCGGTGACCTGCGGCAGCGCCGGATCACTGCGGCCTACGCCATCGCGTTCCTCGTCTTTCTCGCCTTTCCCGCGGTGGAATTGTGGAGCGAAGGCGGATGGCGGGCCGCCGTCGGGCTGCCGTTGCTGGCGCTCTTCGTACTCGCTTACGCGGGTGGCTACCTCGGCCGCCTGCTCGGCATGCGGGCGTTCCGGTGGCTGACCCGCGCCGGGCCATGGCCCTGGCTGATCGGCCTCACCGCGCTCGCCGCCGGCCTCACCGCGATCCTCGGGCTGCCGGGACTGACCTGCCTGACGTACGTGGCGGCCGGAGCCGGGGCCACCTTGCCGACGCGGCAGTCGCTGTCGGCCATCGCCGCGTGCGGCATGGCGATGTTCATTGGGACGCTGGCCTACACCGGCTCGTGGCTGTGGGCCAGCGGCCTCGCGTTCTGGACCGCCGGCATCGGCGCCATCGTGTGGGGCTCGGTCGCCATGAGCCGACACAGCGACGCGCTGACCCGCGCCCGCGAGGAGAAGGCCGAATTGGCCGTCGAACTCGAACGCACCCGCCTCGCGCGCGACCTGCACGACATCCTCGGCCACAGCCTCACGGTCATTACCGTCAAGGCCGAACTCGCCGGACGTCTCATCGACACCGACCCGGCCCAAGCGAAAGCCGAGATCATCGATCTGGAGCGGCTGGCCCGCGACGCCCTCGCCGACGTGCGCACCACCGTCTCCGGCTACCGGCAGCTGTCCCTGCCCACTGAACTGATCCGCGCGCGCAAAGCCCTGCAGTCCGCGGGCATCACGGCTCGGGTGCCCGGTGCCGCCGACCTCGTCGACACGCGGTTGCGCGACCTGTTCGCATGGGTCGTCCGCGAGGGTGTCACGAACGTCGTGCGGCACTCCGGGGCCTCCACCTGCGAGATCACCCTCGGCGCCGACGAGGTGGTCGTTCGCGACGACGGCACCGGGCCCGGCGGTGAGATGGAGCCCGGCAACGGGCTGACCGGCCTGCGCGAGCGGGCCCGCCAGGTGGGGGCGCAGGCCACCGCGGGGCGCGCCGCGGACGGCGGTTTCGAACTGTGCGTGCGCGCCACCGAACCGGCGCCGCCGCGCCCAACGGCCCCGTCGAGTCTCGCCACGAAGACGCAGGAGTCAGCCCGATGATCCGATTGCTACTGGCCGACGACCAGGCACTCGTGCGTGGCGCGCTCGCGGCGCTGCTGTCGATGGAGTCCGACCTCGAGGTCGTCGCGCAGGTCGGGCGGGGTGACGAGGTGGTCGATGCCGCCCGCGAGCACTCCCCCGACGTGGCGCTGCTCGACGTCGAGATGCCGGGCATGGACGGCATCGAGGCGACCGCGGCGCTGCGGGCGGCGCTTCCGGGCGTGCAGGTGCTCATCGTCACGACGTTCGGCCGACCCGGCTACGTGCGGCGCGGGCTGCGTTCGGGCGCCAGCGGATTCGTGGTTAAGGACACCCCCGCCGCCGAGCTGGCCGAGGCGGTGCGGCGGGTGCACGCGGGACTGCGCGTCATCGACCCGACGCTGGCCGCCGACTCCATGGCCGCGGGCGACTCGCCGCTGACCGCCCGCGAGACCGATGTGTTGCGCGAGGCGCACCGTGGCGGCTCGGTTGCCGACATCGCCAAGGCCCTGTTCTTGTCCGAGGGCACGGTGCGCAACCACCTGAGCAACGCGATCGGCAAGACCGGTGCCCGCAATCGCGCCGATGCCGCCCAGATCGCCGAGGGCAACGGCTGGCTGTGACCGCGTGCGCGCCCAGTGCCCCGCGCGGCCTCGAAGGGCGCGAAAGAGACCGTTCACTTTTGCACCGTCTGAGGTGCAAAAGTGAACGGTCTCTTTCGAGCTCCATCCTCGCGGCCACCCTCACCTGGCCCGGTTTGCTTGATTCGTTCCTTTTGCCAGGGCTCCCGGCGACGCTCGCAGCAGTCAGTTGAGTGATTCGGCGGCCGCGGCGATGTCGTCGAGGTCGCCTTGCATCGCCTTGCGGGTGACGCGCATGCCGATCGGCCCGAGCACCGTCCAGGCGAGCCGCTGCAACACGCTCGGGGCCTGCTGCGCACCGGCGAAACGCATCGTGATCCGCGATCCGCCGTCTCGGGGCGTCACCTCGAAGGTCGTCGTGTAGTCGACGCCGCCGGCCTGCGCCCGCACCACGGTGGCGCGCGGCGGGTCGACGCTCTCCACCCACATCTCCTGGGCTTCGGACCGGCCGAACATCGTGCGGGTCTCGCGCCAGCGGGTGCCCGGTCCGTAGCCGTCCCCGCCGATCCGCTCGATGGACACGACCTGCGAGAGGTTGCGGGGGGCGTTGTCGAGATCGGTGAGTACGCGCCAGATCGCCTCGGGTGGGGCGTCGACGTCGCGGGTGAGCAGCAGTTCGTGGCCGGCCATGGGGGGAGCCTACGAGGCGCTGGCCGCACGCGTCGTCAGTGGCCGCCGCGATCGGCCGAGTCGGCCCGTCACCGCAAGGGCACGAAACGGTAGAACCCGAATGCCCGGCGATGAGCCGTTCCAGCGTCATCGACGTGGATGCGGACCATCCGGCCCTTGACGGGTACGACGAGCACGCCACACGGAGCGAGTTGATTGACAAGATCGGTGGGCACGTCGGTGGCCATCGCGGAGACGAGGATCCGGTCGAACGGTGCGCGATCCGGCGCACCGAGCACCCCGGGTGTCGCCGCCTCGATGCGCGCCCAATCCCGGCAGCTGGCGGCCAGGTTTCGAGTGCCGAAGGCGACGAGTTCGGGCTCGATCTCGAGGCCGAGCACCCGCCCTTTGGGCCCGCACAGATGGGCCAGCAGGGCCGTGCTCCAACCTGATCCCGAGCCGACGTCGAGGACGCGCGCGCCCGCCGGCACCTGCAGGTGCTCGAGCATGTCGCGCACCGTGCTCGGCTGGGAATTGGTCATGCCGCGAGCCAACGGCAGGGGCAGGTCATGGTGAGCCAGGTGGCGGACCGCGTCGGGCAGGTAATCCTGCCTCGGGGTGGCGGCGAAGGCCTCGTCGACGGCTGGATGGGCCTCGCGCGAGTGCTGATCGCCGGTCATCCCGACAGTCTCCCCCGAGCCTTGCGCCGGGCGCACCACTGCAGGTCAGGCAAGCCTTTCCGTAGATGACAGCCCCCGCCAGACGGGCCTAACCTGAGCGCTGACCACCACTCGTCGCCCTTGGAGCGGACCATGACAACACATTCGAACGAGGCCCACGGCGGCGCCCTGAGCCAGCGCCTCAACGCCCTGCGCGCCGGCGTCTTGGGCGCCAACGATGGGATTCTCTCGACGGCGGGCGTGGTGCTCGGGGTGGCCGGCGCGACGACGGATCAGACCCAGGTGTTGCTGGCGGGCATCGCGGCGCTGGTCGCCGGGGCGGTGTCGATGTCGCTCGGTGAGTACGTGTCGGTGAGCAGCCAGCGCGACAGCGAGAAGGCCCTCGTCGTCAAGGAGAGCCGCGAGTTGGCGACGATGCCGCAGGAGGAGTTGGCCGAGCTCGTGCAGCTCTACGAGGCCCGGGGACTCTCGAACGAGACCGCGACGGTGGTGGCGAACGAACTGACCGCCAAGGACGCGCTGCGCGCGCACCTGGACATCGAGCTGGGCATCGACCCGGACAACTACGTCAGCCCGACCGTGGCGGCCTTCTGGTCGGCCGCTGCCTTCGTCGCCGGAGGCCTGCTGCCGGTGCTGGCGGTGGTGTTGACAACGGCCGCCCTGCGCGTGCCGATCACGTATACCGCGGTGCTCATCGCCTTGGGTCTGACGGGGGCGCTGGGCGCCCGGCTGGGCGGGGCCCCACCCGGGCGCGCTGCGCTGCGGGTCGTGGTCGGTGGCGCCGTCGGTCTGCTCGTCACCTACGGCATCGGCTCGCTGGTCGGGGCGACGCTCGGCTGAGGCAGCGCCGACCGGCACCGCCTCAGCCGAGGCCGGCTACACCTGCACGACGCCGACGAGCACGGCTACGAGCAGCAGCACGAGCGAGAACGCCCACATGATGCCGAACGAGTAGCGAATGTGCTTGCCGACGTTGGCGCCCGCCAGGCCGAGCGCGAGCCACATGGCCGGCGCGTAGGGGCTGACGAAGCTGCCGATGATGTTGCCGATCATCAGCGCGTAGGCGGTGGAGGTCGTCGCCACGCCGAACTGGCCCGCGGTCGCGTCGACCAACGGCAGCACCGAGAAGTAGTAGGCGTCGGTGCTGGTCAGCAGGTCCAGGGGCACACCCAGGGCACCGACGATGAGGTGTAGGTAGGGGCCGACGCTGGCGGGGATCACGGCCAGCAGGGACAGGGCGATCGACTCCAGCATCCCCGACTCCCGCAGGACCCCCAGAAAGACGGCGGCCGAGATGATGACGGCGGCCATCATGAGGGCGTTCGGCGCGTAAGCCTTGAGTCGGTCCATCTGGGTCTGGGCGTGGGCGAAGTTCAGCGGCAGCGCCACCGCGACGCCGATGAGGAAGGTCAACGCCGGCGGCAGCCAGCCGGCCAGCATCACCGTGAGGACGATGGCGACAAGCACTACGTTGAGCCAGAAGACGACTCGATTGCGGTTGATCTTGCCTTCGACCTCGGCGCGGTCCTGGATCTGACGCTTGGTGAAGTCGTCGGCGATCTGGTGTACGTCGATGTTGTCGACCCGCTCGAACTCGCCGGCGGCGACGCCCTTGTCGATGCGGCGGATCTCCCGCAGCCCCAACAGCGCAGCCAGGCCCAGCAGCAGCGCCAGCCCGATGACCTGCACGATGAGCAGCGGCTGGTAGAGCTGTGCGGAGTCGATACCGGTGGCGGCGGCGGCACGCCCCAGCGGGCCACCCCACGGAACCATGTTCATGATCGAGGCGGACAGCGAGACCAGCAGCAGCAAGAGGTACTTGCTCATGTTCAGGGCGTTGTACAGCGGCAGCAGCGCCGGAATACAAAGGAGGAAGGTCGTGGCGCCCGCTCCGTCGAGATGCGCGATCGCACCGATGAGCACGGTACCCATCGCCACGAGGATGACCCGCCCGCGAGTCATCACGATGAGCGTTCGGATGAGCGGATCGAAGAGACCGGCGTCCGAGAGGATGCTGAAGAAGATGATCGCGAAGATGAACATCACGACGACGTTCATCACCGAGGACAGGCCCTCCGCGAAGAACTCCTGAATCTGGTCGAGCCCGAAGCCGGTCGCCAGCGCGCCGACGACCGGCACGAGGACCATCGCCACCACCGGGGCCACGCGGCCCCAGATGAGCAGGCCGACGGTGATGACGATGATCGACAGCCCGACGGCTGTGAGCAGAGTGCTGGGTTCTGTCATGACGCTCCCTTACGTAGTGACAGGCGTGGAGCCTGGATCCCGGCATCGGTGTGCTGCCCAGGCGACGATGCCTCGACTGTATACAGAACTGCGGTGATCTAACAAGAGCGTCGCGGGATACTTAGGATTCTTGTGCTCAGATACCTTCGAGGCTAGACAGCCGACGTGAGTTTATGTATACATAAACCATGACCACGCGTTCCATCACGGCAGCGGCCCGGGCGTACCAACGGCTGCGGGACGAGATCCTGGACGGCACGCTGGCCCCGGGTGACCCCCTGCTGGAGGTCGCTCAGTCGCAGCGGCTCGGCGTCTCCCGCACCCCCGTGCGAGAGGCCTTCGCGCTGCTCGTCAACGACGGCCTGGCCACCCCAACCGGCGGGCGGGGGCTAGTGGTCACCGACCTGGACCCTAGCGAGGCGGCGAGCATCTTCGAGATGCGCGCGACGCTGGAGCCCCAGGCGGCCAAGCTCGCCGCCCAGCGGGGGCAAACCGAGGTCTTCGAGGGCTTCGCCGCCGAGTTCGCGGCGTGGCACGCGGCGCTGGCGGGAGATCCGGCCCAGATCGCCGTGGACTCCTACTTCGAGACCATCGCCCGGTTCGACCGGGCAATTACCGAGGCGGCCGCCAACCGTTACCTGGCCCAGGCGCTGGAGACCCTGAACACGCACACCGCCCGGCTGCGGCGGCAGTCCAGCGCGAGCCTGGCCCGCATCAGCGCGTCCGCCGCCGAACACGCCCTCATCGCCAGCGCTATCGCGAACGGCGATCCCGACCTGGCCGTCCACGCCACCCACATCCACCTGCACGCCAGCCGCGAGCACTACGGACGCATCGCGGCATCCGCCCAATCCGACGAAAGGTAGTCATGCGCATTCACGAGGTTCGAGCCCACCGCAGCGAAGACCAACTCCCCCGCGAGCAGCAGCTGGCCTGGGCCATGGCGCAGGTCGCCGCCGACGAGGTCGCGGTCACCGCCGACGTCGAGGAGATGATCGTCAACCGGGTCATCGACAACGCCGCCGTGGCCGCCGCCGCGATCGGGCGGTCGGCACCGAGCACCGCCCGCGCTCAGGCGACCGCGCATGGCCCCAGCTCCGGTGGGATCGGCGCCACGGTCATGGGCCTGCCGGCGACGCAGCGCACGAGTCCCGAGTGGGCCGCGTGGGCCAACGGCGCCGCAGTCCGCGAGCTCGACTTTCACGACACCTACCTGGCCGCGGAGTACTCCCACCCGGGCGACAACATTCCGCCCGTGCTTGCCGTCGCCCAGCACTGCGGCCGCGACGGAGCCGACCTCGTGCGGGGCCTGGCCACGGGGTACGAACTGCAGATCGACCTGGTCAAGGCGATCAGCCTGCACAAGCACAAGATCGACCACGTCGCCCACCTGGGTCCCTCGGCCGCCGCCGGCATCGGCACGCTGCTGGGGCTGCCGGCCGACACGATCTACCAGGCCATCGGGCAAGCACTGCACACCACGACAGCGACTCGACAGTCCCGCAAGGGCGAGATCTCGTCGTGGAAGGCCTTCGCGCCCGGCTTCGCCGGCAAGGTCGCCGTCGAGGCCGTCGACCGCGCCATGCGTGGAGAGGGCAGCCCCTCCCCGATCTACGAAGGTGAGGACGGTGTCATCGCGTGGCTGCTCGACGGGCCCGATGCCCGCTACGAGGTTCCGCTGCCCGAACCCGGCGAGGCCAAGCAGGCGATTCTCGACAGTTACACCAAGGAGCACTCGGCCGAGTACCAGGCGCAGGCCTGGATCGACCTGGCCCGCAGCCTGCGCGCCGATCACCCACAGGTCGCCGACCCCCAAGCCGTCGAGTCGATCGTGGTGCACACCTCGCATCACACGCACTACGTCATCGGCTCCGGCGCGGGCGACCCGCAGAAGTACGACCCGCAAGCCAGCCGCGAAACCCTCGACCACTCGCTCCCGTACATCTTGGCCGTCGCTCTGCAGGACGGCCGCTGGCACCACGTCGACTCCTACGCCCGCGAGCGCGCCACCCGGCCCGACACCGTCGCCCTGTGGCGTTCGATCTCCACGGTCGAAAGCGACGACTGGACGCAGCGCTACCTGCGGGCCGACACCCCCTCCTACGGCGGTCGCGTCGTCGTGCAGTTGCGCGTCGGGGAGACGATCGAGCGCGAGATCGCCCTCGCCGACGCCCACCCGGGCGGCGCTCGCCCGTTCGCCCGCCCGCAGTACGTGCAGAAGTTCCGCACCCTGGCCGAGCCGGTCCTGGGCGAGGCGGAGGTCGAGCGCTTCCTCGACATCGCGCAGCGGCTGCCGGAGTTGACCGCGACGGAGCTGGCGCAGCTGACGTTCGTCGCCGCCCCCGGCCAGCTGCCGGAGAAGGGCCTCCCGGGCATGTTCTGAACCCCAGCGAACCCCTCTGACCCTTGAACCCGCCGGCGCGACCGGCTGACCGAACGGAGTTCCCGTGCTGTATTCGACCGCCACCCCCGAGGCCAAGAGGGCGACCCTGCGTGAGCGACTGGCCGCGGGCGAACTCGTCCGCCTGCCCGGCGCCGCCAATCCGCTGAGCGCCCGACTCATCGAACGCCACGGCTTCGAGGGCGTCTACGTCTCCGGGGCGGTGCTCAGCGCCGACCTGGGCCTGCCCGACATCGGCCTGACGACGTTGACCGAGGTCGCGGGCCGGTCGGGGCAGATCGCCCGCATGACCGACCTGCCGACCCTGGTCGACGCGGACACCGGCTTCGGTGAGGCGATGAACGTCGCTCGCACCGTGCAGGAGATGGAGAACGCCGGCATCGCCGGGCTGCACCTGGAGGACCAGGTCAACCCCAAGCGGTGCGGCCACCTCGACGGCAAGCAGGTCGTCGACGAGGAGGCCGCGCTGCGGCGGATCCGCTCGGCGGTCCAGGCGCGGCGCGACCCGAACCTGCTGATCGTGGCCCGCACCGACATCCGGGCCGTCGACGGTCTCGACGCCACGATCGAGCGGGCAACCCGGCTCGTCGAGGCCGGCGCCGACGCGATCTTCCCCGAGGCGATGCGCTCGCTGGAGGAGTTCGCGGCGGTGCGCGCGGCGATCGACGTGCCGATCCTGGCCAATGTCACCGAGTTCGGCCAGAGCGAGCTGTTCACCGAGGCGCAGCTGCGCGACGTCGGCGTGAACATGATCATCTGGCCGGTGTCGCTGCTGCGCATCGCGATGCACGCGATGGACGGGGCCCTTGGGGTGCTGTCGCAGGAGGGCGGCTTCGAGCGCCTGGTGCCGCAGATGCAGCACCGCCGGGAGCTGTACGACCTGCTCGACTACGAGGCCTACAACGCCTTCGACTCCGGCGTCTTCAACTTCTCGGTCCCCGGCTGAGCGATCACCCGGCTTCGTTGCTCGTCGTCGGGGTCGCTAGACCTCGACGACTCCGACGAGGACCGCGACCAGCAGCAGCACGATCGAGAAGGCCCACATGATGCCGAACGAGTAGCGGATGTGCTTGCCGACGTTGGCTCCCGCCAGACCCAGCGCGAGCCACATGGCCGGTGCGTAGGGGCTGACGAACGTACCGATGATGTTGCCGATCATCAGCGCGTAAGCGGTCGAGGCGGTCGGCACACCGAACTGGCTGGCGGTGGCGTCGACCAGCGGCAGCACCGAGAAGTAGTACGCGTCGGTGCTGGTCAGCACATCGAGCGGCACCCCGAAGGCGCCGACGATGAGGTGCAGGTACGGGCCGACCGCCGCGGGGATCACCCCGAGCAGCGACAAGGCGATGGACTCCAACATCCCCGACTCGTTGAGCACGCCCAGGAAGACCGCGGCGGAGATGATGACGGCCGCCATCATGAGGGCGTTCGGCGCGTACTCCTTGAGCTGGTCCATCTGGGTCTTGGCCTGCGAGAAGTTCAGCGGCAGGGCGACGGCGACACCGATGAGGAACGTCAGTGCCGGCGGCAGCCAGCCGGCGAGCATCACGGTCAGCACGATGGCGACGAGCAGCACGTTGAGCCAGAAGACGATGCGATTGCGGTTGATCTTGTCTTCGACGTGGGCACGTGCCTCGATCTGGCGCTTGGTGAAGTCGTCGGCGACCTGGTGCACGTCGATGTTGCCGACGGCCTCGAACTCACCGGCCTCGACACCCTTGTCGATCCGGCGGATCTCCCGCAGCCCCAGCAGCGTCGCCAGGGTCAGCAGCAGCACCAGGCCGATGCCCTGCACGACCATGAGCGGTTGGTAGAGCTCCACGGGGTCGATCTCGGTGACGGCGGCCGCGCGCCCCAGGGGCCCACCCCACGGGACCATGTTCATGATCGACGCGGACAGCGAGATGAGCAGCAGCAACAGGTACTTGCTCATGTTCAGCGCCTTGTACAGGGGCAGCAGCGCCGGGATCGTCAGCAGGAAGGTGGTGGCACCGGCGCCGTCGAGGTGCGCGATCGCGCCGATGAGCACCGTGCCGATACACACCAGAACCACTCGACCTCTGGTCATCAAGATGAGCGTTCGGATCAGCGGATCGAAGAGCCCGGCATCCGAAAGGATGCTGAAGAAGATGATCGCGAAAATGAACATCACGACGACGTTCATCACCGAAGACAGGCCACCGGCGAAGAACTCCTGCAGCTCGGACAGGTCGAAGCCGATGGCCAGGGCACCGACGACCGGCACGACGACCATCGCCACGATCGGTGCGACCCGGCCCCAGATGAGCAGGCCCACCGTGACCGCGATGATGAGCAGACCCGTTGTGGTGAGCAGAGTGTCGGGCTCCGTCAACGTCGTTTCCGTGAGCATGGGCGTCTCCCTGAGGTGTTCGACATCGTCGTCTGCGGTCGCGCTCACCCACCGATAGGCCACAGCAGATTTCGGCGCGCAGCCGACCCTATCGACGGTCTGGAGAATTACTCGTGGGACTTTGCACCCATTCTTCGATAAAGGCCGACCACCTGGAATCTCCATTTACTGCCAAGACTTCTTGGCCTTTACCGTTTGCCTGCCTTGTCTGCAGGCAGGAGTCCGCGGACCGGTGGTGCAGCAACTCTTGTCGGTGGTCGGTGGTCGGTGGTGGGATCGGTCCATGGCTGAGGTGAGAGATGTGACGCAGGATGTGGGGGTCCCGCAGGCCGACGTGGTGCTCGGGGCGGACGGGCTGGCGCGGCCGGTGTGGGCGTCGAAGGACCCCCTGCTGCGCGAGTACTACGACACCGAGTGGGGCATGCCCGTGCGCGACGAGCGCGGGGTCTTCGAGCGGTTGTCGCTGGAGGCCTTTCAGTCGGGTCTCTCGTGGGCGACGATCCTGCGCAAGCGACCCGGGTTTCGCGCCGCGTTCGAGGGCTTCGATCCCGACCGGGTAGCCGGTTACGGGGAGTCGGCGGTCGCACGACTCATGGGCGATGCCGGGATCGTGCGCAACCGGCGCAAGATCGAGGCGACGATCGGCAATGCGCGGGCCACGGTGGCCTGTCGCGACAGGGAAGGGCTCGCGACCCTCGTGTGGTCGTTCCAGCCCGAACAGACGCCGCGCCCGCAGGTGGCGGCCGACGTGCCGAGCAGCTCGCCGGAGTCCGTAGCGCTGGCCAAGGAGCTCAAGCGTCGCGGGTTCGCCTTCGTCGGGCCGACCACGGTGTTCGCGCTGATGGAGGCCATCGGGATCGTCGACACCCACCTGGTCGGCAGCCACCGTCGCGGCAGCTCCGGGGTATGGCCGCATTAGGTGCAGCCGCGATGGTGGTCGGGGTCAGGAGCGATCGTGGCCGCCGCGGCCGAAGAACTCGGCGAGGCTGATCGTTCGGTCGTCGCGCTCGGCGGGAGCGCGGTGCTTACGTCGGCCGAAACGACCCGGGCGCGGCGCGTCAGCAGCCGCCACCGCGTGCTCGGCGGCCTCGCCCTGCGCCTGCGCCGCGGCCGCGGCGTCCTCGTCGAGCTCGTGCTCCCAGCTCGCGTTCTGCGCCTCGTCACCCTCGGGGCGATAGACGTCTTCGTCGGAGTCCGCGGCGGCGGCCACTCGCAGGTCGGTCACGACCAGACCGTTGGCGTCGCTGCTCCAGGTCCGCGTCACCTCGGTGTGGGCGATGTTCAGTTCCCAGTCGGGCAGCTCCAGCAAGGCCTGCTCGGTCAACCGGCTACCGGGCAGGATCGTGGCGGCCAGGGTGAGCTCGCGACCGCGCTCGCGCGCCATGTCGAGCAGCAGGTCGACCTGGTCGCGGTCCGGCGCCGAGAGGGCCGCCAGGTCGACCCGCTGCTTGCGCAGCGGCGCCAGTCGTGCAGCCGCCCGCACGATCTCGGGGGTCCGGGCGGCGTAAAGGTGCACGAGCAGCGCCATCTCGCCGATGAGGTCGCGGTTGCGGGAGGCCTGCCACAGCACGCCGGGTGGGTCATCGGGGTGCGTCGAGGGGAGATCGCCGGTCGTCAGCTGCAGGCGCACGATGTGCCAGGCGTAGTTCTGCCCCTCGTGCAGCAGCAGCACCCAGCGCGGCTGGATGCCCGGATCGCTACGGTGCTTGGTCCCCACGACGATGTGAGCCGTCACCGCACTCATCTGCGCGCCACCCTTCACCGCCTGGAGATCTCCCCTTTCAGATCGGCCGCAGGGCGGCGAACCATAGCGTCAGACAGAGGTTTTCGCCTCCGGTCTGCGACCCCAGTAGTCCTCAGGCCAGCAGGAGGTCCAGGCCGTGCAGCAGGCCGTGGGCCCACCAGGCGTAGTCGTGGCCGCCGCGGAACTCCCGGTAGTCCACCAGCAGCCCGGCCGCCCGGGCCGCATCGCGCCAGGCCCGGCCGTGCGCGGCCTGGTCTCGCTCGTCGGTGCCGACCTGCACGACGATGCGACCCGGCCTCGCCCGGCCGCACAACCCCGTCAGACCCAGCGCGCCGGATCGGGACAGCAGATAGGTCAGCAGATCGCCGGGCTCGGTACGCGGATCGTCGGGTGCCATACCTCAGCGGTGCCACAGCGACGCCGACTGCAGGATCGCCGCACCGGCCAGATCGGGTCGGCAGGTGGCCAAGGATGCCGCCGCCAATCCCCCGTAGGACTGGCCGGCGACGATCACCTGTTCCGGATCGAACGGGCGACGCAGGCGGCCACCGACCGCGTCGAGCACCCCGGCCAGCAGCACCTGGGCCCGCTGCAGGTTGGTAAGGTCCCGCGCTCTGCGGCTCACGTCGAGGGTGTCGACGAGGGCCACGTGGACGACCGGTAGGTACCGCTGCAGCGCCTCGACCAGCCCCATGCGCACCCAGGCCGCCTCGTCGAAGAGCACGAGCAGCGGAGCCTGCCCGGCCGGCCCCACGGATCGCGGGGGTCACGCACCAGAGCGATACGCCGATCGGGCAGCCGCAGCTCCTCCTGCTCGCGGACGGTGACCGTCGGGGCGCACGGGCTCCACGCCGGATGGGCCGGCACTCGTGGACCGAGCAGCACCGAGGACGGGCCGAGACGCGGGTGGTCGATGCGAAGCGGGTTGAGCGGGTCCACAGCCGGCGACCGAGGACGCCCGGACGGGCCTGCCCGACTGCCTACTGCACGGGCTCGGCGCCGGCGGCCACCAGCACCTCGTTGAAGGCGCGGACGGCGCGGCAGCCGCACTGCACCTGCGCCGGAAAGGGCACTTGCAGGTCGCTGACGCCTCCCGCCTGGTAGACGCGGACATCAAGACCTCTCTCGTGGGCGCGCAGCGCGCGCACCCGCGCCTGCGCACCGAGCCGGAAGCGGGTGGCCACGACCAGCTCGACCTGGTCGCAGTGGTGCGCGTCGAGGTGGGCGATCCACTCGCTCTCCCAGCCCGCGAGGAAGTCCGGATTCGCCACGGCGAAGTCCTCGACCGCCACCGGCGTCGACGGATAGGTGCCCGGCGGGACGTAGGAACGCAGCATGACGGACTCCGGCACGAACCGGGCGAAGGGGCCACCCCCAGGCATCCCCAGAAACGAGGCCCAGGGCTCGGCCAGCCCGCGCGCGTCCAGATGAACGCGGCCGCGCAACTGAACGGAGCCGCGCTGGCGATCCGGTTGCGGCACCGGGCACACGTCGACCGCCACGAGGTCGAGCAGCGGCGAAGGCGATCCCGCCTCGAGATAGCGCTGACAGTCGCCGACCATCATGTCGGGACGGCAGATGACCGATCCGTCGGTGTCGACCAGGTGCTTGCCGACGGTGCGCATGTCGCCGAGCACCCCGATTTCCACGGGGCTGCTGGTGGCAAGGATGGTGCGCGCACGTCGCGCGTTGGCGGCCAACCGGTGAGAAGGGGGGACATTCACGCCGCTTAGGTTAGCCTTACCTAACTATCGACGCAACGTCTCGCCGGTCTCCGCTCAGGGTGAACCCCTGCAGAACGCGCTGGCCACGAACTCGGCCCTGGGCTGGACCATCGCTGGGCCCAGCTGGACCATCACCGACCCACTGGACAACAACTCGAGCAGTTGTCCAGTGGGGCTCGCGGTTGTCCAGTGCGAGGCTGCGAGTCACAGCAGCCGTTGGGCTAGATCGGGCACGTCCTCGGGGTGGACCGGCCCGAGCCACTCACCGTCGGGGTGGACGACGACAACCGGCGCGCGATTGCAGGGGAAGAGGCAGGACGTCTGCGTGAGCAGGACGCCGTCGTCGAGCCGCTTCGCCCTGCGCAACTGCTCGGTGAGGGCCTGGGCCACCACATCGGCGCCGCGGGCGTTGCAGCGGGGACCGCGACACAGCAGCACATGCCGGTCGTGCGGCGGCGGCTCGCTCCAGGCCGGGCTGTGCAGCGGCGCCTCGTCGCCGGTGACGTCCCGCCACTGCAGTCGAGTCAGCGTCGGCGGGTCAAGCCGGGCCTGAGCGCCGACCGCCGTCTGCACCCGCATGGCCGCCTGCCGTGTCGCCGCGCTGCTGCGCACCCAGTGCCCGGCGACCCGCCGGACCCACGACGGCCCGGTCTCGCGCGCGGCTGTGGTCACCGCGACCAGCCGGGCCTGCGGGCACCCGTCAGCGGCCAGCTCGTCCAGCATCCGCACGAGCGGAGTCAGGGTCGCACCCTGTAGGGCGGCGAGCCGGGCACCGGAGCGGGCCGCGTCCACCTCATGCCGGGCCGCATTGTCGAGGTCGGTCAGTGACACCAGCACTGCCACGACGACGCCGCTCCCGCTCACCCTCACCACGCGCCCTCCAGCTGATCGGGGCGCACGAGACCGGACCAGCTCATGCGCAGTCGGTCGGTGTGCTGCACCCGCGCCCGCACCGAGAAAACCTCCGCAACGAGACGTTCGCTGAGCACCTGCGCCGTGGGGCCGGCGGCCACGAGGCGACCCTCGTCAAGAACGACGAGGTCGTCACAGAACGCGGCGGCCAGATCGAGATCGTGCAGCACCGCCACCGTGGTGACGCCCAACCCGGCGACCGTCTGCAGCAGCGCGATCTGATGCCGTAGGTCCAGGTGATTCGTCGGCTCGTCCAGCAGTAGGAGCCGGGGTCGCTGCGCGATCGCCCGGGCCAGTTGGGCGCGCTGGCGCTCCCCACCGGAGAGCGTGGGCCACTTTCGGTGCGCCAGATGCCCGACGCTCGCGACGGCCAGCGCCTGCGCAACCGCGTCGGCGTCCCCGTCCTTACTCCCCGGCCAGCGACCCACATGGGGGATTCGGCCCAGCTCGACGACCTGGCGCACGGTGAGCTCCAGCGTCGTCTGCGGATGCTGCTCGACCAGCGCGACCAGTTGGGCGCGGCGCCGAGACGACAACCGGGCCGCGTCGGCCTCCGCGTAGTGCACGGTGCCCTGAGTGGGCCGGCGCAACCCCGCGATCAGGTGCAACAGCGTCGTCTTGCCCGACCCGTTGGGTCCCACGACCCCGGTCAGACGCCCCGGCTCGACCGCGACATCGAGCGGACGTAGCACGGGCACGGCCTCTCGACCGCGGCCCGCGGACCACCCCAGCGACTGTGTCGTCACCCGCATCGGCGCACCGCCCTCACGATCGCCGCCCTCATGATCGTCGGGCCTGTCTGCGCAGCAGCACCACGAGCACCGGCGCCCCCACCGCGGCCGTGACGATGCCGACGGGGATCTCCTGCCCGGGGGCCGCCGAACGCGCGACGGTGTCCGACCACAGCATGAGCAGCCCGCCGGCCAGCGCGGAGACCGGTAGCAGAATGCGGTGGGCGGGGCCCGTGATGAGCCGCACGATGTGCGGAATCGTCAAGCCCACGAAGCCGATCGGCCCGACAACCGCCACCGTCCCCGCAGTGACGAGGGCGCACCCGGCCAGCAACGACCAACGGACGCGGGTCACGGCGATCCCCAACGACCGGGCCGAGGTCTCCCCGAACGCGAAGCCGTCGAGGGTCGAGGCGGCAGCGGTAAGCACGAGCACCGTGACGAGCGCCAGCGCGGCGAGAAAGATCGCGTGGTCGCTGCGGACACCGGCGAACGACCCCAGCGTCCATTGCAGCACCGCCCGCGCCCCGTCGCGGCCCCCGAAGACCATGACGATCAGCGACGTCGCCGCCCCGGCGAGCTGACCCACCGCGACCCCCGCGAGGATCGTCCGGGCCGGCGGCAACTCACCCGACCGTCCCGTGGCCAGCGCCAACACCACGAGTAGCGCGACGAGAGCCCCGACGAAGGCGCTGCTGGCCACCCGCACCGTCTCCGGCAGGCCGGGCAGCGACCAGCCGAGGATGATCGCGGACACGGCACCCGTGGCGGCGCCGCTGGAGATGCCCAGCAGGTAGGGGTCGGCGAGTTCGTTGCCCGTCAAGGCCTGCAGCACCACCCCGCACTGAGCCAGGCCGACGCCGACGCAGATCGCCGCCAAGACCCGCGGCAGGCGCAGCTCCCAGACGATGCGATCCGCAATGACGGTCACCTCGGCCCCCGCGCTCAGGTGCATCCGACGCGCGACGACCTGCAGCACCTCGGCCGCGGACAGGTTGACCGAGCCCACGCCCAGGGCGAGCACGGCGCTGCCGAGGATCGCGACGCACAGGGCGCCGACCAGCACGATGCGGACGCCGGTGGCCGACGACCTAGGTGCAGCCGGGTGCAGCATGGGCGGTCAGCGGGCCGGTAGCTGCGCGAGCTGCTCGCTGACGTGTGCCGCGCCGTCGACGAGGCGGGCGCCGGGGGTGGTCTCGGAGAAGGGGACGACCACGTAGCGCTTGTCGCGCACCGCCGCCAACTGGCTCAGCGTGGCATCGGCGGCCAGGTAGTCCTGCTTCTCCTTGGCGGTGCTCCACGACGCCTCGGCGAACACGATGACATCCGGCTCGGCTGCGACGACCTTCTCCCAGGAGCCGTCGGCCCAGCCTGAGTCCTTGACGTCGCCGAAGATGTTGGTGGCCCCGACGGCGTCGACGATGAGCTGCGGCCCGCCGCCGCCAGTCCCGACGAAGGGTGTTTGCGTGTTGGAGTCGTACCAGAAGATCTTCAGGCCTTCCCCGGCCTTCTTCGCCTTGACCTCCTCAAGCTGGGTCCGCTGCTCAGAGATGACCTGCTGCGCCTTGTCGGGCACGCCGAAGATGGTGGCGACATCGGTGATCTCGGCCCAGCCGCTGTCGAAGGTGGCGTCAGCCTTGGGGGTGCCCTTCGGGCAACCGAAGGGGCTGATGTAGGTGTTGATGCCCTCGGTCTTCAGCTCGGCGCGGGTGCCGACGGCCTTGTCGGTGAAGGCGCTGGAGTAGGCGGCGTAGGCGAAGTCGGGGGTGGCCGCGAGGAACTGCTCCTTGCTCGGATACTCCTTGGCGAGAACCGGGATCGAGTCGTAGGCCTGCTGGTACTGACTTGCCACGGCGTCGTCCAGGTAGGCCGTACCCGCCATCCGATCGGCCAGGCCTAGGGCGAGGGCGACCTCGGTGGCGCCCTGGTTCAGGGTCACGAGCCGCTGCGGAGGGGTGTCGACCGTGACCTTTTCGCCACAGTTGTCCAAGACACCGGGGCGGCCGAAGTCGTCGCGGCAGCGCCGGTGTTCGCGGCGCCGGAACTCTCGGGGGCTCCGGCGCAGGCACTGAGCGTAAGGAGGGTAGCCAGCGCGCTCGCGCAGAGAAAGGGAACGCGTGGGGAAAGTCGAGACATGAGGTACCTCGTGGCGATCGTGAGCCTGCGTCGCGAGGCTCGGAATCGGTCGCGCCTGCGTGTTACAGGCGGTCACCAGCAGGTCTTCGGACTCGGCTTCATCCGGCGCGAGACGCCTTCCCAGAGTCGTGTGACCCCAGTGACGTCGTGTCTCGACCGTCTGCCTCACCGCTGCGCGTCAGTCCCGGATTCGCACCGGATTCCCTGGCCCATTCGGGCGGCTGGTGGCCGAAACGGTAGCAGACGGCCGCCTCGGTCAGGTCCTCGACCGGCGCGGGAAAGCGGCTACCTCAGCTCCCTCCAGTACTGCCGAAGCCCGAGTGTGCGCGGCCCTCCCGCGTAACCTGACGACCATGACCCCCGACAGAGCTGGTCGCGTGCTGCGCGACGAACTCTGTGTGTTCGGTCCGTTCGTTGCGGTCGAGACCCACGACGACGACGCGATGCCCACACCGCCCTGGCTGCCGCTGACCGACCTACTCACGCGCGCGGACGCAATCGAGGCGCGAGTTGCCGCCGTCGCCGCTGCCCTCGGGGAGCGCCGACCGGCCGGCGCGGCGGGCCCGATCGATGCGCGTGTTGCGGCGTCGGTGGCACACCTGGGAATCGTCGCGCGGTTGCTGGCCCCCGTCATCGCGACCCGCGCCATACCGTTGCCCGAGCCGCTCGACATCGACCCCGACCCGGGGTCCATCTGGTGGCAGGACGTGCTGGGTGGCCCGGTGCCGCTGTCGGTGGTGGCCCGGCCGGCACCCACCTCCGGCACGCAGGCGGGGTCGGTGCCCGATCGCATCCCCATCGGAGTCGAGGCGCTCACGGTGCTCATGGCCGACCGGCATCGGCTGGGGCAGGCGGTCGCCTGGGGCAACGTCGGCTCGGCCGCCAACGGCGCCGCAAACAGCGTCGCCCGGGCCCGACCCGACCTGGCCAGCGCCGCCCGATCCGCCGCCGACGACACTCTGCGCGACCCCCGCGTCGACGGCGGCAGCACCCGCAGCGGCGCGGGCTACCGCCGCCGCAGCTGCTGCCTCATCTACCGCCTCGCCGCAGACCGTCAGGCAATCTGCGGCGACTGCGTCCTGCAACAGTCGGCCTGACCCCTCCGGGGAGGAGCGCAGGCATCGGGCAGCACGGCAGTGTGAATCAGCACGATCGTGCCGGTTTGCGGGCGATTCGCGGTTGACGACCAACTTGACCACCGAACCAGCACGATCGTGCCGCTCAACCTTGTATCCGCCCCGACTGAACGGACATCATTGGCAAATCGGCACGATCGTGCTGATCCAACGAAGGGAGCGTGATGGGCGAGGGCGGTACTCCGAGGGAGCAGACGGCTGACGACAAGTCAGCCGACAACCCCCGCGCCGGCGAGTCGGCGCCCACCCTGGGTGAGCAGGTGCGCCGCCGCCGACTCGAGCTCGGGCTCCTCCAGGCCGAAGTCGCCGACCTGGCGGGAGTCTCGGAGCGTTTCGTCCGCGCGGTCGAACACGACAAGGCGACGATCCGCCTCGACAAGCTGCGGCCCCTCCTTGAGGTGCTCGGCCTCGAGCTGACCGCCCGCCTGCGGAGCACCACGTGAACGACCCACGCCGGGTCACTCAGGCCGATGTGCTCGTCGGGGGTCGACCGCTCGGACGGTTGCGTAAAACGTCTCGATGAGTCGCTGGCTGCCCTCAGGCGCGCTGACGGTGCCGTCGGTCATGCCGGCTTCGACCTCTGCGCGGGCTGCGCGCACCTGCGGGGAGGAGCGCAGGGCGTCGAGCAGTTCGCTCTCCGTGAGGGTGTGCAACCACGAGCGCTGCTGGTCGGCCCGACGCTGCGCCAGCGAACCGGCCTCGACAAGGGCTGCGCGGTGCGCGGTGACCTTCTCCCACACCTCGTCCAGACCGTCTCCGGTCAGGGCGCTGCAGGTCAGAACTTCCGGCGCTTTCGCCGAGTCCCCCGTCATGAGCCGCATCGCGCCCCGCAGTTCGCGGGCGCACACCCGGGCCTCGCCGGCCTGGTCACCGTCGGCCTTGTTGACCGCGATGACGTCGACCCGCTCGAGGATGCCGCGTTTGATGCCCTGCAGCTGGTCACCGGCGCGGGCCAGCGCGAGCATGAGGAACGTGTCGACCATGTCGCCGACCGCCACCTCGGACTGGCCCACCCCGACGGTCTCGACGATGACGACGTCGAAGCCGGCCGCCTCCAGCACCGTCATCGACTCCCGCGTCGCGCGCGCCACCCCGCCGAGCTGCCCGCCCGACGGGGAGGGCCGCACGAACGCGTTGTCGCTGGCCGCCAACTCGGCCATCCGCGTGCGATCACCGAGAATGCTGCCACCGGTGCGCGACGAACTGGGGTCGACGGCCAGCACCGCCACCTTGTGCCCGGCCCGCACCAGGCGGCTACCGAGGGCGTCGATGAAGGTCGACTTACCCGCGCCGGGCACCCCGGAGATGCCCACCCGCACGGCCTGTCCGGCGGCCGGCAGCAGCCGCTGCAGCAGCAGCCGGGCTCGCTGGCGGTGGTCGGGTCGGGACGATTCGACGAGGGTGATGGCGCGGGCCAGCTGCAACCGCCGGCCCGCGAGGACTCCCTCGACCAGGATGTCGACGTCGTAAGGGTCTGCCACGAGGCTGCCTAGGAGGTCGCCGAGCTGGTGGCCGAGTCGCCGGTCGAGTCGCCAACCGAGTCACCCTCGAGTCGCTCCAGCAGCCGGTGCAGCAGACCGACCGCGGCCTCGGTGATGACCGTGCCGGGCGGGTAGATCTCGTCCGCACCGGCGGCCCGCAGCTCGTCGAAGTCCTGGGTGGGGATCACGCCGCCGACGACGATCATGAGGTCCTCCAACCCCTGCCCGTCGAGCTCCTTGCGCAGCGCCGGCACGAGGGTCAGGTGCCCCGCGGCCAGCGACGACACCCCGACGACGTGCACGTCGGCCTCCAGGGCCTGCCGCGCGACCTCCGCCGGGGTCTGGAACAGCGGGCCCACGTCGACGTCGAAACCGAGGTCGGCGAAGGCCGTCGAGATGACCTTCTGCCCGCGGTCGTGCCCGTCCTGGCCCATCTTGGCCACGAGGATGCGCGGCCGGCGACCCTGCGACTTCTCGAACTCCGCGACGAGGTCGCGCGCCTGCGCCACCGCCTCCACGCCCTCGGCCTCCTTCGAATAGATCCCGCTGATCGTGCGGATCTGCGCCGTGTACCGCCCGAACTCCCGCTCCAGGGCCTCCGACATCTCACCGACCGTCGCCTTGGCCCGCGCCGCGTCGATCATCAACGCCATGAGGTTGTCGCCGCCCGGGTTGGCCGCCGCGTGCGTGAGCCGCGCCAGCGCCTGGGCCACCGCCTCGTCGTCGCGCTCGGCCTTGAGCCGCTCGAGCTTGGCCAGCTGGCTGCGCATCACGCCGGCGTTGTCGACCTTGAGCACCTCCAAGGGCTCGTCGCCCTCGATCTGGTACTTGTTCACGCCGATCACCGGCTGCCGCCCGGCGTCGATGCGGGCCTGCGTGCGGGCCGCGGCCTCCTCGATGCGCAGCTTGGGGATGCCGGCCTCGATCGCCTTGGCCATGCCGCCGGCCGCCTCGACCTCACTGATGTGCTGCCACGCGCGACGCGCCAGGTCACCGGTGAGCTTCTCGACGTAGGCGCTGCCGCCCCACGGGTCGATGACCCGGCACGTGCCCGACTCCTGCTGCAAGAACAGCTGAGTGTTGCGGGCGATGCGCGCGGAGAAGTCCGTCGGGAGGGCGATCGCCTCGTCGAGGGCATTGGTGTGCAGCGACTGCGTGTGCCCCTGCGTGGCGGCCATCGCCTCGATACACGTGCGGATGACGTTGTTGAACACGTCTTGGGCGGTCAGCGACCAGCCCGAGGTCTGACTGTGCGTGCGCAGCGACATCGACTTGTCGTTCTTGGGGTCGAAATCGCGCACGAGGCGCGCCCACAACAGGCGGGCCGCCCGCATCTTGGCGACCTCCATGAAGAAGTTCATGCCGATCGCCCAGAAGAAGCTCAACCGCGGCGCGAACGCATCGACATCGAGGCCCGCGGTGCGGCCCGCGCGGATGTACTCCACCCCGTCCGCCAACGTGTAGGCGAGCTCGAGATCGGCGGTCGCCCCCGCCTCCTGCATGTGATAGCCGGAGATGGAGATCGAGTTGAACCGCGGCATGTTCGCGCTGGTGAACGAGAAGATGTCGGAAATGATCCGCATGCTCGGCGTCGGCGGGTAGATGTAGGTGTTGCGGACCATGAACTCTTTGAGGATGTCGTTCTGAATGGTCCCCGAGAGCTGCGCCGGGCTCACGCCCTGCTCCTCGGCGGCGACGACGTAGAGCGCCAGCACCGGCAGCACCGCGCCGTTCATCGTCATCGACACGCTCATGCGGTCCAGCGGGATGCCGTCGAACAGCGTGCGCATGTCGTAGATCGAGTCGATCGCCACGCCGGCCATGCCCACGTCGCCGGCGACCCGCGGGTGGTCGGAGTCGTAGCCGCGGTGCGTGGCCAGGTCGAACGCGACCGACAGGCCTTTCTGCCCGGCCGCGAGGTTGCGCCGATAGAACGCGTTGGACTCCTCCGCGGTCGAGAACCCTGCGTACTGGCGGATCGTCCACGGCTGGCTGGCGTACATCGTCGAATACGGGCCGCGCAGGAACGGCGGCGCGCCCGGCACGGTCTGCAAGAAGTCGAGACCGGCCAGGTCGTCATCGGTGTACAGCGGCGGCACGAGAATGTGCTCCGGCGTCTGCCAACCGCTGCTGTACGAGGCGTTGCTCTCGACGAGGTCGGCCCAGCGCTGCGCGGAGTCCGACGGCGGGTTGCCGTCACCGAGGTCGACGGCGTCGAACCGGGGGATGGTGCTCATCAGGCGTCCTTCCTGGCCGTCACGAGGTCGGGGTTGTCAGCGGTCTCGGGTGCGCCGAGCAGGTCGAGGATCGACGTCAAGGCGGTCACGACATCCATGCCCGCGAACAGCGCGTCGTCGACGACTCCCGCGTCGTCACCGAGTTCTTTGGCGTTGCCAGCGATGTACAGGCGCTCGACGCCGGCGTCCCGCAGCGCGGCGGCGACAGCGCCGCCGGACTCGGCGTACTGCCCGGCCGACGAACACAGCACCGCGACGCGCGCGCCGGCCTCCTTGGCCTGGGCGGCGATCTCTTCGGGGGTACCGCCCTCGCTGCGCGGAGTGGCCAACCCAGCCACCGCCAGCAGCGCGCTGATGAACGTCTCGCGGGCGCCGAACTCGCGCCGCGGGCCGAGACAGGCCAGGAACACTGCGGGCGGCTGCCCGTGCTGCGCGGCGTGCGCCAGCGAGCGGTCGCGCAACGCCTCGAAGATCTCGGAGTCGCGGCGCGGCACCAACCCGTCGCCCTCCGGTCGCGGTGATCGGGCCACGCGCGTGAGTGGCTGCTCATCGACCTGGGGAAACATGCTGACGCCCGTCAACGGCAACGAGCGGGTGGCCAGGCGCCGGTCGCGCTCCTTGCTGGTCGCGTCGATGCGCTCGCGCACCGCACCCGAGGCGACCGCGTCGATCATGCCGCCGGACCCCTCCACCTCACCGAAGATCGCCCACGCGGCGCGGGCCAACTCGTCGGTCAACGTCTCGACGTACCAACTGCCGCCGGCCGGGTCGAGCACGCGACCGACGTTGGACTCCTCCGCGAGCAAGATGCCGGTGTTGCGGGCGATGCGGCGGCTGAACGCGTCGGGTAGCCCGATGACCGTGTCGAACGGCAGCACGGTGATGGCCTCGGCCGCGCCCGCCGCCGCACCGAAGCAGGCGATTGTCGTGCGCAGCATGTTGACGTAGGGGTCGTCGCGGCTGAGCATCCGCCACGACGTCACGGCGTGCAGCCGGGCGCCGCGCTGCGCTGCTGGCACCCCGCACTCCTCGCCGACGCGGGCCCACAACCGGCGCAACGCCCGCAGTTTGGCGATGGTGACGAATTCGTCGGCCGTCGCGTTGACGCGGAACTCGATCTGCCCGAACGCGCTCGCCGGGTCGATGCCGTGCTGCTCCAACAGCCGCAAGTACTCGACGCCGGTGGCGACCGCGAACGCGATCTCCTCCACGTCGCCGGCGCCCGCGTCGTGGTAGGGCCGCAGGTCGACCGAGATCGCCCGCACCTGCGGGTAGTCGGCGACGCAGTCGGCCGCGGCCGCGAGCATCGGCTCGGGCTCGAACGCCGCCCCCGTGCGCGCCACGTGGCCCAGCGGGTCGAACCCGAGGTTGCCGCGAGCCTGCCGGGTCACCAGACCGCGATCGCGCCACACTGCGCGCAGCGCGTTCGCCGCCGCGGCCTGATCGGAGGCGCTCGTCACCTCGATCGGAGCCAGGTCGAGGAGCACCTCGGCGAGCACCGCGCCCAGATCCTCAGGGCACACCGCGTGCTCACCGACCTCGAACCACAACGACGTGACGCCGTGCTCGAGGTCGGTCAGGACCGCCTTACGGGTGACCGCAGCGTCGGGATCGTCGTAGAGCGCCCGCACCCCCCACGGCACGTGCGCCGGCCGGTAGCCGCTGCCCCGGGTGAACGGCATGACGCCCGGGTGCCCCGTCGGCGCGATCTGATCGCCGGGCTCGTACAGCGGGTCGATGGCCACGCCGTCGACCGTGCTCGTGCGCAGCCGGGCCTCGGCGGCCGGACCGTCGAACGCCCGGTCGGCGGGGCGCCCTCGGTTGAGCACCTTGGCGACCAAGCCCTGCCACTGCTCGTGGTTCAACTCGGGAAAGCCGTCTGCCAGCGACGGTGTGATGTCATCGGTTTCGTCCACGGAGGTCACGTTCGCTCTTGCCTTTCGCGTGCAGGGATGACGATTAGAGGATCAGGCAGGGCGCGTGCCGTGGCCTTTCACGGCAGACTATGGGACCGCATGCGCACCCGAAAGGACCAATAGGCCCGACCCGTTCTGGGCGGACGTGGGCCGCCACCCGGCGCGCAACAGCACCGGCAACGCCAACGAGTCATGGGTGACGGCGACGTCGGCCCACGGCAGGTCGCTCTCGGCGAGGATGGCGGCGACGAGCTCGGTCGCGATGTCGTGCGCCAGCCCGGTGTCCAGCTGGTTCGAGACGACGATCGGGTCGATGCGCAGCAGGTGGTCGTGCTGCGCGCTCGCCGCGAAGCCCACGAGCCGGGCATCGAGCGCGGCCGTGATGAGGGCGAAACCAGGCTGCTCACCGGCCGCCAACAACCGGTCGGGCAGGGCGAGCGCGGAGGCGTGAATCGCCTCAAGGTGCTCGGAGAGGGCCGCGACACCCATGGCGTCGTAACGGCGAAGCGTCGCGGATCCGTGCGACGTGAGGAGAACGGCGGACATGTCAGACCTCCCAATGCTGCTCTCGGGAGCTGCGCGAACCCTGGCGACGCTCCGGCATCGCACAGCAGCCGCGCCGTCCCTCGAGGCGGTGAGTGCGGGCGCGCCGCGCGGGAGCGCGACGCACTGGCAGGTCTTCGGACTCGCGGGCACGTCGATCGAGCTGCCGATCGGGCTCCTACTGGCCGTCGCTTCCCAGGTGGTCGTCCCAGTGCGTAATACGGCGGTCGTTCCCACTCACCGCTGCGGGGGCAGTCCCGGATTCACACCGGATTCCCTCTTACGACTCCCGCCCGAGGGCGGGAGAACCAGCATCGCCACTCTATCCCGGTGC